>JAFYAW010000047.1 GCA_017540505.1 Bacteroidales bacterium | reverse complement strand
TTTCGCGGAATGGTGCGTGCCAACTAATCCAAGAATGCGGCGGCACAAGAATTTGGTTTTTAGGGAAAGGCCTTCTGCCGCCGCCTGGACAGCAAGTGAGGTTTGCACCATTCCGCCGGCGACAACAGGAGCGGCGGAATCTCCCCACGTCCCGTCAGGGACGGAAGCTCGGTAGATTCCAATGAGGAATGATTTTTGCACCTCGCAGACGCACCAGGGCAGGCCGGCGGCCTGCCCTGGTGGGTAGAAATTGGGCCCACGCACGCAATATCGCGGCGCGGCAGGCGCGTGCCACGGAGAAAAGGTTTGCACGCCGCGAAACGTCGGCACGAGAGAAAAGGGGTTGAATCCGATGACCATGCGGTTATGCTCGTTGGTGAGGGCGGTTCATCTCGGAACGTATCTGCTTGACGTATGCCTCCACCTCCTTGCCGTTGATGTAGATGGTTACCCTGCGGGTGCTGCTCTTTGCCATAAACCTGTAGTTTATGGCAATAGATGGTTTAAATGTCCGTCACGGTATGGGACGGTAAAAGAAAAACGCATTCATGCTGGTCGAATGCGTTTTTCTGTTTCCTTAATTCCGCGACAACGATAGGAATGGTTACGAGCGGCCTGCCGCGAAGTTTGAATGGATAGCGTGCCCGGTCGCCCACGAGAAAAGAAGAAAATAAAATAAATGAATGATAGTCATTTTTAAGGATCCATCAAGATAACTATTTTGTTGTTTTAAAAACAATTTCTTCATATTATAAGAATTACGTATAAAATCATGTTGTCGGAATTATATAGATTGCGCAACTCCGAGAGGAACATACATATCGTTTCTCATTCTGCAACAAATCCTAAAACCATTTTTACAACTATTTCATCTTGGATATATATATAACCCTTTATACAAATCACCTATAACGATAATTGAATTAGTTGAAAGATTTGTATTCATACAAACTTTATATTGTTCAACAACGAATTCACGCGAAACCCCTATACATACTCCTTTTGAGGTGCACAAAGAGGGATTCTTTGTGATTTCCATACAATGAACTATGGGTGTACTTGTGTCAGAAATAGATTCCATTATTAAGGTCAAACCAATGTCTGAATATATCCATTCCTGATAGTAATTACCTGTTGCTCCCCAAAGCTCTTTATCTCCTACAAAATCAGGTTTTCCTAATATTGCAAGTGTAGAATCTCCATCTATGCCATAACTCAGTCCATTCTTTAATGATTCTTTATAATCTGCATGGTTCTGTGCTAGCAATTGGACTGAGAATAAAGATATCAATAACAATAATATGTTTTTCATAATAAATAATTTAGCGGTAAATACATTTAGGAACTTTTTCATAATCTCCAAGTCTAATATTATCAAGAAAAGAAGTGGGATTCATCAAATCGCCCCTTCTAAAATACGGACTTCCGTTTGTTTTGTTAGTAAGGGGGCCACTCTCTGAATTATTATACATTTCAAAATGCAGCATGCTTTGACTAAGGCCCTCCATTTTTCCAATCATTCCTATAAAATAACCTTCTGCAACTTGCATTCCAACTTGAACATTGAATGAAGGAATTAGCTCACAATAGCGGGCAGAGAAAGTGCCATGATTAATAACTATGGAGTATGTCCCTTTGTAAAAGTGTGCTTTTTCGAAAACAGTCCCTTGCGATACAGCAAAAACAGGTGTTCCGACAGCTGCATATAAATTACAACCTGCGTGCTTTCTTGTTCCATTAGATCGATTTGTTCCAAATTTTGCGTAACCCGATTTATAAGAATCAGTCATTGTACCTACAGGAAAAGTAAATCCTCCTTTGCGAATCGAATTCGAAGCAGAATATTGTTTTATTTCCCCATCTTTTTGGTAGTGAGTGATTATTTTTCCATCATATGTACAGCCTTCTACACCTAAATATGTAGCGTTCTGGGGGCAATTTTTTCTTGTGACATCTTTATCCCATACAGGTGTGGTGGAGTTTTCGGGTATATACCAATCTTCCCCCTCCGGATCCACCAACTTAATCGGGTTGTCCGCGCAATAAACATACGGGGATAAAGACGGATATTTTGAAGCCATCGGGTCCACGCTCAACCAGATGCTCAAATCGGAGCTGTAATAGCGTGCGCCAAAATAAGATAATCCTGTTTCGGAATCCTTTTCTTTTGCGGAGAAGGTGAAAGTCCAGCGGACAGGGGGCAGGGGACCGGGAACAGTAAGAGGATGGGCAAGGGAATGCGTTTTGATGGCTGCAAACCACCGACCATCCCCGCCAGGGGATGCAGCTCGGTAGCAAGGGGTTACGATGTGTGCCCCAAAAATCCCCAATAGGGGATTCACCGCGAAGGATTTCGGGTGGCGGCATACGGCGCGTCCTTATCCGTCCGTTTGTGCGAGGGCAACGGGATTTTGTGCCGCCCCTCCGGGGCTTTGGATGCGGGCGGGGTGGCTCGTCCTACCGGGCTTGCGCCCCCTGCGGGGCGCGGCGGGCGCAAGCAACGGGCAATATGTTCGGGTGTGTTCATCCATTCCGCCGCGAAGATACGAAATAATTGTAATCCGACCTCTGTAGCCAACATGTTACAGAGATCTAAACGAATTGTCTCTAATTTTTTTCAGCCTGCGTTTGGTGCATTTTTTTTGATAGCAAAGCCCGTCAAGGTTGGGTGACAAATATACATTGGTGTACCTGTTGTAATTCCTAACCGTGATATGGTGTCTTTCTATGAAAACAATGTATCTCACCGCAGGATTCAAAAACAGCAAATGCTTTTTGAATTGAGGATACAACACGTAATAATATGATTCACCCTCACGGATTCTATTCCTGTGTTTTCGATTTTGCCACGATACGACAAGCCGTTCTTCTCCACTATTATTTTCTATGATCAACTCATAAAATTCCACTTTTTTTATCTGCTTTTTTAACGTATAGTCTATGTAATCCAAACCAGACACAATGGATATTCTCTTGACGATAAAAGTGTCTCTTTCAATTTCGGCACATACTTTATATTTGTGTTCGCCTATTTTTACGCTGTCCGTGCCATTTTCACATTGGCCCAATGTTTTTATCGTAAATGAAAAAGAAACAACTATTGATAATATTAATCCTTGCAGGTTCATTACTGATATTTTTTTAAAGTATCTCGAAGAAATCGAATCACCTTTGCAAAATTTCTTATCGATTGATGACTGACATATTCGGAATATAGTTGTGGTGAGGCTTGGTTGTGTGATTGCTCATAAAGATGATATGTTGGATTTCCAGGGATGGCTGGCCCAATATTAACGTTATTCTCTAGAGAGATTTTTCCTGCTTCAAATGCTTCTGTCACCTCGTGCAACATACAATTGTCTTTTCCAATATTATGTTTTAATGAGTACTGTGTTATACCATTCGGGGATGTGAAAGATTCCATGTTTCCATAGTAATCTATACCTGCAAGTAGTAGTGGATTGACCGTCTGTTTGGCATCAACCGACCCGTCTGGATTTATATGTGTTCCAATATGAGCTCCACCTTCAAAGGATAATCCTTGGATGTCATCAATGTCATTAGCGGAAATCCTCACATGTACATTATTGTTGTTCAATGCTTCTCGTAGTTTTGCATCGCTTTCAGTCTTAACCTCTCCAGAATATGAAATTTTTCCAGTTTTAGAATCTCTGTACAATTTCAGATTTGTGGAACTTTTCAATTGTTTGAAGGCCAATTCCCATTCATCTCCTGTTATCCACACATCTTCCCCATTCGGATCCACCAACTTCACAGGGTTGTTCGCACAATACACATACGGGCTCAAAGACGGATATTTCGAAGCCTGTGGATCGACACTCAACCAGATGCTCAAATCGGAGCTGTAATAGCGTGCGCCAAAGTAAGATAGGCCGGTTTCGGAGTCCTTCTCTTTTGCGGAGAAGGTGTGCGTCCAGCGGATAGTGGACAATGGACAGTGGTTAGTAGGTGAGTTCCCGTGCCTCTGCGCCCAGCCTGCGAGCACGTATGCCTGGGCGGGCGGCACGGGAAGCACGCGGTGGGAGGTGGCGGGGTTATATGTACGGGAACAGTTCATTGCGGGGGCAAAGGTAGTGATTTTTTCGATTTGCGGTTGGCGATTTTCGCTTTACGGTTCCCAGTTCTTTGGTCTCCGTTCTATGTTCTCTGTTCTCTGTTCTTTGTCCCCTCCCCTAACAGCTGACTATTATTTGTAATGGGAAGTCCACAGAATATATACTATATAAAAAGGAGTTTGAAAAAATTATTGATAGTGCTACACTAAAGAACATGACATTTTCCAGTTGTCACTATTTAGAAACAACTGGAAATAGTTACTATTTTAATTGCCTTATGTGTGTTCCTGAAACAGATATATGTGCTTCATTTATTGCATCAATTGACATTTTAACAAGAGAAATTAATTATCAAATATATGAAGTAGATTATGAAGAAGATTAGTGTAAACATCCCCTTTTTCGGACAATTCTAAAATGCATCCCCTGACGGGGATGACTGGTCTTCCCAAGTCACAGTAACGCACTCCTTTGCCCAACTTTTACGGCCGTATCGTCACGTGAAACGTTTCCGGCAACTCCACGATGACGTCGGGTTCCTCCACGCTGACCGATTGTTGGACGATGTAGGGGATTTCATCCTCATCGAACACCGAGGTGGTGAACACCACATAATCGCCGGGGGTGAGCTTCTGGAACACGAACACGCCGTCCATTCCCACCCGCTCGTCGCCGCAGGGGAAGCAGTCGCCCGCGTGCTGGATATATACACGATGCTCGTAAGCCGGGCCCGTGGCAATGGTATTGCCCTCCTTGTCGATGTAGGTGGCCATCACTTTCCCCTTCACCATCGAAGTCCCGTATGCCTTGCCCTCGTGGATGTAGATGTCCGGCACCTGCGTCACCTTGCCGCGTTCCACATTAACCGTTTGCACCACAGCCACTTTCTCACCCGTCGCCAGAGTCGAATACGCATATACGCTGTACGTGCCGGGACGCAGGTATTTAAACTGGTAATGCCCCGTCATGTCGGCCTCCACATCATCATCGTAAAAGCCATCCTTCCCGTAAACTAAAAACACATCCTCCTTGGCACCGGACATCGTGTCGGTTGCCAACGTATAGACATCATCCGGATGAAGCACCTTCACCACATTGCCCTCAAGGGTGGCCGTGCCGCCAGAGCCTTCCCCTGTATTACATGCGGGAAAAGCCATCGCCGACAAAAGAGCCATGAAAAGTATAATCAGTCGTTTCATATTTTCAATATAATTTAGTATAAATCAATCCATTCGTATTCATTCTGCATATAATCCAGAAAACGGAGGAAGTCTGTGCGGGGCACCATCAGCGAGGCGGTGTTGATACAAGGATGGAAACTGAGCTTCTCGGCATCCTTCAATTTCGAATCGATGAAGACATGCACATGGTGCTCCACATCGTTTATCAAGCCGAAGGGGGTCACCGAGCCGGGCTGCACGCCGAGATACTTCATCAGACGCGGCTCGGAGGCGAAGCTGAGTTTGCCCTGATGCAACTGTTTTTCAATGGCATGGATATCCATATTCTGGTCGCAGTCGAGCAGCACCAGATAATGGCGGTTGCCCTTGTGGTTCCGGAAGAAGAGGTTTTTGCAGTGGCGCGCATCGTGACCGGCCCAGTATTGCTTGGCAATCTCAATGGTGGGCGCCGGCGGATGCTCCAAATATTCGTATGGAATATGCAGTTCATCCAAAAGAGCATACAGTTTAGGGTCTCCGTTCATATTGTTTTTGTAGCAGTTTTTTCTATAATTAATATTTGTAACGATAAAAAGCAGCCGATAGTATCAAAAAGCTATTTGTCAAGATTCAGGGAGAGGCTGATGCGCTTCCGGTCGGTCTCCACGCCGATGACGCGCACCATCACCTTCTGGTTCAGATGCACCACCTCATGGGGATTGTTAATCCGATGGTCAGCCATATTGCTGACATGGATAAGGCCATCCTGATGCACGCCGATATCGACAAAGCATCCGAAGTTGGTGATGTTGGTCACGATACCGGGGAGCACCATGCCGGGTTGCACATCGTTGATTGTGCGCACGTTCTTGTCAAATTCGAACATCTCGAACGAGCTGCGCGGGTCGCGCCCGGGCTTGTCCAATTCCGACATGATGTCCGTCAGCGTGGGCATTCCCACCTTGTCGGAGAGGTAGTGCGTCAGGTTGATGTTCTTGCGGATGTCGGCATGGCTCATCAGGTCGGACACCGAGCACTGCATATCGCGGGCCATAGCCTGCACCACAGGATAGCTCTCGGGGTGCACGGCACTGCGGTCGAGCGGGTTTTCGGCATCGCGGATGCGCAGGAATCCCGCCGCCTGCTCGAAAGCCTTGGCCCCGAAGCGCGGCACCTGCCGCAGGCTCTCGCGGGAGGGGAACGCACCGTGCTCGTTGCGGTAGTCCACGATGTTCTGCGCCAGTGCCGGGCCCACGCCTGACACATACGAGAGCAGTTCCTTGCTGGCAGTGTTCAGCTCCACGCCTACCCTATTCACACAGCTCTCCACCGTGGCTTCCAGGCTCTCCTGCAGCCGTTTCTGGTTCACGTCGTGCTGGTACTGCCCCACCCCGATGGATTTCGGGTCAATCTTGACCAGCTCGGCCAACGGGTCCATGAGGCGCCGTCCGATGGAGACAGCCCCGCGCACGGTGACATCATAATCGGGAAACTCCGCACGGGCCACGGGCGAGGCGGAATAGACCGAGGCCCCGCTCTCATTGACCATGAAGGCCTTCACATCGCGCTCGAATGGGATGTGACGGATGAAGTTCTCCGTCTCCCGTCCGGCGGTGCCGTTGCCGATGGCGATGGCATCCACCTTGTACTGGAGCACCAGCCGCTTGAGCTTGTCGGAAGCTAACCGGTACTGGGCCACGGGCGGATGGGGGTATATGGTCTCGTTGTGCAGCAGCTTACCCTGCGGGTTCAGGATCACGACCTTGCAACCAGTGCGGAAGCCGGGATCGACGGCCAGCGTTGTCACCTGGCCGAGCGGGGCGGCCATCAGCAATTGTCGGAGGTTCTGCACGAACACCCCGATGGCCTCCGTGTCGGCCTTGTCCTTGTAGTATTTGCGCATCTCCGTCTCCATCTGAGGCTGCAGCAGACGCTTGTAGGCATCTTCCGCGGCCATCCACACCTGCTGTGCGCCATTCGTGTTGTTCTTCAGCAACGCGCGTTTGATCATGGAGAGGGTCTTCTCCTCGTCCGGGGCGATGGTGAGGCGCAGGATGCCCTCCTCCTCGCCGCGGAGCATGGCCAGCACGCGGTGCGACGGCGCCTTGGGCAGAAACTCCTCCGCATGATAGTAAATCCGGTATTTCTCGCCTTCATCCACCTTGTCGGGAATGAGGCGCGTGCGAATGCGGCTGTGCTGGCGGAAGGTGCTCCGCAAGCGGGCACGCAGCGACACGTTCTCGCTGACGCGCTCGGCGATGATGTCGCGGGCACCCGCCAACGCCGCCTCCACATCCGCCACCCCCTTGTCAGGGTTGACGAACGGCTGCGCCACCTTGGCCAGATCCAGCTGCCGCTGGGCGATGAGCATTTTGGCCAACGGTTCCAGACCGCGTTCCACTGCCACCGAAGCACGGGTTTTGCGTTTGGGACGGTACGGCAGGTAAAGATCCTCCAGCGCTCCCAAGGTGGCGGCCTCCTCTATTTGTGCCTCCAATTCTGGCGTTAACTTGCCCTGTTCGCGGATAGAATCCAAGATGGCGGCCCTCCGCTTGTCGAGTTCCACCCAGCGGTTCCGCAAGTCGCGTATCTGCCCGATCTGGACCTCATCCAGACTGCCGGTCGCCTCCTTGCGGTAACGGGAAATAAAGGGGATGGTGGCTCCACCGTCCAACAAATCAAGTGTGTTCTGAACCTGCTCCTGGGCCAGGTTCATCTCCTGCGCTATAAGCTGCGCGTAGTTGCGGGTAATCATCGTAACAGGGTGACAGTTCCCTCTCGGGGAATGATTTCATTCGGGTTAAAGACTCTGGAATACTTTATCCTCCAAACATATACGCCAGGAGGCGCTGGTGAGCCGCCAAGATTGCCATCCCAGCCGATCTCCGTACTGTTGGTGTGGAACACGAGCTGTCCCTGACGGTTGAAGATGTCCAATTGATAGAAATCCACATCGTTGACCTTGGGCAGGAACACCTCGTTCTTCCCATCCCCATTCGGGGAGAAGGCCGACGGCACGAAGAAGGCGAAATTGTCCACAATCGGCACCCACGTTGTAGCCTCATCCGAGCATCCGTATTGGTTCGTGGCGGTGAAGCGCACCAGCACATTCTTGCTCTCGCGAAGCCTGTACCGGTGGATGGGGTCCTCATCCGTCGAGGAGGTCCCGTCGCCGAAATCCCAGTGATACGAGAGATTGCTTTCCAGCGACTGGTTATAGAAGAAGACATCCTTGCCATTCTGCGGATTCTCCGGCACATAATAGAAATCCGCATGAGGGGCTTCCGACACATAGACAGCTTTCGCGTACTTGACGGAATCAACGCAGCTGGGGGCGGATGCCACCCAGAGTTTCAGATCATACGCACCCGTATCAGCGAGTACTGGGCGGAATGTGGCTGTGAAACAGGAGTCCACAATGGTGTCCTGATATATAATATCCCATCGGAAGTCGCAGGTGTCGGGCACGCCGGGGGCGGTAAGGTCAATCGTGAGCGGCACACACCCATACGGCGGATCGATGACGGCCGCCGCCGTAGGTTTCTTGTGAATAGTGACCCGCACCTCGGCTGTGTCGGCCAGACAACCGTAACGGTCGGCGGCAATCAGCTTGTAGGTTCGGTTTGTATTGATATTGGCCGCCGTTTTGCGTGCAGTGGAATCAGCGATGCCGGTGGAGGGAATCCATCGGTACAGCAACGGTTCCGTGCCGCTTTTCATGTTTATACATAAGGAATCACATATCTGGCACGCCTTGACAAGCGTGTCCTTCATCACAATCGTGTCATTGCCTACCAAATGAAAAACCAACGTATCAATACGTCCGGCACTCGGATATTGGGGCCAAAAGTCCTCGCAGAAAATCGTGGTGATAATGATGGTTGCCTCTTTCACCTCACCCGGATCAAAATGGGCCGTATCCACAATGGCGATATGGAATTTAACCATAGAATCCTCCTGTACATAATAGACCGTATTCGTTTGGTTGTTCAGTTCCATTGTACTCAAGCGGTTTGAGGCTGTCACCTTATAGTCACGACCCACCGCTGCCGCACCGGGATGAGTGGCGGGAAAGGAGCACAGGGCACGGTAACCGCCGGAAATCACCTGACGCGGCAGCTTGAACTCCACATCCACCTCACGGCAGTTCTGCACCAATGTGTCACCAAAATCCGATATGTTCCATGCCGTATCCATCGTTACGGAAGGGCTATAGAAACTGCCCTCCTCCAAAAACACGCCAGAATCAAAAACATTATCGTCCACATCAGCTACTGCCAGATGCATTTGATAATTACGGCAAGCCATAATCGTGGCCGAAGCCGTCAGTTTCACAGTGTACCCATTAAAAATCGGAGGGGAACTGTAACTGTTCTGATGATAATATTGCGAATTGGTCAGGATACAAGGTGTACCTGGATCAGAGTAAGTACCTTGTGATCCCCCATTCACCGTATTGATGGTCACCGGTGTAACCCCATTTGGCAACAGGGCCACATTCCACGTAGTATAGTCACCATGCACTGGACTAAAACCTTTTATAAAAAATCCGAACACATCGTTCTTCTGAGAACAGACATACTCCGGATACTCTTCTGAGGCGAAAACATAATTGAAGGCCACCGTGTCAGAAAAAGCCACAAAATTGAAGTCCAAGGCTGCACGGTCATAAAATGTCGTAGAGGGCAAAACAGTGGACAACATCGTATCCACTATTTGCACACCAGGACCTGTCGAAGAGTTCGCATTCGGATATTGGCTGCTTTGCGGCACATCCGTATTGGTACCTGTCGTCATCACTATACCAGACTGAATAGGGAAATTCACGTTCCCCCTATTGAATATACCAAACTGTGTGGATGCGCCAGAGGAAGTTCCGTTGCTCAACACCACCCCGTCGCCGGCCAGATATTGTTGAATCATGGTATTCGCACTTGCTGGGGCGGCCGTCACAGTGAAGCCTTGGGCGTGTCCCAACGCCACACAGCACAAAAGCCCTATTATCCAAATAAAAGTTTTAAAATTCATCGCATATCTTTTTAGCTGTGAATATCGCCAATGGCTTCAATGGCGCGTTCGGTGCGGGCCACCACCTCATCCACCCCGATAAGTTCGATCATAGTGAAGAGTTCGGGACCGCGAGCGGCACCCACGATGGCCAAACGCAGGCTGTTCAGCACCTGCCCCATGTTCAAGCCATTGTCCTGGATGTAAGCCATCACCGCGTCGTGGGCCTGCTGCTTGTCGAAAGGCGCGAACCCCTTCAGGATGTTCAGAATGGCACGCAGGTACTCGGGCATATTCTCTTTCCAGCGTTTCTTGATGGCCTGCGGGTCGTATTCGGTCGGGGCCACGAAGAAGTAGCACGCCTGCTCCCAGAAATCGGTGAGGAAGTTCAGACGGTCCTTAATCAGATCGGTAACGGCTTTCACATAATCAGGATCCGCCGTCACACCCTTCTCGCGCAAGATAGGCTCGAAATAGGGATATAGCTCATCGGCGGACTTTTGGAGTATATATTCGTGATTGAACCATTTGGCCTTGTCAAGGG
Organism: Bacteroidales bacterium; assembly: GCA_017540505.1. Taxonomy (GTDB): domain Bacteria; phylum Bacteroidota; class Bacteroidia; order Bacteroidales; family WCHB1-69; genus F23-D06. Next base: position 4,978 of record JAFYAW010000047.1, on the reverse strand, counting down.
AGAATTTGGCCCCCGCCTTGCTGATCTTGTCAATGGAGAAATACTCCACCAACTCATCCATGCTCATCAGTTCCTGGTCGTTGCCGGGATTCCAGCCCAGCAGGGCCAGCATGTTGACCACGGCATCCGGCAGGTATCCTGACTCGCGGTAGCCGGACGACGTCTCGCCGGATTTCGGGTCCCTCCATTGGAGGGGAAAGACCGGGAATCCGAGGCGGTCGCCGTCGCGCTTGCTGAGCTTGCCGTTGCCATCGGGCTTGAGCAGCAGCGGCAGGTGCGCGAACTGCGGCGCCTCCCACCCGAACGCCTTGTAGAGCATCACATGGAGCGGCGCCGACGGCAGCCACTCCTCGCCGCGGATCACGTGCGTGATCTTCATCGTATGGTCGTCCACAATATTGGCCAGATGGTAGGTCGGCATCCCGTCGGACTTATACAAAACCTTATCATCCAACAAATTGGAATTAATAACCACCTCACCGCGAATCAAATCATGGACATGGATGTCTAAATCAGCGGGGTATTTGAAACGCACCACGTAGGGGGCTCCGGAGGCTATCCGAGCAGCCACCTCCTCGGCGGGCAGGGAGAGCGAGTTCACCATGCCCATGCGGGTGGAGGCATCGTACTGGAAAGTCCGTTTCTGGCTTTCCGCTTCCTTGCGTTTGGCGTCAAGCTGTTCGGGCGTGTCGAAAGCGTAGTATGCCCAGCCATCGCGTATCAGCTGTTCGGCGTAGGGCTTGTACATGGCCTTACGCTCCGACTGGCGGTAGGGACCGTACTCGCCGCCAATGCCCACACCCTCGTCAAAGGGGATGCCCAACCATTTGAAGGCCTCCACGATGTAGGCCTCCGCCCCTTCCACGAAGCGGGTCTGGTCGGTATCCTCGATACGGAGCAGGAAGGTGCCGTTGTTTTTCTTGGCAAACAGGTAGTTGTACAACGCGGTGCGCACGCCGCCAATATGCAGCGGGCCGGTGGGGCTGGGAGCAAAACGGACTCTTGGATTCATTAGCAATCAATTATATTTAAAACATTATTACGAGGGTGCAAAGATACAATAATTTTCAAATATCCGACCTCTCAACTTTTACGAACTTCCTGTAACATCCTATCTTCTTTTTTCGTACTTTTGCAACCTAAAAACAAAACATCATGGCACTATTCAATTTCCAAAAGCCCGAAACGCGCGAGTTCAACTACACGCCGCGCTTCTATAAACCTGAAGAGGAGGCTTCCACCGGGGATGCCCGCCGCGACTTCGCCAACGAGATCCACCGCGAGTGGAACAGCAAACGCCGCCACGACAAGGACAAAGGAAGCATGCCCTGGATCACCATCGTGAGCATGCTCTTCTTCGCCATCGTGTTAGGATACTTGTTCTTCAAGTTCTTCTCCTGATGGCCGTTGGATTTTAGCCATTAGCTATTGGCCATTGGCTATTAGCTTTTAACTCTAAACTCTCAACTATAAACTCTAAACTCAAAACACCCCCTCATGGACATCATCAAACTGTTACCTGAATCCGTTGCCAACCAGATTGCCGCCGGCGAAGTCGTGCAGCGGCCCGCCTCCGTGGTCAAGGAGCTGCTAGAGAATGCCATCGACGCCGGTGCCACCGACATCCAGCTCATCGTCAAGGATGCCGGACGCACCCTCATCCAGGTGATTGACAACGGCAAGGGCATGTCCTTCAACGACGCACGCCTCTGCTTCGAGCGGCACGCCACCTCCAAGCTGCGCTGCGCCGATGATCTCTACCATCTGACAACCAAGGGGTTCCGTGGCGAAGCTATGGCCTCCATCGCCGCCATCGCCCATGTGGAGCTCAAGACCAAACCCGCCGAGGAGCCCACCGGCACCCTGCTCCTCATCGAAGGGGCCGACATCAAAGCCCATGAGGTCATCGCCACTCAGGACGGCACCTCCGTGGCCGTGAAGAACCTCTTCTTCAACGTGCCCGCCCGACGCAACTTCCTCAAATCCGACCACATCGAGATGACCCACATCGAAGAGGAATTCTACCGCGTCGCCCTCATCCACCACGACCTCAACTTCACCCTATATCACAACGGGAAACTGCTGCTGCAACTAACCGCCTCCAACTTCAAACAGCGTATTATTAACACGTTCGGCAGCCATTTCAAGGACAAGCTGTATCCCGTGGAGCAGGTCACCGACTTCATGAAGATTTCGGGGTTCATCGCCAAACCCGAAAATGCCAAAAAGAAAAAAAGCGAGCAATACCTGTTCATCAACCACCGGTATGTACGGCACAACCTGCTCAACTACGCCATAGAGACCGCCTACAGCCAACTCATCCCACAAGGTTACAGACCCGCTTATTTTATTGAAATTGAAATAGATCCATCCACCATTGATGTCAATGTGAGTCCCACTAAGGTGGAAGTGAAACTGCAGGACGAGAAGTTGGTGTTCGGATTCCTCAACTCCGCCGTCCGCAAAGCGTTGGGTACCATGTCGCTGACTCCCATGTTGGAATTCGACAAGGATCCCACGTTAGAGGCTCCCGACCGGCCTGCCGGCCATGAGTTGCGTGTCCCCTCCTTGGGCATCAACCCGAACTACAATCCCTTCGACAGCGTCCCCGCCCGTCCAAAGCACAGCGACACAGGCAATTTCTCCGCCGGACAATTCAACAAAGGGCGTTACAACACGGATGGTTGGGAGGATTTTCTGAAAGGCCTCTCCACCGAAACGCCGGCACAGCCCACGGCCACCCAGCTGACCACCGAATGTGAATATGCTTCTGCAACAGAAGATTCCGCCACGGAAAGTCCAATCCCCGAAGAGCTGGAGTTCTTCATCGCCGAAGACCGCTATATCTTCTGCAAGCTCAACGACAAAGCCGCTGTGATCCACATCGCCAACGCCCGCGAGCGCATCCTGTACGACCGCTACCTGAACGCCCTGCAGCAGACCCCTATCCGGGTGCAGCAGAGCCTGTTCCCGAGCACCGTCACCCTCACGCCCGCGCAAACCGACCTCGCCGAATCCCTGAAAGACGATTTCCTCAAGCTCGGCTATGAGATCGAGAAGATGGATAACACCCACATCGCCGTCAACGGCACACCTAACGACGAAGATGAGGAGGGCGACGTACAAGAGCTGATTGAGAAGGCTTTGGACGCCTTCAAGACCAACCAGTTCCTGTACAAGGCCGACAAGGATCGCAACATGGCCCTGTCGATGGCACGGCAGAACAAAAGCCGCGGACGCATTCCCCGGCAGTCCGAAGAGGTGCGTGCCCTGTTGGAAGAGCTCTTCCGCTGCACCTGTCCCGCCACCACCCCGTCCGAAAAGAGCATCATCCACTTCATCGGGGGCAACGAGCTCCAACGCCGATTCGAATAACACTGACGTATGACACAGGTACAAAACAAGATACAGGTCGAGCACATCACGTTTGGATACGAGCAGCAGTCGTTGTTCGCCGACTTGTCCGTCACATTTCAGGACAACGAGTTCTGCGCCATCGTGGGGCCCAACGGCTCCGGCAAGACCACGCTGCTCAAGTGCATTGACCGGCTGTTGCCCTTCCGCACAGGCGACATTCTCGTCAACGGCCAGACCATCCGCCAATACTCGCCCACCGACCTGGCCAAGATCATCTCTTACGTGCCGCAAAGTCAGGAACAGATCTTCGATGTGCCTGTCTATGACATTGTGATGATGGGTTTGTATCCTTACCAGAAAAAGTGGCAAGCCGCCCGTCCCGAGGATGATGTCATCGTCCGCCAGATGCTGGACCGGTGCCACCTGACGCACTTGAAGGGCCGTTTCCTGCGGGAGTTGAGCGGAGGCGAGCGGCAGCGCACGCTCATCGCACGGGCCATGGCGCAGCAGACCCCCATCATGCTCCTCGACGAGCCGCTCGCCAACCTGGATGTGGCCCACCGATACGAGATCATGGACATCCTCGCCAACCTCAACCGGCAGGGCGTGATGGTCATCATTGTCATGCACGACTTCCCCATCGCCTTGGAGTACGCCACACATGCCCTTCTGATGAAGGGAGGGGCCGTCCTGCAGCACGACCTCATCCGGCGCGTGCTCACCCCCGACAATATCCGGACCGGCTTTGACTTGGACGGTCAGTTCCTCATTGACGACAAGGGGCACATCTCCAAAAATAAGATATAACATATTTGTTTTCAAACACTTGCAAAAATCAAAATTAAAAAACGGGATTTCCGCGGAAAAATAGTACTTTTGCGCCCTCAAAAGGAGAGATGGCAGAGCGGTCGAATGCGGCGGTCTTGAAAACCGTTGAGGGTCACACCTCCGGGGGTTCGAATCCCTCTCTCTCCGCAAAATGTAGAGACGCAACACATTGCGTCTCTACATTTTTTAAGAACGCTAGATCATGGTCATCCTCTTCAACAAACCCTACGACGTGCTGAGCCAGTTCACCCCCGAGGCAGGACATCCCGCCCTCGACGGGTTCGGATTCCCTCCCGGAGTCTATGCCGCGGGACGGTTAGACCACGACAGCGAGGGTGCCCTGCTGCTGACGGATGACGGACGGCTCATCAAACGGCTGCTGGATCCGAAGAACGCCCACCCGCGCACCTATCTCGCCCAAGTGGATGGGGAAATTACCGACGAAGCCCTGCAAAAGCTACGAAAAGGGGTTGTCATCAAGGGTTACCGCACCCGCCCCTGCAAAGTGGAGAAAGTATCGCCACCGGAAAACCTTTGGGAACGCATGCCGCCCATCCGCTATCGCGCCAACATCCCCACCAGCTGGGTGCGCCTCACCCTCACCGAGGGCAAGAACCGTCAGGTGCGCCACATGACCGCTGCGGTCGGCTTCCCCACCCTACGGCTCATCCGCATCCAGATCGGCGAGCTTGGTTTGGGTACACTCCGACCGGGGGAATGGAAGGTGGTTAAGTAAGTAGGAAAAGCAGACTATATCTTGGTTTCAAGATTCAAGATTCAAGATTCAGGATTC
>JAFYAW010000046.1 GCA_017540505.1 Bacteroidales bacterium | reverse complement strand
GTGTTCGTGTTCGTGTTCATGTTCATGCTCGTGCTCATGCTCATGGTGTTCCTCATCTTCCTCCTCTTCGTCATCGTCGTGGTATTGTTCCACACCCCGGATCCAAGCGGCGGAGGTGGCCACTTTCTCGTAGTCGAACATGTGGGTGTTCAGAATCTTGTCGAGATCCACATCGCCATAGTCGCACTCGATGATTTCCGCACGGGTCTGGATGGCTCGGATGATGCTCTTCAATCGGCCCAGTTCATCGGGAGTTACTTCGGAGGCTTTGTTAAGCAGTACGATATTGCAGAACTCCAACTGTTGGATGATGAGGTTCTCGATGTCATCCTCCTCGATATGTTTGCGCATGAGGTCGTCGCCGCAGGCAAACTCGCTCTGCATCCGCAGGGCATCCACCACGGTGACGATGCAGTCCATCCGAGGCAAGCCCTCTTTTTCAAAGTCGAAGCCCATTCGGGGCATGGAGGTGATGGTTTGTGCGATAGGCTCGGGCTCGCAGATGCCGCTGGCTTCGATAACGATGTAGTCGAAGCGCTGCTGACGCGTGATGTCGCGCAGCTGCTCCACGAGGTTCATCTTCAAGGTACAACAGATGCAGCCGTTCTGCAGGGCCACGAGACTGTCGTCCTTCTGGTCCACAATGCCGCCCTTTTGAATCAAGTCGGCGTCGATATTGATTTCGCCGAGGTCGTTGACAATGACGGCGAATTTGATACCCCGGCGGTTGGCCAGGATCCGGTTCACCAAGGTTGTTTTTCCGCTGCCCAGATATCCGGTGAGCAGCAAGACGGGAGTTTCAGTTATCATTCTTGTTAAAATCAAAATAGGGTTCTAAAAGTATTATATAATTATCGTTTTACAAGTTTTTTGATGCAGGTGTTCCCATCCGTATCTTCCATAATGACGGAATAAATTCCGGATGGCCAGTCAGAGGTGTTTAGTTTAAAGAATTGATTGGGAGAATGGGTTTCGAAAATCGTTCTGCCGCAAAGGTCTGTAATGCGGATGTTGTTCAGAAGGCCGTTGTCGTGGCGGATGAAACACTGGTTGCCGCATGGGTTGGGATAGAGGGCGATTTGGTCATCCATGGGTTGGCGGATGCCAAGGGGTTCGATAGAGAAATGGTGCGGGTCGGCGGCCCCGATGTAGGGATGGCATTCGCGTCGTCCCGACTGGTCTTTGGCAAAGAGGTAGTAGTCCACCTCGTCGCCGGGTTGCACATTGAGTTGTGCCCGGAAATGGTTGCCCGAAGTCATATCCAGCTGAGTGCTTTGCCAGTTGCCATTGTTGACACGGTAATAGACAAGCAGCGAGTCGCATACGAGGGATTGTCCGCTCAACGCTTTGATTTCAGCGGTAATTTCAACGGGAAGATTAGCAGGGCTTTGCGAGCCTTGTACAGGATAATGTCGGATGTAGAGCATGCCCAGATCCGCCAGCTCGTGCGTGCGGCAGTGCAGGGCATCCGTGTTCTGCCAGGGTGTGAAGTTGTTTTGCATGACGGGCACGATGGTGTAGCCCGGCATGGCCTGCTCATAGACGGCAATGGCATCGCTGTCCCATTGCGAGCCGGTAGTCGGCACAAAAACGTGGTCATTGAGAATCAGGGAGTTGGTGTATGGCGTGGCATTGTACCCCGTTCCCGGAGTGTAAACGCGGAACACCTGGTACCGGTTGCCCCAAGGGGAAATGGAGTTGGCGAAAGTGTTGGCCACATCCTCATAGTCGTTGTAGTGCGAGTTGGTAGTTGCCACTTTCCCGATGAGCACCTTGTCCACATCTAAAAACTTGCCCCAGCAGTCGATATGGGCGATATATTCCCCTTGCGGATCCTGAAACAGCTTGTAATCGTCAATGCCGAGGTAGCTTTGCGTCATGGATTGGATGTTGGCGGTAGTGAGGTTTGGGTTTTCCTCTTGTACCAGGGTGGTGGAGGCGGCGGTGCCGTAGCCGTCCACCATATAGTTGCCACCAGTGTGCACCAGAGGCATCTCATAGCGGGAAACGCCCAATTTGTTCACAATCTGCACTAAGGCGGCGTCATCGTGTACGCGCTCCGGCCGGTTGTAGGTGAAATCCACCACGCCAATCTGGTCGTTGCCGTCCAAGATGAACCATGGGCCGTAGTCGCGGGTCCAGTAGCTGTCGTGGTTGATGACCCAGTATTCGACGTTGGCCATGTTGGCCCCGCTGGAGGTCAGCAGCGACTTCACCGTGTTGCTGTCGGAGGCGGGATAGACAAGCACTTTCACTTTGGTGAGCAGGGAGAGCTGCCCGATGAAGTTGGTGGGCAGGCCGAATCTGCCGGGGTAGGCAATCATCACCCCGCTCATGGGCTGGAATTCCGAGATGGCGGTCACGGGTCCGGACGGTGGGGTGGTGGAGCGCACATGCTGATACCAGGTGGGCAGCAACCGCTGCTCTTCGGGAGTGGCATGGTAAGGGAATGTTTGTCTTTGGTAAGGGTCAGATTGAGAGAATGTTATATAAGATAAAAACCCTAAAAACAGGCAGAGCAAAAGTCGTTTCATATTGAATGAGGATTAAGGCTGCAAAGGTATAAAATTTGCGCTAAACCACGTTTGCGTCAGACAATGTCATTTTTTGTATTTTTGCCGCCTAAAACCGACAAACGTATGAAAAAGACCATTCTCTCCCTTTTATGGATTGTGTGTATCAGCATCCTGTCCGTTACAGCCCAGCAGGAAACCATTGACCTCAAAGCCTATTTCAAGGGCAAGTACCAGGCCGACCGCATCAAAGGCCTGAGCTGGCAGCCCGGCACCGACAACTACGCCTACATCGACGATAAAGGCGACATTATGCTTGTCAACGCCAAAAACGGCAAAGAGAGTGTCTTCCGCTCAGGGAAGAACCTTGGCGAAAACGGTTTCCAAAACCTGCGCAGCTTCGGCTGGGTGGACGCTAACACCATCTATAGCCCAAAAGACCATTCCACGCTGACCTACGACGGGAAAACCGTCACGGTGAATAAGTTTAAGGACGTGAGTTGGGATGATGTTATAGACCAGTCTGTAAAAAACAAGCTCTTTGTTATCAAAAATGATGACGGTGTGTTCGTACAGACCGCGCTCAACGGCTACAAACCCATCCTGTTATGTCCCGACACGGGCAAGAACATCGTCTTCGGCGAGTCGGTGCACCGCAGCGAATGGGGCATCGATGAGGGCCAATATCTCTCTCCCAATGGCAACTACATCGCCTTCTACCGCATGGACGAGAGTATGGTGGAGGATTACCCTCTCGTAAATACCGGCACTCCTATCGCTACCGTGGAGAATATCAAATACCCGATGGCTGGCCGTACCTCCCATCAGGTTAAAGTGGGCATTTTCGATGTGGCCAAGTCCGCACGAATGGGCAAACCCGTTTACCACTACATCAAAACCGACCTCAACGACGGCGAGTTTCTCACCAATGTGACGTTCTCACCCGATGAAAAATACCTTTACATTTCCCATCTTAACCGCGAACAGAACCACTCCAAGCTGATTCGCTACGACCTCGCCACCGGCAACAAGCTGACCGTGTTGATTGAAGAGCGCGACAGCCGCTATGTGGAACCCTCCGACCGTATGATTTTCCTCAAAGACGGTCGCTTCCTGTGGTTCAGCAAACGCGACGGATGGAAGCATCTTTACCTCTACAATCCTGACGGCACCCTTGTGAAGAAAATCGTGGACGGACGGTTCGATATGGTGGATTTCTTCGGATTGGATGCCAAGGAACAGTATGCTTTTTTCACCATCGCTCCCACAGAAAAGCCTGTGAACCAGATTGTATGCAAAGTGAGTCTTAAAGACGGGAAGCTCCAGCGCATTGCCGATGCCGACGGTACGCATTATCCTGTTTTCAACGATGCCAAAACCTATTTTGCAGACTATTTCACCAATGTGACCACACCCCGTGACATCAACCTGATGAGTGCGCAGGGCAAGTTGGTGAAGCAGCTCTTGAACGCCAAGAATCCGTATGCAAAATGTGCGATGGGCACTACGCGCATCTTCCCGATCCAGAACAAGGAGGGCGACTCGCTCTGGTGCCGTCTCATCACGCCGCCCAACATGGACCCCACAAAGAAATACCCTTGCCTGATTTACGTGTATGGCGGTCCGCATTCCCAGTTAGTCACCAACAGCTTCATATCTGGCGGTGTGTTCCTGGAGTACATGGCCCAGCAGGGTTACGTGGTCTTTACGCTTGACAACCGCGGCACGCAGAACCGTGGGGCGGAGTTTGAGAAGTGCATCCACCGGAACCTCGGTGTGAAAGAGGTGGAAGACCAGATGTGTGGCGTGGAGTACCTGAAAACACTGCCTTACGTGGATGCCAACCGCATCGGCTTGGACGGCTGGAGCTATGGCGGTTTCATGACGCTGTCGCTCATTACGGCCCATCCGGAGACCTTCCGCGCAGCCAGCTGCGGCGGCCCGGTGGTCAACTGGGAGTGGTACGAGGTGATGTACGGCGAACGCTATATGGACACCCCGCAGGAGAACCCCGACGGCTATGCCAACGCCAACATCATCCCCAAGATCAAAAATGTGAAGTGCCCGCTGCTCGTCATGCACGGCTGTCAGGACCATACTGTGGTGTGGCAGCACACCCTCGAACTGATGCGCCAGGCCGTGACCGACGGCATTGAAATCGAATATTTCCCCTACACCGCCTACGACCATAACGTCATTGGTCCGGAAAGAGTGCACCTTTGGAACAAACTGCTCCGCTTCCACAACCAGAACCTGAAAGGCGAGTGATGAAACGGCTCTTCATCGCCACCCGTGTGGAACTCGCCCCTGAATTTCGCGAGCTCGACCGCCAGCTGCAGTACGCCCTCTGGCATGACGATATCGTGTGGGTGAAAGAGGATGTGCGCCACCTGACCTTGCGCTTTCTCGGGGCCACGCCCGACACCAAGATCCCGGAACTGAAATCCGCCTTGGCGGAAGTGTGCGCGAACCATCAGTCCTTCCAATTGGAAATCAATAAAATGGGAGCCTTTGGGAGCCACTACAATCCTGAAGTGCTATGGCTGGGCTTTCAGGAGTTCCAGCTTTTCAAGAATCTGCATCTGGACCTGGAACCGCGCCTGCAGACGCAGGGTTTTGAACCCTATTATGGCAATTTTGTACCGCATATTACGCTCTGTCGCGTGAAACAGGTTGTCAATAAGCAGCGTTTCTGGAAAGCCGTGGAATCGCTACAACCTGATTTTTCTCAATCTTTATCTATTACGGAACTTACACTGTATCAGAGCTTTCTACATAAGGAAGGCCCTGAATACAAAGCGTTGGCTACCTATCCGTTACAACCATTCACCAAATAATAACTTTATCATCCGTTATTAAACCACCCCGTTATTTTTATATCTGCATACCGTTTTTGCCCATTATATTATGAAAAAAACAATTTTCTTTGCCATTGTCCTGTCGTTCATCTGCACGTCATGCCGGCAGAATGAGGTTAGAATCCTCTCTTTACAGGAGAAAATGAATGCCAAAGTGTCGGAACTCTCGGAGATGAACGAGTTGGGCACTGTGGAATACAAGGTCACCAAAGTCGTGAAAGCTTCTGACGATGCCAAATGGTATCAGTTCGGTGACCGCAAAATACTTTTCCAATGCACCGCATACCTGAAGGCGGGTGTGAATTTGAACAAATTCGACCCCTCAAAGGTGAAGGTCAACGAGAAGGAGAAATCCGTGGTGGTGGTACTGCCCAAGGCGGAGCTGCTCTCCTTCAACATGCCGCCGGAATCCGCCCGGATGGTCTATGAAAAGGTAGCTATCACGCGCTTTGACTTCTCCGCCCAAGAGCGCAACCTTCTTTTACAGCAGGGGGAAAAAGAAATCCGCGACAACGTGCCCACGATGGGCATTTTGCAGGATGCCGAGAAAAATGCCGCCGCGTTCTTCAAATCCCTGCTTTCGCAAATGGGTTTTGAGAGTATAACCATCAAATTCGCATAATCATGGAAAGAAATAGAACATCATTCGCATCGTTTCTGCCAATTTTGGCACTTGTTGTTTTGATTGCAGCCATTGCCGGCTATTTCTATTTTAAAAACAAGCCCAAAGATGACGGCCTGAAAATAGACGAGACCGCCAATGTGGTCACGGAGATCAAAAAGATTGCCCAGTTCACCAGTGCCTGCTACTATGAGGATTTGATTCTGAAGGATTCCAAAGCCAGTGAGACGCTCAGCGGCAAGGTGCTGAACACTTTCAGCAAGAAAGACAAGCCCCTTTTGGAGGATCAGATTGTGATTGTGGCCAGCGGCAATGTGCGTGCCGGCTTCGATTTGTCCAAGCTCACGGAACAGGACGTGCAGGTTCAGGATTCGGTCCTGACCGTTCGGATTCCGAAAGCGGAGATCTTCGAGGTAATCGTAAACCCCTCCGGTTTCGACATTTACATTGAAGAGGGCTCCTGGAGCCACGAGCAGGTGACAAACGTGGAGAACAAGGCTATGAAGCGCCTTCGTGAGGATGCCATTCGCGACGGTCTGCTGGAGAAGGCCACCGACTTGGGTGTGGCCAAACTGACAGACTTGTTCAAGACCTTCGGTTTCCGGGATGTGGTTGTTACGGTGAAGTAGGGATGTTGGAATCCGTTGCCTTATCTTTTGATGAATTTTTCCATATAACAACCATCATCTGTGAAGATTTTCACAATATAAATTCCTTTCGGAAGTGAAAAAACGTTGATTTTAGAATTAGGATGTGCTTCCGAAAGCATCGTTTTGCCCAACATATCGTAAATTTCCACCCGACTAACCTCTTTTAAAGAGATGTTCAATTCGTTATAGACCGGATTCGGGTAGATATGTGCATTCCTGCTTTCGTATAAGGGCATTCCGGTGTTCAGGAAATGCACGTCAAAGGAGGCCTGGTCTCCCTGATATTGGATGTTGGTAATCTCAAAACTGGTTTCCGGGGTCCCGTCGGTGAGATAGGGATGCGGGTTGGTGTTGGGACCGAAGGAGGTGCGGTTGGCGTTACCAAAGGCCGCATTGTTGATATTCCCATTGGTGATATCGTCGGAACTGTTTGGCCTGAAAACCCAATAGGTGTGCTGTATGGTGGAGTTGTTAAAAAGAGCATTGCCCCCCAAAGAAAGATCATCAGGGTCAATGTTGTCATACCATCTGCCGATAATCACGCCGCTTTGGGGAACATTCTCCATGAAATCGTCATTGTCCCGATACTCGATGGTGTACCACTGGTCCGGCTCGAGGGCTGATCGGATGAAGTAGCAGTTGTTCTCGTCGGAGGAAGTGACGCTGTTCAGTACATAATGCCCGTCCTCTGTAATCTCAATGGGCTCGCCAATAACCCCTAAAAACTTATATTTGAGGATGGCGGAAACTTGTTGCAGATCGTTCTGTCCCATTATATCCCAAAAGAAAACAGGGTTAATGTAGATGTAATTGTAATAATGGTAGAGGTCGGGGAGGCCTAAGGAGTGCCCCATCTCGTGGCAGAAAGTGTTGGCGTTGAAGTAGTAGTCGGAATGGGCGAACTCGAGGTTGAAGGCACGAGGAGCTTTCCCATTAATGCTGACAGGGAAGGCTACCGTGTCGAAAAAGTCCATTTGAGGCCACAGAAGGTCATCCCAGTCATCAACATCGCCTTTTATGATGAAGCTTATGTTGTCAATTATCCCATCGTTGTTGCCGTCCAAGTTGGTGGTGACGTCCACTAATTGCAGGGAATCCACATAGTGCATCGCGTTTGCGAGCATCACATTTCTCCGAAGTACGGCGATACCCATAGTCGAATATCCTTCCGGGTTGCTCGTGCTGCGGGGTTGGTAATAGGCGCGGGGGTGAGAGTCTTGGTAGGAGATGATGGTGTCCTGGATGTTGTTTGTGAAAATGGTCTGATAATTGATTTTCCCGTAGGTCATCACGTCGTAATAGTTATAGACCGAAATGCTGTCAGGTATGGTGTCGTTGAACATCAGGTCAATGGCTTCAAAGGATTCGTGGAACTCCTCCTCATCGGCAAAGCGGATGAAAATCACCAGATTGGTGAGCGTCATCGGCTCGCTCCGATTCAGACGGACATGGGGTGCCAAATGGGTGTTTTGGGGTGGGCGCGGCGGTCTCAGACGAGGAACCGAATCCGTCGGAGCCGAAAAACCGATCAATGCAATCGAGACAAGCAGTAATGTGAGAAGTTTTTTCATATCGCTCTTTGCTTTTTTTGACTAAACAGAATTGTGTGAGAATTGTGTCATATCAAAACTTACAGCATACAAGCCCAACCAAATTTGTGGGCGAGTTCGCGAAGAAGATTGCGATCCGTAACAGGAATTGTAACGTATACCGTCTCTTTTCTATTTTCGCGAGCAGTAAGGTTTGCAGTATCAATATTGTATTGGTTCTGAAGGTTCATCCATAGTTCTACAGGTATGCCCAACACTTTCTCCAAGGCTGCCGCTACATGTATGGATATTGGACGTTTGCCATTAATGGTCTCACTTAAAACAGACGCTTTAATACCCATTTCTGCTGCAAGTTGTTTTTGCGTTATATTTCGTTCTTTCAATTCATCCTTGATCAATTCTCCGGGATGAGTGGCTACAGCTGGTGTCAAATCACGTTTATTCATAATGTTTAGAAATTTCAAACAATAAAGCATTTACAATAATTCCTCGCTCGTCAGGAGTGCTTTGAAACAAAAGTCTATACTGGTCATTTCATGAATTTTATGGCTGCAAAGATAGTCTATTTTTTTTAATAATTATCAGATTTGCGAATTATTTACAAAAAAAACAACGCGGACCCCCTTTCGAAAGCTCCGCGTTGTCGTTTTTAGTTATCAGCTGCCAACAGCCAATGGCCAAAGGTTAGTATCCGAAAATATCTTCTAACGAGAGTTTCGTAATCTTACCGTATTTCTCCAATCCCTTGAAATCCACCTCTTTCTCGTTGCCAAGCACCACCACCACTCTCTTCTGGCCTTTGATGTAGCTCTTGTTGAAATTCACCACATCTGCCATGGTCATCTTCTGGATGGCGTTGTAGTTGGTTTTGTCCATAGGAGCCTTCAATCCCATCTCTTCGCAGGAGAGGTAGTAGTTGATGATGCTCATTTTACGGGTGCGGTTGGTGCGATATTGGGAAGTAAGCGCTGTCTTGGCCAAATCGAAGTTCAGTTCAGACACAGGCATGTTGTCCATCAGGTCGGTAAAGGCTTCCAAAGCGTCAATCAGCTTGTCGTTCTGTGTGCCGATATGCGTCAGGTTGTAATTGCACTTGCCTTTTTCACCCGGTTCCACATAGTAGGCGGCAGCGGAATAGGCCAGAGAGCGTTTCTCGCGAATCTCTTGGAAGACGATGGAGTTCATGCTTCCTCCGAAATACTCGTTGTACAGCTCAATTTGCGGATCCAATGCCCGGTTAACAGGAATTGAGGTCGTCAGCTGGCGGCACAGCGACTGCTTGGCATCGTAGTGGGCGAAATAGACCTTGTTGTCCTTCGTGGCGAGGCGGTCGAAATCGGGACCCATTTTTGCGGGTTTCTTGGCCGGATGCACGCTGTGCTTGTCGGTAATCACCTTCTGCAAATCATTGAGATTCAAGTCGCCGTAGTAGAGGATGCGCTGCGGCTGCGAGGTCATTGTCCTGATCTGGTTCACGACATCCTGCGCCGTGATTTTCTTCACTTCGTCGTTGCTGACGAAATATTTGCGGACATTGTCCTTGCCGTAGGAAACGTAGCTTTGCATCTTTGAGAAGATGGTTTGCTGGCGCGATTTGGCGTCGTTGCGGGATTTTAACACATCTTGGATGGAGTTTTGCACCGACTCATCGGAGATTTTCGGGTTGTTGAGAATGTCCTCCACAATAGCGATAGCCTTCTCCATATTCTCGCTAAGACCGGAGATGGAGACGCGGGCATACTTGTCGCCGAAGCTGATGCTGTAGTCGCAGGCGAGGTCGTACATCGCGCGGTTGATCTGGCTGAGCGTGCGGTTTTCACTCTCTAACTGATCCAGAAATTCGTTGGTGATGCCCGCCTTCTTATCATACAAGCGGCCGTAGTTGTAACGGTAAATCAGCTGGAAACGGCCGTTGTCGGTGTTCTGCACATACAAAATCTCATTGCCGTTGGCCTTGCCTTTCTTCATATCCCTGTTGAAATCCACGAATACAGGCTCTATGGGGTTGACTTTTATGCTCTTGATGTTTTTCAGGAATTCGCTCTCTATATCGCGGTTCATGACCACGGGGGTGATTTCAGGCTTATCGACTTTCTGCACGTTGCGCTGCTCGCCCTGACGTTTGTAAACCACTACGTAGTTGTTGTTCTTGAAGATGCGTTTTGCAAAATCGATAACATCCTCTTTGGTCACCAAACTCATGTTCTCGGTTTCGTTGATAACGTCCTGCCAGTTCTGGTGTGCGAGGTAGGCCATTGCCATCGCCATGGCGCGGTTGGTGTTGCTCTCCAACGATTTCATATTGGAAAGTTTGCGGTTGTTGATGGCGGCGGTAAGCAGGTCAGCATCCCAATTGCCGGATTTCAGAATCTCAATTTGCTGAAGCAGAAGGTCTTTCAATTGCTCAAGTGTCTGTCCTTGCTTGGGCATACCGATGAGGCGGAAGTAGGCGTAGTCGTTCATGTCGCTCACGCCGGAGGCGGCATACTGCGCCAGCTGCTTTTGGTTGATGTTCTCATCGATGATACCGCAGGAACCGTTCATCAGCACGGCATCCACCATTTCGGCGAGGAGCACGTCTTGGGAACCGGTACCCGCATCAATACGGAAGCCAATCTGCACGTTTGCCGGCTCCAGTCCATACACCTCCTCCACCTTCACGGTGCGGATGGGTTGTTCTTTCACGTAGGTGAAGTCGGGAATATATTTGGGTTGAAGTTTTCCGAAGTATTTATCAATCAATTTAATAGCCTGATCCGGATCAAAGTCGCCCGACATGGCAATGCAGTAGTTGTTGGGCACATAATAGGTATTGTAGTGCTTGTTGATGTTCGTCAATGACGGGTTTTTCAGATGCTCAATGGTGCCGATAGTCGTTTGCGTGCCATACGGATGATGCGGGAACAGAGCCTCATGCAGCTTTTCGTATGCGGTACGGGAATCCTTGGCCATGTTCATGTTTTTCTCCTCATACACAGCCTCCAACTCGGTGTGGAAAAGACGGAAGACTGCGTTGGCGAAACGGTCGCTCTCAATCATCAGCCAGCGTTCCAGCTCGTTGCTCGGAATATCTTCCTGATAGACGGTCATATCGTTGGAAGTGAATGCGTTGGTATTCTGCGCGCCAATCATTGACATCATCTTGTCATATTCGTTCGGGATGGCGTATTTGGATGCCTCGTAGGAAACAGAGTCGATGAGATGATAGATAGCCTTGCGCTGTGCAGGGTCGGTGGTGTGGTTATAGACCTCGTACAGCCGTTCAATCTCTTTCAATTGCACTTGCTCCTTGCCCCAATCAGCCGTGCCGAAATGGTTGGTGCCCTTGAACATCAGATGTTCGAGGTAGTGGGAGAGGCCGGTGGATTCAGAGGGGTCGTTCTTGCTGCCCACGCGCACCGCAATGTAGGTCTGGATGCGCGGCACATCCTTGTTTACCGACATGAACACCTGCAGACCGTTGTCCAGCGTGTAGTGGATGACGTTCATCGGGTCGTTCTGATAGGTCTCCTTGTGGTAATTCTGCGCGTTAATGCCGATGGTCAGGAGACAGAAGACCGCCAGCAGCATACTCGTGATAAGGTTTCTTTTCATATTCTGGTATTTTAATTATTTGATTCTGATGGGTTTAAATAAAAAATCTGTTTTATCGTTTGTTCTGGATAAATTTCAACACCTCTTCCTTATCGCTTGAAAAGGTGAGCACATCCAGACACTCGTAATAGTTCTGGGGGTCAACGCAATACGCGTATGCATATTTGAGGAAATCAACTTTGCCGTTGTTGAACGTAAAGCTTTCTGCCAGGTGTTTGATCTGCAGGGCCGACATATTGTGGGTGGAGACCATTTGCTTGGCTAAGCTGAGGCGATTGTCGTCAAAAGACTCTTTTTTCAGTAGGCTGTACATGTGTTCCGCCTCTTCCGGGGAGCATACTGGAGGGGCAACCGGTTGTGGCGTATGTTGGGGTTGGTGCGCTTGATTTGGCTGGCCCGGTTGTGGGCGCATCGGGAAGACTTTCAGCATGTTGTCTCGGAAGTCATACGCAACCTGATAGTTGTCAACCTTTGCTACAGGCTTGATTTGTATCATCGTGATCTTGTCGGCAGGCCGTTTGAGGACCACATAGATGTCGTGAGGCTGAGGGGACAAGTTGCGGACAACCACGGAGTTTTGGGGTTGTTTGTTCACGATGTTGCCATCCACATAGACTTGGAATTCCTCATCATGAGCGGCCATAAGCACTACAGAGTGCTGCATGGCAACATGTGGGGGCTGTTGTGGCGGAACGCCAGGAGAGTTAGGAGTGTTGGGATGAGGACGTCCGCTACCCGGTTGTGCCATCACAAAGGAAGCCATCATACAGATAAGGAATAAGGAGAGCAGCTTTTTCATAATTATCTTCGATTTTATTATGGTATAATAATTAAGAACGATACATCGAACAAAAAAATACGGCTACAAATTTCAAATTTGCAGCCGCAAAAATACTCAAAAAATGAATATGGGACTTTCCGTAAACGTGTTAAAATGTGTTACTGTCGTTCGCGGTTCCGCAGGATGTCGATGGCGAGGTAGATGGCGTTGCGCATGGACTGCCCGTCGGCCAGATTCTTGCCGGCGATGTCGTAGGCAGTGCCGTGCGCGGGCGAGGTCCGCACGATGGGCAGCCCGGCGGTGAAGTTCACGCCGTCTTTGCCCAGCATCTTGAACGGGATCATGCCCTGGTCATGGTACATGGCCAAAACCGCATCGAATTTCCGGTACCCGCCCGTGGCGAAGAATCCGTCGGCAGGGAACGGCCCGAAGGCATTGATGTGGTTGTGGAACGCCAGCTCGATGGCCGGACGGATGTGGTTGGTCTCCTCATCCCCAATCAGCCCCTCATCACCCGCGTGAGGGTTGAGGGCCAACACGGCGATGGTGGGGTTGTCAATGGCGAAATCCTGCTTCAGGGAATTGTTCAGTATTTCTATCTTTTTATAGATCAAATCCTTGTTGATAAGGGAAGAGATATTTTGCACCGGCACGTGATTGGTGACAAAGCCCATGCGCAACCCTTCGGCCACCATCATCATCATGGCTTTCCTGTCCTGTCCGCCGAAATAATGTTCGAAAAACTCGGTGTGACCGGGGAATTTGAACTTTTCGGATTGGATGTTGTGCTTGTTGATGGGTCCCGTGACGATGGCATCGATGTTCTTGTTCTTCAAGTCGCGGCCCGCGGCATACAGGGCCCGCTCCGCCATCTGTCCGGCAACCTTCGTGGAAGAGCCCAACTCAATCTTGACCTCTTCATCGAAAAGGTTGATGAGGTTGGGGCGCTTGTTGGACGTCTGCTCGGTGTTCTTGATGAACTGGAACGAGAAATCCGGCATCTCCATGTATTTGCGGTGGTAGGAAGCGGCTTTGACCAAGCCATATACGATGGGCGTGCAAAGCTCCATGATCTTATAGTCGCTGAGTGCCTTGATGATGACCTCGTAGCTGATGCTGTTGAGGTCACCGTGTGTGATACCGATTTTGTAGAGTTTGTTGTCAGCCATAATGAGTGGGGTTATTTGTTAGGGTTATAAGCAACTTCGTACTCTTCGTAGCCTTCGATGATGTCGCCGATCTTGATGTCGTTGCAGCCGTCGATGTTCAAACCGCAGTCCTGACCGGAGACCACCTCTTTGACATCATCCTTGAAGCGGCGCAGGGAGCCGAGCTTGCCAGTGTAGATGACGATACCGTCGCGGATGAGGCGGATCTTCGTGGAACGCTGCAGCTTGCCGTCCAGCACCATACAGCCGGCCACATTGCCGACCTTGGAGATGTGGAACACCTCGCGGATTTCGATGTTGGCCACCACTTTCTCGCGGATCTCCGGCGAGTGCATACCGGCGATAGCGTCTTTGATCTCGTTGATAGCCTGATAGATAATGGAATAGGTGCGGATATCGATCTGCTCGGCCTCCGCCGTCTTGCGCGCACCCGCGGTGGGACGTACCTGGAAGGCCACGATGAGGGCGTTGGAGGCGGTGGCTAACATGACGTCGGTTTCCGTCACGGCACCCACCGACTTGTGGATGACGTTGACCTGGACCTGCTCGGTGGAGAGCTTGAGCAGCTCGCCGGAGAGGGCTTCCACAGAGCCGTCCACGTCGCCCTTGACGATGATGTTCAGCTCCTTGAAGTCGCCGATGGCGATACGGCGTCCGATTTCGTCGAGCGTGATGTGCTTTTGCGTGCGCAGGCCCATCTCGCGGGCCAGACGGGCGCGTTTGGTGGCCACGTTGCGGGCCTCCTGCTCGGCTTCGCAAACCTTGAAGGTGTCACCAGCCTGCGGAGCACCATTCAGGCCCAACAGCAGCACCGGCGTGGCGGGACCCACGCTCTTCACAGCCTGGTTACGCTCGTTGAACATGGCCTTGACTTTTCCGAAACAGCTGCCGGCTAAGATGGGGTCACCCACCGACAGCGTACCGTTCTGCACCAGCACTTTGGCCACATAGCCGCGACCCTTATCCAAGGCGGATTCGATGACAGCACCCACACCAGGACGGTTCGGGTTGGCCTTCAGGTCGAGCAGGTCGGCCTCTAACAACACCTTTTCGAGCAGTTCCTGGACGTTGGTACCATGCTTGGCGTCAATCTCCTGACACTGGTATTTGCCACCCCAGTCTTCCACTAGGATGTTCATGTTGGCCAGCTCACTCTTGATGCGATCGACGTCGGCGTTGGGTTTGTCAATCTTCGTGATGGCGAACACCATGGGCACGCCAGCGGCTTGTGCATGGTTGATGGCCTCCACGGTCTGCGGCATCACCGCGTCGTCGGCGGCGATGACGATGATACAGAGGTCGGTGATTCGCGCACCGCGGGCACGCATGGCGGTGAAGGCCTCGTGGCCCGGCGTGTCGAGGAAGGTAATCTTCCGCCCGTCAGGCAGCTGCACCAGATAGGCACCGATGTGCTGCGTGATGCCGCCGGCCTCACCGGCAATGACGTTGGTCTTGCGGATGTAGTCCAACAGGGATGTCTTACCGTGGTCCACATGACCCATGACGGTGATGATCGGGTGACGGGGCTGCAGATCCTCCGGAGCGTCGGCGTCGTTGCCGTTCTCGCCGTCTTCAGCATCTGCACCGATGAACTCAATCTGGAATCCGAATTCCTCCGCCAGCAGGGAGATGGTTTCAGCATCCAACCGCTGGTTGATGGAGACGAACAGGCCGATACTCATACACGTGGCGATGATGTCGTTTACGGGCTTATTCATCATGGTGGCCAGCTCGTTGGCTGTCAGGAATTCCGTGACTTTCAGGATCTTCTGGTTTTCAATCTCCTGAAGTTCCTGCTCTTCTATACGTTCGTGGATAAGTTGGCGTTTCTCTTTTCTGCGCTTGGCCGCCTTGGTCTTGCCAGTAGGTTCCAGACGCTGTTTGGTTTCCTTGATACGACGCTGGATGTCTTCCGGAGAGATCTCCACCTTTTCGGGTTCGGCCTTGGCACCGCGGTCGTCCTTGCCGCCGTTAGCCTTGACACCCGCTTGCTTGATGATGCGCTTTCTCTTCTTTTTCTTCTTGTCGGCATCCGCGTTGTTTCCGCCGCCTCGGTTGTCCTTCTTGTTCGAGTCCTTGGGCTTCTCCACGGGCAGTTCGATTTTGCCCATGATTTTCGGACCTTGGATTTTCTCCACTTTGGTCTCAATGAATTCCACCTTGCGGTCGGGATCGGGACGATAGGAGAGCGGAGAGATCGGAGTCGTCTCCTTCTCCTCGGCGGGAGCGGGCGTTTCCGTTTCGGTTTTCGCCTCCTCCGGCTCGGTCGCTTTCTCCGGGGCAGTCTCTTTCTTCTTGCCGGATTTCTTCTTCCGTTCCAACGTGGACAGGTCAATCTTGTCGATGACCTTGGGCTGTTCCAGAGTGGTCACAACCGTCTCAATGTGCTCGGGGACCTTGGAGGCTTTCGGCTCCGTGGCCTCCTTTTCGGGCTCGGCAGTCTCCGTGACTTCCGGCTGCTCGGAAGAGGTTTCAGGCACATCCGCGTTCTGGGCCTCAGCCTCTTCTTTCGTCTCTTTGGATTTCTTGGTGTTCTTCCCTTCCCCAAGGTCTATTTTCCCAACCACTTTCAGGGATGGGATTTCGGTTTCAATGTGCTGGGGAGTGAAACCCGTATTTTTGATGATGAGGGGATTGTCATCCGTCATCTCCTCGGGCTCCTCGCTCTTGGCCGGAGCTTTCACCTCCGTTTTGGCTTCGGATTTGACTTTGGCGCTGATCGTGCCGATTTCAATCTTGTCGGCCTCAGCTTTCCCCTGCTTGTCCTTGGCAAACTCACGGAGCAGGATGTCGTAGATCTCCTCCGTAAGTTTGGTGTTGGGGTTATCCTCGATATCGAAGTTTTTCTTTTTGAGCAAAGCGGTGATGGTGCCGATGGAGACGTTAAATTCCCCGGCAGCCTTTCCTAAACGCGGTATTTTTCTTTTTTCCTCTGGCATATATTGTGTTAAAACTTGCGATTTGCGATAAGGGTTATAGTATTGGAATTGTGTGTGTTATTCGGTGATGTCCAGTTCGTCCTTCACGGCTTCGATCATGGCATCCACAGTCTCTTCCTCAAGGTCGGTGCGCTTGATGAGCTCGTCGCGGTCGAGGGCGAGCACGCTCTTGGCCGTGTCGCAGCCGATGTTGATGAAGGCGTCGATGACCCACTGGTCGAACACGTCGGCGAACTCGGTCAACGGCACGTCTTCCTCCTGGTCGATGTCATCGCGGAACACATCAATCTCGTAGCCTGACAGTTTGGAGGCTAATTTGATGTTGTAACCGCCCTTGCCGATGGCTAAGGAGACCTCTTCGGACTTCATATACACGTTGGCGGTCTTGTTCTCCTCATCCAGTTCGATGGAGGAGATTTTGGCCGGGCTCAGGGCGCGGGCGATGAGCAGCTCGTTGTTGGCGGTGTAGTTGATGATGTCGATGTTTTCGTTGCGGAGTTCGCGCACGATGCTGTGGATACGGCTTCCCTTCATGCCCACGCAGGCGCCCACGGGGTCAATGCGGTCGTCGAAGGATTCCACCAGCACCTTGGCACGCTCACCCGGAGCACGCACCACGTTGCGGATGGTGATCAGGCCGTCGTAAATCTCCGGAATCTCGGACTCCATGAGGCGTTCGAGGAAGACCGGCGAGGTGCGCGAGATGATGATGCGCGGCGTGGAGGATTGGATTTCCACGCGGGCCACCACCGCCGTCAGCGTGTCACCCTTCTTGTACTTGTCGGTAGGAATCTGCTCGGATTTGGGAAGAACCAGCTCCACATGATCCTCGTCATACACTAGAATCTCCTTGCGCCACACCTGGTTGACCTCGCCGCTGATGATCTCACCGACCTTGTTCTCATACTTCTTATATATAACATCTTTTTCATATTCGGAAATCTTCGTGCTGAGGTTCTGGCGCAGGGCCAGGATCTCGCGGCGGGCGAAGTCCGTCAGCTTGATGTTCTCCACCACCTCCTCGCCGATCTCGAAGTCGGGCTCGATCTTGATGGCGTCCGAAAGGGCGATCTGGTTGGCGGGATCCTCCACTTCGCCGTCTTCCACAATCTCTAACGAATGCTGGATCTCCAAGTCACCGCGGTCCACATTGACGATGATGGAGAATTGCGCGTCCGGTCCGTATTTCTTGACTAAGGCGGCACGGAAAACGTCTTCCAGGATGTGCATCAGCGTTTCACGATCGATACTTTTGGATTCTTTGAATTCCGCAAATGTGTCGATAAGATTTACATGTTCTTCCATTGTTATTCTTTTAATTTGTTGTTTTTCTATCGTTTTTAATTGTCTTATTATTCTCTTTTTGTATAAAAAAACTCCCACCATACGGGTGAGAGTTCCATCGTGTTGAGCTAGCAGGATTCGAACCTACACAGACGGTACCAAAAACCGTAGTGCTACCGTTACACCATAGCTCAATGCCTTTCATCAATTGAGGCTGCAAAAATACACTTTTTTTGATTGCCGCGGAAAGGGGTTGAAATTTTTTTTTATTTTTTTGCTGCCGAGTGTATGAAAAAAATTGTACTTTTGCGCGCTCAAAAACAGCAACGGCCCCTTAGCTCAACTGAATAGAGTATTTGACTACGGATCAAAAGGTTGCAGGTTTGAATCCTGCAGGGGTCACGAGATAGAAAATCATCTGTCATGGATAATGGCAGATGATTTTTTCGTTTACCGCCTCTCCTGGAAGAAGTTTTTCAGCAATACCGAGCACTCTTCCTCTAACACGCCGGTGCGGATTTTCACCAGTTTGGAAAGATAGCCAGCGTTGTAGAGCGTGTATCCCCTTTTGGGGTCGGAGGCGCCATACACCAGCTGTTGGATTTGCGCGTGCATGATAGCGCCGGCGCACATGACGCACGGCTCCAGCGTGACGTAGAGGGTGCAGTTGCGCAGATATTTGGCTCCGAGCCCGTTCTCGCCCGCCGTGATGGCCATGATTTCCGCGTGCGCGGTCACGTCGCGCAGCGTTTCGGTGAGGTTGTGCCCGCGGGCAATGATCTTGTCCTCCAGCACAATAACGGCACCTACCGGCACTTCGCCGGCATCGTAGGCGTTCATCGCTTCGTTCAACGCCATCCGCATGTAATATTCGTCTTGTCGCTCGTCCATAACGGTGGATCAATATTCTATATGGGTTAAAAATTGCAGCATGATCTTGGGCATCGGATATTGCCTGATTTCATCAAGGGACACTTCTATCTGATTCTCGTTCAAGGCGGGAAGTGGCTTTCCCTGTCGGAGATAGAAGCGGGCGTGTATGACCTGATGGCTCAGAACCTCGCTCAACTCCAACACTTTACCCTCCGCCATATCCTCATCGTTCGGGGTTTCCTCCGCGGGCAACTGGTACAGATTGCGCCAGATGTCGCGCCCCGTTCTTTTCTCCAAAATGGTTTTACCATTATATATAATATATAGGAAGAAATGGAAAAAACGGTCCCGCTTGGCTTTGGCTTTGCTTTTGACCGGCAGCACATGCACAAGCTGATGCCGATATGCGTAACAATCAGTTTGAAACGGGCAGTCGTCGCATGACGGGTTCTGCGGTACGCACTGGATGGCCCCGAAGTCCATGCAGGCTTGGTTGAAGATGCCGGGTTGCTGGCGGTCGATATGCTGGAGGCAGAGGTCGGTGATGGCTTTCCGGGTGGCTGGCAGGGCGATGTCGTCTGTGATGCCGAAGATGCGGCTCATGATCCGTAGCACGTTGCCGTCCACGGCGGGGTAGGGCAGCCCGAAGGCGATGGAGGCGATGGCCGCCGCCGTGTAGTCACCGATGCCTTTCAGTTTCCGGATATCCTCGTAGCTGTTGGGAAAAACGCCGTTATGGTCGCGCATGATCTGCTTTGCGGCAGCGTGGATGTGGCGGGCGCGGGAGTAGTAGCCCAAGCCCTGCCATAGCAGAAGCACCTGTTCCTCAGAGGCTTCCGCTAATGCTTGTGGGGTGGGGAAGGCCTTTATAAAGCGCAGATAGTAGTTCCAGCCCTGCTGTACACGTGTCTGTTGCAGGATGATTTCGGATACCCAGATTTTGTAGGGGTCGCGCTCATCACGCCAGGGCAGGGTGCGCTTGTGCTCGTCGTACCAGGCCAGCAGCGTCTCCGTGAACCGCATGTTAGTTGTTCTGGATCAGTTGGAACAGCTGGTCCAAATTGGGGGTGAGGATGATTTCCGTGCGGCGGTTCTTGGCGCGTGCCTCGGCACTGTCGGCAGTGTCGATGGGGAGGTATTCGCTGCGGCCGGAGGCGGAGAGGCGCACCGGCTCGATGTTGCCGCTCTTCAGCAGGGCTCTCACCACGGATGTGGCGCGCATGACGCTCAGATCCCAGTTGTCCTTCACCTGTCCGTTGCCGCGGTAGGGCACGTTGTCGGTGTGACCCTCGATAAGCACGGAGATCTCTTTCTCGTTCTCCAAAACGCTGGCTAAGTTGCGGATGGCGTTCAGACCCTGCTCGTTGATGGTCCAGCTGCCGGAGGCGAACAGCAGCTTGTCGTCCATCGACACATACACCTTGCCGTCTTTCTCATGCACCTTGAGGCCGCTGCCCTCGAAACCCTTCAGGGCTGCGCTTACTTTGTCTTTCAGCGCCTTGACCTCGGCATCCTTCTGGGTCAGGATGGTCTGCATCTCCTGGATGCGGGCCTCTCTGGCCTCCAAGGCGGCCTTGGCGGCGACGAGGGAGTCCTGCTGGGCGTTCAGCAGTTTCTCTTTCGCGTTGAGTTCGTCTTTGATCTTATCGATGTTCTTCAGCAGGTCATCCATCTTGTTCTGGTTGCTGACGTTAAGCTCGCCGAAATCCTTCAGCAGGTCGTCGTAGTCCTTGGTGGCTTTGGCCAGGTCGCGCTCCGACTGGCGCAGCTTGCGGGCCAGCGAGAGGGTGTCCTTCTTCAGCTGGTCAGCTTCCGCGGTCAGGCTTTCCAGTTGGGCGGTGAGCTGTTTCTTGGCGTTCGCGTAGTCCAGGTTCTCCGAGTTGGCATAGGTCAGCTCCTCCTGGCATTTCTTGTATTGGCTTTGCAATTCATTGTATTTCTGCTTGGTCACGCATCCGGTGAGCAGGAAGCAGGCACAAAATAAAAATAATACGGTCTTTTTCATTGTAATATTAATTGACAGGCAAAAATATAAAGATTGACGGTTGTATTTGTCCGATTTTGAAAAAATTATAAACAGAAGAAGCGGAATAAAAAAGGGGCTTTACGGTTTACGGTTTGCGTTTTGCGGTTTACGATTTTGCGATAACGCAAATGATTGGGGATTCCGCGAAACGCAATGGCGTTTCGCGGAATGGTGCGTGTCAACTAAGACAAAAATGCGGCGGCACAAGAATTTAGTTTTCAGGAAAGACAATCTGCCGCCGCATGGTCCGCAAGTGCGACATGCACCATTCCGCCGGCGACGGTAGGAGCGGCGGAATCTCCCCACGTCCCGGTTAGTTTTTTCCTAAACTTTTGGGGTGCAGTTCACAAAACATCCCCGTCAGGGGATCCATATTTGTAGCTAGGAAACGCGCCCCTCCCACCCCTAACGCCGATAGGCGTTGCATATCTGTAGGAATAGCACCGTACACCCCACGTCCCGGCAGGGACAAAAGCTCGGTAGATTCCAATGAGGAATGATTTTGCACCTCGCAGACGCCATAGGCAGGCCATCGGTCTGCCGGGGTGGGTAGGAATGGAGCCGTCGCACACACCATCGCGGCGCGGCACACGTGTGCCACGGAGAAGGGGATGTACCCGCCGCGAAACGACGGCACAATAATCCCAATGTCAATGCCTGAAATAGGTTGACCGCCCAAGGTAAAAAAACAGTTAAAAACCCCAAAGCGAGTCAACATGGAAAAATTAACAAAAGAGGAACGCATCAGGCGTCGTTTCAGCGAGAGCTTCAAAAGAAAGAAAGTC
>JAFYAW010000045.1 GCA_017540505.1 Bacteroidales bacterium | reverse complement strand
TAGGAGAGGAAGGGAATGGCCTCGGGCGCGGAGGATCCCTTCGCCCCGAAGCTCAGGAAGCTGTTTTTCCTGATGTCGGAAACGGTGACGATGTTGATGATGCCGCCCGCTCCCTGTGCGCTGTACCTTGCCGACGGGTTGGAGATGACCTCG
Source organism: Bacteroidales bacterium (assembly GCA_017540505.1). Classification (GTDB taxonomy): domain Bacteria; phylum Bacteroidota; class Bacteroidia; order Bacteroidales; family WCHB1-69; genus F23-D06. Next base: position 27,248 of record JAFYAW010000045.1, on the reverse strand, counting down.
ATCTTCTCGATGTCGCTGGCGGGCATCTGCTGCAGGAGGATTTTGAGGGCTTCGGCGTTCATGTTGGCAGGTCGATTGTTAAGCCATATCTGTACCGATGAGACTCCGCGCAGGGTGATATTGCCCTCCACATCGACCTCCACGCCCGGCGCGTTCTGCAGCGCGTCCGCCGCCGTACCCGACTGAACCGCAGGGTCTTCCGAGACATTGTACATCGTCTTTTCCCCATCGGTCATATAGACGGGCTTCTTCGCGGTGATGCCCACCTCGGGCAGCTCTGTCGTCTTCTTTGGGACGACGGTGTCGGCCTTCGCCACCGCCGTCGTGTCCGTGTTTTGCGCGAAAACGGTTACGCAAAACAGAAGCAGGGCCATCATATTAATAATCTTTTTCATTGTTGTATAATTTATTAATTCACAATGTTTTACGATTTTCTTATTCGAACTTTTCGGAACATAATACCCATGGACGGCCCATTCGAGCCATCTCAACTGCTAACTAACTGCTATCTGCTAACTGCTAACTAATTCACAACCCTTTCACACAGATCAGTCTTGCATCACAAACGTTTCGCAGGGGAAAGTGTCGATTTGGACACGCAGGAAGTGGGGACCTAACTGGCTGTCGGCTTCGACGAGGTCAACATTAGTGCTATTTCGGGAAGAGCGTGGATCCTTTACGGTAACCTTGGCTGTAGGGTTTTCGCCTGCGCTGAACGCCGCCGGCAGCCACAACTTGCAACGCACCGGCTGTCCGTCCTTCATAGCGGGTTTGCAGGCGGGCGCAGCGCGGAAAGCACGGTTAAACTCCGTCATAAGCGACTCATACAATTGCCGTACAATCTCATTCCGCGATTCTTCATCCACAGATGTGCCTTCGCCTAGATCAAGATGTGCAAGTGCATAACCGTTTTTGCCTAACATGGCCACCATACCTCCCTCTTTGGACTTCCAGTTGACGTATGCCGTGTCTAACTCCACGTGGCGTATCCGCCCATCCTTCTCCACAATGAAATGGACGGTGAAGATGCCTTGCAGCTTGTACTTTTTCGCCAATTCGGGATACGTCATGCTGCTGTACAGGTTATCGACGTACTGCTGGATGCCGCCCGGGAACTCGGGCATCACATCGGGAGTTTTGCCGACTGGGTCATAGATGATCGGATCCTCCGGCTCTTCGACAACCTCTTCCACCAACTCATCGGCAACCTCCTCTTTCGGATGGCAGTTCACCAACAAGAGTCCGGCGATGATGGGAACGAGCGCGAGCAGCCACCACGCTGACACTCTGCGTTTTACCGGCTGGTTCATCATCAGAATCCGCTTCTTGGTCAGCAGGTGGCGGAAGCTGTTGCCCACGGGCACGAACTTGCCCACGCACAACTGCTTGTACAGCAGTTCCAAGTAGTCGCGGCGAGAGGTTCCGCACGAGAGCACCGCCTCATCGGCCAGATACTCGTGGACACTGCTCAATTCCCTGGCGTACAAGTAAATGAACGGATTGAACCATTGCATCACCCGCACCACTTCCGTGAATAGCAGATCCCACGTGTGATGCTGGTGGATGTGCGTCCGCTCGTGACGCAACACCTGCCGCAACTCGCTCTCTGTGAACACTTCCGGATTTACGAAGACCGAGCGCAAGAACGAGAACGGAAGGTTGCCGTCGGGCTCGCCCAACACCCGCACGCACATGTCGCCCGTCGAAAGCTCATCCGACAGCTCACTGCGCCGATAGTACCGGAACGTCTTAAAGAGCTTGACAACCAGCAGAATAAAGGCCACCCCGCAACCAAGAACATACCCATAACATACCATATCTTTAAAAGACAACTTTTTTGTCGCCCCTGTTGTCAACGTTGTCCCAGTTGTCGTTGACTGACCCGCCTTTGTTGTCAAAGTTGTCCCAGTTGTCGTTGACTCAACCGCTCCCGTTGTCGAAGTTGTCCCAGTTGTCGTTGATTGACCCGCCCCTGTTGTCAACGTTGTCCCAGTTGTTGTTGATTTTACAACAGCGGCCACGCGGCTCAGCATCTCGAGCGAAACAAACGGCAGTACCAACGAAAGCGCCAACGTGCCCACGAGATAGAAACGGCGCAAGCGGAACAGGTTGCTCCGGCGCAACGTCAGCCAATAGAAACCGAAAAACAGTGCCGTGGCGATGGCGGAAAAAAGGATCGTTTTCATAACTGTTCGGTTTTTGCGGGTGAATCATCTTGCGGAACGGAATCAATCATCCGGCGGATATCATCCAGTTCTTCCAACGTAATATCCTGGTTGTTTGCGAAAAAGGAGACCATCGACTTGAAAGAGTTGTCGAAGTAGTTGCGAACGAACTGCTGCATGAACGACTCCGAGTACTGTTCTTTGCTCACCAGCGGGTAGTAGCGGTTCGACTTCCCGAAGGTCTCGTGCGACACGAACCCCTTTTTTTCGAGAATGCGCACCACGGTCAGCATGGTGTTGTAAGCCGGCTTCGGTTCCGGGAAATTGGCGATGATGTCGGCGGCAAACCCTTGTTTGATCTGCCATAATACTTGCATCACCTGTTCTTCGGCTTTGGTTAATTCTTTCATTGTTCTTATTGTTTTTGTTTGTTACTAATTGCTTATCGTCTTTTCGCCCCTTTCCCGTCCCCACACCGCGTCTATCGCCTTGTGAGGGGTTACTTGCACTTCGTGCGTTTTGCCTTACCACCCCGCCCTGAGGGCACCCCTCCAAAGGAGGGGAATAGGCTGCTCAAGGAACGGCGCGGCAAAGATATAATTTATTTTTTAATCATACAACGAAAAAATTAGTTATATATTGCATTCGTTGAGAAAAAAATATTTTTCGTAACTTTGCTCCATCAAATAAACCCCACTATGAGGAAACTCATTGTTGCGATATTATGCTGTATGTCAACATCTTGTGTCAACAATCCAACGGACTCACTCCATTGGCTTATGGTGCTTTCGCTTCCTTGTTATCACGCGGCATCATCCAATGACTATTGGGAGCTTTTTGATACAAAAGTGTCCGAATTTTATTCCATCATAGACGGAAAATTGACCAAGCTGGTATTAGACAGCTTTATGCTAAGTAGAAATGAATCCTCGTTGGAATTCGTTAACCCCGAATCCTTTCCCGAATATAAAAAATGTGACGGAGAATTCTATTATGACCCTTTGATTTGGTATTATTGTTTGCGAAACGACAGCTTCAAACTCCGGCACATCGGCTATTACCTCCCCGAAAAAATCCGAAAAGGGAATTTCAAAGACACCCTCCCCGAATTTCCCTACCCTCCATACCCTTAAACCATAAACCTTAAACCCTAAACTAACAAGATGGAATCCATCAAGAAAATCTTCAAAATCGGTTACGGACCCTCCAGCAGCCACACCATGGGACCGCACCGCGCGGCCGAGATCTTCAAAGAGAGAACCCCCGACGCCAACGGCTACCGCGTGACCCTCTACGGCAGTCTCGCGGCCACCGGCAAAGGCCACTTCACCGACAAGACTATCATCGACGCCCTTTCGCCGAAGCCCACCGAGATTGTCTGGAAACCCGAAATCCAGCACGAGTTCCACACCAACGCTATGCTCTTTGAATCGCTCAAAGGCGAGGAGGTGACCGACCATTGGAAGATCTACAGCATCGGCGGCGGCGAGATTGCGGACGAAAATTCCGTGATGGACCACGAGGAACGCTACGAGGAGAACAGTATGTCGGAAATCGTGAAACTGGTGGAGAAGTACGGCATGAACTTCTGGGAATACGTGGAAAAACACGAGGACACCGACCTTTGGGACTTCTTGGAGGAGCGTTGGAAGGTGATGCAGTCAACCATCGAGAAAGGGTTGCAGAACGACGGGGTGCTGCCAGGCGGGCTGTACGTCAAGCGGAAGGCCACGCAGTATTACGTGAAGGCGCGCAGCTACAAGGCATCGCTGCAGGGCCGCTGTCTTGTGTCGGCCTACGCCTTGGCCACGGCCGAGGAGAACGCCTCGGGCGGCAAGATCGTCACCGCGCCCACCTGCGGCTCGTCGGGCGTGCTGCCGGCGGTGCTTTACCACCTCAAGCACAACCACGACTACAGCGACAAGTTCATCCTGAAGGCGATGGCCACGGCCGGACTCTTCGGCAATATCATCCGCACCAACGCTTCCCTGTCCGGAGCGGAAGTGGGCTGCCAGGGCGAGATCGGCTCCGCGTGCGCTATGGCTGCCGCCGCCGCAAACCAGCTCTTCGGAGGCTCCCCGCAACAGATTGAATACGCCGCCGAGATGGGCCTGGAGCACCACCTCGGGCTTACCTGCGACCCCATCTGCGGCCTCGTGCAGATCCCCTGCATCGAGCGCAACGCCTTCGCCGCCCTCCGCGCCTTGGACGCCAACCTCTTCGCCATGATGTCCGACGGCAAGCACCTCATCAGCTTCGACAAGGTGGTGAGAACAATGAACCTGACGGGCAAAGACCTGCCGAGCCTGTACAAGGAGACGGCGATGGGAGGTTTAGCAATAGTGGGGTGAGACTTATCGTGTCCCATTTTTAATTGCTAATAACGAATAGCAAAAAAAACGTATCTTTGCGCTCTGAAATCAATGATAATATGGCAACAGTAACATTGCAATATGACGGCAGAAACACTTCTATAAGGAAACTCATTGAGGTGATAGTGGCCTTAGGCGCGAAGAAGACGGTCATTAAGGAAAGAAAAAACAGTCTTGACATCGCTTTGGAAGATGTGCGAGCTGGGCGAGTACACACGGCTGAAAGTGTTGAAGATATGATGAAACAGATTTTAGGCTAATGTCTTACATTATCAAATATTCCACTCAGTTCAAGAAAAGTCTCAAGAGATGTCAAAAACGGGGCTTGGATATGGGCTTGTTTGCCACTGTTGCAGAAACATTGGCTGAAAAGGGTGTATTGCCAGCAATCTATAATCCTCATAAGTTGTCCGGGAAATATGTTGACTGTTGGGAGTGCCACATCAAACCCGACTGGATTTTGATATGGCAACAGTTTGACCACGAATTGATTTTGTTGTTTTTGGATACTGGTGCTCACGCCGATATCTTCAAGAAATGATTTGTATTGCAAATGATTTGTATTGCAGTTTTAAATAAAACATCAAGATGACAAAAGATATCAGCAAGATACTAACCGCCGGCAACGGCAACTTCTTCCTCATTGCCGGCCCTTGTGTGGTGGAAGGGGAGGAGGTAACCCTTCGCATCGCCCGCGAAATCAAGGCGATATGTTCCGAACTGGAGATCCCCTTCCTTTTCAAAGCCTCCTATCGGAAGGCCAACCGTTCGTCGTTGCACTCGTTCACGGGCATCGGCGACGAGGAGGCGTTGGCGATACTGGCGAAAGTGAAGCATGAACTGAGCGTGCCGGTTGTTACCGATATCCATGCGACGGAAGAGGCAGCATGGGCTGCGGAAGTGGCTGATGTACTGCAAATTCCGGCATTTTTGTGCCGTCAAACAGACTTGTTGGTGGCCGCTGCCAAGACAGGTCGTTATATCAATATAAAAAAGGGGCAGTTCCTGTCGCCGGAGGCGATGCGCTTTGCTGTGGAGAAGGTGCGCGACGCCGGCAACCCCAACGTGATGGTCACAGAACGGGGCACATCGTTCGGCTATCAGGATCTGATTGTGGATTTCCGGGGCATCAAGGCCATGAAGGAAAACGGATGCCCGGTGGTGCTCGACTGCACCCACTCGTTGCAGCAGCCCAACCAGGCCGCAGGCGTCACGGGTGGGCGTCCCGACCTAATAGAAACCATCGCGAAAGCGGGTGTGGCCGTCGGTTTCGACGGCCTCTTCATGGAGACGCACCCCGACCCTGCGCACGCCCTGTCCGACGGAGCCAATATGCTGCCTTTGGCGGAAATGAAGCCCCTTCTTGTTAAATTATTGAAAATCAGAAAAGCCATTTTATGAAAAACAGCCGACTGCACCAGATTATCATTATCCTGCTTGTGGCACTCTGCTACGGCAACACGCTGACCTTGAATTACGCCTTGGACGACCGTATGGTCGTGATGGAGAGCAAATACACCATCCAGGGAGGCTGGGAAGGTATAAAGTCCATTTTCACAGAGGATACCTTCAATGGCTATTTCGCCAACAAGGAAGCGGTGGTCGAGGGTGGCCGCTACCGCCCGATGTCGCAGCTGTCGTTCCTTTTAGAGATGGAGATTTTCGGACAGGACATCAAGAGAAAGATCGGTGATGTGAATGACTTTTTCAACTTGCATAATCCCGACCATGAGCAGTTCTTCGTGGATTCGAACTTGCCGATGATATCGCATCTTTTCACCATCCTCTATTTCGCTCTCCTTTGTCTGGTGATTTACAAGGTGTTGTCTATGCTGTTCAGCCAATATGAAGGGAAGAAATGGTTCCAGTCGTTAGCGTTCATCGCCACGGTGCTTTTCGTGGTTCACCCCATCCATACGGAGGCGGTGGCCAATGTGAAGGGACGGGATGAGATTTTCGCCATGTTGGGCTCGATGCTGACCTTGTGGTGCTCGTTGAAATATGTGGACACCCGCAAATGGTGGTTCATTGTCCTGTCGTTCCTGTCATTCCTGTTCGGCATCTTTTCCAAGGAGAACACCATCACCTTCTTGGCCGTGCTCCCGCTTACGTTGTATTTCTACCAGAATGAGAAGAAATGCACAGCAGACTATTTCGTCACGTTGCTGCCGGTCTTCGTGGGGAGTATCATTTTCATATTGGCTCGTGCCAATGCCATTGGATCCATCATGCCGGCGGATCAGTCGGGCATCATCCTGAACAATCCTTACATCAACTCCACCAAATCCGAGGAGATTGCCACGGTGCTGTTCACTTGGCTGATTTATTTGCGGTTGCTCTTTTTCCCGCACCCGCTCACCCACGACTATTATCCGTGCGAGATTGAGATTACGAACTTCTCCAATCCGGTGGTTTGGGTGGTCATCGTGGCCAGTGTGGCGCTTGTCGTCTATGCCCTTCTGACGTTGAAGAAGAAGAAAGTGCCTTCATACGCTATCTTGTTCTTTATCATAACGTTCTCCATCACATCCAATCTCTTGTTCAACATCGGAACATTTATGAACGAACGTTTTGTGTTCATCCCCTCGTTGGGCTTCACGCTGCTGATCGGATACGGTTTTTATCTGCTCCTGCAAAAGGATTCGAAAGTGTGGCAGGGCGTTTCTCTGGGCGTGTTGGGTGTGGTGTGTCTGTTGTTGGGTATAAAGACGTTTACCCGGAATTTTGTCTGGAAAGATGATTTCACGCTGTTCCTTACGGATGTGAAAACCTCCACAAACAGTATCAAGTGCAATGTGTCGGCGGGTGGCAGTTATTTGCAGATGTATAAGAAAAGCTTGGATACGAATGAGCGTAATCTGGCGTATCAGCATCTGTATAAGGCTGTTTCGTTGGATAGTACGGCTGTGAATGCCTATCTGCTGTTGGGTGAGCTGCTGTTTATGGATGAGCGATATGAGGACTCGCATTATTACTTTGAGACGGCGGCTCATTTCGCTCCGGGCAATATCATCGCGGTGGATAACCTGAAGAAACTCTCCTTGTTGTTGGAAGACAGGGAGTTGAAACCCATTTCGAACCTTTTGGACGAGGCATTGCGTGAGCGTAGCATCACGAAGCTCAATCTTGCCTACCGGCAGGTGGAGGATTTCTTAGCCGAGCATCCCAAGAGTCTGATTGGCCGTAATTTGAAAGGCAATATGTTGGGTAGGGGATACGGTCTGTTAGATTCTGCCATCCATGTGTATGAGAGTGTTCTAGTTGATGACCCGACATTCGCAAGCGCGTACGAGAACATGGGTATCGCGTATGCTGTCAAGAAGGATTTCGTCAGTGCCGAGGCCTGTCTCTTGCGGGCACAACAGCTTGTTCCCGACAATATGAATGTGAAAAGCAATCTGGTTTCCCTTTATTTGGACAAGGGCGACATTGAAAAGGCGGAGGCGATGAAACAGCAGATTGCCGCCATGACGGGGCAGTAGGGTCTGGCTTGCGTTAAAACGTGAGATTTTGCGATTGGGAATTAGCCGGCGGCTTTAGTGCGTAATCCGTTCGGCGACGATGATGACGTGCGTGGTGTCCCACAATGTGGTGCCAAACAGGAAGAGGTGCCCGCCATCCTTTATTTTGAGCTTTTTCTTCAATTCTTCAGCACTTAACGGGAAATTCCGTACGGAGATGTTGGCTTGTGTGACGGATTGCAGCTGCTGGCGGATCTCTTTTTTGTGAAAGGGGACCGTTTTTATAATCTTGAAAATCTTTCCTGGAAAATCATTCACCATATCCTCACTTGTATATAGATGGCTGTGCGGATGCAGTTTCCCCACAGGATAGTGCTGTGCGACGCTTTTGAAGGCTCCTGCTTTCAAAACGGCGGCATTCGGCTCATATAGGTAGGTCCCGATTTTATTAAGGGGCGTTAAAACGGCATCGGCTTCCTCATCAATGGTGAATTGGAAGTGTCGTGTTCCATCCGACTGAAGGTCCACAGCGTGGATGATGGGATGTGCTGTGGGCGTGTGCGAAAGCAGAAAGAGCACCTCTTTGCACTCGCCTTTGACGGCTACCACGTGCACGGATTCCGTTTCGGGCAGCTGCCGTAGCACCTGCCGGAGGTCGATCATGGGCGACAACTTGACCATGATGCGTTGGCGGGCATGGTCCAGAAGCTGTTGCTTCCATTCTAAAATGTTGGGCTGGCAATCCTCTAGTGCCACGACGCGGTTGCCGTGCGTGTCGCGCCGTGACGGGTCCAAGTAGAGGCATTCGTGGATGGGCAAGCGCGACAAGGCTGTCTCCAGGGTCTCCGTGTGGAAGCGTATGTTGGAGATGCCGAGGACTTGGGCGTTGTGCCGGACGATTCCGGCCAGGCTTTCCTGTGGCTCCACCCAATCGATTTCCTTAAAGCGGGCGGCGAAGGCGAACGTGTCCACCCCGAAGCCGCCGGTGAGGTCGGCGAGGCTTTCGCCTTGCCAGAGGGATGCCTTGTAGGCGGCGGTGGCACTGGAGGAGCATTGCTCTATAGAGACTGTCGGGGGGAAGACAATATCGTCATGGGCATAGAAGTCGGGAAGCTTTTCCCGTGCCTTTTGCCGGCCTTCGATCTGCTGCAGAGCCCAAGGGAGGTCCACGTCAGGGTCCGCACAGCCACGCAACGCCACCCGCCGGACATCCTCTTGCTGATGTTCGGTGACGAATCGGCGGGTGGCGGCGTTTGTAAGCAAGACTACTGGCGTACGATTCTATGGGTTTCTACGGCGTTCTCGGTTTCCACCTGAAGAATGAAGATGCCGCGATAGGGCAGCTGTAGGGAGATGTCGGTGGCGTTGGGGGTGATGGCCTCCACTAATCTGCCGTCAATGCTGTAAACACGGATTTCGCGGATGGCCTCACTGCCTGCCCGCACATGAAGCTCCTCGCGTGCAGGATTGGGATAAACGGTGACCATATCCTCCCGATAGCTGCTAATGCCCACTTGCGACGTGTGGAACGTGGTGGATGTCCAGTTGCTGAAGAGGTTGTCGCCGCACACGGCACGGATGTGGAATCCGTAGTTGGTGTTGGGGGTCAGTCCGGTCAAAGTGGTGGTGTTGGTCAGCAGGTTCAATGTGGTACCGGTGCCGATGACGAAGCCGGCAAGTCCGTATTCGCCCTCATAGAGATTGGAGACATCATCCCAATGAAGGGTGACGGAATGGTCGGTGATGTCCGTAATCGTGATGTTTTGTATGTCAAAGCAGGTGTCCGGATCCTCAGGAATGGCACTGGCCAGCACCAGATTGTCTAAAAACAGAGCCGAACCCTGCTGTGCCGCTAAGGATGCGGAGGAGAGCAGGATCACGACCAGTGAGTCGGGGGTTGTAAGCGGCTGCTCCGGCAGGATGTCGTGAATGGGGGTGTAGTCGATGGCAAACGGCTGGTAGGCGGCTATATCGGTGAGGTTGAGGACCCCGCCCCCGCCGACGACCTCGCGATGGTGCGTTGTGGAGTTGTACTTGGTGCCGAAGTAGATGATGCCGCCCTGATCCGTGCCGCCGGAGCCGGACTGGTACTTATAGCTGCCCTTCAGTTGTCCTGGAACGAAGCCGTTGAGGGCAATGCCGCCCGTGATGTACTCGTTGATGTCCAAGTCCACCAACGCGGCCAAGAGCAGACTGTCGCTGCTGATGTTCTCGATGAGGGTGGACAGCAGCAGCATGACCTGGTTGAGGTCCGTCTCACCGGTGGTGAGCAGGGTGGGGAAGATCATGTTGGTCAGCGAGCTGTCCAGATAGGTGCTGACAAGCGGATAGGCCGTTGACGTGATGATGTCGGAGAGCATGAAACTCTCAATCTTCAGCGCTTTCTGTCCGTCGGGCACGGTGCCGGTCTCGGCGCTGGCCTTGAGCAACGGGATATCCGTGTTGATGGTGATGGGCATCCCGTACAGGCTGATGCTCTCGTTTACCGGATATTTTAGATAATCCCAGGAGGTGGGATAGTTGAAAGCGTTGAACAACGGAACTATCGAGACAGAGTAACCCTGTCCGGTGGACCAGTTTTCAAAGCTATTATTCGGAATGGGGTTGGTTTGGGCATTTGCCGGTAGGGTGAAAAGGGTCAAAATGCCGATGATAAGAGGTAAAACTAATTTTTTCATTGTAAATATTTTTGGTTGCAAAAATAATTCATTTTTTCTAACCAGTGCATAGCTGATCTGATAGTTGGCGTATTGTGTATGATAAATAGCAATTTGCTGTGTGCCTCCTTCAATTGGATGGCGGGATGGTTGGCCTGCAGGAAGGCTAATACGTTGCCGAAGGCGTCGGATTGGAAGTAAGGGGAGGATGAACTCCCGACGAAATAGCCTGTGAAGGTGTTTTTCTTGAGGATGATCTTTTCAAAATGCAGCTCGCCAGCTAACAGCCGCAACGGGATGGTCTGCAGAAGCTCCTGTGTGGGTTTGGGCATGGGGCCGAAGATGTCCACCACTTTCTTGCGGAATTCCTCCAGCTTCTCGTCGCTTTTGATGGATTCCAGTTCTTTGTAGAAACTCATGCGCTCCGACACGCTGCTGATGTAGTCGGAGGGGAACAGTGCTTCGATGTCGGTTTCCAACACGCATTCGCGGGTGAGCAGGCCGGAGTTGTCCGCCATGTCAACATCCTGATAGTCGGCATCTTTCATCTCTAAGATAGCCTCGCTCAGGATTTTCTGGTACATTTCATAGCCGATGTCGTTGATGAAGCCGCTCTGGTCGGCACCGAGGATGTTGCCGGCTCCGCGGATGTCAAGGTCGCGGAGGGCAATCTGGATGCCGCTGCCGATGTCGGAGAAATCCTCAATGGCCTGCAACCGCTTGCGGGCCTGGTCGTTGAGGAAATCGTAAGGCTTGGTGAAGAGATAACAGAAGGCTTTCTGGTTGTTGCGTCCTACGCGTCCGCGCAGCTGGTGCAGCACGTTGAGGGCGAAGTTCTGCGCATCGTTGATGACCATCGTGTTGGCGTTGACGATGTCCAACCCGGATTCCACAATGGTGGTTGAGACCAGCACGTCGTACTGCTGGTTGATGAAGTCCGTCATGACCTTCTCCAGCTCCTCGCCCTCCATCTGCCCGTGGCCGATGGCGACGCGCGCTTCGGGCACCAGTCGCTGGATGAGTCCTGACAACTCCTTGATGTCTTGGATTTTGTTGTGTACCACAAATACCTGTCCGTGGCGGTCCAGCTCAAAGCGGATGGCCTCGCGCAGAATCTCTTCGTCAAAGACGTGCACCTCCGTTTGGATGGGCTGACGGTTGGGGGGCGGCGTGGTGATGACGGAGATGTCGCGGGCCCCCATGAGCGAGAACTGTAGGGTGCGCGGAATCGGCGTGGCCGACATGGTCAGCGTGTCCACGCTGACGCGCATCTCGCGCAGCTTCTCCTTGGCGGCCACGCCGAACTTCTGTTCCTCATCGATAATCAGCAACCCCAAATCCTTGAAGACGACATCCTTGCTCAACAGCCGGTGTGTGCCTATGAGGATGTCAATCTTGCCCTCCTTGAGGAGCGCCAATGTCTCTTTGATTTGTTTATTGCTCTTGAAACGGTTCACATACTCCACCCGGCAGGGCATGTCGCAAAGACGGTCGCGGAAGGTGGTGTAGTGCTGCAGCGCGAGTACGGTGGTGGGCACCAGTACTGCTACCTGTTTGTTGTCGCACACCGCCTTGAAGGCGGCGCGGATGGCGATTTCCGTCTTGCCGAAGCCCACGTCGCCGCAGATGAGCCGGTCCATGGGGTGTGCGCTCTCCATGTCGTTCTTCACGTCCGCCAAGGTCTTGATCTGGTCCGGCGTGTCCTCGTAGATGAAGGAGGCCTCCAACTCGGTCTGCATGTAGTTGTCGGGCGAGAAGGCGAACCCCTTGCGGGCCTTGCGGGCGGCGTAAAGCTTGATGAGGTCGATGGCTAACTCCTTGATACGCTTTTTGGTGCGCTCCTTGACCTTGTCCCAGGTGCCCGATCCGATCCGATGCAGCGTGGGCGCTGTGCCCTCCTTGCCGATGTATTTGGTAATCTTGTGCAACGAGTGGATGCTCACGTACAGGATGTCGCCGTCCTTGTAGCTCAACTTGATGACTTCCTGCTCCTTGCCGTTGATTTCGGTCTTCTCCAATCCCTGATAAACCCCGATGCCGTAATCGATATGGACGACAAAATCGCCGGGCTGCAAGTCGTAGATCTCGCGAAGAGTGAAAGCCTCGCTTTTCTTATATCGGTCGCGGATGACCACCCGTTCGTGCTTCTCCATGAACTGGTGGTCGGTATAGACCGCCAGCTTGCGCCGCTCGTCACGGAAACCCTCGTGCAGGATCTGCCGGATGGGCAGATAGAGGGCGTCAATGGAGTATCGCGTGTCATTGTGGTGGTTGTATTTACCCAACAGATCGACCATAATCTTGAACAGACGGTCCAATTGCGACTGGTTTTCAGCCAAGAAAACTGTTTTGATGCCTTTCTCCAGATTGTCAATCCATTCCAATAAAAGATAGTCGAAACTGCGTCCGAAATTGTTCTGCGGCTTCATGCCGAAGTCCAAGGCCAAGTCCGTGGAGGCAACGTCCGATGTGTTGATGAGGCATCGCGTGTGCGCGGACAAGGCGCTGTCGTAGTCGTGCTTGCGGATGAAGAAGTCCTCGGCATTCCGCAGGCGCGTGCCTTCCGCTGAAGGCTCCTGAAGTGCGAACTCTCCTTCTACATTCTTGTACAACGCCCCAATCTGCGATCCGATGTCTTTGGGATTGTCAGACCAGATAATGGTCTCTTGGGGCAGAAAATCCAACATGGAGATCCGTTTCTCCTCTTTCTCTAAGGAGACAATCTTGGGCATGATGTGGATCTCCTCTTCCTCCCGGATGGAGAGTTGGGTTTCGGGGTTGAAATAGCGGATGGAATCCACTCGATCACCGTCCAGCTCAATACGGTATGGATACTCTTCGGAGAAGGAGAAGATGTCGAAGATGCTGCCGCGCCATGCGAACTGTCCCGGCTCGAAGACGAAATCCTCCTGCAGGTACTCAAATTCGTAAAGGAAATTCAGAAAGATGTCGGTGGGTATCTCGCTTCTCTGTTTTATAATGAAGGAGTTATGGTTTAAAAACTGTTGGGTGACAACCTTTTCGGCGATGGCTTCCGGGTAGGTGACAATGACGCACGGGCGTTCCGGATGGTTTGTCAGCTTGTTGACAATCTCGGACCGGAGCTTGACGTTGGAATTGTCGATTTCGTCGGTGGTGTGGGCTCGTTTGAACGAGGATGGCAGATAGTGTACCAGCTTGTTAGTCAACGGCTTGTTGCGGTCGTCAAGCAGTTTTTCAAGGTCGTTGAAGAAAAACGCCGCCCGCTCTTTGGAAGAGAGGATGAAAAGATGCTTTTGTGCACTTCCCGCGATAGTCTTGGCTGCAATCATCGGGTAGGCGGAGCCGACAAGGCCCGTCAGGGACAGCAGCCGTGATGTTCCGTTTTTATCGGCCAGTAGCGGGATGATCCGTTGTATTTCTTGGTTGCAGAAAGATGTCTGTAGTTGCTCAATAGTCATAATGGTCGTCATTGTCCGATGTCCTCGCATTGGAAGATGCCGTTACGGTTGGCTGTGATGCGGAAGGCGTGGTATTCAGTGTTCGCCTCGAAGTCGAAGCGCATGATGATGTACAGGGGATAGATGCGGTATGCATCGGTGAAGCGGATGGTGCCGTCAGGGTCTATCACGTCGATGTTTACATTCGGATCGTCCATCTTGAGGGTGTAATGCTGGATGTGGAACCGCATGATGTCGTTGATGCCGGTGAGCGGGTACTCTTTCTGATCGTGCAGCGCGTCCGTGTCGATGTGGACATGCTTCCGGTACAGGAGTGTGCGCTCCTCAAAGAGGTGGTTGTCGGCCTCTAAGGGCGACCGGTTGCGCAGGCGCAGGACCTCTTCCGGGGTTTTGGCATCGTTGATGAAATCCACACCCTCCTTGATCCAGCCGATGTGCTGCCCCCGGAAGTCCAGCAGGCTCTTCATGTCGAAGTATTTCTTCTTGAGCTTGTAGGCGAACTGGTTGCGCACAATCTCCTTGATGCGGTCCTTGAACATGTATGCAATCACCAGCACGATGAAGATGATGAAGGGCGAGCTGCCAAGATACCGCTGGAAGGGTAGGGCAATGAGGGTGGAGATGATCATGGCGATACCGGCGGCGAAACCGAAGGTGACCTGCTTCACGGCACTCCCGTCCGGCGAGGTGTTAACCTTGAGGTATAGCACGCTCTCGACATATTTCTTGAGCAGACTATGCCGATAGACCAGCCGGTTGTTGGAGTCCAGACTCCGTTCCGCATGGCTGTATCCATTGGCGATCTTGTAGTCGGATTCCGTTTTGAGCAGGCTGTTAAGTTGCTGCTCCTCGGCTTTGTAATGTTTCGGATCAGTGCTCAGATACAGTTTCACCGTCTGGATGTTGACGATATGGCTGATGAACTCGTCGCCGTTCCGGAAGATGTTGCGGGCTGCCGAGCTGGTGTCGTCAAAGCGGTCGGCAAGCTTCCGGTATTCGGACGTTATGGCTCGGATGCAGTCGCAGAAAACGGTCAGAGCCTCCTGCTTCTTCGGGATGTCATGGATGTCCGCGATGTGGCGGACAGCGTCGCGTAAGGCACTTTTGCAGATGGAGGCGAACATCTTGACGTGGAACTCGAACTCCCGCAATGAGAAGTTGCTCGGTTCGCGGAGGTATTTGTCAAGAGCTTCCCGAAGGTTCGTGAAAGGTTGGGAGTCCTTGTCGGCCAGCTCGATGAGCGTGAAGACGGGTGTGATCAGCCGGATGTTCGACTTCACATCGCGGTAAAACAGCTCTTTGCTGTAGGTGGCATTGTTGATGTTCAAACTGTTGGGTATGAAAATCCAGGTGTTGACGGCAAAGTCGTTGGTCGCAGCATCTTGTGTTCCCCGAAATCCGATCTTGAACTCGACGGAGAACTTGTCATGGACTTTGGCGTTGACCTGAATCATACCCGCTGCTCAAATATAGTGCTCGTTTAAAGCTGGTTGTAGTCCGGAGAGAAGGTGTCGCCCTGACGGACGTCGCCCGTTGTGATGCCTTTCTTCAGCCATTTGGAACGCTGGGCGGAGGTGCCGTGGTTGAAGGATTCCGGTACGGCGTACCCTTGGGCCTGCTTCTGCAGGTAGTCGTCGCCGATGCGGGCGGCAATGGCCAGACCCTCGTCCACATCCCCCTCTTCCAAGGAGTTGAACATCTCGTTGTCCTTGTTCGCCCACACGCCGGCATAGAAGTCGGCCTGCAGTTCCAGACGCACACTGATCTGGTTGCTCTGGGTTTTGCTCACGCGGCTCATCTGCTGGTGTGCCTGATTCAAGGTGCCCAACAGGTATTGTACATGATGACCCACCTCATGGGCGATGACGTAGGCGTAGGCGAAATCGCCCGCCGTGCCGAACTGCTTCTTCATGCTGCTGAAGAACGAAAGGTCAATATAGACGGTCTGGTCTGCGGAGCAGTAGAACGGACCGGTGGAGGAGGTGGCCCCGCCGCAGCCCGACTGCACCGAACCGGAGAATAGCACCAATTTCGGCGGCACGTACTCGCGTCCCAGCTTCTTGAACTCCGCCGTCCACACGTCTTCTGTGCCGGCTAAGATCTTCTTGGCAAATGTGGCCAGTTCTTCTTCTTCAGCCGTCGGCTGGTAGTTGGTCTCTGTTGTCTGCTGCTGGGTGGCACCCATGTTCTGGATTACCTCGACAGGGTTCTTGCCCAGCATCAGGGCGATGATACCGGCAATGATGATACCGCCAATGCCCATGCCGGCACCGGCCACGACGCGTTTTCCACGTCTGTCGTCAACGTTGGTACTTTCTCTTCTTCCTTCTAAATTCATAATGGTAGTGTTTTTTATTTTTAAACTGCAAAAATACAAAAAATAGTGAATGGTGATTAGTGAAATGTAGTTTGTTAATGGTGGTGAAGGAAGATTCTAACCTTGTTAGAAAACCACCGGATTGGCGTAGATGCTAAGGAAGAGGTTGCGGAGTTCGTCTTTTTCGCCTTGAAGCTGCTGAAGCCCCTGCATCATATAGTCAATGAAGCGGTTGCGCTCCTCCGGATTGTATCGGTCGGTGAAGCGGTTGCTGTGATGCAGAAGGTCGTATGCGATGAAGTTGTTGGGCCACAGATGATAACCGTCGCGGATGCGCTGGTCGATGATTTTCGCTAACGCGCTGAAGCGGGCGTTTTTCTCCTGGCGGGCGCAGTCGTCAAGCTCCTCGCGGGTGATGGTGGGCATGACAGCGATGTGAATGCGCCCCTTCTTCTGCGTGATGCCTTGGAGTATACTGCGAAGGTCTTCCCCCGGCTCTTTGATGTAGGGTTGGTATTGGGAGATGAAGATCTCCTGGGTCTTGGCAATGTCGCAGGGCTCGTACTCGTAGGAGATGGCCACAGGGGTGATGCCCAATTCGCCGAGGTTTTCGGAGAAGGGTAGGGAACTGCTGATGGAGAACATTTTCAGCATGGCGCTTTCGGTCCGGTCGGCCCCGTCCTTGGTACGTCCGTTGCGTTGGGCTATCCATACGGACTGCCGCTTCTGGGTGATGGCGTATCGCATATAGGCCGACACTTCCATGGAGTTGTGGTAGAAGTCGTGGACCGTGCCGCCACGCACGATACGGAACATCTTGTTCATCTTCCCGATGTCGGTCACCAGACCGCCCTGCATCAGATTGCTGCCGAAGGTGATTTCGGAGGTGTCCAAATGATGCTCGTGCAGAAGCACCTGCAGGATGGCCGCATCTAAAAGGATGTCGCGGTGGTTGGCCACGAATATATATTGTTTGTCAGGATCCAGCGTGTCGAAGCCCGCATGGGTGAGGCCGTCGGAGGTCTTTTGCAGGATGTTGTGGATGGCTTGGAACATGACCTGCGTCTGAAATTCCCGTATGGTTCGGATGTGCAGGAATTCCTGCCGGTACTCTTCGATGTCGGCATCGGGGGCGATGTAATGTACGATGGTCTCAAAAAGAGGATGGCTCGCCACACGCGCTATCGCGGCGGGGATTTCATCGTCATAATATGGGCGGGTTTCTTCAAACACGGCGGCGAATTATTGGTTGCGTTCGTCGAAGAAGGTAACGGGCTTGCGACTCATGGCCGGGAAATTGATCTTGCGGACAGCCTCCGCCGGTGCGATGACGATTTGTGGGGCCACGCGGATCTTGGCGCGGAAACGGTCTTTGAGGTCTTTGACCACATCGGCGGAGGTGTCTCCCTTCAGCCCAATGGTGATGATGACATCGTCGGTGCCTGCGTCGCTGGTCTTGAGGGTGATGTAGTAGTTCTCCACGTAACCGGTGTTGTTGAGCACATCGGCCAGCGCGGGCGGATAGAGGGTGGTGCCCTTGTATTTGATCATGTGGTTCTTACGGCCTACGATGGGGCTGATGCGGAAGGTCTGCCGACCACACTGGCAGGGTTCCGGATGGATGCAGGCCATGTCGCCGGTGCGGAAGCGCAGCAACGGCATGCCCTCCACACCAAGGGTGGTGATGACCACCTCGCCTACCTCGCCTTCCGGCACGGGCATGTCGTCCTCGCCGATGATCTCCACGATGAGCAGCTCCGGATGATGGTGCCCGCCGCAGCCGTAGGCGCACTCGGAGAAGGTGGCCGACATCTCGGTGGATGAATAGGTGGCAAAAAGATCCACATCCCATTTGGCCTTGATTTTCTGCCCGAGGGAGTTCAATTCGAAATTCTGCTCGCGCAGGCCCTCGCCGATACCGATGATGCGTTTCACGGAGCTGTTTCGGTAGTCGATGCCGTGGGCATCGGCGTATTCTATCAGCTTGAGGATGAAGGAGGGAATGCACATGATGCTGTCGGGACGGATGCGCTGGATGGTGTCCCATTGCAGTTCGGGGATGCCGTTACCCACGCGGATGACACCCGCACCCATCTTGCGCAGACCGAGGAAATAGGCCAGCCCCGCCATGAACCGCTTGTCTATGGTGGTCATCAGCTGAAGGACGCTGCCGCGATTGAGGCCGGCACAGGTGAAGGAGACGGCCTCGTTGTAGGCCAGACGTTCCAAGTCGTGGTCGGTGCAGGCGAAGGTCACGGGGTCGCCCAGCGTGCCCGAGGTGGTGATGAAGTCGATGATCTGCTCGCGGGGCACGCACAAAAAGTCCCAGTTGTGCAACTGCAGGTCCCGCTTGTCCGTGAAGGGAATGTGCCGCAGGTCCTCGATGCTCTTAATCTTGTCAACGAGGATATGATGCTCGCTGAAGAGACGTTGGTAGAAGGGCGAATGGGCCTGCAAATAGGCTATTTGGTTGCGGAGCTTTTCTTCTTGGAAGGCCTTGATGACCTCCTTGGGCTGGAATTCTATTTCAGGGATGAATGGGGATTTCGTCATAACAAATGGGTTAGGGTAGGATGTTGATTTCTTTGAGCCATTTGATGAAACTGTACTTCCATTTGCCGGCTTCCGGTGCGAGTTTCTCGTCCATGCCGTAGCCGTGTCCGCCAGTCTCATACAGCAGGAATTTGTGGGGGATGCCGGCACGTTTCAGACTGCGGTCCAGACGCACGCTGTTCTCATACTTTACCACAGGGTCATCCTTGGCGGTCACCACCAAGGTTGGCGGCATGTCGGCGGGGATGCTGAGCTCCATGGAGAACTGGGTCTGCTCCTCGGGCGTGTAGTGGCGCGTGAGCAGGTTGCGCCGCGAACGCTGGTGGGCGATGTCGTCCTGCATGGAAACCACCGGATAGACCGGCACCACGAAGTCGGGCTTCAGAAGTATCCTGTCTTTGACACCCACTTTGGCGATGTAATTGTCGCGGTGGAAGGCTCCCGTCATGGTCACCAAATGACCGCCGGCGGAGAAGCCCATCGTGCCCACCTTGTTGGTGCTGATGCCGTACTCTTTGGCATGCTGGCGCACGTAGTGGATGGCGTATTGGGCATCCTGGATCATGGCCGGATGATGATAGCCCCGGTTGCCGGTGCGGTATTTCACCACGAAGGCGTTGATGCCCTGGCTGTTGAGCCATTCGGCCACGCCAAAGCCCTCGGTGGCGATGCCCATCGTGTGGCTGTAGCTGCCGCCAGGGAAGATGATGACCGCCACCCCCGTGTTGTTGCTCTTCGGGGCCGGATACACATACAGCTTCGTGGGTTGCGACTTCATGCCCGCCACGTCATGCCACAAACGGATGGGCTTGGGCTGCGCACTGACGGCCAAAACCAATGCCAGACACAGTAACGTAAAAATAAACCGTTTCACTATTTGATCTTGCTTATCTGTTTGCCGATAGCTTCACCGACGCAGCTCATAGCTTCGCCCACGCGCTGCTCGGGCATCGGGCTCATAAAGTACTTGTACGAGATTTTTTTCAGCTCTAACGTGGCGAACGGGCTCTTGGAACCGTTTTTCAAAAACGAGACGATACAGGTGATGCGGGCAGGCATGGACATCGGACCGGCAAAGGTACCCGGGTCAATGTCAATGACCTTCACGAGGATGGTGTATTTGGCATCTGGGAAGTTACCGACTTCCATACCGTTTTTGACGATTTCCTTGTTCAGGTCCTCGATGAGTCTGGGCTCCCACTTATCGGTGCGGAAAGTACTGGTCCAGGCTGTTTTCCATTCAGGATCCTTGGCTTTGTTCTCTTCTTTCAGGTATTTGGTCTCGCTGTCGCCATCGTAGGTCACCCCCTTGTAGTCGAACTGGATGTTGATTTCGCTCTGGCCTTTGAGGCAAGAAGCGTCGCCTTTGATTTTCTGGGCTTGTAATGCGGTCATCGCGCACATTGCGAAAAGCACTACAACTAATTTTTTCATAATCGTTTAATTTAACTGGTAAAAAATAATGTTTAACTATCTATTCTACAATGCTTTGTGTTTCTTCTTGGCTGAGTTGGCGGTACGAAAGGTTGGTTGGCATGCCCTCCACAACCTCATACGACACCTCGAACATCTCCTCGTCGTAAAAGGAGAGTTTGGAATTGGTGTTCGGATTGCATTCGATGTAGGTGATGGTGCACATGTCCAGGTTCTTCCTGTCGCAAATCTGTTTGATCAGCGATCCGCCCGCATACGTGATGGATGTACCGGGGTTCTCCTGGTACAATTCCGTGACGATCACGTAGGTTTTGTCCTCTTTGCGGATGATTTTCAGGCCGCACGCGCTGGGCATGTCCCATTGTCCGGCGAAGGGGAAGATCTCATCGTAGTAACGTTCGGGTACTTTCATGTTTTGTTTTTTTTTAGATACGCAAAAATCGTTTTTTCAAATCCCTAATCTTGTACACAACGTACGGACAGACCTGTTGACTTGATAGATGTTGCAGCGTTATCCAACAGGTAATGATAGGAGGAGGAAGTCTGGTAATTCGTGTTTATGAACAGCACTCGGATATATTCGGCATCCAGCGTCTCAAAGCCCCAGTAATACACATTGGCACCGGGCACCTGGTAAGAGGTGTTTACGAAGCCGGCAAATTGCGGGTTGAAATTGCTGCTGAGGTTGTCGTCCAGAGTTCTGAGTTCGGCATTGGAGGGGATGTGCCAGCCGCGCGGGCATGCACCCTGCTTTCTGCCAAGGGATGTCGTCATGTTGGAGCCCGTATAGTTGTTCACACCGTAACCCGTGGCGGCAGCCCAGTTGTAGAGATATCCGTAAGAACCTACGTTGCTGGCCGTGTTGTTGGGGTTGTAACGGTACGGATTGACGGCTGACAGCGTGGGGCTGGAGCCTTCTTGAAGTGTGATGGCAGTACCAGTTCCGGATGTGGAGGAATTAACCGTGTTGTCAAAGTGTTTGGCTTTGAGATTCTGCTTCATCCAGCACTGGGAACCGATGGTTACCGTATTATAAGTGTAGCCGTCTTGGTCGGTCAGCGTCTGACCACAGTTCAGTTGTGTCTTAACCACTCTTTTTGATGAACTGATGGTGGTTCCAAATGGACTTTTGGCGTATGCGACGATATAGTAGGTGGTGTTGCTCGTCAGACCATTCAAGGCCAGCGTCATATAACCGGTATTGGTGTTCGAAGCCGCTTGTTTCACCCAACCGGAGCTGGCATTGCTTACACTCGTAGATGTCGGAAGGGATGTGGGAATGGATGCGGCTGCAGAGGAACTGGAGGTATAAAGAAAACCTTGCTCGGTCAAAGGAACTGAACTGCTGGAATACAACCGTAACTCAATTTTATTTTTAGTGACATGTTCACTATAATAATAAGAAGATCCAAATTCGGTCCCGAATGATGCGGATGGTTCGCTAGGGGTGGTGAAGGAAATGACTTCGCCGTACGAAATGCCAACATCGTTCTTGGCGTAAGCACGCACATACCATGTCTTATTCGGGATACTAAAAGATGTACCTCTTGTGAATTCACCCGTATAGGCTCCTGAAACAGAATAACTATTAAAGTTGTTTTCTAAAGTGGGAACAGGGTATGACTCATCTCCATAGACAAAGCCCTTTTCAAAGGAGGAGGAATTGGTGGGGTTGCCTAAAGAGGTGACATTCCCTTTCCAGGTGTAGGAGTTGCCGGAACCGGCGTAGGTGACCGATGTCGTGGTCACGGATGGCTTGGCCAGCGTGGTGAAATCTTTCGTGATGGCTGTGTCGGCATTTTGGGAGGTGGTTGTCCAGGAACCGCCACCATTACTCATATAATATATTTCCGCCTTGATTCTATATGTTACGCCCGGTTCCAAGTTGGAAAGGTTGAAATTAAAGTATCCGTTGGAGGTTGGGTTCGGCTTGGAAGTGAGCGTGGCGGAAATGCTGTTCCGGGTAGTTGTACCAAGACTTCCCCTGTCAATGTTCGTGACAGTGGTCAAACTGCCATTGGCATTCACCTTATATAGATAGAATCCATAGCTGGTGACAGAGTCGGCACCGTTTTTATAGACGTAACCGGAGAATGTGCAATGTGTGGTGTCAATGTTGGTAGGGGCCTGTGTGTTCACGCGGGCGCCTTTCAAGGTGGAGAAACTCCTTACCGCGCCGTATTGGATGCCGTAGGCATTCCTGGCAAAGGCGCGATAGTAGTATGTGGCGTTCTGGGAAAGGCTTGTCAGAGTTACAGAGAATGAACCGGCGGCCACCGTTGCCGTCTTCCGGCTGTTGCTGTAGGTCGGTTCGGTGGAGACATCAGCCTTGCAGTAGCAGATACCCATTTCGAGGACACTGTCCGCTTTGAAGGTGGCGTTGATACCGTCGGTGAGGAGGCTTCCACCCGCCGTGGCCTTGGTGATTCCAATGTTGGAGGCCCCGAAATCCGTCATTACGGAAGGTGGTGTGGCACCCTTGACGCAGCGTACAGATAAAGCGTTTGACAAGCTTATGTTTAGAGCATCGGTCATTGGCTCATCGTAGCTGATTTCCAGTGCGTTGGGATTACCTTTGTCGGAAGTCAAGAACACGGCGGCTGTGCCATAGTCGTAATACGTCGAGCTGAAAGAACGGCCGGCAGGGTAGGCGTTGAAGCCAGAAGCGTTGTTGGAAGACATTTCTTGGCCGGGGGAACAGACATCGGTGGAGGACTGCCAACCGGCTTTGGAGGATAGGGCCTTGCTTATCTTGGTGGATGAGCCACCGCACTGGTAGGCCGATTCTCCACGCAGATAATTGAACAGGGTTCCGTATTCGTTGAAGGAAGGCAGATGCCAGCCGGAGGGACAGACCCCCTGCACATCTTGCGTACCCACCTTCACTGATCCGTTCATGGCATCAGTATAGGTGTAGAGACGGCCGTAGTTGCTGTTCAAGGATGCGCCGTTGGGGAGATAGTTGGTGATGCTGCCGCCGCCCGGGTAGGTGGTGCTGCGCAGGTTCTGGGCCATCCAGCACTGTGTGCCGATCTGCACGGTGGGATAGCTGTTGCCGTTTTTGTCAGAGACGGTGGGGGTGCCGGGACATTTCAAACCGCCGCCGCCGGCCGGCGTGGTGAAACTGTATTCCTCACTGTAGCTCCATCCTACACTGTTACAGGCCGCTGCCCGGAAATAGTAGGTGGTGTTGGCCTCCAGATTGGAGGTTATAATGAAATCACTGGCAGCGTTGTCGGTGAAAGAGCTGTAACCGACCATGTTGCTTGTTGACGGATGCGGGGTGTTGGAGTATATGATACGACGGGCTGTAATACTGGATCCGCCGTTGTCAGACACTTTTGCCGTAATGTTTTTCTGATAGGCAGGGCTTGTGGATGCATTCACCGATACGATCTCCACTGTGGGCAGTGTGGGCGATTCTGCCGTGGTGTTGGCATCCTTCAGACAACGCACACCGTATCCTGTGGTGCTGACACCAGAACCGACAGAGGCATTCTCTGCGTTATAACTGATGCAGAACCGGCTGATGTTGTCCGAACTCACCAGGTAAACATAATTTGGGGAGAAGTTGGGGTATGCTAAGAAGTTCAGCCCAGTCGCATTGTTGGTGCTTTGGTTGTAGCCAGGTGTGTTTGCCGTACTGGAAGGGTTCCATCCAGAAGTGGAGGATAATTTTTTGGCGGAATTGGCACCGGCATAGGTGATCAGTTCATTCCATTCGGCATCGTTCGGGATATGCCAGCCCACAGGACAGATGCCTCTTTCGTTATATACACCCAATGCAGAGGGCGATGCATTATACATGGCCGCAGCCCATTTGTAGGACTTTCCAGTATAAGGAGTGTTTGCGTTCGGAGTGAAGTATTCCACTGGCGTGTTGTCGGCGGCCTTGGTCACCTTGAGGTTCTCCTTGAGCCAGCATTGGCTGCCAATCATTACGGTGTTGTAGGTGTTGCCGTCAATGTCGGTTACTGTGGCGATACCCGGGCAGGGCTGGCCGTCCTGCACCGTGTGGAAGGCAACGGCCTCACCGTATCCGTTGCCGACGGCATTGGTGGCGTAGGCACGGTAGTAGTATTGGGTGTTGGTGCTGAGGCCTGTGATAGTACTCCCGATCATAGTGTAAGGCAGGTTGGGTCTTCCTGTCCATTCTTTCCCGTTGAGAGCCGTCTCATACGTTACATTGGCTGAAGTGCCAATCACAATACCGTACGCAGTGATGGGCATGCCGCCGTCGTCCGTGATCTTACCACCCAGGATGAAGGCACTGGTCTGAGTGATGCCGCTGATGCTGTCGAGAGTCACCACCGTAGGGGTGTTGACAGCCGGCACCTCTGAAGAAGTGGAGGCGTCCTCATTACGTATGCAGCGAACTTGCTGGCCGACAAAGAAGTCGTATCCCCAATAATTAGTTGTCAGGCTGTAGGAAATGTAGGGACAATAAGGTCTGTTCCCAGTACTGATAGTAGATGACCAAAAACCAGCGTAATCCCCATATTCAGTTATATCGATAGAACCATTATTATTAATGATTTCGCCTAAAGGAATGGCTGAAAAACCTAATTTGTTCCAAGTTTCATCAGGTGTATCATTCCATAAGCTGTTATTTGCGGCGAAGATATAATCATCATTGTCATATTTGGTGGTTACATACGTTCTCAGCTCGTCCCATTCTGCCAAACTGGGTACATGCCATCCGTTGGGACAAATGCCTTGCACATGGCTGGGATTGCTGTTGCTGGATGTCGGAGTCTTGCCGCCTCTCATTACAGCAAACCAGTTATACAAATAACCGTATTGGTTACCAGTGTAGGAGTTGTTGTTAGGGTAATATCTTGCATAAGTGGAGTCTTTCTTAAAGGTGGAAATGTAATTGTTAATAGTAGTTCCATCCGCATAAGATGTGCTTCTCAAACTCTCTTTCATCCAGCACTGGTTGCCGATTTTCACAGTGTTATACGTATTCCCGCTGTAGTCGGAAACCGTTGGTGTGGTGGGGCAGGCCTCGCCGTCCTTCGGTGTGTTGATCTGCTTGTTGAGGTCGTTGATGCTGTCAAGGAGGTTGCCGATCTGGTCGTTCAAGGCGTTGAATTTGGCCAAAATGTCGTTATAAACTGTCTGCAGGTCGCAGAAGTTGACACTCTGTTCGCAGTTACCGGAGCCAGTGGAGTTGGAGAGGTTCAAGGTGCCGTTGGCTCCCACATTGTTGAGTACGGAAGGAACTTCCATGCTGCCGGTCGGGGCCACCGATACGTTGTCCGTGAAGCTCTTGTCACCGCCGATGGATTCGTCTTCGGTCTTGGTCACGTAGTTGTTCAAGTTGGCGGTGGTGAGATAGACACTCAGGTCGGGCTTGCGATGGATGTAGGACTTTGCAGCGGGGTTGGTCTCCTCCCAGTCGGCCTGCTCTTGGGCGGGAATCTCCGTCGGGGTCACGAAGTTCATGTCGTTGTTTAACTGGCTCAATTGTGTGGGCATCGTGGGGATGGTCGGCTTGTTGTGGATGTAGGAGGGATTTGTAACGATAGTGTCGTTCCAGTCGGCTTGCACCTGAACGGGAATCGGCGGCACGTTGCTCAAGTCGTTGTAGTCACCGCTGGTGGCCACAGAAGAGAGCGTGGGCTTGTTGGTGAGGTCGTTGTAGTCGTTGGTGTAGGCTACGGTTGCGAAGGAGGGCTTGTTGGAGACATTACCCCAAGTGAGTTTCACAAAACCGCCGTTGGTCAGATATACCGTGTCGTTGCTGATACTCAATACCTGATATTCGGGCGTGTTTCTCAAGTCGTTGTAATCGCCGCTCGTTGCAACTGGAGCGAGATTCGGTTTGTTGGTCAAATTATTATAATTGCCGTCGAATCCGGCGGGCAGTTTTACGAAGCTGCCGCCCGTCAAGTAGATGGTGTCGTTGCTGATAGTCAGAATCTGAGATTCAGTGAAGGAGGTGAGGTAGCCAGCATCATTCAGGAAGGCACTCACGTTCGTGGGAATGGAGTCCTTGGTGATGTAGCCGGCATCGTTGTTGAAGGCACTCACGTTGGTGGGAACTGTCGGGATGGCAGGGATGGAATCCATTGTGATGTAACCTGCGTCATTGTTGAAGACGCTTACATTGGTGGGCTTGTCGGTGAGATCATTGTAGTTGCCGCTGAAACCTTCGGCGGTGGGCAGTTTCACGAAGCTTCCACCGGTGAGGTAGATGGTGTCATGACTGATGGTCAGGACTTGCTGTTCTGTGAACGAGGTGATGTAACCCGCATCGTTCTGCAGCTGACTCACATTGGTAGGCACCGCCGCCTGCGTGATGTAGCCGGCATCGTTGTTGAAGGCACTCACGTTGGTGGGAACTGTCGGGATGGCAGGGATGGAATCCATTGTGATGTAACCTGCGTCATTGTTGAAAGCACTCACATTGGTGGGCACCGCCGCCTGCGTGATGTAGCCGGCATCGTTAGTGAAAGCACTCACGTTGGTAGGAACCGTTGGGATGGCAGGAATGGAATCCATCGTGATGTAACCTGCATCGTTAGTGAAGGCACTCACGTTGGTGGGCTTGTTGGTCAAACTATTATAATCACCATCGAAGCCCGCAGGCAGTTTCACGAAGCTGCCGCCGGTGAGGTAAATCGTGTCATTGCTGATGGTCAGGATTTGGCTCTCGGAGAACGAGGTGAGGTAACCAGCATCGTTCGTGAAGGCGCTCACGTTTGTGGGCACCGTCGGGATAGTGGGCTTGTCGGTGAGATCATTGTAGTTGCCGCTGAAACCTTCGGCGGTGGGCAGTTTCACGAAGCTTCCACCGGTGAGGTAGATGGTGTCATGACTGATGGTCAGGACTTGCTGTTCTGT
>JAFYAW010000044.1 GCA_017540505.1 Bacteroidales bacterium | reverse complement strand
GTTCGTGAGACGGTATCAGCGCTGGCGTGACCTGACAGGCAAAGCCAGAAAAAACGTTCGCAGCCCTGTCAGTCCCGCCCAAAAGGTCGCTCTTTTAAAGCCTGTCGTCTGAAAATGTGGGAGTTCTTCAGCAGGTTCTGCGCGCAACGTCTCTACAATTCCCCTAACCCGGGCGCTGGCCGATTGCGGTTGGCGCCCGTTTTTCATATTGGATTATTTTGTAATTTTGCGGGGCAAAAAATAACTGAATTATGAACAACAAGGACTTTTGGGAATCGGTAAATGCCGTCATAACGGAGGGCTTCACCCCCGAAGGTCTTCAAAAATTGGATGAATATGCGGAACAATTTGTCACAGGAAGGCTTGTATATCAACGATTTTCACCGGCGGAACAGCATGGCTGCGCAGCGGGAGGTCCTGCGCATGTTGTTGCATCCCTGCTCGCGGGAGCAGAAGATCAGACAGATCGAACTGCTTCACCAGATGTCGAAGGATTCCAAAGAGAACTCCAACGAGGAAAGACGCAAGCAATTATTATAGAGAATTGGGCAAAAGTTGTCGGATGCTGGACAGATGAGGTTGATGACGCTCTTCAGCATGACTTGGGGAGAAAGATTGCAGAAGGTGGGGAAGCATTAGTTTATGACCACGGAGCTTCTTTGGTGAAATCCATCGGACTAGATTATTTTGTGCAGCCGATACTTGCGCTTGACAGAATCACATTGCATAACACCTATTTTCCTGAAACAGCCCTTTATGTTTTAGGATTTGGACGAACTTCTGACGAGTTTAAAATCATAGTGGAGCAACCATACGTGACAGGAACTCATGTTCCAAACGATGAGATTGCCACCTTCGCCCAAAACATGGGATTCAAACAGATTAACCCGAAAAACTGGACATACGCCACTCCCGAAATATACCTCAGCGACCTCCATGACGAGAATGTGATCCGCTCCGAAGAGGGAAACATCTTCGTGGTGGACTGCGATATCCGCATCAACACACCCGAACTGCGCTGCGGGGGCGTGAGGAAACTGACAACGGAGGTACGGTTCCGAAAATAATCATTCGCCCTACAATCTCCCAAACGGGCGCTGGCCGATTGCGGTTGGCGCCCGTTTTTCATTTCACGCCATATCCGAATATTTTCTATTTTTGCAACGTTGAAAAAAACAACTACAAAATACTCATAAAAAACTGACAAACAATGAAACAAAATCTAGAGAACACTGGCGACATTATCATCTATCAGACAGAGGACGGACTGACAAGAATCAGTGTAAAATTGGATGAAGATACTGTTTGGCTTAACCAGCAACAAATGGCTGAACTATACCAAAGTTCAAGAACCAATGTCGTAGAACACATTAAACACATTTATGAAGAAGGGGAATTAAGAGAAGATGTAACTTGTCGGAAATTCCGACAGGTTCGATTGGAAGGGAACAGAGAGGTAAACAGAGAGTTGCCCTTTTATAATCTTGACATGATCATTTCCCTCGGATACCGCATTAAATCTGTTATTGCCACCCGTTTCCGCATCTGGGCCACCCAACGGCTGAAAGAATATATGATTAAGGGCTTTACAATGGATGACGAACGGCTGAAGGGCAACGGCGGAGGCAACTATTGGAAAGAACTGCTCGATCGCATCCGCGACATTCGTTCGTCGGAGAAAGTGCTTTACCGACAAGTACTCGACTTGTATGCCACCAGTGTAGATTACAATCCGAAAAGCGAAGAATCCATCCTGTTTTTCAAGATGGTGCAGAACAAACTGCACTATGCCACTCACGGACACACTGCCGCCGAAGTCATCTACGAACGC
Organism: Bacteroidales bacterium; assembly: GCA_017540505.1. Classification (GTDB taxonomy): domain Bacteria; phylum Bacteroidota; class Bacteroidia; order Bacteroidales; family WCHB1-69; genus F23-D06. The sequence continues at coordinate 3,535 of JAFYAW010000044.1, read as the reverse complement.
GCCGATGCCGACAAGCCGTTTATGGGCCTGACCACATTTTCTGGTGAGCTGCCCGCCCTAAAAGATATCGGCATTGCCAAAAACTACTTGAACGAAAATGAACTGAAAATTCTGAACAATCTTGTTTCAGGTTACTTCGATTTGGCGGAAATCAGTGCGCTTGAGCACAAGCCCATGTACATGAGCGACTATATTCACCAACTGGATTCCGTGCTCACATCCAGCAACCGTCCTATGCTTGAGGGTGCCGGATCGGTTAGTCATACGCAGGCCTTGGAAAAAGCCACTGCCGAGTACCGAAAATATCAGAACAACACGTTGTCACCCGTAGAAGAGGCCTATTTAGACACCATCAAGGAAACAGCCAAATTATTGAAAAAGAATACATAGCATTTCCACTATTAATTTCAAACTTATGAAAAAACTTCTGACCATATCGCTACTAATGCTGATGGGATTGTCGGCCATCGCACAGACAAAGCAGACATACGAATATGCGATCAAGGACACCTGCCGACTGAAAATGGATGTCTATGCGCCCGCCAAGCAGAACGAGCAGCACGCCTGCCTCATCTATTCCTTCGGCGGCGGCTTCATCAACGGATCGCGCAACGACACCGCACAGGTAAATCCGGCCAAACGCTGGGCCCTGGAACACGGGTTCGTCTTCGTGGCCATCGATTACCGCCTGGGATTGAAGGGGGTAAAGAACCTGTCCGTCGTTTCAGGCATCAAGAACTTCCAACGAGCCATCGACATGGCGGCGGAGGACCTGATTGACGCCACGAACTATATCCTGAAGCATCTGCTAAAAACATCCCAATACACCATCAATCCGAACTATATCGTGACGATGGGCTGCAGTGCCGGGGCCATCACATCCCTGCAGGCTGACTATTTCCTAGGCAACCGCACCCACAATGCCACCCAGCTGCCCGACACATTCCACTATGCCGGCGTGATGTCGTTCGCGGGCGGCATCTTCTCCTCCGACGGGCGCGTCAAGTACCGTGTGCAGCCGCCCGCACCCACACTCTTCTGCCACGGCACCGAGGACAACTTAGTGAACTACAAGCAGACGGAATTCGCCAACATCGGCTTCTATGGCAGCCACGCCATCGTGAAACGCTTCGAAAAATACGATTACCCCTACTTTTTCCGCCGTTACCGCGAGATGGGCCACGAGGTGTCCATCGTGTTTTTCATCCATGGGAAAATGATGGAGGACTTTGTCAACGAATACGTTTTCCAAAAACAGCATCTGAAAATAGACGAGTCGTATCGCAATCCAGGACTTGACAAATACCGCTGGAAAAACTATAAGGTAAAGGATTTGAAAGGGATGTAATATAGGATGTAGCCCGCAAAAATCCCATTCCCGAAATCCTTTCCAATGGGATTTTATGTACTTTTGCGCCGTCAAATCAAGCATCATTCCCTACAATGAAAAAAATCACGTTTTCACTTCTGCTTTGTAGCCTGCTCTGCCTTGCCGCAGAGGCCCAGGACTCCCTGCGCGTGCGCCAACACCTCAACCAACTCTGCGCACCCGCCATGCACGGGCGCGGGTACGCCTACCGGGGCGACAGTATCGCCGCCGACTACCTGCGCGACCAATTCCGGCTGATGGGCATACAACCATACCTCTCCGACGATTATTTCCACCACTACACCTTTGACGTATATGCCATGGAAGGGAATGTGGAAGCCGTCCTTAACAAGAAAGCCCTCTCCCCGTGGGAGGATTTCAGCCTGGCGCCCTACTCCGAATCCGCGCACCACACCTTCACCCTGCTGCCCGTCAGCGCCGACATCGTCCTGGATGGAGCCAAACTGCAGGCTTTCTGCGACAAACACTACAAAATCATGAAATCCTGCCTGCTCTACCTCGACATGACCGCCGTTACGGACAAAGAACAGGCCAAGAAATTGAACCGTTTTTTCTACAGTCTCTCCCTCTTCAACGGCAAGTATCCGTTCCGGGGTTTCGCCGTCGGCGTGGAGGAGATACCGGTCTGGTCGTTTTCGCCAGCGCATAAGGAGTGTGGGTACGTGCTCGCCTATCTGAAGCACAATCTTGTACCCAAGAAAGGAGGCAATCTCCATCTCTCCTACGACAACCGCTTTATCAAAGACTATCGCACGCAGAACGTCTGTGCCGCCGTGCCGGGCACATCCGTACCCGACAGCACCGTCATCATCGGCGGGCATTACGACCATCTGGGACAGATGGGATCCGACGTCATGTTCCCGGGATGCCATGACAACGCCTCCGGTACTGCCACCGTGTTGGAGATGGCGCATTACTTCAAAGCGCATCCGCTCCGATACACCACCGTGTTCGTGCTCTTCAGCGGGGAAGAAGCCGGCTTGATGGGCTCCTCGGCCTTCGTGCGCGACTCGCTGCTGGACTTCTCCAAAGTGAAACTGATGCTGAATCTGGACCTGCTGTGCGGCGGCGACGAGGGCTTCACCATCGTGAACGCCACCAGCGACAACACAAAGGATTTCTTCAACAGCTTAGTGGAGAAGAACGACACCACCCACTGGGTGGCCAAGGTCAAACCACGGGCAAATGCCGCCAACAGCGACCACTATCCCTTCTCGGCGAAGGGCATGCCGGCCGTGTTCCTTTATACGATGGGCGGCAGGACAGGCGGCTACCACGCTCCCAGCGACCTGCCGGAAAACGCATCCCTGTCGCCATTCACCGGTATCTTCAATCTGCTGATATACGGGCTGGAGAATCTGAAATAGACTAAAAATCCGAACTCACCTCCTGGACATCCAGCAGGGAATTGCGCCGGTCAATATAGGAGATTATGTACGGCGAGGTGCTACGATAGCTGCATTTGGAAAGGACAATGCTGTTGGTGTGGCCTGTCTCCGCATCCTTGTCGGTGTCCCATTGCACATAGTCGGTCACATATTTCACATGACCCTGCCCCTCCGGCACATTCTTAAACTCCTGACATGGTCCGTATTTGGCGAGTTGGGCCTTCAGCGTCTCATAATTATAGCTGGTGCTGAGGTTGAAGCATACCATAACACTATATACAAGATGGGATTTCGAAGCGCAGCGCACCTCAAGTTTCACTTTCTCGCCCGCAAAAGTACCCTTCATCACCACTTTGTTGTCCTGATGGCTGCTGGCATCCTCCGTAAAGCCCTTGCCTTTCAGCTTGGACATAAACGTGGAGATGGTGCAGTTCATGTCGATACCCATGAATTTCATGTGCTGGGATTGGGCGGGGGCCGCCAGAGCGAAGAGCCACAGAGCCAGGAGGCATATACATTTCTTCATTTTCTAAAACCTTTAAATGATTGGGCGGCAAATGTACATAAATTTCGAATATACACAGGCACCTTGCCATATGTAGAGACGTGCCATGGCGAGTTCACTGAAAAAGTCCCCCTCCCTCCCCAAAAAATAAACATCATTTAGCAATAACATCTGCGGTCTATCTTTCAAACACCGCAGATGTTTTTTGTTGATTTTTTATCAAAGCACTTGGTTAATTAACTGATTTTTAGT
>JAFYAW010000043.1 GCA_017540505.1 Bacteroidales bacterium | reverse complement strand
CACCACCGTGTCCGGTTTCGTCGTTGACGATGTCTCGCGGCCCACCGCATAGCTCGTCGTGGCCGTCGTGTTCGTCGGATAGGCCACCATCTTACAATTATCAAAAGTGATGTCGCGGCTGCCATTGCCACGGAACACCACCGCCCGCGAGGCATCCTGCTGGCGGCCCTGGAAGGTGATATTCTGGAAATGCAGGTTCTCCACATTGAACAAAGTCAAGGCACCCTGATAGATCGTGGCGGACGCGTCCGGCACGTCGGTCGTCACGATGACATTGTCGCGGCTGTCCCCGATGAACGTGATCGTGTTCACGTCAGACTGGCCGGCATATCTCTGGCTGAAATAGAAATCCTGATAGGTCCCCGGACGAAGGTGGAAACGCACCGGACCGCCCAATTCGCAGTGCTCCAAATTGTCGCACACCTCCCGCATATCCGCAAAGTCCGGATTGGAGCCGCCCACCGTGTAGTCGCCCCTCAGAAGGCTGTCGCACGAATACCACGAAATCTTCAGCGTGTCGTTCTCATGGTTGCCGTCCACCGCCCCGTTACGGGTCTTCACAAACACCTTGATGTGGTTCCAGCCATGCGTGGGAACGAACGTGCCAAGGTTCAGCGTGTCGCGCACGTCAAAGCAGAGGGAGCCCGTCCAGTTGTGCGACGTGTTGTGCGTCACCTGGCCGGACTCATTACGCACCTCGAAGCCCACCGTCAGGGCCGTCTGGTAGCTGCTTCCCGTCTGGATGGAGTGGTCTGCGTCGCTGCGGTTCTTGAAATAGAGCTTCACGGGATGCGCAGCACCCGTGGTGAAGCTGTGTGGCCATGTGCCCTGGTTCAGGCTGTCGAGTTGGGCGTCGTTGTTCTGGATGTTCGAGTAGGTATGGTGCGCCACCAGGAAATCATCCTTTTTGGCGATACTACCATGCACATCCTCCATATATATATGGTAACGGATCGTGTCTTTATAACAGATGGTCGGCAAAACCCATTCCGCCAGCACCGTATGACCGGCTGTGGTCAGGTTATTGTTTGTGATCGTGTTCGGAACCGTCACCACCGGACCGGCCGCGGCCTGGAACGGGCATATCTGGTACGTGAAACGCAGCTTGGAAAGGTCGATTGTATCATTATCCTTCAATGTGGCATGGATGGTGTAAGGTCCGATATTGTTGTTGAAGTTAGTACTCACGTTGTGATAGATGGGGTGGGTCAGGGTGATTGTCGGCGGAATCAGCTCGCAGTTGGAGAGCTGCACGTGCACGTTGTCCAAATACCAGCCCTTGCACTGCTCCGTGTTACTGGTAGATGGGGACGACTTGTTCACACGGAACTCCAGACGCACATACTTCGTCGTGCCGTCAAGCACGAAGGAGCTCAGGTCGAACTTCTCGTGTCTCCACCAGTTGGCTGCCGGGTTCGCGTTCAGTGTGTTCGGCTGCCAGTTGCCGGTACCGCTCGGATACCAGTTCGCCGCGAACTGTCCGGGCTGCAAACCCGCCTGGGAGAAGTCCGCCGCCCCCAAGTTCACGGTGCCATCCGGATTCAGGGTACCTGCCGACAGATAGCACGGACTGGCCTGATTGAACGTCAGCTTTATCGGGTTGCCCCAGTTCGGCTGGCCCGTGAAGGCAAGACTGCTGGCCTTGCTGATGTAAATGTACGCCTCATCCAACTTGTCCACCTTGCAAATGTGGTCGAACTCAAGATAGAACTTCCGCACTGAGTCCATCATGGAGGTGCTGGTCAAATCAACATCAAAATACATTCTACTAGGAGTAGAATAGATGTACACCGGCGTATGATACGACTTTGGAGAAGAGACATATAATTCAGCATTTGGCTTCCAATCCCCCGTGCCATCATGCATTGTAGAAGTCATCACATTGACAGTCGATCCATCAAAATTCTCAAAATAAGCTGTAGCTGTGTCCATCGGTTGTGCCAACAACAAGACTGGCAAGAATAATCCAACAACAGAAACTACTAATCTTCTCATTAAATATTTCATATATCTAAAACTAAAAATTATGACTGCATACAGTCTGTAAAAACAATCATTGCATATTCAGAATTAACTCATCAAATAAACGATTCCCCTACGCGTCATAACCGATACGTTCCACCTTCTCCATGCTGTCGATGGCGCGAAGCGACTCAATAAGGTTGGTGAGGGCGCGTACACTCTGGATATACAGCATTAGCGTGCCTGTGAACACGTTGTTCTTCGTCTCAATATTCAACGACCGGATATTCAAATCCAACTGCGAGGTGACCACATCGATAATCTCCTTGATCATGCCCTTGCGGTCGAAACCGGAGAGGCGGATGCCGGACAGAAAGGCCACATCCTGGCCTTTCCGCCACTTGGTCTTGATGATGCGGTTGCCGAATTTCGACATCTGCTCGATGGCATGCGGGCAAGAGGTCTGATGTACCACAATCTTATTGTCAGCCACCTGAAAGCCCACCACCTGATCGCCGGGGATGGGATTGCAACAAGTGGCTATCACATATTTGATTTTCTCGTAGTCCCCATCCAGCATGAAGGCGCTCGGCGTGGCCTTCAGCTGCTCGTCAATGAGGTCATCGATGGTGCGGTTGGAAATCTCGCCCGTAACTTTCCGTTTGAAACGTTCGATTTCCTCTTGCTGCTGCTTGTTCTCCTGTGATTTGGCCGCCAGTTCGGGATTGTCAGCCTGTGCGGCATTTCTGAGCTCGGAGCGCAGGAAGTCGCGGATACTCCGCTTGGCCTTGGAGGTACGCACAAACTCCACCCACTCCGCCTTCGGAGACTGGCGTTTGGAGGTGATAATCTCCACCTGGTCGCCGTTCTCCAGCACCTTGTTCAACGGCACGATATTGTAGTTGACCTTTGCACCTATACAATGATCACCCAAATTCGTGTGCAGGGCGTATGCCAAATCCAGCACCGTGGAGCCAGCGGGTAGCGTCTTCATGTCGCCCTTGGGGGTGAACACATACACCTCCTTCAAGCCCAGGTTCAGTCGCACCTCGTTCAAGAAGTCCAGCGCGTCGGAATCCTTGCTCATCAAGATCTCGCGGGTCTTGAGCAGCCAGTCCTCCAAACGGGCGTCCACATCGCTGTCATCGGTGCCGTCCTCCTTGTACTTGTAATGGGCCGCTAAACCCTTCTCGGCAATCTCATCCATACGCTTGGAGCGGATCTGCACCTCCACCCATTTGCCCGCCTTGCTCATGGCCGTCAAGTGCAACGACTGGTAACCATTGGCTTTCGGATGGGTGAGGAAATTGCGGTCGCGCGAGGGATTGGTCTGATATAACAGACACACAATCTTGTATATCTTCCAACAAATTTCAAATTCCTCCTCAATCGGACTGTCGAACACGAACCGGACGGCGAAGATGTCGTAGATATCCTCAAAATTCACATTCTTCCGTATGATCTTCTGATGGATGGAATAGATGGACTTGGTTCGGGAGGATATTTCGGCGTGGATGCCGTTGGCTTCGAGATTCTCCTTGATAGGCTTTACAAACTCCTCAATAAGGTGGGTACGTTCCTCTTCGGTGCCCTTCAGCCGCTCGGCAATGGCATAATATTCCGTCGGATTGGTATATTTCATGGCATAGTCTTCCAACTCGCTCTTGATGGTATATAAACCAAGTCGGTGGGCGAACGGGACGTAGAAATAGGAGGTCTCGGAGGCTATCTTCAGCTGCTTCTCCGGCGGCATTGAGTCCAGTGTGCGCATATTGTGGAGCCTGTCAGCCAACTTGATGAGGATGACACGCACATCCTTGGACATGGAGAGGAAAATCTTCTTGAAATTCTCAGCCTGGATTGACATATTATTGTCAAACACAAGGTCTTCAATCTTGGTGAGACCGTCGATGATTTCCGCCACAAGGTCACCGAACATATCGCGCATGTTCTCCAACGTATAGTCCGTATCCTCGACCACATCGTGCAGCAGGGCGCAGATGACGGAGGTGGCACCGAGGTTCATCTCCTTACAGCAGATCATGGCCACGGCGATGGGATGGTAAATGTAGGGTTCGCCGCTCTTGCGACGCACACCGTTATGCGCGTTGGTGGCCAGCACAAACGCCTTACGGATGGCTTTGCGCTCATCCTTGTCGGTTTTGGGATAAACCACCGTCAGCAGCTCACGGTATTTGCGCACGATGGCCCGGTTTTCTTCTTGTTCGTTTACAATATATGGCACGGAGGTAAATGGTTTGTGGGGTTTGTAATGTCTGTATCGCTTATAATGTTAAAAGTTGGAAAGAATAAAAACAAGGAAGTACAATTTTTAATTTTTAATTGTTAATTATTCTTCACCAGCTTCTTCGTCGTCACCTGTTTCCCGTCATTGAGGCGGAGGATATAGCATCCGGAGGGTAGTCCGTGGAGGTTGATGGTGTTGACTCCAGGGACAATTGTCTCGGTGGAGAGGGTTCGTCCCATAAGGTCATACAAGGTACAACGGATGGCCGGAGCATTGCTCTGGACCGTCAGGTAGCAGAAATCCTCGGAGGTGGGGTTCGGGAAGAGGGTGTAGGTGGATTGCTCGGCGGCCACATAATCCTGCACACCCACCGTATTGAGAGCCTTCAGCACGGCAGCATGGGCATCCACTTTGCCATGGCCGAAACGGATAGGCCCATATTCGGCGGTAAACTCATCATTGTAGGCAGTCTCGTTGATAATTTCATGGATTTGCTGCGGGGAAAGATAGGGATTGGCCTGCAGCATGAGCGCAGCCACACCGGCCACAAACGGGCAGGACATGGATGTGCCCGACAGAGCAGCAAAACGGTATGTTCGTCCGTTGAACGTGACGCTCTTCGTATAGGTACCCGTATAAGTGTTTGTATAAGAAGAGATAGCGGACACCACCCCCTGACCGGGAGCCGATACATCCGGCTTCATGACATCATGGAAGCAGGGACCAGAGCTGGAAAAATCGGCCAATTCACCACCGGCCATGTTGCCGGCAGGAGCCTTGAAGCGGGCCCTATGGGCAGCCACGGTAATCACCTCATCTATATTACCCGGCGTGCTGATGCTGTATTCGTTATCGCCCGCCAGCCAGTCGGGATGGTCGGCAGGGGTGATAAAATCGCCACCCCAGTTGCCGTAGGCTTTGGTAAGCTCGGCCACGTTCCAGGCGTGGAAAATGCCTGTGTCGGCCGTCACGGCCAATCCGAACCGGTACGTGCTGTTGGCCTTAACCCGCAGACGTACGACAGGAGCCTGATTGTAGGACGTGGAGGACTGGATGTCGTAATTGTAGATGATGGTGTCGTTGCCCGCCACAAGGAACGTGTCCACATAGCCATCGTTGTTGGCCGTATTAATAAACGGAATTTCAGCCACCGTTTCGGAACTGTTGTTCATCACATTGAACGAGAAGGCAAATGGGCTGTTGGCGGAGTTCATCATGGTGATGGAGGAACCCCACAGGTATCCGTTATTGTACGGAAACAGGAACTGGCTTCGGATGGTGTCGCCGGGCTGGTTGAAGAGATGTTTGATATGGAAAGGGGTATCGCCGTTGTTGCCGGCGGAAGTGACGAACAGCACGCCCAGATCAGTGAGGCGGCGGATCTCATCGGCCACCATGCCGGTGCCATCCATATTATCCATGTAATAGACCCCCCAGCTCATGCTGATGACGAGCCGCTTGCCCTCCTGTTGGGCCACGTCGTACATCCAGCGCCACGCATCAATCACATAGTGCGGGTCTTCCAGATAGAAGGAGCAGAAGAGCAGGTTGGCCTCGTGCGCCACACCGCGGTATTTGGTGCCGGCACCTCCGCCAGCGGCAATGGAGGAGCAGTGCGTGCCATGATAACCGTAACTATACGCATTGAACGTGTCGCAATGGGCCGTGAGCAGCTCCTCGGGCCCCACATATTCTGTACCATAGTCAAAGCCCGCGGGCGCAGGACCCGAGGTCTTGAACTGGTCCCACGCACGCAGCACCCGATAGTGGATCATGTTGGTGTCGTAAAACACCGGATGGGTATAGTCGAAGCCCCAGTCGGTGACTCCGATGATAACCCCCTCGCCGTTAAAGGATTGCGGAAGACCTATCCCGTGCCATACACTGTCCACACGACCGTCGCCGACGGCGTGATCCAGCCAAGCCTGGCTGTAAAGATTCATGCTGATTAGCCCCAGAAAGGCGATAAGTAGTATTCTTTTCATATTGTCAATCTTTTATTCTGAATTGTAAAATGTTTAAAAAGTCTTTCAGTTGCGGGTTCTGCTCCATCATGTTGTTCATCTTGTCCTCCGAGTTGATGATGACCTTCTTCTCCGCCTTCTGCTCATTCACGATGATTTCCAGATCATCTACATTCAGTTTGAAATGGTTGCGCCAGTATTCCAAGATGGATTTCCGGCGACTGTCAAACTCCTCCCTCTGGATGTCGTTTTTCACCGTAATGCGGATTGTATCATCTTGGTATTCGGGAGTTTCATCTTTCAGATTGTAATAGATGAGGAAATTGTTGCTGAAGAGTTCTGTGAACAGCTGGTTCCAACAGGTGGCGAAGTCCTCCGGCTCCGAGGATGTCACGGCGGCGGGAGTCTCCACGGCCACAGGTTCTGTTGTTGGTGCAGGGTTTTCTACGGGGGTCTCCGGCTCCGCCGGTTCATTTGCCGTCGGCGGCACATTTGCGGGACTGGCCTGCGGCTCCGTCGCTTCGCTTGGCGGCGGTGCCACACGCGTGCCACCCATCAGCCCCCGGATGGAGGGAAGATCCTGTATGGGCGGCGTGCCCGGGTTAAGAAATGATTTCGTTGAAATCTGCGGGGCTGTGGAGTATGTAACCGTCTTGGTTTCATCTGCACTGACGGGCTCCGCACCGTCTCCTGGATTTTTAGCGCTCCTGCGATTGCCTCGCCTTTTTATAGACGTAATTGGCGTTTATCTGCATCAAGCACAACTCCACCGATAGTCGCTTGTTGTTGGACATCTTGTAGTTGAAGTCGCACTGGTTGGCCAACTCCAACGCCCTTACAAGCAAGGCCCTGTCGGCTTTCTGTGACTGCTGCAGGAGTTGCTGTTTTATGCTGTCGGAGGTCTCTAACAGGGTCACCGTGGCAGGGTTCTGGGCCATCAGCAGGTTCCGGAAATGGGAAGCCATGCCGGCGATGAAGTTCTGCGGGTCGAAGCCCTTGGCGATGATCTCGTCCAGAAGCAGCAGAGCCGACGAGACGTCATCGCTAAACAGGAAGTCCGTCACCCGGAAATAGTAGTCAATGTCAAGAACGTTGAGGTTCTCGACAGTCTGCCGGTATGTGATGTTCTTGCCGGTGAAACTGACAATCTGGTCGAAGATGGAGAGGGCGTCACGCAGAGCGCCGTCGGCCTTGGTGGCCATGACGCGCAGTGCCTCCTCCTCCACCGTCACACCTTCCTGGTCGGCCACATATTGAAGATGTTTGCGGATGTCGTTCTCCGTAATCCGTTTGAAATCATAAACCTGGCACCGTGACAGAATGGTCGGGATAATCTTATGCTTTTCCGTGGTGGCCATGATGAACTTGGCATACGCCGGCGGCTCCTCCAGAGTCTTGAGGAAGGCATTGAAGGCCGCGCCGGACAGCATGTGGACCTCATCGATGATATAGACCTTGTACTTGGCCCCTTGCGGGGGTATGCGCACCTGTTCTACCAGTGAGCGCATGTCCTCCACCGAGTTGTTGGAGGCCGCATCCAGCTCGAAAACGTTAAAGGACGCCGAATCGTTGAAGGCGCGGCAGGAATCGCAGGTGTTGCAGGGCTCGCAATCCTCCGTCAGGTGCTCGCAGTTGAGTGCCTTGGCGAAGATGCGCGCACAGGTGGTCTTGCCCACCCCGCGGGGACCGCAGAACAGGAAAGCCTGCGCAACCTTGCCGGTGCGGATGGCGTTCTTCAAAGTGGTGGTGATGGACTCCTGACCCACCACGGAATGGAAAGTGGTGGGACGGTATTTTCGGGCGGAAACAATAAAATTATCCATAGTGGTCACGAACATTTAGATGCGGCAAAGATACAATAAATATTGCAATTCCGAAAACACACACCGCAAATATATCCGCACCAATTATATCAACAATCATCGGTTTATATCAAAAAAAAACATACCTTTGCCCACTTTATAGTGAGTATCTTTGGCTTTTTTCAAAGTATTGTGAATTAAAGTCTTGTATAAATATTACAAACGATGAACATATTGCAAAGAACAGGCTTCGCGCCAAAATCGTTGAAATCGGGCATCCTCATGCTGATGGCTGGTTTGTTATTAACGGGAACAGGTTGCAAGAAGAACAAAGGTGATGCCGATGCCTACGGCGTTTGCGAGGCGACGGAAATCATCGTCTCGTCGGAAAGCAACGGCAAAATGCTGACCTTCAACATCGAGGAGGGACAAGCGTATGAGGCCGGACAGACGTTAGGCTGCATTGACACCATGCAGACTTATCTGCAAATCAAGCAGTTGGAATCATCCATCAACGCCGTGCTCGCCCGTCGTCCGAACGCCACCTCCCAAATCAAGGTGCTGGAGGACAAGCTGGCCACCCTCAACAAGGAAAAGCAGCGCGTACACAACCTGATCGAAGCCAACGCTGCATCCACCAAGCAGATGGACGACATCCAGGCGGAAATCAACATCACCAAGAGCCAGATTGCCGCCACCCGATCCACCCTCTCCACCCAAGACCAGTCGCTCTTAGAGGAGGTGGAGGCCATGCGTTTCCAGCTGCAACAGCTGCGCCATGTGATGGAGAGCTGCATAATCAAAGCGCCCATCACGGGCACCATCATCAACAAGTACATCGAAGAGAACGAGTTAGCCTACCAGGGCAAGCCGCTCTTCAAGATGGCCGACCTCACCAACATGTTCATCAAGGTCTATATCACGGAGGATGAGCTGGCATCCGTCAAGCTGGGACAGAAAGCCATCGTGCGTCTGGACAATAAGGACGGCAAGCCCATCCGGCTGGAGGGCACGGTAAGCTGGATTTCGCCGAAGGCGGAGTTCACCCCCAAGATGATCCAGACCAAAAACGAACGCGCCAATCTCGTCTATGCTGTGAAAATCAGCTTCAAGAACGACGGCTCCGCCAAAATCGGCATGCCGGGCGATGTGATTTTCAAATAATCCGAAACAAACCAACAAATCAAGCACCAGTGAGCGCCATCAGCATCCGGGGAGTCAATAAGACGTATGACGGCAAAGTTGTCGCCCTCAAGGATATCAACCTCGAAGTGGAAGAGGGTGAGGTCTTTGGACTGGTGGGTCCCGACGGTGCTGGCAAGTCCACCCTCTTCAACATCCTCACCACCCTGCTTCTGCCCGATGCGGGCGACATCCGCGTGTTCCAGATGGATGTCATCCGCGATTACAAGGCCGTCCGCCAGATCATCGGCTACCTGCCGGGCACCTTCTCCCTTTACCCCGACCTCAGCGTGCAAGAGAATCTGGACTTCTTCGCGGTGATGTACAAGAGCAGCATAGAGGAGAACATGAATATCATCGAGCCCATCTGGAAGCAGATCTCGCCGTTCAAGGACCGTAAGGCGGGCAAGCTCTCCGGTGGCATGAAGCAGAAGCTGGCCCTCTGCTGCGCCCTGATCCACAGGCCCCGCATCCTCTTCCTTGACGAGCCCACCACCGGTGTGGACCCCGTATCACGAAAGGAGTTCTGGGACATCCTGAAGTCGATCCGCCAGCACGACATCACCGTGGTGGTATCCACTCCGTATATGGATGAAGCCACCCGCTGCGACCGTATCGCTCTGATACAGGACGGGGAGATCATCGGCGTGAACCCGCCCCAAACCATCATCCAGAACTTTAAGGGCCACCTGTACACCTTCAAAAGCGACGACATCTTCTCCCTCCTGCAGGTGATGGAGCAGTGTCCGCTCCGATGCAACTACTACCCATATGGCGAACATTGCCATGTGGCTTTTTATGAAGATATGGAGACGGCGATGCCGCAGTTTGAACGTTTCCTGGAAGAGCACCAGCAGCCGCACAGCGAAATCACCGCCATCCAACCCTCCGTGGAAGACTGCTTTATTGAGATTGTGAAAGGGAAAACGTGATTACATTAATTTTAATAACCTAAAAAAACACAAACGTTGAACAGCATAGAGGCGAACCAGCTGACCAAGAAATTCGGGGATTTCACCGCCGTGGACCACATCTGCTTTGAGGTGCGGGAGGGGGAAATTTTCGGTTTCCTGGGCGCTAACGGCGCGGGCAAAACCACCGCCATCAAGATGATGAGCGGCCTGCTGCTGCCCACCTCGGGCACGGCGACGATTGCCGGCTACGACATCCTCACCCAGTCCAAGCTCATCAAGCGCAACATCGGCTACATGAGCCAGAAGTTCTCCCTGTACGGCGACCTGACGGTGTTTGAGAATATGCAGCTGTTCGGCACGATATACAAGATTCCCCGCAAAGAGCTGAAAGAGCGCATCATGGATAGTCTCCGCGAGTTGGAGATGGATGCGCAGGCCAACACGCTGGTGGATTCCATCCCGTTAGGCTGGAAGCAGAAGTTAGCTTTCGCCACGGCCATCCTCCACAGGCCTAAGATCGTATTTTTAGACGAGCCCACCTCCGGTGTGGACCCCATCGTGCGCCGCGAGTTCTGGAAGCTCATCTATCAGGCCGCCTCTAAGGGGGTCGCCATCCTCGTGACCACCCATTACATGGACGAGGCGGAATATTGCAACCGCATCTCCATCATGTCGGAGGGGCAAATCAAGCTCATCGGCACACCTGAGGAGCTGAAGAAGCAGATGGGTGTGGACACCATCAACGATGTATTTGTGAAATTTGTAAAACGATAGGGCTGGATATGAAAGAGTTGAGTATGATATTGAAAAAGGAGTTCATCCACATCATCCGCGACACCATCACGCTGTCGCTGGTGCTGGCCATGCCCATCGCATTAGTGCTGCTCTTCGGCTTCACCATCAGCACCGATATCCGCAACGCCAAGATTTCCGTGCTGGACCAGTCCAAGGACACACAATCCAAATACCTGATTGACCGGCTTTCCGCCTCCGGCTATTTCCAAGTGATCTCCTATCCGAGCAACGAGATGGAGATTGACTACGATTTCAAAAACAAAGACATAAAGTTAGCCCTCATCATCCCGCCCAACTTCGAGGGCTCGCTCTCCAAGGAACATTCGGTCACGCTGCAGGTCATCAACGATGTTTCAGACCTGAATGTGGCTTCCATTCTGAACAACTACGTGCGGGCGGTAGTACAGCGTTTCACCTCGGATTACAACGATGAGATAAAACAGGGGGATGGCTCCTTCGACATCACCGTGAAGATGCTGTACAATCCCGAATCGAACAGCGTCTATATGTTCGTGCCGGGCATCATCACGCTGATTATGGTGCTCGTGACCGCGCTCTTGAGTTCCATCACGCTGGCCCGCGAGAAGGAGACCGGCACCATGCGCATGTTGCTGATTACGCCAGTGAAAAAGCTGTATATCATTATAGGAAAGGTTATTCCCTATATGATCATCTCCTTCATCAGCACCATCGCCATCCTCGTTATCAGTGTCACCGTCTTCAAGATGCCCATCAACGGCAGCCTGCTGATGCTGCTCTTCCTGTGCGTAATCTTCATGCTCACGGCGGCATCCTTCGGTATGCTCATCTCCTCCATCAGCCGCACGCAGGTGGATGCCATGATGATCACCATGATGGGACTGTTCCTGCCCACAGTGCTGCTGTCGGGTTTCTTGTTCCCCCTGAACAGCATGCCGATGGTATTCCAAGTGCTGGCGAACATCTTCCCGGCCAAATGGTTCATTTTAGCCATCAAGGATGTGATGATCAAGGGGTCAGGCTTCTTCGACATCTGGCTCTATCTGCTCATCCTGTTCGTCATGGCAGTGGTGTTCATCATCTTCAGTATTTCACGATTAGACAAACGGAATTAGCCATGAGAACGATTTTGATATTGATAAAGAAAGAGTTTCTGCAGGTGTTCCGGAATCCCCTGCTGCTGAGCATCCTGGTGGTGGCCCCGATGGTGGAGTTCATGATCTTCCCCTTCTGCGCCGACTATGAGATTAAAGTGCTGAATATCGCCTTCATTGACAACGACCGTTCCCAAATCTCCAAAGACATCATCCACAGCTTCAATTCCTCCGACATTTTCGTTTCCAAAGGTCTGTTAACCAGTAAGAAAGAGGCAGACGAAAAAATGAAGCACGACAAGATTGACCTGTTGGTCGAGTTCCCGAGCCACTTTGAGGAGTCGCTATACAAGAACGAGCCGACGGTGATTGCGGTCACGGCCAACGCCATCAACAGCGTGAAGGCGGGCATCGGCACAGGCTATGTGCAGGAGATCATCGGCGGGTACATGCAGGACTTTGCGGCGGCGAACACCCCGTCCAACATGTCGGCAGCCATAGCGCAACAGGCATCTATGCAAAGCAATAGTGCCTCGTTCTCCCAAGGGGAGGATGGGGAGCGGCAGTCTAATTCCTCCGCTGTCATGCCCGCGCAGACGATCACGCCCCCGATGCCCATCCGAATCAACATCTCCAATATATATTGGTATAATGAGCAGATGAACTACAAAAACCTCATCGTGCCTGGCATCTTAGTGATTTTAGTCACGCTGATTGGCTGTTACGTCACTGCCTTGAACCTTGTGCGCGAGAAGGAGATCGGCACCATCGAGCAGGTGAACGTCACCCCTATCCGCCGCTGGCAGTTCCTGTTGGGCAAGATGATCCCCTTCTGGCTCCTCGGCATGGCGGAGTTCGGTGCCGGTCTCATCATCATGAAGTTTGTGTTCGGCATCTCCGTGCAGGGCAGTTTGCCCTTGCTGTTGGGCATTACCGCCATCTACCTGTTAGTAATGTTAGGCTTGGGATTCTTCATCTCCAGTGTTTCCGAGAATCAGTTGCAGTCCATGTTCATCGTGCTCTTCCTGTTCATCGTCTTTGTGCTGCTGAGCGGGGTGTTCACCCCCACGGAAGGCATGCCCGGCTGGGCACACAAGATCAACTATCTGAATCCCATGTCGTTTTATATAGAAGTGATAAAGAAAATAATCCTGAAAGGCAGTGAGTTTGAAAGTGTTATGAGGGAAACCATCGTCCTGTCCGTGATGGCCGTCATCATCAACACAGGTGCGGTGCTGAGCTATAGGGAAGCAAGCAAATAATGAGAATTAAGAATGGAACATTTAAAATTACAATATTAAAAAACAATGTTATGAAAAACAATCGTTTATTACACATTTTGAAATGTGAGGTCACCGCAGTTATGGTGGCTCTATTCCTGCTTCTGTCGAACAGCGGTTTCGCTGAAAAAGGTTGGCAGAAGGTCACGAACGTCAGTTCGCTGAGCGCGGGCGACAGTGTCATCATCGTCGCCGCCGACTACGATTTCGCCCTCAGCACAACACAGCAGAACAATAACCGTGCGGCCACGGCCATCACCAAGAGCGGCAACATCGCCGTCATCACCAGTGACGTGCAGATTCTGACTCTGGAGGCTGGCGTCAGCGCCGGCACCTTCGCCTTCCAGACCGGTTCGGGATACCTCTACGCCGCCGGAGCTGCTAATGCGACTTCAGGAAACAACTTTCTCCGCACCAAAACCACCCTGGACAGCCGGGGCTCCTTCCTGATATCGATTGACGCCAACGGTCAGACCACGGTAATTGCACAGACCACAGAGACCGACCGCACACACATGCGTTTCAACAACAGCAACAGCCCTAAGATTTTCAGTTGCTACACCAGCAGCAGTTCCGTTTCCAACCTTGTCGAAATCTACAAATATGTGGAATTGGGTGCGGTAACAGTGGCCACGCCCACCTTCTCCGTCCCCGCTGGATTATACACCACCCCACAGACGGTGGCCATCAGCTGTGCCACAGCCGGAACCACGATTCTCTACACCACCGACAACAGCAACCCGGCCGTCAGCGGCCAGGTTTACAGCGCTCCTCTGACGATTTCCAGCACCACCACGGTCAAGGCCATTGCCATGGCGGGCAGCGACACCAGCCTCCAGGCCTCAGCCACCTACACATTCCCTGTGCCGGTGGCCAATATCGCCGCCTTCAAAACAGCAGGTGCCGCCGATAACACGCAAATCTATCACATCACGGGCAACGTGGTGGTTACAGCCCAGAAGGGTAACAACAACCTTTACCTGCAGGATGCCACCGGCGGCCTGTTGCTGTACCAGCAGAGCGGCGGTCTGAACTTCCAGCCCGGCGACGTGTTCCAAGGCACGCTAACCGGCACCTACACCACCTATCAGAACCAGCCCGAATTTGTGCCGCAGGGCACGCTGACGGCAGTTTCGGGTGGCACCGTCACCCCGGTGGCGGCCACCATCAGCCAGATCAAGAGCAACTTCAACCTCTACGCCAACAACTTGGTAACCCTCACGGATGTCGTTATCCCGCAGGGCACAACATATACCTCTGGCAATGCTGGCACCAACATCATCTTCGTGCAGAACGGCGACACGATGACCCTGTACAATAACTTCCGCACCCTTGACATGACGATTGCCAACGGCATGGTGGCCAACATCACGGGTATCGCCTCTCTGTTCAACACGACCTACGAGCTGTCACCGCGTTTCAACGCTGACATCGTGGACGGCACGCCGCAACCCTCCATCACCATCCTGCAACCCGTGGAAGGTGCCGTCTATCGCACCGTTGACACCCTACCCATCAGCTTCGACATCCAGAACTTCACAGTCGGCACCAACGGTTTAGTGAAGGTTGAGTCCTATATGCTGACGCAACTCAACCTGCCCAACCCCATCTTTTTGGACAATGCCACGCTGACGTTCCTGCAGACCCAGGGCATCACCCCTCCGCTGCCGGAGAACTGGGTAACGGCCGTGGTCTCCTTAGTGGGCCTCGACTCGCTCCCGCTGGCCATACCCGCCACCGACACAGTGCATTTCCGCACCTACAAGCCGCAAGTGTCTGCTCCCACGATTATGCCGGCAAACGGCACCTACCCTGACAGCGTGGTGGTCTCTATCACCTGTCTCAATCAAGATGCCACTATCCGCTACACGCTGGATGGAACAGAACCCACCGAGACCTCAACGGTGTACACGGCTCCGTTCACCCTCACGAGCAACACGACCGTCACGGCCAAGGCTTTCCTGACCAACTGGAACGCGTCGGCACCCATCACCGCCACCTACGTCATCGCGCACGAGCCGGCACTGGCTGTATCGGTGGACACGTTGATAATGTACAATCCTACGGGTATTCCCATGGGTTATTCCTTTGACGTCACCTCCGCGTTTGTCACCACCCCCATCACCCTCACGTGTGACAACTCCTGCTTCATCTTCTCACCGGCCACTATTCCGGTAGGCACCAACTCTGCCAACGTACAGATTTCGTATAACTGCAGCAACTATCCGGGCTTTGGCACCCTTACGGTGACGGGCGACACGATGATACGGCACATTGCCCTCATCGCGATGACCAAGCTGCCGTCACCCACCTTCACACCGGCTACCGGTGCAAGCGACACGCTGATTAATGTTACCATCGCCTGCTCCGAGCCAAGTGCCATCATCAGCTATTCCCTGAATGGTGCTGCCAATCAAGTCTATACTGGTCCCATCGTGCTGAACACGCCCGGCACCTACACCATCACCGCGCAGGCGGATGGAATGTACTGGCTGCAGAGCAACCAAGTGACGGCCACCTATACGGTGACAGCCCCTGCTCCGCCCGCACCGGTAGAGTCTCCCGTCATCAGCCCCAACAGCGGTTTCAGCTATGATCCCGTCCAAGTGACCATCACGTGCCCCACGCAGGATGCCTCCATCTATTACACCACCAACGGCACGGAACCCACCACGGCATCCACACTCTACACGGCCCCGTTCACCCTGTCAGCCACCGCCACCGTGAAGGCCAAAGCCTTCCTGGCCGGTCATGATGCCAGCGGCGTGGTCTCCGCCACCTACACCTTCCCGGTTAATGTGGCCACTATCGCCGCCTTCAAGGCTGCCAACACTGCCACCGACAGCACCGTTTACAAAATCACAGGCGATGTAACCTTTGTGTATGAAAACGGCGCCAACTTCTACATCCAGGATGCCACGGGCGGACTTTTAATCTACGACAATACGAACAACATTACGGGTACATACGTGGAGGGTGATGTTATCAGTGGCGGCATCTGCGGTACCTACACGAAATACAACGGTCTGGTGGAGATGAAGCCCACCCGCGACATTGCCGCCTCCACGAACAACACCGGCGCTGTGGCTCCAGTCATCGCCGATGTGGCTGCCATCGCCAGCCAGTACGACAACTTCGAATCCCGTTTGGTGAAGCTGCAGCAGGTAACCTTCACCGAGGGCGGCACTTTCACGAACGGAACCCCCAGCAACATGACCGTGGAGCAGAATGGTTCCACCATGGTGGTTCGTAGCGTGTTCAAGAATCTGGACATGACGGTTCCTGCCGGCCAGGTGGCCGACGTGACCGGCTTTGTGCTGCGTTACAACAGCAATTTCCAAATCGCCCCGCGTGGCAACAGCGACATTGTCTTCGCTTCCACGCCGCAACAGGATACAGTGGCCATGCCGGTCATCACCGTGAATCCGTTGACCAACGGCATGCACAGCGTGAGCATCACCTGCGCCACCCCGGACGCTGAGATTCACTACACCACGGACGGCACCACCCCGACCGCCGCATCCGGAACCTACACCGAGTCCTTCATCGTGGGCGGCGGCACCACCATCAAGGCCATCGCCATGAAAGAGGGTATGGTGAGCAGCGAGGTGGCCATCTATACCGTTTCGGGCATTCAGAATTATGACAACGTCATCGAGCTCTTCCCGAACCCCACATCTGACCGCTGCGTGGTGCGCAGCAACGACAACATGGAGAGCGTGTCCGTGTATAACGTCTTCGGCCAGCTGATGGAGACCGTTGCCGTTCAGGGCAACCAGGTGGAGATCAACCTCGGCCAGTATGCGGCAGGCACCTATTTCCTGCGCATCGTCTCCGAGAGCGGCATTGCCACCCGCACGGTGGTCCGCAAATAACGCGACACCATTTTCTACCATCATAGAATGACGGGTCTTGACGGCCCGTCATTTTTTTTGTATTTTTGCGGGGTTGAAAAAATATGGATATGAAAAATGTTTTGTCTGACATAAAAAATCTTGCCCTATCGGTGATTCCCACGGGGGGTGCAGCATGGCTATACGGGTCACGCGCCCGCGGGACGGCGCATCGCCATTCCGACTGGGATGTTCTGCTCATCTTGCGGAAAGACACGCTCACCCAAGCCGATTACGACACCGTGAGCTATCCTTTTGTGCTGCTCGGATGCGAATTGGGTGAAGAAATCAATCCTATCCTTTATACGGAAAAAGAGTGGCAGTCTTATCAGGCAACCCCATTTTTTGAAAATGTCCAGCACGATGCTATTAATCTATTGTCATGTATCAGGAGGAGAAGAGATGACAGAAAGCGGATTACAATTGCGCATACGATGTCACAAAAGAAGAAGCAAAAAGTCTGGAGGAACCGACACATCGTTTTGTGGAGAAGATTGCTGAGCTTATTGTGAAATAGTATTTATCACATATAGATATAGTATTAACGAAAACCCAACGAGTAAAAGAAACAGACTAAAAAACCAACCATATATAATATAGATAGCGTTTGTGGCTATCCTTGAACGTCAAATTTCCACATCGTCCTCATTGTGAGGACAAAAACATCTCAAGGATTAGTTATGAATGCCGTAGTGATACGGCGTGGAATGACTTGTTAGAGATGTAGGGCGTGGAAACCCTGACGTTCAAGCAAGGAATAAGTTCCACGCTTTTTTTATGCGTGGCGATGGACAACAGAAACCGTACAAGAACATGCAAGAAGGGAATCCACATATAGGCGAGCTCATCAAAGAGGTGGTGGCGCGGAAGGGCATCCGAACCACGTGGTTTGCGGAGCAGTTAGGCTGCCACCGCAACAATGTCTATCTCATCTACTCCCGCCCTTGGATCGATACGGAGACGCTGATGAAGATTTCCCGGATTTTGGAGCACAATTTTTTTGAGGATTTGAGCAAATGGTATAAGCAACCGTAATTGCAAAGTAATAATAGGCAATACGCAAAGCAAGACTATGCACTATTGTAACGTGTTGTTTCTGAAAAAGTAACACTTTTGCAGTTGCGTATTTTGGAGTCACGA
The DNA here is from genome assembly GCA_017540505.1 of Bacteroidales bacterium. GTDB lineage: Bacteria > Bacteroidota > Bacteroidia > Bacteroidales > WCHB1-69 > F23-D06. Next base: position 1,983 of record JAFYAW010000043.1, on the reverse strand, counting down.
ATCAATCAAATAAAGGTATAAAGTCTATGGCAGCAGAATCAGCAATTTCGGGTGAGTACATCATCCAAAAGGAGGAGAGCAGGAAGGACATTCTATCAGCTGCCATTTTACGCCAACAGATCCAAAATCGAAGTCTGAAGGTGGAAAAAAGCCCTGGCGTTTATCGTTGGTGGTTCCCGAAAGCTCAAGCCGAGGAGCTGTTGGCTCATTTCTTGAGCCCAATGTGGCTTAATGGTCGAGAACTGCAAGAGCGAACCTTCCAAGGCTCGCCATATCTGGCTCTATATTTCGGCATCAGCAGCGATATGAGCCGTCGCATCCGCTGGCATATATGCGGGCCGTTCAGGAGTTCCACCTTGAGGAGAACCTTGCGAGCGATTATGGCTCCTGACGCAGATGACAAAACAGCGGAATATAGGGTAAACCAACTGATAGACAAGTGTCTATGGGAATGGAAATATACCAAAACTGTAGAAGATGCGGAATGTCGCGAGACCGAAGAGCTCGCTCAAAAAAAGTTTGCTTATCCTCTCAATATCAGTAAAAACAACACCATGCCCTCCGAATGGATTGCGGAGCTGAAACAAATGAGAGCTGATTTGAAAAATAAATAGAAAACATTTAATCGAAAGAAAATAATATACTATGGCAAAAAAAATCAGAGTTTACGGTCAGTCGCAGAAATGGACGGCCTTAGGAATTGTGGCAGCATACCTTGAATTGCACCCTAATGCCACGCTTTCGGACCTGCAGAAAGCTTTCCCGAAAAATGAAATTGGCAACGAAATTGACACAGTGGACAACATTGTCGGTAAAGAAAAAGATGGCAAATTCGATGAGAAACTCTCCAAACAAATTACCGATATGGATATGTTCCTGACCCTGAAAGACGGAACTAAGGTGGCGTTTGCCAACCCTATGTGGCCCGCCGACAAATTCAAAAAGATAGAAAAGTGCGCCGAACGATACGGTATCGAGATCGCTGAATACAAAGAAGCGGAGAAAGGTGTCGGTAAACGCGGAAACTACAGCCTGGAGGTTGTTTCGGACAAGAAGAAAACGAACTGGCTTCTCTGGCTGATTATTGCTATCATCATCTTGGGTGTCATTGCATATTTTGCACTGCGTTAATCCGCCAAAACAATTGAATTATAATAGGAGTATTGCCGAAAATCCATTAAAGAGTAGGCGCAAATGCATTAAAAAACGTTTTTTATGGCAACTGGAAAAATTACAAAAGGTGACAAGAAAAGAGGCAAAAAGATTGCCGGTCACATGGTTTGGCAAAATGAAGACAACTCCATCGAAGTGAGCAAGGCTCTTGTCGAGGAGTGTGGCTCCGTGAAGGCCGCTTTGAGAAAGTTGGCTGAAAAGGCCGGTTTCAAGTTCGATCCCGACTGGACGGTCCAACAACTCGGAAAGAAATTGTTAGATTTTGCCGAAGGTAAGTAATCATCCGTCAAAGTGGGGCCATGCGCCCCACTTTGTTTATTTAAAAAACAGTTTATGAAAGTACTTCTTTGGATTCTGAACATCCTCAACCCTATAGTCCTTATTGCGGCTGTGGTTTATTTTGCAATGGGCGACATTGAGGACTGGGTACTTTATGCAGGCGCCGGTTCGGCACTGCTCGGCCTTATCATCGGTTTCACTGGCTGGGCGGAAACCGTACCGCCGCGCTGGTTCTGGGTAAAAAGCAGCGTGGACCTTTTCGACAACCGCGTTTTCACCGCACTAAGCTATGCCTTCATGTTTTTCTGCATCCCTGCAGCAGTGGCTTGTGTCATAGAATTAGTTTGATTGGGGCGTATCGTATTCATACCTGTAGAGACGTTGCGCGCAGAGTTCACTGAAAAAGTCCCCCTCCCTCCCCAAAAAATAAACATCATTTAGCAATAACATCTGCGGTCTATCTTTCAAACACCGCAGATGTTTTTTGTTGATTTTTTATCAAAGCACTTGGTTAATTAACTGATTTTTAGT
>JAFYAW010000031.1 GCA_017540505.1 Bacteroidales bacterium | reverse complement strand
CAAGGATCTCGCCCGGGCCATCGACTACTGGCTTGATCATCCGAATGAGCGGGAATATATGGGAAAACTTTACCGTGTGGCAGCAAAGAAGTACAGTCTGGCCAACTCGGTGCGAATGTTCGAGGAGATGTTGAACGAGGAAATCGATGACAATGCAAAATAATCCGTTCAAGATTAAAACGGCTTTGTTCACCCTGCCTCTGCTCCTGATTTCCGTTTAGGCTCGTTCACAAGCGGAAAAAGCTGCATCCCCTGTGATCCATACAGATGGATCTGTCACTTTTTCCTATAAAAACCCTTCCGCCAAGCGAGTCAAATTATTCTGCGACTGTGATTTGCGAAACAATAACTATAACATTGAGAGGGAAAATTTGCAGTCCGTCCGTATGAAACCAGACAGCAGCGGTGTGTTCACCTTTACCACAAAACCACTCACCCCGGAAGTTTATACCTACCAGTTCAAGACACATGGACGACGATTTGTGGATCCAGACAATGCGGACTCCATTCGTGTTTTGAAGACCAGACGAAGCGTGTTTGTGATACCCGGCTCCACCTTGTCTGATTTATGCATTAAGGATTCTTTGCATGGCAGAATTGAATTTTTTGAGATATGGGACACGGCCTGTGGAAAGACAAGGCGCATACTTTTGTACCTTCCCCCCGGTTATGACCAAAACGAGCAACCTTATCCAGTGCTTTACTTGTTGCATGGCATCAATGGGTATGAAAAGGCCTGGCAAGACAAAGGGCGTGCCGTGCAGCAGGTGGACAAACTGATACGACAAGAAAAGATTGTACCTATGGTTGTGGTGATGCCGGATGTGAATCCGCGAAAACTTATCGGGCAAAAAGAGACGATAGGCATGATGCGGAACCTGCTTCATTATCCGTCCTGGTTACACCTCGATTTCGAACGGGTGTTCCCACAAATGGACAGTCTGTTGTCTATCCGTTATCGTATATCCTCCGACAGGAAATCACGGGCTGTCGCCGGATTATCTGCAGGAGCTATGCAAGCTTGTAATCTTGCCAATGTCAATGAAAACCGCTTCCAATATGTGGGCTTGTTCTCTCCCGTAGTGCATCGTAAACAACTGCCGACAAACAAAAGTACCAATTATTGGATTGGTTCCGGCAAAGCGGACATCTTCCATTCACAAAGCCTGAGATTTGTCAAGAAATCGCAAAAACTACAGGTTCAATGTGTTTATTATGAGACCCGAGGAGGCCACACTTGGCGTAACTGGCGGATGCATTTTTCAGAATTTATACAATATATTTTTAAAAACAACCAACAATGAATACAAATAAAACATTAAGATTCAAAGTATTAATAATAATTCTCTTCTCAGTTTCAACACTTATGGCGCAGGAAAAGATCGAATATCTTCCTTACGGCAAGATGGACTCTTGGACGGTGCGCTACATCAAGGAGTCGTTCTTACTGGGTGGCAAGACACGTGCTTTGTATGTCATTGCTAAGACGGATACGATTCGACAGAACAAGCCTTATCCGTATGGCAAAAATGGTTCGCCGTGGGGCACAAGCAATGCCTACGCTAAAGTGTGCGGAGTGGAAAAAGCTGCTGTATCCGTCAAGCCGGAACGGCGCGGGAATGGCTATTGCTGTCGCCTGGAAACCACATTGCAGACAGTCACAGCCATCGGCATCGACCTCAAGGCCCTTGCAACGGGCAGTCTGTTCACCGGCCGTCTCCTTGACCCTGTGACGTTAGAGGGCTGCAAAGTGCCGATGAAAGCCATTGACATGGGCATTCCGTTCACGAAACGACCTGTGGCTCTGATGCTTGACTACAAAGCGGTTATACAACAGGGAAAGTCTATGGTGCGGGCCACGGGATCCACCAAAGTGACCACTGTTCAAGGACAGGATGCGGGCGAGATCATACTGTTTCTGCAGCACCGCTGGGAAGACGCCGACGGCAACATCTTCGCCTATCGCGTAGGAACGGCATCGGAACGCATCACGAAAAGTGTCCCCGACTGGAAAAACAACCATCGCGTGTCCATACGCTATGGGGACATAACCAAGACACCAAACTACAAATCTTGGGAGAAATTGTCAAAAAACCGTTTTATGGCACGCAATTCAAAAGGGAAGATGGTCCCTGTGCAAGAAATTGGCTATAAAGCGGATGCGACGCCCACCCATCTGATTCTGCAGATTTCCGCAGGCTGTCAGGAGCCGTTTGTCGGTTGTCCAGGCAATGTGTTGTGGGTTGACAACATACGGCTGGTGTACTGATGAATCTTTATTGTATATTTGCCATTCGTTTTTACCCAATTTATGAAGAGAATATTCTTGACCGGTGCTACCGGCACGATGGGCTGGGCAGGTCTTCAGGAATTGCTGAAATATCCAGACCAATATGAAGTTACCGTTCTGGCAAGGCCAAGTCGGAAAAACCGCCGCAAACTGAAACCGTTGGCCAACCGTATCCGTGTAGTGTGGGGCGACCTCCTCAACTACGAGGATGTGCTGCAAGGCGTGACAGGTGCCGATTACGTGTTGCATGTGGGTGGCATGGTGTCACCCAAAGCCGACTATTTCCCGAAAGAGACCCTCTACACAAATGTGATGGCAGCCCAAAACGTGGTAAAATCGGTACTTTCGCAACCCAACCACGACGAGGTAAAAGTGGTCTATATCGGGTCGGTGGCCGAGACGTCCGACCG
>JAFYAW010000030.1 GCA_017540505.1 Bacteroidales bacterium | reverse complement strand
GGCGTGATTATCGGTAAATCAACGGAATACTACACTTCCCAGTCCTTCAAACCGACGCAGAAGGTCGCTGAGGCATCCCAGACGGGTCCGGCTACGGTGATTATCTCCGGTATCGGCTTGGGTATGATTTCCACGGTCATCCCGGTGCTCACCATCGGTGTGGCTATCATTCTCGCTTTCTTGTGCGCTAACGGTTTCCAGATCGAGTTCAATGCCATCAACCTCTCCAAGGGTCTTTACGGTATCGGTATCGCGGCTGTGGGTATGCTCTCCACGCTGGGTATCACCTTGGCTACCGACGCTTACGGTCCTATCGCCGACAACGCCGGTGGTAACGCTGAGATGAGCGGTCTGGAGCCTGAGGTTCGTAAACGTACCGACGCTCTCGACGCTCTTGGCAACACCACTGCTGCCACGGGTAAGGGCTTCGCCATCGGCTCTGCTGCTCTGACCGCCCTCGCTCTGCTCGCCTCCTACGTGGAAGAGATCAAGATCGCCCTCATCCGTATTGGTACGGAGACTCTTGACCTTGGTAACCGCGTGGTTGATACGGCGCAAGCCAGCCTGATTGATTTCATGGATTATTATAATGTTTCCCTTATGAACCCGAAGGTGCTCGTGGGTGTCTTCATCGGCTCCATGATGGCCTTCCTGTTCTGCGGTCTCACGATGAACGCTGTGGGTCGCGCTGCCCAGAAGATGGTGGAGGAAGTCCGCCGTCAGTTCCGCGAAATTGCGGGCATCCTCACGGGTGAGGGTACGCCTGACTACGCCCGTTGCGTGGCTATCTCCACCAAGGGTGCTCAACGCGAAATGCTGCTCCCGTCCATCCTCGCTATTCTGGCTCCCATCGTTACGGGTTTGATCCTCGGCGTGGCTGGCGTGCTTGGTCTGCTGGTTGGCGGTCTTGGTGCCGGCTTTGTGTTGGCTATCTTCATGGCCAATGCCGGTGGTGCTTGGGACAACGCTAAGAAATTTGTCGAGGAAGGCAACTTCGGCGGCAAGGGCTCTGATAACCACAAGGCTACCGTGGTGGGCGACACCGTGGGTGATCCTTTCAAGGATACCTCCGGCCCGTCCCTGAACATCCTCATCAAGCTGATGAGCATGGTATCCATCGTGATGGCTGGTCTTACCGTGGCTATCCACCTGCTCTAAAAAAGGCAATCATATATTATTATATATGTAGAAAAACAGGCGGCCAGATTGGCCGCCTGTTTTTTTTGACTTGACAGCTCCATTAAAAAAATGTATCTTTGCCGTCTGAATAATTGCCTATGAGACCTACCAGACTCTTTGATATTTTGGATGTTATTTCATCCAAATATGAAAAACCGGATTTCTTTGCCAAACGTGACGGCAATGGGTGGAAGACCTATAGTATTCAGGACTATGTGGACTATGCGCACAATTTCGCCTCCGCCTTTTTGGAATTGGGATTTGAGAAGGGCGATAAGATTGTCACCATCATGCGCAATCGTCCGGCCTGGAACTTTTTAGATATGGGCATTATGCTGGCCGGTATGGTCCATGTGCCCGTTTATCCGACATTGAATGCTGAGGAATACAAGTATATCCTGAATCATTGTGACTGCAAGTGCATCGTGATAGGGATAGAGAGCATCTACCGGAATGTGGAGCCCGTGATTCCTGAGGTGCAGCAGCATCCGCTGGTCTATGCCATCGACAAAATTCCCAACCTGCCGTCGCTGGAGGATCTGGTGGAGTTGGGCCGTCGCACGCGCGAGAAGTGGGCCCCCACGATCGAGGAGAACAAACGCACCATCTCCACGGACGATATTGCCACCATCATCTACACATCGGGAACCACCGGCAAGGCCAAGGGTGTGATGCTGTCGCACGGCAATATCTGCAACAATTTCCTGCCGATTGTGGAAAACCTCCAGCTGTTGGATTATCATGCCAAGATGTTGAGTTTCCTGCCGTTATGCCATGTTTATGAACGTACGGTGAACTATCATTACCAGTATATGGGCGTGAGCCACTACTACGCGGGCAGCTTGGCAACCATTGCCAAGGATATGCACGATATGCATGCTGACGGTTTTTGCGCGGTCCCGCGGGTTTTTGAGATGATGTACGAAAAGCTCTACAGCGCGGGCAAGGATCTGAAGGGGTTGAAAAAGCACATCTACTATTGGGCATTCCGTTTCGGGACGAAGTTTGATAATTATAACCAATCCCCATTATATCTCCTATGGTATAATATCGCCGATAAATTGGTGTATAAGAAATGGCGCGACGTGCTCGGTGGTCACGAGATGACCGTGGTGTCGGGCGGCTCCTCCATCCCCGAAAAGGTCATCCGCCTCTTCACGGCGGCCAAAATACGCGTGTATGAGGGCTATGGCCTGACGGAAACATCCCCTGTGATTGCGGTGAACAGCCCCCGAGACAACATTTTGAAGGTGGGATGTGTGGGCGAAATCCTGAAAGGTGTGGAGTTTAAGCTGGCCGAAGACGGTGAAATCCTGACCAAAGGCCCCTGTCTGATGAAGGGCTATTATAAGGATGAAGAATACACAAAACAGGTGATTGATGAGGATGGATGGTTCCACACTGGCGACATTGGCACCCTGGTGGAGGGTCGTTTCCTGAAGATCACCGACCGTAAAAAAGAGATTTTCAAACTCTCGTTGGGCAAATACATTGCGCCGCAGGTTTTGGAGAGCAAGCTGCACGAATCCCCTTATATCGAGAATGTTATGGTGATAGGGGAGAACGAGAAATTCGTGTCGGCCATCATTGTACCCACCTTTAGTGCTTTTGAGGAATTATATAAAAAACGCAGGGTGGAGATTCCAGCCTCCCGGGAGGAGATGATTAAGGACGAGCTCTTTGTGAAGACGATGAACCATGAAGTGGAACTCGTGAACCGCACGCTGGCGGAGCATGAGCGCATCAAGCGCTATCGTGTGGTGGCGGACGAATGGATTATCGGACGGGAACTTTCGCAGACGATGAAGCTGCGCCGCAAGATCATCTACCAGAAGTACGATGCCTTGTGCCGGGAGATTTATTATTACGATAAAAAGGAAAACCTTGACTGATCCCCATTGACCATGCCGTACAAACATGATCTTCTGAATGTGAATCCGACGGAGTTCGGCCTGATGGCGGGCCGGATTCTGATATCCGTGCCCTACTATAACGATTCTTTTTTTAATCGTTCGGTAGTGCTGCTTACGGATTACGAGAAGGAACATGTGGCCGGTCTTATTATCAACCGGAAAATCCCCTATACGGTCAATCAGTTGGTGGATGAAATTCACTGCGATGCCCCGATGTTCTTGGGTGGGCCGGTGCTGCCATCGGCGTTGTTCCTGCTACACGATTTCGATAGTTGCAAGGCGGCCTCCGAGGTGGTCCCAGGCGTGTATGTGGGATATGACAAGGTGCTGCTGGCACTGATTGAGCATAATGCGATACCCACTATGCACTTCAAATTCCTGATGGGCTATGCGGGATGGTCGCCCGGGCAGTTGGAAGGGGAACTGGCCCGTAAAATGTGGGTGGTCGGCAACCCGACCCCGGAGCTGGTCTTTGGCACTGAACCTGAGCAGATATGGCCAACAGCCGTGCGTGTGCTGGGAAGCGAGTACGAACATTGGCTCAAGGTTCCACAATATATCAATTTAAATTAAGGCTTATGCGGAAGTTTATACTTTTCTCTGTTGTATTCATGCTCGCTGCCGGCCCGCTGTTGGCACAGGAGTCGTCATCCGTTGGGGCTTTCAAGGGGGGCGTGCGTGCGGGCTTGACGGCATCCCAGATTTCAGGCGACAACCTCACCGGTTTCCACAAGCCGGGGGCTATTGCAGGCGTGTTCGCCAACTGCAAGCTGACATCCGACCTGCGTTCGGAAAAGCGATCTTCGAAAACTATCAATATGGAACTGCCTGACAAGAAGGTGGCGTTGAATTCCAAAAGCCTTCCGGTAACTCTTGCGCTGCAAATGGAACTCGATTTTGCGATGAAGGGTAGCCATGCCACCCCCAAACAGGCCGGAGCATACGGGACGGGCAAATACACCCTCGATCTTGGCTATGCGGAAATTCCGCTCTTTCTGAAACTTTGTTTGGGTAATGTGGTGGAAATCGAGCTGCCGGGGCCTGTGTTCGGCGTGAACCTCTATAAGCGGGAACGCGACATGTACGGTCTGATACAGGGCCGTCCGCCCATGAAATGGTACGAATTTTCGTTTATGGCAGGCATATCCTGTATGTTTCGTGGACATCATGGGCTGAATGTGCGTTACTACAATTCTGTGCTGCCGGTCCGCAAACCCAATTGGGCGGTCAACCGACCGATATACCAACAGTACAACTCGGTGCTGACATTCAGCTATTTCTATCAGTTTTAAAGACAAAGAGTTTTAAGGGAGGACAAACTCCTCTTCCACATCCCAGAATGCGCGGATATGGATGGTGCTCGGGAATTTGATGACGGGCTCCGGCTGTTGTTTGCGCATGACGCTCCCGCTGTCCCATCGTCCGTTGCCGTTCAAGTCTTGAATCACACGGATGTTGTAGTCGCCCGGATCCAGGTGGGCATAGGTTAGGGTGGCGCTTTCCGTCAGGATGTCCTCCTGCAGCAGGCTTTTGGATGACCAAAGCTGGCAGATGTAGAAGGTTCCGTCGTTCGGCAGACGGTAGTTCAGTATGAGGTTGCCGTAATCTTTTTCCGATTTTAAGGTAAAACGAGAAACTAATGAGTCGTGGGTTAACCCATTGTATCCGAAGAAGATGGAGTCGGGGATAAGGACAGTGTAGCTTTTCTTGGTCTCGAAATGCAAGGGTAATGGCAGGCTTTTCACGAAGGTGTCAGGTACCTGTACCCATGTGGTGACGGTGTCGTGCTGCGAGCAGGTCAGCACTGGGAAGGAGTCAACGGGGCGGATGGGATAGGCAAAGTGTAGCGTGAGTGGCTGGAAATAGTGGCCCGCATTCCCGAATGTTATGGGGAGGCGCTTAATATCCTCCATCTGTTTGCCGCGTCCCTGCGCTTTGGATGTCTTGAAAGGTTTGAGGGTGACGGTGTCACGATGGCCGTCGGCAGTCAGGATACAGGAGAATGTATCGGTGGGTATGTTTTTCATGTACCAGATGATGCTGTCCCTCGTGGGGCTCATGACCTGGAAATAGTCGATGTTGGGCGAGAGAACCTTTGCTTCGAAATGGGAGACAGGTGATTTATATGGGAAAATATAGCGTCCGATTTCCGGATTTTCGGGGCGGAGCAGCTGAGGCAAGGTGTCAGTGGTGATAAAGGAACGGAGAATTAAGGAATTGGAATCTAAGGTTTGTGTCCTCTCGCGTCCGGTTGCCTGTTTTACTGTGTCAGGGGCCGGAGTAACAAAGGCGGTCACAAGACTGTCGCAGAAGGCGATTTCTTCGTTCGGTAAGTCGTATATCAGATTCGAGTTGATGTCTTTCAGGGCAAATACCGAATATTGTCCGCCGGCGATGTTTGAGAAGGTGAAGGTGCCGTCGGCCAAGGTCTTCGTCACATAGTCAGGAATGCGGGTGGGTGGAAAGGAGTCCGTGCCACCACGATAAAGCACGACGAAGAAGTCAGGGGAGGCGGTGAGCTTTTCCGCATTGATGACCTTCCCCCGAAGAGCGAAGGAGTCCAACGAGCTGCCAGTGGAGAAACTGTAATGGTAGAAACTCAGCTTGTTGTTCTCGTGGTAGTCCTGTATGCAATTGGAAAACACCATGTTGTAGGTGGTGTTTGCTCTTAAGGTGTCTTGGAATTTAATGACGAGCGTCTTGTTGCGGATAAGATATTCAGGACTCTTCTCCATGGGAGGGGAGATGAGCACGTTCTCCATCGGATTGTTTAGGGTGAAAAACTCGTCAAAGGTGATCTTGATGTGCGAACCGTCAAAGCGCACGTTCTGGGTTGTGGGCTGTTCCTTGACCATCTTGGGCGGCGTGGTGTCCTTGGGCCCGCCGACGGGGGCCACCACCTTGGCGCATCCTCCGGCGAGGAGGAGACAGCACAGCAGGATGGGAAGGCACGAACGCAATGACATGATGTTTTATTTTATTATATCGGGGTAAAAACAGTTATTGTTCGAAATCGGAGGTGTTGATGCTGTAATAGGTCACATCCTCCCGCTTGGTCCAGCCCTGAGACTGCCAGAAGCGGTTTCCGATCTCGTTGGTGTTCATGACTAACAGGCCGCTTTTCTTGATGCCGGCTTTTTCGATGACATCATAGACGGCGTGGAGGAGCTGTTTGCCGATGCCCTGATTCCGCAGGTCGGCACGCACCACGGTGTGGTAGATATAGGCACGCCGCCCGTCGATGCCGCAGAGGATGACGCCCACAACCTTCCCCTCCTGCAGGGCCACGAAGTTGGAATTCGGATTCTTTTGGATGAATTTGGTGATGCCAGCCTCCGAGTCGTCAAAGCTGCGGAGTGCCATGCCTTCCGTAATCTTCCACAAATCATATACTTGCGGATAGTCGGCGACGGTCATCAATCGTATTTGTGTGTTGGTTGACATATTAGGATTTGGAATTGAACATTAGGCTGCAAAAGTAAAAAAAAATAGTCAACCAAAATCGGGCATTCACATTGTTTTAATTGAACAGCTGTTCAATGGTGTCCTTGTATTTCTCAAGCAGCTTGTTGCGTTTGAGCTTCAACGTGGGGGTAAGCTCACCTGTCTGCACGGTCCACTCATAACTGATCAATCGGTAGCGTTTCACTTTCTCGGTGTCGCCGAAGAATTTGTTGTACTGGTCCACAAGCTTGGCGAATTTCTTCTGCACATCCGGATGGGTGATCATCTCCTCGTTGATGGTGTAGGGGATATCCTTGGAGGCACACCAGGAACGGAGATCCTGGAAGTTGGGCACGATGAGGGCCGCCGCGTACGGTTTGTTTTCACCCACCACCATAATATTGTCAATGAGGGAGTCCTCTGCAAATTTGTTTTCTATCAACGTAGGTACGACATACTTTCCGAAGGCGGTCTTGAACATCTCCTTCTTACGGCCTGTGATTTGAAGGTGTCCGTCGGCGGTAAGTTTGCCCAGATCGCCAGTGTGGTACCAACCTTCGCTGTCGATGGCCTCCGCCGTCTGCTCGGGCAGCTGGTAATAGCCTTTCATGACGTGATTCCCCTTGGTGAGGATCTCGCCGTCGCTGCCGATGCGCACCTGCGTGCCGGGAAGCACCTTGCCCGCCATGCCGAACTTGAAGCCTCCTTTGAAGAAGTTGCCCACCGCAATCACCGGCGACGTCTCCGTGGTGCCGTAGCCTTCCACCACACGGATGCCCATCGCCCAGAATATCCGGGAAATCTTGGTCTGGATGGCCGCACCACCCGTCACGATGACGTCCAGATTGCCGCCAAGGGCCTTGTACCATTGGTTCAGCACCAGCTTTCTGGCCCATTTCAACCTGCGATTATAGGCTTTGCTTTTGTTGAAATCGTACTCCAAGGCCACATCGTTGGCCCAGAAGAAAATCTTCCGTTTGACGCCTTTGAGCTTCCGGCCCTGAGCGAGGATCTTGTCGTAAATCTTTTCTAGCAGTCGCGGCACAGTGGTGAAGATATCCGGCTGCAGCTCGACCATGTTCTCCTGGATTCGAGCCAGGTTTTCAGCATAATAGATGGAGATGCCCAAATACTGCCAGCAGTAGTTCATCATACGCTCATATACGTGGCACAAAGGAAGATAGCTTAAGATTCGGTTATGCGCCTTGGTGGGGATGATGGGCAGCACGCCATAAACGTTCGTCAGGAAGTTACGGTGCGTCAGCATCACGCCTTTGGGATTGCCCGTGGTACCGGAGGTATAGACGTATGATACCACGTCGTCGGGCAGGATGCTCTCCTTGATCTGCTGCAGATACTGGGGGCACGGGTTGGCTCGTCCCAACTCAACGACCTCGTTCAGGTGGCGGTAGCCACGCAGGTTGCGGAAAGTGTAAACCCGCTCCGGGAGGCCGGGGATATTCTCGATCACGTTGGTGATCTTCTTCAAAAGCTCCCAGCCCGACACGAAAATCATCTTGATGTTGGCGTCGTGCAGGATATAGTTGTAGTCGCTTTCGCTGATGGTAGGGTAGATGGCTACGTGGATGGCCCCGATCTGCATGATGGCCATGTCGAGGAAGTTCCATTCGGGACGGTTGGCCGTGATGGTGGCGATGCAGTCGCCCTTGCTGATGCCCAGCTGGAGGAGACCGTAGGAGATGTCGTTCACGATGCGTACATAATCGCGTGTGCTGTAGCGCACCCAGTTGCCGTTTTCTTTGCCGCATATAGCATCCTCTACAGGATACTCATTGAGGTAATTATCTAATATGTCGAATAATCGGGTTACTTCCATGACGAAAAAATCACGGCGCAAAGATACAATCTTTTTCGTTATATGGCATTCCGCACGTTCACCATCAACTGCGAGAGCATGTTTTTGGCCCGCAAGAGCTGGATTTTCACGTTGGAGAGGGTTATGTTCAGCATGTCGGAAATCTCCTCGTAGGAGAGCTCGTCGTAGTAGCGCAACTCAATGACCTTGCGGTATTTTTCCGGCAGCTGTTGCACGGCGGAACGCAGCATCTGCATCCGCTGCTTGATGATGACCTCCTCCTCCGGTGTGGGAGAGGGGTTCGTCTGCGACCGGTCGATGAGCTGCTCGGCGGTGCCGGTGTACAGGTCGTCGTCGATGTACTGTGGCGAGTTGTTCTTATGCCGTATGTAGTCGATGCTGTTGTTGACGGCAATACGGTAAAGCCATGTGGAAAAGGCGTACTGCGGCGTGTATTTGTCCAAATAGCGGAAGGCCTTGCCGAAGGTCTCCAAGGTGAGATCTTCCGCATCATCGCTGTTTTTCACGATTTTGATGAGCATGAAATAGATGCTGTCACGATACAGCCGCATCAGCTCGGCGTAGGCCTGCTGGTCGTTGTGGTCCAGGGCTTTACGCAGAAGAACGTAGTCGCGCTTCGCTTTGTCGGTGGTGCAGGGATTCTCCATTATAAAAATCTTTGATGATTAACTTTGGCTGACAGGTAATATATCGGGTTCAGAATGGCGAACACCAGGTCGTAGAGGAGCAGGCCGGGGATGACCTGTCTCTCGTTCAGCTTCTTGGCGGCAAAGCCGAAGACCATATACTGGCTGAGGATGCGTGCGGCGGCGATACCGAGGACGATGAACAGATAGGTGAGATGCGGCGCATTCACGACAATCGCCAAGGCCAACGTGATGTAGAACAGCAGGTTGATGACACCGTACGTGTTGAGGAACAGCCGGTTGCGCAACGTGTTGAAGCGGCGCGTGTAGAAAAGGCCTTCCTTGTGGTCACGCCAGTAACGGTGGTTGGCTCCGCGCTGGAGCACGGTGAAGGCATCCTGCGAATATTCGATCTCCGTGTTGTCACGGGTGGCTGCGCGGCTGATGAAGATATCCTCTTCGCCATAACGGATGTGGTTGTGGGCTGCGAAGCCCGTCTGGGCAGTGAAGAGCGAACGGGCGAAAGCCATGTTGCGGGCATCGCCACGGTAGGTGGAATGCATCTTCGCCAAGGAGAAATACTGCACGGCATTGACCAGCGTGTCAAAGTGCAGCAATCTGTTGAAGGGACTGTTCCGCCGCTCGTAGGTGCTGTAACCCAAGACTATCTTGTTGCGTCCCACGAAGTTGCCGGCCATCAGTTTGAGCCATTGCGTGGAGGTGGGACAGCATTCAGGGTCGGTGAGGAGGATATGCTCGTAGGTGGCACAACGGATGCCCATGGAGATGGCGAACTTGCGGCCGCGGATGGTTGTCACCGCCGAATCAAGGTTCACCATCTTGATGCTCGGGTACTGGTTTTTGTATTCCAAGACTAATAGCTCGGTCTCATCCTTCGAATTGTCATCCACAATGACCAGCTCGTATTGGCCGTATTGCTGGCTCAACAGGCGGGGCAGCGACTTCATCAGCACGGAGGCCGCATCCTTCACCACCATGACAATGGACACCGGAACCGGATCCATCGCCACGGCTTTCTTCTTCTTCAAGAAGGCGAAGCGGGCATATCCCAAATAGTAATACATGAGCTGCACCAGCGTCACAACGGCAAACAGCACAAGCATAATGATCGGAAGAATATCTTCGAACATAGGTTAAGGTGGTTTGGTTAGGTTTGATATGCAAAAATATTTTTTTAGTATAAATAAATAATGTATTTTTGCCGCATTTTACTAACAAGATGAAGTTTATAATTGAAAAATCGGATGAAAAAAGCAGCGCCAGGGCAGGTGTGATTACCACAGCACATGGCCAGATCGAGACCCCCATCTTCATGCCCGTGGGTACGTTGGGTGCAGTGAAGGCGTTGCATATCAGACAATTGGATGAGGATGTCCATGCTCAAATCATATTAGGCAATACCTATCATCTCTATATGAGGCCCGGCACCGAGGTGCTGCGTGAGGCAGGCGGCCTGCACAAGTTCAACGGGTGGGACAAACCTATCCTCACCGATAGTGGCGGCTTCCAGGTCTTCTCCCTCAGCCACCGGCGTAAGATCAACCCCGAAGAGGGTGTGTGGTTCCAGTCGCATATCGACGGTTCCCGCCATCTCTTCAGCCCTGAAAAGGCGATGGACATCCAGCGTGCCATCGGTGCCGACATCATCATGGCCTTCGACGAGTGCATCCCGTACCCGTGCGACTACGCGTACGCGAAGAAGTCGATGGAAACGACCTTCCAGTGGCTCAAGCGTTGCGTCAGACGTTTGGAAGAGGTGCCCCCGTACTACGGGTTCGAGCAGACGCTTTTTCCCATCGTGCAGGGCGGCATCTACCATGACCTGCGTCTCAAATCGGTGGAGCATGTGGTTTCGATGAACTGCGACGGCAATGCCATCGGTGGTGTGGCCGTGGGCGAACCCACAGAGCAGATGTACGAAATCGCCGAACTCTGCTGCAGTGCCCTCCCCAAGGACAAGCCCCGTTACCTGATGGGCGTGGGCACCCCGGCCAACATCATCGAGAATATCGCCCTTGGCGTGGACATGTTCGACTGCGTCATGCCCACGCGCAACGGACGCAACGGCATGATCTTCACGTGGGACGGTATCCTCAATATGCGCAACGAGAAGTGGAAGTTCGACTTCACCCCGATAGATGCCAACAGCGACCTCTTTGCGGACAGGGAGTA
Organism: Bacteroidales bacterium; assembly: GCA_017540505.1. Taxonomy (GTDB): domain Bacteria; phylum Bacteroidota; class Bacteroidia; order Bacteroidales; family WCHB1-69; genus F23-D06. Next base: position 231,847 of record JAFYAW010000030.1, on the reverse strand, counting down.
CACACGGGCCTACCTGCGCCACCTCTATGTGGCGGACGAGATGCTCGGACCGATGATCGGCAGCATCCACAATCTCCATTTTTATCTGGATCTGGTGAAAACCGCCCGTCAGAAGATTGTGGAGGGCACCTTCGCCTCTTGGAAAAATGAAATCATCCCCAGACTGACCACTCGTCTCTAATCCATTTTTATTATAAAAAACAGGATTTTATATGAAGATAAGAATAATAGCAACTATCTTATTTATAATAGGATATAATATTTTATCTACAGCACAGAATCAAACGCTGCCACGTCAGTACAACGCCTCACTCTTCGGTATAAAATCCGATGGCGTGACGATGAACACCCGTTCCATCCAAAAGGCATTGGACTGGATTTCCGAACAGGGTGGGGGAGAACTCACCTTCTGGGTGGGTCGTTACCTCACTGGATCCGTCCACCTGCGCTCCAATGTGACCATCCGCCTTTTGGAGGGTGCTGTCTTGGAGGGTTCTGCCAATCCCTACGACTATGATAAGATTTGCGGCACGTATGCGCTGGTGATTGGCGAGAAATGCGACCATGTGGCCATCGTCGGGAAAGGCAATATCATCGGGCACGGGCGCGAGCTGGGTAACAATTTCGCACAGCAGGTCCATGCCGGCATCCTCAAGGACGCGCTCAAGTACGACAGGGTATCCTCCCGTCCGCGACTTGTCTATTTTCGCGAGTGTAATCATGTTGAGATTCAAGATATTACATTGAAAGATGCCGCCGAATGGGTGCAGACCTACGACCAATGCACGAATGTGGTGGTGGACCATATCTTTGTGGAAAGCTGCGCCTATTGGAACAATGACGGCATTGATATTGTGGATTGCAATGGTTTCCTGTTGAAAAACAGCTATTTCAACTCGTCGGATGATGCCATTTGCCTGAAATCGCACAGCAAGGATGCGCTTTGTCAGAATGTGGAAATCCGAAATTGCACGGCACGCTCCAGCGCTAACGGCATCAAGTTAGGAACCTTCGGGTTGGGGGGCTTTAAAAACATTCGTATCATTGGCAACACCGTATATAACACGTATCGCAGCGCCATCACCATCCAGAGCGTGGACGGTGGAATTTGCGAGGATATTCTGGTGGACAGTCTGACGGCCAACAACGTGGGGAATCCCATCTACATCGTGGTGGGCGACCGCCGCCGTCCCGCTGGCAAAATGAGCACTATGAAGAACATCACCGTGCGCAACGTGACCTGTACAGTGCCCGCCACCAAGGCGGATGCCGGCTACGAGTACGAGGGGCCCATCGAGGACAACCCGCGCAATATATCGCCGTCCTCCGTCGTGGGGCTGCCCGAGTCCCATATCGAGAATGTGGTGCTGGAAAATATTATGTTAAATTACCCGGGTGGCGGCGACTCGATGGTGGCAAGGGTGCGGCCCGATGAGCTGGACAGGGTGCCGGAGATGCCGAAGGCCTATCCGGAGTTCTCCCAATTCAAGGAACTGCCGGCGTGGGGCTTCTTCGTGCGCCATGTGGATGGCATTACCTTCAAGAATGTCCGGCTCACCGCGCAGAAATCCGACTATCGTTTGCCGTTCGTCCTGGACAACGTGTCGTCCGCATCCTTTGAGAATGTTTCCGCGGAGATGTCTGGGAATACGGTCAGCAGCGAGCATTTGATTTTCGAGCGTCGGTAGCCGTAATTTCTGGATATTGGATTTTCGCGCGGATAATCGGATCGGATTCAAATATCGGATTCTCAGGAGGTTATTGTGCGTTTATGCGATTTTCAGTTTACGATTTACGGATATAAGGCTGTGAAATTCGCACGTTCCGCAGATGTTCCGTTTTGTCTCATAATTTATATTATGTTAAATTTGTTCATTCCCACTCCACGTATTGACTACATTTATTCTCCCCTGCATTGTGCGGATACATATCTGCAGGCAATTTTGATGGGATTGTTCTTTCTCCATGGAATTTGTTTTTATACTGTTTTCAGTCTTCTGAAGAAATCTTTTCATTGATTTGCTCCTCGCTCAGCCCAGTTGCTTTAGCCACGTCTGCGATGGGAATACCTAATTCCAAAAGTTTCCTGGCTGTTTGGAGGATGGCTTCTTCTCTTCCTTTTTCCATACCCTCTTTTATTCCTTCTCTCCTGCCTTTTTCCATCCCTTTTTCAAAGCCATCGCTAAAGCCCTCGGCCTTAGCCAGCCTGCGGTTGTAATCCATGGCCTCCTTCACGTCTTCATATTCCAGTATGCTTTTCTCGTACTCCTGTTTTTCCATATCATTCAGTTTTGACAGTTTGCATTCCTCATACAGCTCGTGGAAGATGTCGTAACTCGCCGGAATGTCGCTCTCCTTCATCTGCCACATGTTCTTGATTGCGTAACACCATTTCTGACGGTCGTCCGACAACTTCCCGAAACTCTTTCGGGTGGCAAATTTACTCAAATCTATCAATAGAAACGACATCTTCTCCGAAAAAATTTCGTTCCGGTCGTCCTTCAGTATCACATGCTGCACGAAGTCCTCGCGCCCCGCCAGCTCCCGGATGCTGAAATCAACCAGAATGATCGAGATGACCGTCGGGTAGTTGTACACCCGGTCCCCGCGTTGGAGCGAACTGCTGATGAGGCGCGATGCGTAGGCGATGATCCGGTTCTTCAGGAACTCCTGGCTGGCCTGCTGCATCTCCACGATGATGTTGTCCCTGTTCTGCAAATAACCCTCAAAAAGATGCAAAAGGGCAAAAAACGAAAAAATAGCACTCTTGCTGGAGCATAGTGCGGCGGCCAAAAATTTCGGAGTTTTTCGGGGATTCTGCCGCGAAACGCGCCAGCGTTGAGCGGAATCCCAAACAACACAGCACCAACAAAACGGGCGCAGCCCCAACGCTACGCCCATAACGGATTACTATTCACTGACTACTAATCGCTGATCAGTTGTCGCGGAGACAGCGGACAGAATATCCCGGAAAAGCGAAGCTGTAGATCTCGTACAGGAAGACGTAGTCATAGTATAAGTATCGTATCGACTTGAGATTCTGGCTGTTATTGTACTTTGAGGAAGACCAGAAGTATGCGTAGGTACCTGCATCGCCGAACGACGAACCGGTGCAGCCGCCTGCTGGAACGCCGGTGAAACCGGTGGCGTTGTTCGTACTCTGGTTGTTGCCTACGGCGCAGGCATTATCGCTAGTGTTCCAACCTGTCTTGGAGGCAAACGCCTTGCCTAAATATTCGGTATTTCCTCCGCACACATTCTGGCTTCGGCTGCCCACATAGTCGGACAATTGCGTCCATTCCGCGTTGCTCGGCACGTGCCAGCCTGTGGGACAAACACCCTGCACACCACTGGGATTGGAGGAACTGCTGTATCCGCGCGTCGCGGCAGACCAGTTGTACAGGTACCCACGTTGCGATAAGGCAATGGAAGAGGTGGAATAATTGTAATAGTATGGATAGTTGGAGCTGCTTAAGGTATCACCATCGTCAATGCTCATGCCATTGGCATAGTGCGTCGTCCGCAGATTTTCTTTCATCCAACACTGGGTGCCAATCTGCACGGTGTTATATACATTACCGTCATAGTCGGTCACCGTCGGCGTGCCGGGGCATGGCTGTCCGTCGGTGAGATTGAAATTCAGCACAAAGTTCTCCGACACCCACTGTTTCTTTTGGATGGTCTGGCTGGAGTGTTCCATACCATTTGTGTTAACATAACCGACATATATCATCTCATCCCCTATGTTAAACGGTTTGCTGATACTGCCTTTGGGATCGCTCTTCCGTTGCAATATTCCTGAGACCCCCGCGTATTCTACCCTATTCATCGCCCCTTCTCCTTTATTCACCATCTTGATGGAGGAGGTTTTCCCATTCTGGCGGGCGGTCAGAATGTATGTGCCAGGGGCGGCGACTGTCAGAACGAACTGGTGGACACCCGCTTGGATTTCGCCAAATTTCTGCGATGCCACCATACGGCCGTTCATGTCCAACATCTCCATCGTCACCTCGCCAGCTTCCGATGTCGTCAATGTAGCCCTCGTGGTGACTTCAAACGGGTTCGGGTTGTTTTGGGCGAGGGCAAAACCCTTTGGGATAGCATTCTCCCCAATGCCCGTCTTGTTCATAATCAGAATGGAGTCCGGATAGTAGAGTGTCTCCTGCCAGTTCCGTGTCACATTGGTTATTTCCACACGATTGAAGGGGACGAAGTGGTTGTCGGCATCGCGGCCGGTGAAGGTAAGCGTAATCGTCTGGGCAAATACAGCCGTAATGCCGACAAAGGTCGTCATCAGAATGCAAATGATTTTTTCCATTTTCTGTAACAAATAAAAATCCAGTAAAGTTTATGATTTTAGACAAAAGATATCCGATATAATCGCCAATCGTAAATCGCAAACCGTATCCCTCCCCTACTCGTTCTTAGCGCGGATCTCCTTTTTCCACTTGGAGGTCATGCTGCGGAACTTGAGTCCGATGACGCCGAAGATGGCCTCGCGGAAAATGCCGCCGCTCATCTTGGATGTTCCCATGGTGCGGTCGCGGAAGATGATGGGCACTTCCACAATCTTGAACCCGAGCTTGTAGGCGGTGTATTTCATCTCGATCTGGAAACCATAGCCGATGTGCTTGATGGCATCGAAATTGATGGCTTTCAACACGTTGGAACGGTAGCACTTGAATCCGGCAGTGGTGTCGTGCACGGGTATGCCTAACACGGTGCGCACATACATGGATCCGAAATAGGACATCATCAGTCGGCCCAGCGGCCAGTTTACCACGCTGATGCCGTTGCAGTAGCGGGATCCGATGGCCAGGTCAGCGTTCTGCTCGATGCAGGCATCATACAGCCGCTGCAGGTCGTGCGGGTCGTGGCTGAAGTCGGCATCGCACTCGAACAGGAAATCGTAATCGTGGGCCAGCCCCCACTTGAAACCGTGGATATAGGCCGTGCCCAACCCCAACTTGCCGCTCCGTTCCTCGATGAACAGCTTGCCGTCAAATTCCGGCATGAGGCCCTTCACGATGTTGGCGGTGCCGTCGGGACTGCCGTCGTCGATGATTAAAATGTGCACATCAATCAGACTGAAGATGGTCCGGATGATGTTCTCGATGTTCTCCTTCTCGTTATACGTCGGGATGATGACTAATCTTTTATCCATAGTGCGATGAGTTTTATTTATTCAAAATAATGTAAACGGGCAAATGGTCGCTGTATCCGCCCTGATAGATGCCGCCGGCAAACATGCGGAACGGGTAATCCATGTAGGACCCAGATTTGGTGAATAGGTAATCCTTGCGGAACACGTGTGCGGACTGATACTTGTACCCTTTCGCAGGGAATACAAGTCCGCCGGAGATGATGATGTTGTCGAGCATCTCCCAGGAATCGCGGTAGGCGTAGGAGCCGATACCGTCGCGGTACATCTTCCACATGGGGTTATACAAATCGTTGGAGGTCACGTTTTTGATGTTTGTTTTTGTGCCGAGGCACTCCATGATGGCCTTGGAGTTTGGGTTGTCGTTCAGGTCGCCCATGATGATGATTTTAGCTCTAGGATGCTTGGTGAGGATGCCGGTGGCGATGTCGTGTGAGAGCGTGCCGGCAGCGAGACGGCCGGGCAGGCTCCTGCGTTCGCCGCCCGATTTGGATGGCCAGTGGTTGACCAGCAGGAAGAGTGTGTCGCTGCCGTCCAGAATGCCGGTCATCAGCCACTGGTCGCGCGAGATGAACTCGGGCTGGCCAGGGACCACTAACGGGAAGGCGGCGGTGTCAATTATGGTGAAACGGGCTGGATTGTACAGGAAGGCGACATCCACCCCACGGCGGTCGGGTGATTCATGATGGCACACCTTGAGTCCGAAGGGACGCAGGCGTTCCGTGGAAACCAGATCCAGCAGCACCTGTTCGTTCTCCACCTCGGAGACGCCGAGCACCACTAATCCGCCGTCTAACCGCATCATTTCGGCAATCACCTGCGACAGACGGTCCAGCTTGTGCAGGTAGCGTTGGGATGTCCATTGGTAGTCCCCATTGGGCAGGAACTGCTCGTCGTTCTTGTTCGGGTCGTTGATGGTGTCGAACAGGTTTTCCACATTATAAAACCCGATCACAGCCTTTGAATGGTTGTTTTGCGCTGAAACAGAATATGTTATGGCGATAATCAGGGCCAAAACAGGTAGGAGTCTCTTTTTCATGTTTAAAATGCACTTTAAAACGGCAAAAGTACAAAAAAATATTAAGAAACGGCGGAAATAAATTTTTAACACTTTTCGGCAGATGTTGCATTTTTTTATATATTTGCACCCTTAAAAAAATCACATAGTGCTATTCTTCGCGCTTTTAGGAAAAATTGACGATTGAATTTTTAAAATAATAATTACAAGGTATTTATGGAAAAGACAAAAGGTAAAATTATGTTTGTTGACGATAGCGAGAACCTTCGCTATGTCATTAAAGATTATTTGGAACTGAACGGCTACGAGGTCGTGGATTTCAACAACACGGACACCGCCGCCCGCAGTTACAACACGAATCTGTACGATTTGTGCATCATTGACATCATGACCGCTGGACGGGACGGTTTCTCCCTCCTTCAGGAGATCCGCCGCATTGACGAGGACGTGCCCGTCATCATCCTCACCGCCCGCGCCAGTAAAGAGGAGCGCATCAAGGGCTTCAAGTTAGGCTGTGACGACTACATCGCCAAGCCGTTCAGCATCGAGGAACTCGAGCTCCGCATCCAGGCGATCCTGAAACGCTGCCGCAAGGCCCGCCCTGTCACGGATGTCATCTTCCAGGAAAGAATCTACAAGATGGGCAACTTCACCTTCAACTACAGCGGCATGCAGCTTATACACCCCACCGTCACCCGCACGCTCACCCGTAAGGAGGCCGAACTCCTCAAGCTCCTCCTCGACCATAAAAACAAACTCATCCCTCGTGAAATCATTCTTAAGGAAGTCTGGGGCGACGAAGACCAGACTGTCGGCAGAAGCATGGACGTGTTCCTGACCAAGCTCCGTTCCTACCTGCAGGTGGACGACATTGGCCATATCATGCCGAAAGTCAAGGGCAAACGCAAAGTGGTCTATGAAGAGGGATACCAACCGCTCGTCGAGATCTGCAACGCCCACGGCACAGGTTTCATCTTGAAAGTCAGAGAATAACACACTCCACCCTACCCTGCTGCCATGAATATGATGATTGACAGATTATTCGAGAAAGTGTCCGCCAACGGCCATGTGTGCGTCGGACTGGACACCGATTACTCCTATTTGCCGGAATCTTTTGCGCAACAGCACTCGACCGTGGAGGAGGGCCTTTTCCAATTCAACAAGGCGCTGATTGACGCCACACTGGATGTGGCCGCCTGCTACAAGGTGCAGATTGCATACTACGAATCATACGGTCTTCCCGGCTTAAAGGCTTACAGTAAGACATTGCAGTATCTTCGCCAGAATCAGGCTGTTACAATTGCCGATATTAAGCGTGGCGATATAGCCAAGACAGCGGAGATGTATGCCAAGGCGCACTTCACTGGCGACTTTGAAGCCGACTTCATCACGCTAAGTCCCTACATGGGCCTCGACAGTCTGAATCCCTATCTTCCCTACGTCAAAGAACAAGGCAAGGGACTGTTTGTCCTGATCCGCACCTCGAACGAGGGAGCCAAGGATATCGAGTACCTTCCCACGGGCGATGAGCGCGTGTATCATGTGGTAGGCCGGAAAATCAACGAGCTCGGCAAGGAGTTCGTCGGACAGTGCGGATTTTCCGGCGTGGGCGGCGTGATGGGCTGCACCCATTCCGACGAGGCGGCGGAGATCCGGGCCATGCTGGACACGACCTTCTTCCTGATTCCCGGATATGGGGCGCAAGGCGGCAAGGCGGAGGATATTGCCAAGTATTTGAAAGAGGGTAACGGAGGTGTGGTCAACTCCTCACGGGGCATCCTGCTCGCCTACCGCAAGCAGGAGCATGGCGAACAGGATTTCGCCGGCTGCGCCCGACAGGAGGCCATACGCATGCGTGACGACATCCTCCGTGCCATCGCTGAAAACCAATAACATTATGGAATATTTTGAATCCAAGGTCGTCGGCCAGGAACGGATTACGGACGACATCTTCGTGCTGAAGGTGGAACGCCGGGATGCCGTGGTGGCCGCCGGCCAATTTTTTATGCTGAAATGCTGGGACTCCGAGCTGACCCTGATGCGCCCGATCAGCCTGTTCAAGGCGGATGAGCGGACGTTGCATTTCATGTACCGTGTCATCGGCAAGGGCACGCAACGGCTCTCCATCCTGCGCCCAGGCGATCCCATCATGCTCTTAGGCGCTTTGGGCACAGGCTTCCCCGTGCGGGAGGTCAAGGGCAAAGTGGCCCTCGTGGGTGGTGGATTGGGCATTCCCCCACTCTGCCAGACGACCCACGAACTCCATGACCTCGGCGTTGAGGCGGATGTCTTCGTGGGTTACCGCGACACCCTGTTCGCCTTAGAGGACTTCGAGCCCTACGCACACGGCATCTTCGTGGCCACGGAGAAGGGTGATGAGGGCTACCGCGGCTTTGTCACCGACCTGCTGAAGCCGGAAGACTATGATGCCGTATTCACCTGCGGTCCGGAGATCATGATGCGCAAGGTGGCCGCCATGTGCGCCGCAACGAACACGCCCTGCTGGTGCTCCATGGAGCATCGGATGGCCTGCGGCATCGGTGCCTGCCTCGGTTGCAGCATCCGCACGCCGGAGGGTATGAAACGGGTTTGCAAGGACGGACCGGTCTTCCCCGCCCATCTGTTGTTTCAAAAATAAAAAACGGCTGCCATGACATTATCCACGACTATAAACGGAGTTTTCTTCAAGAATCCCATCATCGCCGCTTCCGGAACGTTCGGCTTCGGCGGCGAATATAATGAACTGTATGATGTGGGCTGCCTCGGCGGCATAAGTTCCAAAGGTCTGACACTCAATCCCAAAGACGGAAACGAGGGCATCCGTGTCTATGAGACGCCCTCGGGTATGATGAACAGTGTGGGCTTGCAGAACCCCGGTGTGGAGGCTTTCATCCGCGACGGGATTCCTGCGATGCGCAAATTCAACACCGTACTGATTGCCAACATGGGAGGTAGCTGCATGGAGGATTATGTGGCGGGCGCGGAAATGCTTTCCAAAGCTGACATCGACATGTTGGAGCTCAACATTTCCTGTCCCAACGTGAAGAGCGGCGGCATGGCTTTCGGGCTGAAGGCTGATGTGGCGAAGGAGGTGGTGGCAGCCGTGCGTCAGGTGTGCAGCAAACCGCTGATGGTCAAGCTGTCGCCCAACGCCGAGAATATTGTCGAGATGGCACTCGCCTGCGAAGAGGCCGGTGCCGACTCACTCTCGTTGGTGAATACCTTTCAGGCTATGGCCATCGATATCCGGACCCGGAAATCCGTATTCCAGAACCTGTACGCCGGACTCTCGGGTCCGGCCATCAAGCCGATAGCCCTTCGCATGGTTCACTCGGTCTGCAAGGCCGTACATGTGCCCGTGGTCGGCATTGGCGGCATCGCTACAGCTACTGATGTGCTGGAATTCATTATGGTCGGGGCCACGGCTGTGCAGATCGGCACGGTGAACTTCAGCAACCCCACGGCGGGTTGCGACATCTTGGCCGAGTTAGAGGCATTATGCCAGCGGGAAGGCATCGACGATCTCTCTCAGATCCGTGGAATCCTGTAGTTTCTTGATTTTAAACTATTTTTAAATATGAAGACAGTTGAATTAACCTCTAAAATCATCGTCTATGAGGACCGCAGTGAAGTGCCGGTTGAGCTGATGACGCTCATTGCCCAAGCGGAAGAGGCAGCGCGTCGTGCGTATGCCCCCTATTCACGCTTTCAAGTCGGGGCGGCAGTGCTGATGAACAACGGCAAGGTCGTCACCGGCTGCAACCAGGAGAACGCCGTCTTTCCGGCCGGTCTCTGTGCGGAGCGTACGGCGGCATTTGCGGCATCGGCCCAATACCCGGAGGTCCCCTTCTCCAAAATCGCCATCACAGCCATCAATCCGGTGGAGGTGCTGAAACAGCCGGTTTCGCCCTGTGGGAGCTGCCGCCAGGTGCTGTTTGAGTATGAGAGCAAATTCAACCAGCCGATAGAGGTGATCCTTGCCGGACAGGAAGGTCCCGTCTATCATTTCCGCTGCGTGTCCGACCTGCTCCCCTACACATTCCATGCCGGATTTTTGCCGTAAGAGGGCGGGTTGTTCATAACTTTATGGAAGTCGGGTGGAAGCCTGACTTTTTTTTTTCGATATTTGCGGCCTGATCCAATAACAATTCTCTATTATTTTAATTTATGGAAAACAAGACTGTTACAGATAAAAGACAGGCGAAAGGGTTATCGTATAACCGGATGGAGACGCTGATGGGGGTTACGGGAAAGCTCACTCCCCAGGCCGTCGAATTTGAGGAGGCTGTGCTGGGTGCCTTGATGATTGATGAGGATGCTGTCACCGCTGTGCTGGATGTGTTGTCGCCCAAGATGTTCTATGTGGAGGCCCACCAGCATATCTTCTCCGCCATCAACAAGCTGTTTGGCATGGCCGAGCCCATCGACCTGCTGACGGTGACCAACCAGCTGCGCAAAGACAAGCTGCTGGATCTGGTAGGCGGCGCATCTTATCTGGCGATGCTCACCAACAGGGTGACATCCTCGGCCAACATCGAATACCATGCCCGCATCGTGATGGAGAAGTTCGTCGTCCGAGAGCTGATCCAGAACTGCAACAGTATCATTGCGGACTCATACGATGAATCGGCGGATGTGCTACAATTGCTTGACCAGGCGGAAACGAAAATTTTCAATATCATCGAAAGCAATTTCAAGCGTGACAGCAAGGAGTTGCACCAGGTGGTGCGCTCGGCCCTCGACAGTCTTAATCAGCTTCGTGAGAATACGGACGAATTGCAGGGCGTACCCTGCGGCATCCGGGCCATCGACGAGAAGACGGGCGGATGGCAGAAATCCGACCTTATCATCATGGCCGGTCGTCCCGGTATGGGTAAAACCTCCTTCGTGCTCTCCATCGCCCGCAACGCCGCCATCGATTACAATATGCCGGTTGCCTTCTTCTCGTTGGAAATGTCAGCCCAACAGCTGGTGCAGCGTATGTTCTCCATGGAATCGGGTGTCAATTCCGAACATATCTCCAAAGGGAACCTGACCGCGGAAGAGTGGCAGAAGCTGATGGACAATGTGGGCAAGCTGGAGTCTTCCAACCTGATTATCGACGACACGCCTGCCCTCTCCGTCTTCGACTTGCGCGCCAAATGCCGTCGTCTGAAACACAAATATGATATCAAGCTGATTATCATCGACTATCTGCAGCTGATGCAAGGCAAGGCGGATGGCACCGCCAAGAACGGTAATCGTGAACAGGAAATCAGCTATATCTCCCGTTCTCTGAAGGCGTTGGCCAAGGAACTGGACGTTCCTGTCATTGCTTTGGCACAGCTGAGCCGTGCTGTGGAAACCCGTGGAGGCAGCAGACGACCGATGCTCTCCGACCTTCGTGAATCGGGTTCTATCGAACAGGATGCCGATATGGTCTTGTTCATCTATCGTCCCGAATACTATAAGTTTGATACATTTGAAGACGATTCCCCCTCTGCAGGCCTTGCTGAAATCATGTTTGAGAAGAACCGTCACGGCAGCAACGGCAATGTGCGCGTCCGCTTCCAGAGCCAATACACGAAATTCTCGGATGTGGATGCCGCCGTCTTCACGGAGGGCGAGAGTAATCCGACAGCTCCCCGCATTCTTCCCAACGCACACTTCGACACCATAGAGGCCAGCTTCAACAATGATGACGGCCAAACGTTTGAGGACAATGGCCAGCCGTATGATCTAAACCCGATGGATGATTCCATGCCTTTCTGAAAATGAAGAAGTTATCAATGGAAGAATTGCACCGCATCACCCCTGAGCAGTTCAAGGTTCAGGAAAAAGTCCCGGTGGTGGTGGTCTTGGACAGTATTCGCAGCATGAACAATGTGGGGTCCATTTTCCGCACGTGCGACGCTTTCAAGGTTGAAAAGCTGTACTTGTGCGGTATCACGGCGTGTCCGCCCAACAAGGAGATCAGCAAGACAGCCTTGGGGGCCACGGAGAGCGTGGACTGGGAGTATGTTGAGGATGTGCTGCCGCTGGCCGAACGCCTGAAAATGGAAGGCTATGCGGTGCTGATGATCGAACAGGTGGACGAATCCCGGAAATTGCAGGATTTTGATTTCACCGCATACAAAAAAGTGGCATTAGTGGTTGGCAATGAAATCTACGGCGTGGACGAACGTCTGCTGCCCGTCTGCGATGCCGCCGTGGAAATTCCGCAGTTCGGCACCAAACACTCTCTGAATGTGACTATTGCTGCCGGTATCGTTATTTGGGAAGCCGTGCGCCAAATGGCCTTATAACGACCATTCCCCAACCAGCTGCGCCAGCTGGTCTAAAGCTTCATCCACCGTGACGGCACCTGAAAGCCGTTGCTTCCCTTTGTAAACGCACACTAATCCGTGCGAAGCCCCCACAATGCCGAAATCTGCATCGGCCATCTCCCCTGGCCCGTTGACAATGCAACCCATTACTCCAATCTTTAATCCCGGATAACCGGAAAACCGCTCCTTGACTTTGGTTAAAACGGTTTGAATGTCGTATTGGGTGCGCCCGCAGGAGGGACAAGAGACGAAATCGGTCTTGCTCATGCGGATACGGCATGCCTGAAGTATGACGGCTTCCAAATCCCGTATTTCAGAATCCTGAAAATGAGGGTTTACCAAATGTATGTCCCGAATACGATGCTTGAAATAGGCATATCCGGCCAGTGTTGCCGCTTTGGCCATAAAAAGGTCGAAATTTGTGTCATTGTTGTTAAATACAAGCGTATCTTCTTGAATGACGGCATCTTTCGGAGAGATCTCTTGTACTGCTTTCAGCAGGATGTGCGCAAAGGGTGTTTCCTGCTCCGGCGGTTCGGTAAGGGATACGCGGATGGTGTCGCCCACGTGCATGAGTAGTAGCGCGCCGATGCCGGCGGCGGACTTCACGCGGCCCTCTATCCCGTTTCCGGCCTCTGTAACCCCAAGATGCAACGGATAGGTGCAGCCCCGTTTCCCCATCTCCTCGTGCAGCAGAGTCGTTGCTTCCATCATGGTCTGCACATTGCTGGATTTCATGGAGATAACCACCTTGTGGAAATCATACCGCTCGCAGATGTCTATCCACTCCAAGGCCGATTGTACCATGGCGTTCGGGGTGTTCCCGTAACGGCTCACAATACGGTCGCAGAGCGAGCCGTGATTGATGCCGATGCGGATGGCCGTGTCATGTTTCCGGCATTGCTCTAATAAGGGCGCGGCACGCTGGGCCATCCTCTCCACGGCGGCGGCGTATTCCGTCTCGTTCAAATCAAGATGGGAGAAATTGCGTTTGTCCACGTAGTTGCCCGGATTGATGCGCACCTTGTCAACAACGGAGGCCACGGCTTCTGCCACGTTGGGATTGAAATGCACGTCAGCGACGATGGGCGTTGTTATCCCCTCTGACCGGAGTACCTGCTTGATTTGTCGTAGCGGCTCCACCTCTTTCAATGAAGGCACGGTGATGCGGATCATTTCTGCTCCGTTGCCGATCATGCGACGGCATTGCGCCACGGTGGCCTCCACATCCTGCGTGTCCGTATTGGTCATCGACTGCACCACCACAGGTGCAGAACCTCCGATTCGGATATTGCCGATGGAAAATTCGGTCTTGCTGTTCATCGTCTGGAAAATTGGTGATTAGGATTTCTGCATTTGGGCGAACCCTTGGGCTTTGATTTCCACCTGATGATTGTCGCCGGTAATCAGTTTATAACCATCGGATTCCTCCTTAATATAACCGATAATGGACACATTCTCAATCTGTTTGAGTTTCTCGTAGTCGGCCTGTCTGATGGTGAACATCAGCTCGTAATCGTCACCACCATTGAGGGCGGCGACGGTATGCACGATATCCAAATCCTTGAGGGTGGTGAAGGTAAGTTCCGTCATGGGGAGTTTCTCTTCAAAGATGGCGCATCCGGCGTGCGAAGCCCGGCAGATCTGCATGACGGCGGCGGCAAGGCCGTCGGCCACGTTGGTCATAGCAGTGGGGATGATGTTCTCCCGTCGCAAGGCCTCTACGATGTCAATACGGGGCTCCGGCTTGAGCTGGCGGCGCAGCAGGTAGTCCTTGCCCGAAAAGTCGGGCTGCGTGTCCGGATTCACCTCAAACACCTTCTTCTCTCGTTCCAGCAGCAACAGACCGGCGTAGGCGGCGGCAAAGTCGCCGGACACGCAGATGAGCTCGTTCTCCTTCGCGCCCTGCCGGCTGACCAAATGGGCCGCTTCGCACTCGCCGATAGCCGTGACTGCGATGACCAAATCACGTCGCGATGTTGTCACATCCAGTCCCACGACATCGATATTGGCCCCTTCGCAACAGGTGGCGATGCCGTCCAGCAATTCGTTGAGTGCCTTTAGGTTGAAACGGTTGGATACGGAAATGCAGGCCGACAGCTGTGTGGGTACGGCATTCATGCCCAAGATGTCGGACACGGCCACCGTGACGACCTTGTAGCCTAAATGCCGGAGCGGCACGTACGTGAGGTCGAAATGCACGTTCTCCATGAACACTTTGGTGGAGGTGACGACCTGCTGCCCCGACGGGTCGATGACGGACGCATCATCGCCGATGCCCACTACGGTGGAGGCATTGGACTTTGGGAAATATTTGGCGAATTCCGCAATGAGGTCATATTTGCCGAGTTGCCGGCCCTCTTCTTCGTGTATGCTGCTGTTTTTTTCTTCCATGACGGTCTTGATTAATAAAAGAAAGTCCGATGTGGCTTGTCGCTGTCAAACATCGGACTTGCAGAGTATGCTGTTTATAGCTTTTTTTATACGTAATAATGGGTGGAAATGGAGGTGTTCTCAATCACGCTTTGGATCACTTCGGCCATGAGTTGCGAGACGGAGATCTGTTTGATCTTGGAGCACTCGGCCCGCAAGGGAATCGTGTCGGTCACGAGCACCTCGTCCAGTACGGAGTTCTCGATGTTTTGGATGGCGCTACCAGAGAAGAGGCCGTGGGCACACATGGCGCGTACGCTGCGGGCTCCCATCTCCTTGATACGGGCGGCAGCTTTGCAGAGCGTACCGGCCGTGTCAATGATGTCGTCCACGATGATGACATCTTTGTCTTTGACCTCACCGATAATCTGCAGGGAGGCCACCTCGTTCTGTTTCACACGCTGTTTGTAACCGATAGCCAAATCGCAGTTCAACGCCTTGGCATAGGTGGAGGCGCGTTTGGTACCGCCAGTGTCGGGAGAGGCGATGCAGATGTCCGGCATGTTGAGATTGCGGATGTAGGGGATGAAGACGTTGGAGGCGAACAGATGGTCCACGGGCACTTCGATGAATCCCTGGATCTGGTCGGCGTGAAGGTCCATCGTGATGATACGGCTCACACCGGCGGCGGTCAGCAGATTGCACATCAGCTTCGCGCCAATGGAGGTCCGGGGCTTATCCTTCCGGTCCTGACGGGCATAGCCGAAATAGGGCACCACCGCGATGATGTTGCGTGCGGAGGCGCGCTTGGCTGCATCAATGGTGATCAGCAACTCGATGATGTTGTCGGCGGGCGAGAAGGTGGGCTGGATGATGAACACGTCCTTGCCGCGAATCGTGTCGTTGAAATAGACTTGGATCTCGCCGTCCTTGAATTGGAGAATGTCCACCGGGAAAAGGTCCTTCTTCAGGTGCTCGGCAATGCGTTTGGCGAGTTCAGGGTTTGAACGCCCCGCCACTAAAACGTAATCTTGGTTCATAACTTGTTGTAATTTGTGTATTTAAGGTTTTGAATAGACGTACTGCAAAAGTAATGACAGTTTTTCTATTATGCAAAAAAACTTGTTACCAATTATCAACAATTGGCCGACATCAGATAGGCCTTGATGAAGTCGTCGATTTCACCGTCCAAAACGGCGTTCACATTGGAGGTTTCACAGCCTGTTCGCAGGTCTTTCACCATCTTGTAAGGCTGCAGGACGTAGCTCCGGATCTGGCTCCCCCACTCTATCTTCTTCTTGGTCTGCTCGATGTCAGCAAGCTTCTCCCTTTTGCGCTCCAATTCGATCTGGTAGAGACGGGATTTCAGCATGCGCATGGCCATCTCGCGGTTCTGTATCTGCGAGCGGGTGACCTGGCACTCCACGATGATGCCCGACGGATGATGGTGCAGACGCACAGCGGTTTCCACTTTGTTGACGTTTTGTCCGCCATGTCCCGACGACCGGTAGGTGTCCCAGCTGATGTCCGCCGGATTGACCTCGATGACAATGTCATCGTTGATGACCGGATAGGCGAAGACGGATGCGAAGGTGGTGTGCCGACGGTTGGCCGCATCAAAGGGCGAGAGCCGCACCAGACGATGTACGCCGATTTCGCTCTTCAAATACCCGTAGGCGTACGGCCCGTCCAATTCGATGGATACGGACTTGATGCCGACCACATCCCCCTCCTGCCTGTCCAACAGCTTGATGCTGTAGTTGTTGCGTTCCGCCCAGCGCGTGTACATACGTAGGAGCATCTCCGCCCAGTCGCAGCTCTCCGTGCCGCCCGCGCCCGAGTTGATGTTGATGATGACGTTCAACGAGTCCTCCTCGTCGCGCATCATGTTACGGAATTCCAATGTCTCAACGGATTTCAACACCTTTTGATAGGCCTCATCCAATTCCGATTCCGTGGCGTCTCCAGCTTGGAAAAACTCGTTGATCACACTCAACTCGTCCCACTCCTCGTCAGCCTTTTCGTAATCGGACACCCAGGATTTTATGGCACTGATTTCACGCAACAGCTTTTCGGCGGATTTCGGGTCATCCCAGAATCCGTCCTGTTGCGTGATGAGTTCTTTGTCGGCTATTTCGTTTTTCTTCCCGTCGATGTCAAAGATACCTCCTTAGCTCACCGAGCCTGCTACGGAGTTCTTTAATCTGGTCGTTTGTGGTCATAAGGGGATTATTTTTTTAGTTTATAATGTTTGTAATATGTTGTAAAAGTTGAAGATGAAATGGTTAGGGTCGCACGTTGCGCATCCCTAACCATTTTATTGTCATCGTTGCAAGGCATTCAGGATCTCGCCCACCTCAAAACCTTTTGTCAACAGTCCGTGCAGGATTTTGTTGCGGTTGTCGGCATCTGCTGGATGCAGGCGATTCCATTTCTCGATGGCGTCTTGCAAAACTTGCGCATATTCCTCCTCGTCAATGGCGTTTATCGCCTCCTGAAGCAGGGAGGAGTCGGCTCCCTTCTGATAGAGGCCTTCTCTGATTTTCAGTTTTCCCCATTGGTCATGGAGCTTGCTTCGGATAAACGTCTCAATGAAGCGTTGCTCGTTCAGGAAGTCATGCTCCTTCAGGCGGCGGACAATCTCGTCACGCTGGGCGGTGGAGATGGGCGTTTCGCGGAGCTTGTTGCGAACCTCCTGCTCGCAACGCTCCTGGAAAGCGCAGTAGCGTTCCATTTTGGTCATAATATCGGAAGGTACGTCCATAACAGTTTTTATATTAAGGTTTTATTCGCTGGCGGGTTCGTTCCAGAGGATGATTTCATCCATGTTGGCGTTGAAGAAATGGTGCTCGAACAGCGAGTAGCTCTGGTTGGCCACGAGGCGTATTCTTTTCTTGTATTTCCACCGCCATTTCATCAGAATGGAGGGGAAACCATGTTTCAAATGGGCATACACAAACGGATGCAGCATGATGGTGATTTTGGATTCCTGCTGCTTGTCGAACAAGAACTCCAACGTGTTATCCAACTCATCCTCAATCAGGATGGGCGGTTTTATCTTGCCGGTGCCCTTGCAGGTAGGGCATTGCTCGGTGGTCTCGATGATGGTGGCCTGACGCACACGCTGACGGGTGATCTGCATGAGGCAGAACTTGTTGAGGGGCAAAATGGTATGCTTGGCCTTGTCGTTCCGCATAAACTCGGTCATGGCCTTGTTGAGCTCCACTTTGTTGCGTGCGTCATGGAGGTCCACAAAGTCGATGGTGATGATGCCGCCCATATCCCGCAAACGCAGCTGGCGGGCAATCTCGGCAGCGGCAATCATATTGGTGTTCAGGGCGTTCTGCTCGGGTGTCTGGTTCGACTTCACCCGGTTGCCGCTGTTGACGTCGATGACGTGCATGGCCTCGGTGTGCTCTATGATCAGATAAACTCCGTTCTTGACGGTCACCACCTTCCCGAAGGAGCTTTTGATCTGCTTGGCAACGTTGAAATGCTCAAAGATGGGCTGTTTTTCCTTGTACAGCTTCAGGATGTCCTCCTTCTCGGGCGAATATTTGTGCAAGAGGTTTTTCACCTCCTTGTATGCTTCCGGGGTGTCCACATAGATGGACTGGAAGGAGTCGTTGAGCATGTCGCGCAGGATGGATGAGATGCAGTCCATCTCCTGGATGATGCGCATGGGGGCCTTGGAGGCGAAAAGGTTCTCCACGGCGGTGTCCCACTTGTAGCGCAGGGAGTCAAGGTCGGCGGAGAGCTCCTCTAAACTTTTGTTCTCGGCAACGGTACGGATGATGATGCCGAAATTGCGGGGGCGTATCCCCTGCATCATGCTCTTGAGACGTTTGCGCTCGGCGGAGTTCCGGATTTTCTGCGATACGGAGACCTTGTCGCCAAAGGGGACGAGCACGAGGTATCGTCCGGCAAAGGAGACCTCCGTCGTGATGCGTGGGCCCTTGGTGGAGATGGGCTCTTTGGCCACCTGCACCATAATTTGTTGCCCGGAGGTAAGCACGTCGCTAATTTTGCCGTTTTTAGGCACCTCTTCAAGGTATTGCACCCGGCTGATACTGCGCTTTCCAGTGGTGATGGCCTGACTGACGAAGGCGTTGATGGTGCGGGCATTGACGCCCAGATCCAGATAGTGCAGGAAGGCGTCCTTCTCGCTGCCCACATCGACGAAGGCGGCGTTCAGTCCCGGCATGATTTTCCGCACTTTTCCAAGGTAAATGTCACCGACCGAGAACTGCATGGAGGCCTTCTCAGAGTGGATTTCCACTAGCTTCTTGTCCTCGAGAAGGGCCACCTGCACCTCGTTGGCGTGGGAGGTCAGTATGATTTCTTTCGTAATTTCAGTTTCACTCATGGGTGTGGGGGTTATAAAACAATGAAAACTAAACAAAGCGCGTTCGCGTTTCATTTAGTTTTCATTCTAATTGAACTCATAAAAGACTATTTGTTTTTATGTCTGTTCTTTCTCAGACGTTTTTTTCTTTTATGAGTGGACATTTTATGTCTCTTTCTTTTCTTACCGCTTGGCATAATTAGAAGATTTTAAAGTTTGTTATTTTGTGGATTTCTTGACGGCGTTAACGAAAGTCTTGCAAGGTTTGAAAGCGGGAATGTTGTGAGCCGGGATGGTGATGGTCTCTTTCTTGGAGATGTTACGGGCCGTCTTCTGGGCTCTTTGTTTGATGATGAAGCTGCCGAAGCCTCTCAGATAAACATTCTCACCGCCCACCATGGAGCTCTTTACACTTGACATGAACACTTCAACGATGGTTTGAACACTGTTCTTGTCGAATCCAGTTTTGTTGGAAATTTCATTAACGATATCAGCTTTCGTCATAACTTTAATGTTTTAATTGTTAATACTAAATGTTTCTATTTTTTGGGGGTGCAAAAATACAATTATTTTGTTCACAATCCACCATTTACGAAAAATTTTTATTTGATTTTCTCAAAAACGCGGTTGGCAAGGCGGCTGGCACCTATCCGGAAGTAACGTTTTGAGAGCCAATCCTTACCCAAAACGGCGGTGAGGAGGTTCACATATCGGAGCGCGTCGTCAGGATCGGAGATGCCGCCGGCGGCCTTGATGCCGACCATCTTCCCCGTCTCCTTATGGTGCCGTTTGATGGCATCCATCATGATCAGGAAGGCTTCAGGAGTGGCGTTCACCGCGATTTTCCCGGTGGATGTCTTGATGAAGTCCGCACCCGCAGCAATGGCAATCTGTGATGCTTTGTAGATGTTTTGCGGGGTTTTCAGCTCGCCGGTTTCTAAAATGACCTTGAGCGATGCGTTCGGACAGGCCTCGCGGATGGCGCGGATTTCATCGTAAACCTCCTGATAGTGGCCCTCAAGGAATTTGCCCCGGGAAATCACCATGTCAATCTCATCGGCACCCTCATGGACGGCATAGCGTACCTCGGCCACCTTGATCTCAATGGGCGACTGGCCCGCGGGGAAGGCACCCGCCACAGAGGCCACGCGGATGTCCGTGCCCTTCAACTCCTCCTTGGCGATGGCCACGAAAGGCGGATATACACACACCGCCGCCGTGCTCGGCACCTGGCGTTGCGGGTTGTAAAAAGCCTGCGCCTTCTTGCAAAGCGTCACCACCGTCTGCCGGTTGTCGCTGCCCTCCAACGTGGTCAGGTCTATACTACTTAATATATATCGGTATGCGGCTTGTTCATCCATATAGGACATCTCCTGGGTGGAAAGTCCGGCGAGACGCTTGGCCAATTGTTCTTCGTTGTACGGATAATCCTCCAATGTAAATGATTTGGTTTCTGACATAATGATGTATTTTTGATGGTTACTGTGTTTGCGTATTGTTGCTTTTGTCTTTTTTATAACGGTCCAATGCTACGCGTAACGAGACCACGTGCGAATATTGGGCGATGGAGAGGTTGCCCAGATCTGTAAACGCATAGTCGATGCTGACAATCTGCTTGATGCACACCCCCACCCCAAGATTGATCTGCAGGGTGGTCTTGCGCTTGCCGTCAAAGTCCGGCTCCTGCTGGAAATTGCCGATACCCGCCCGCAAAGCGACGATTTTCTTATATCCGAACTCCATGCCGAAATGCGGGTCGGCACTGAAGACCTTGCTATGGATAAGCGTGTTGCGATGTCCGTCAAAGGTGCAGTCCAACCCCAGCGCGAAGGTGGCGTTGAATCCTTTGCCAAAGTCCACGTACTTGGCCCCGCCCAAGAGGAGCGCGGGCAGGGTGAGCTCCAGCCCGTTTTCCGGAATCTCGTTGCCGGTCTGGTGGAAGACGTCGATAACGGCGTCCGAGAGCTGGTACGACCAGGCATTGAAGGTGGAGGTGCCGTCGCGAAGCATGGCACCGGCCTGCCAGCCTTTGCGCTCGTACTGCAATCCGAAGTCCAGTCCGAACCCCCACGCACGCGCGAACTTGCCGATGCCCCGTTGGATGATCTTCGCGTTGGCACCCACGGAGAGTCCGGGCACCTTTTCGAAAGCGTAGGCGTAGCTGAGCAGCACGGCATTGTCGGCGGCGGAGAAATAGGTGATACGGTCGTAATCCACATTGCCCTGTGCATCAATAAGTTCGGTGGTGTTCATGATGTTGTCCACCCCGAAACGGATATATGACAACGCCACAGAGGAGTGGTTGTCGATGCGTGCCGCAACGCCGCCGTAATCGTATTTGGCGATGCCGGCGAAGTACTCGGCATGCATCAGCGACAGCTGGTAAGGCTTGTCCATCCTGCTCAGGCCGGCGGGATTCCAGTAGGCGGCGGTTACGTCGTCGGCGGTGGCGCATAAAGTGTTGGCCATGGCCAGCCCCCGCGCCCCGATGCCTAAGGAGAGGAACTCGTTGCTGTATTTCGACTGTGCGCCAGCCGACCAGACGAGGAATGTCAGAAGCATTATCAGCAGCCGTTGTCTCATGTTACGATTGTTTCTTATTAATAATATGGTGTTTGCGGTCGCCCTCAAACAGCTCATAACCCAAGAACCGACATTCCAGCGGGCCATTGTAGAGCGTGGCCTTCGTGCTGGGCTTCAGCCCCACCCTCTTGAGCGCTTGCAGGTCCGAACTGATGACAAACGCACGACAGCCGGAAAAATTGTATTTCAATGCGCTGCCGATATTGCTATAGAAAGCCTCAATGTCACCCACCTCCAAGCGCTCGCCGTAAGGGGGATTCATCATCACCAAAGCCGGCACCCGCTGGGGCTTGAAACGGAATGCGTCGCATTTTTCCAGCATGATGAAATCCTGCAGGCGGGCCCGACGGATGTTCTCGCGGGCGATGTCAAGGAATCGGGGGTTGATGTCGGAGGCGTAGAAGTTGATGTCCACATCTTCGGCAATCCTTGCCTCCTTACGTATCCGGTTCCAGGATTCCTGGTCAAAGTTTTTCCAGTGCAGGAAGCCGTATTCGCGACGATAGAATCCGGCAGGGATGTTGAGAGCGGTCATGGCAGCCTCAATCGGCAGGGTTGCGCCGCCGCACATGGGGTCGATGAAGTCGCACTCCCCGTGCCATCCGCTCATCGCAATCATGGCAGCGGCCACCACCTCGTTGATGGGGGCCGGATGGTTGCGCACCTTGTAGCCGCGCTTGTGCAGCGATTCGCCGGAGCTGTCCACGAACAATTGAGCCTCGTTGCGGAAAATATGCAGATGGAATTGAACATCCGGATTCTCGCGATCCACATCCGGACGTTCGTCATAAAGGTCGCGAAATCGGTCGCAGATGGCATCTTTGGCCAGCACGGAGGCGAACAGGGGCGTTTTGAAGATGGTGTCAGCGCAGGTGGTGTGCACAGCCATCGTGCCATCACGACGCAGGAACTTCTCGGCGGGAAAATCGAAAATCTCCTCGTAGTATTGTCGGTTATTCTGGAAGGTGAACGTCTTCTGCCGCCAAAGGATGCGCAACGCGCAACGGCAGAAATAGTTGGCGCGGTACATCATATCCATGTCGCCCTCGAAGGCCACGGCACGGCTCATGATGCGGCAGTTGCGGGCGCCTAAACGCGCCAGCTCGTCGGCCAGCACCGGCTCGATACCCGCAAAAGTCTTTGCTACAAAATATTGTGTATCCTCCATAGGTTTCTTTTGAGACGGCAAAGATACAAAAAAAAAACAAGCACCCGCGTAAAGCAAGTGCTTGTTTTGGTGGAGCATACGGGAGTCGGACCCGTGACCTCCTGACTGCCAGTCAGACACTCTAGCCAACTGAGCTAATGCCCCGTTTGTTTTGAGGCCGCAAAAATACAAAATTTTTCATATACTCCATTCGTTGTTGAAAAATTTTTCTCGAGCTCGTGCAGCTATCGGTTCGTTCTTCTCAAGATTGTGAAAAAAGGAGAACCTTCCGGCCCTCCTTTTTTCTATACTCTTCAGGATCTTAGTTGCTTAATTACTTGGTGTCTTAATCTGAAAGGCTAATGGCCAAACTCACTTCTGCTCCCGCAACTTGCTCTCGCGAGTCCAGTCAACGGTCATGCCGAAGAGGGAAACACCCAGATAACCGCGCATTTTCATCGTCTTGTTGTCGTTCACTAAACGGATGTAGGTCTTGTAGGTTCCTTTCTTGCCAGGGTATTTCAGTTTCCCGTTCTGATACTCTTTCTCTTTGGCATTGTAAGTCAACCCCGTCATAAAGACCAGGCCGAGCTGGGGTTTCTTCTTGGGGTTCTCCACCCACACCACCTTGGCCTCATAGGTGCCGTTGGCCGCTTTGTAAACCTCGCATTGCGAGCCCTCTTTCGAGAATGGGTCCACTGAGTGCCAAATCCCACAAATTGCATCCGGATTCTGTGCAAATAGCATGGAACTGACCAAAAGGGCCGTCATTATCAGGAATATCTTTTTCATTTTAACATTTATTATAATAGTGAAACAATCGGTTTACTCCTCGGGGGCGAACAACGGGTCCCAAGCGGGTAGCATGATGGGTTTCTGGTCGAAAAGTTTAAGCGTGGCAGCAGGGATGTATTTCTTTTCCACCACCAGACGGAACATGTATTCGTTGAACCATTCGTTGGTCATGATGAGGAATCCGTTGTGTCCGTACTTGCTGCCCCAGCTGTTTTCCACCATCCATTTGAGCGGATTGCCGTCCTTGTCAAGGTCCACGGCGCAGAGCGTCATGGCGTGCGAGGAGAGGCTGGCGTATGTCTGGATGCGCTGTTTCTTGTCCATGCCGAAGGTGGTGTTGAACAAAGATCCGTAGTCGAAATTGTTCACGTCCATATAGCCCTTGTCACGGTCGAGGAACTTGCCCACATCGCAGGAAAAATACATCATCGTGCTGTCTTTCAGGGAGGCAATGGCCATTTTCGCGATTTCATCCATCGGTAAATTGAGGTATTTCCAGTTGTTTCCGTCATACACATGGCGGTCATACTCAATCTCATATACCTTGTAATATTCGCGGGTGGGATCGTTCATCACCATGTAGTAGGTGGTGAAGTCGTCGTTCGCGAATTTGGCGGCAAAGGATTTCGGCGTGTAGGTCTCCGTGCTGACCACGTTTCCCTTGGCGTCGCGCTGGGTCCACGTGAACTCCGCCGGCGGTTCGCCAAAAGCGATGACCAGCATGCGATAGACAGTCTGCAGCATTTCCATCTTCTTGTCCTGCAGCATCTTCTCCGTCGTGCCTTTGTTGTTGGCCATATCACGCAAAACAAGCGCATCCTCGCGGAGTTTCAGCTTTATCAGTGATGAGATCTGGGATGTATGGTTGCTGCTGTAGGTCTCCGGCATGGCATCCTTCGGCATGATGCCGTACTTGGCCACCAGATTGGCAATGCCCGTGAACTGGCCGCCGTCGCTCAACGGATTCTGGAACAGCCATTTCACCGTCTCGTCGTCCATCGACTTGGCGCGGTTGTCCAAAATGGCCTGCAGGAAGAGATTGGACTTCTCTAACTGGTCCCAGAAGAAGGTGTAGCACTGCGAGAACTGGAAGTCCGCCGGCAGGTTGTATTTGCGGATGGCCTTCGAGCGCAGCACGTTCATGCCCGTGAACATCCAGCAGCGTCCCGACGATTCCTGATCGGTGATGGCCTTGGAGGGCACTTGGTTGGAGAAATGGGCATCAAAAACCGTGGCGTTTTCGTAGTTCTTGGCCAGCTTGTTTATGTCATTGGTTACCACGGCATTGCGCAACGCCTTGTCCGAGGCAGTAGCCTTGTAGGAGGATTTGAGCGATTGGAGCTGATCGTTGGAGAGACCACCGTTCTTGGTGACGGTTTGTGCCGGGACAAGCAAGAAAGTGCAGCAGCCCAGCAGAACAAAAAAGAGTTTTTTCATGTATTAAATAATAATTGTATTGATGATTTTTCAAAGAAAAAGGTTTGGCTTCCGCCAAACCTGAAATAATGTTATTTTTTCTTAATAAGTGAAACAACGAACAGAAGCACCACTGCGCCAATCACGGCCACAATGAGTTCCCAGAGAAGACCGGCCTTCTGGATGCCGATGAGGCTCATCAGCCATCCGCCGATAAAACCACCGATAATACCGATGATGATGTTCCAAAGGAGGCCGAAGCCGCCGCCGCGCATCAGGTTACCAGCTAACCAGCCGGCCACAGCGCCTAAAAGCAAATAAAGAATAATGCTCCACATAATTTAAAAATTTTAGTGAGACAAAAAAATGTTCGCAAAAATACAAAAAATGTACTTTTGCAACCGTAACCAACCGAATGTTTTTTTACTATGAGAAGTTTTGGAAGTGACAACAATTCGGGTGTGCATCCGCAGGTGATGGACGCCATTCTTCAAGCCAACACTGACCATGCCATCGCCTACGGGGACGACCCCTGGACCGAGACGGCCATACAGGACCTTCGCAACCTGTTTGGTCCCGAGGCGGCCCCTTATTTTGTGTTCAACGGCACGGGGGCCAATGTGTGCGCCATCCGAGCATGCTGCCAGCCTTGGAATGCCGTCATTGCGGCCCGGACCGCCCATATCGCCGTGGATGAGTGCGGGGCCCCCACCCTGCTCAGCGGTGCCGTCGTCAAGGAGGTGGACACCCCTGACGGAAAGCTCACCCCGGAACTCATCCGTCCGCTACTGCACGGCTTCGGCTTCGAGCACCATTCACAACCCAAGATGGTCTATATCTCGCAATGCACCGAACTGGGCACCGTTTACAGCCCCGAAGAAATACGCCGGCTGGCCGACTTCGTGCACGGTTATCAGATGTACCTCCATATTGACGGGGCGCGTCTCGCCAATGCTGCGGTGGCCCTTGGTAAGAGCGTTCGTGACATTACCGTGGACTGTGGCGCCGACATCATCAGCTTCGGTGGCACAAAGAACGGCTGCATGATGGCCGAGTCGGTCATCGCCTTCCGCCCCGAACTTTCCGAAAACCTCAAATACCTGCGCAAACAGTCCACCCAGCTGTGTTCCAAAATGCGGTTCATATCCGCGCAGTTCTCAGCATACGTGCGGGACGGTCTCCTTTACCGCAATGCTCAGAACGCCAACAATATGGCGCAATTACTCCGTGCAAAACTGGAAGCAAAAGGATTCCCGTTCACACAGCCCACGCAGGCTAACACCCTCCTATTTAAAATGAATCCTGAACAATGCGAGGCACTGCTCAGGAAACATTTCTTTTACATCTGGGATGAAAACACCCGCGAAGTCCGTTTGGTCACCTCTTGGGACACTACTGAGGATGATGTCCAGACGTTGGTGGATGACATCCGCTGACATCCGCCTATTGGACCCGCTTAGCGCAAACGGTCGGCGGCGCGCACCAATGCTTCATCCTTCTTGATGAACTTGTTGGCCAGATAGAGACATGCCGCCTCCACACATACAAGAATCAATAATACAACCTTGTTTGCAAACTGGAAATCATAGGTGGTCTCTTTAAGGGTGAAGAATTTCTTGAAAACCACATCCGGACACACCCAGAGCATCAGCATCAGCGTGACCAGATAGACAATCATGCAGATGGAGACAATCTGTGTCTGACGTACGCGATTCTTGAAGGTGAACAGCGCAATCAGCGAGAGTACAGAACACAGCAGCAGACAGAAGCCCACATAATAGAGACGGAGAACGGCATGGCCCTCAGGTACATTCATCTTGAGAGTAAGACTGTTATAGACATACTGCACATCGGGGGTATTCACATATCCGATAGGAGTAAACAACATGACTATGGGAATCACCGCTGCCACGAGCAGGAATATGGATTGAATTCTTTGGATCATGAATTTTTGATTTAAAAGGTTACTATTGTTAACGTTTTGATTTGATTGAATTAGAGGATTTATCAAGCTCTTTTCGTTCTTTCTTGGACATTTTTTCGGATGACTGGAACGTCTTTGTGAGCGTCAGGGGTGACAATCGGACGGGAGCCCGCCCCATACTGAGGTAAGGGGTGAACTTCACGGTAACATCCGAGGATGTGCCATTTCCTTTGCCCTGAATGTCCTTGATACATTTTATGATGCTTCCGACCTCCTTGTTTTTCACAACAGACACCAGGTCCATTTTCACTGGAATGGGAATCTCCATCGTGCTGTTGGCCGGAATGATGTACTCCTTGTCGCGACTGCTTCCCGTGGCGATGGGATTGGTCTGGTTGTCCAAAAACAGTTCATAGTCGTAGCCGATCAACCGTGCCATGCGGTTGGTGGGGTTCTCCGTCTTCACATTCACATCACAGGTGATGTTGAAGTCCATCCGCTTGATGACATCCAACGCCTTGGTGAGGTTGGTGAGGGAGAGGTCGCTCGGACTGCTGATGTTGCTGAAATTGATGCCCGCCCACGTCACGTTGCGTACGCCCGCCATGGCGAACTTGCAGTTCAGCAGATTGGAGAATTGAAGGATGCTACAGCCGCTGAAAGCAATGATGCAGCAGCATAAAATAACGAATAGTGTGTTTCTTTTCATAATGATTATTGTATAACTTTGCCGTCTTGCAGGACAATGGTTCTGTCGGACAGGGCGGCCAGTTCCACATTATGGGTGACAATGACAAATGTTTGGTGAAATTGGTCACGCAGGTCGAAGAAGAGCTGATGGAGCTTTTTCGCGTTCTCGGTATCCAGATTGCCAGACGGCTCATCAGCAAGGATGAGCTCGGGGTTGTTCATCAGCGCCCGGGCGACAGCCACGCGCTGCTGTTCGCCGCCGGAGAGTTCGTTAGGCTTGTGCCCTACCCTGTCCGACAGCTTCAGAAAATCCAGCAGCTCGGTCGCATGGAGCAGTGCCTCCTTCTTGGATTGGCCCGCAATCATGGCCGGCAGCGCCACATTCTCCACCGCGGTGAATTCAGGGAGCAACTGGTGAAACTGGAATACGAAGCCAATGTGACGGTTGCGGAATTCCGACAACTGGTTGTCAGTAAGGGTGGTCACATTCACGCCGTTGAGGAGTATCTCACCGCTGTCGGCACGGTCAAGGGTGCCGATAAGATGCAACAAGGTTGACTTGCCGGCCCCGGAGGGGCCGACAATCGTCACAACCTTGGACTTCTCAATGGTCAGCGTGATGTCCTTCAGCACATGAAGGTCCCCAAAACGCTTCTCGACATGGCGGATGTCAATCATTATTTTTCGATTTCCTTGGCCAGGCGTGTGGTAAGCAGAGGAACTACCTTGTTGAGATCACAGACGATGCCGAGGTCGGCCACGCCGAAGATCGGTGCGAACTTATCCTTGTTGATGGCGATGATCAGGTCGGACTCTTCCATACCGGCCAGGTGCTGGATAGCACCGCTGATACCACAGGCCATATAGAGGTTCGGACGGACAGTCTTGCCCGTTTGTCCCACCTGACGGCAATGGTCAATGATGCCGGCATCCACCATGGCACGGGAAGAGGAGACTTCCGCGCCAGGCAGCACGTCGGCCAAGGCCTGCAGCTTGTCGAAGCCGGCCTTGCAGCCCACGCCACGACCGCCGGAGATGAGTATCTTGGCATCGGTGATGTCCACAACGCCCTTGTTCTCTTTCACATTCTTCACCAAGCGCACTTTGAACTTGCTCTCGTCGAATGTGGGCTTGAAGTCGATGATGTCGCCCTTGCGGCTGTTGTCGCGGGCCATCTTCTGCATCACGCCCGGACGCACGGTGGACATCTGCGGACGATGTTCCGTGTTGAGGATAGTGGCCATCAGGTTGCCGCCGAAAGCGGGACGTGTAGAGGCCAGCTGCATGTCTTCCGTGATTTCAAGTTTCGTGCAGTCAGCGGTGAGGCCCGTGTTGAGGCGGCACGCCAAACGCGGAGCCAGGTCACGTCCGATGGTGGAGGCGCCGATCAGCATGATGCTGGGCTTGTACTCCATCACCAGTTGGTAGATGGCCTGCGTGTATTGTTCCGTCAGATAGTCCTTCAGCTCGGGAGCATCCATACAGATCACCTCGTCGGCACCGTATTCGATCAACATCTGGGCCTGGTCCTTGATCTGGTATCCGGCCAGGACAGCCACGACCTTCTCATGCAGGTCGGCGGACAGTTCGTGCGCCTTACCGAGCAATTCCAAGGCCACGGATTGGATAACGCTGTCGCGTTGTTCCACAAAAACATGAATATTCTTATAATCTGATTTTTCCATTGTCTCTAAATTCTCGGTTAAATAATATGTTTTTCTTTCATTTTTTTAACGATGATTTCCACAGCCTCTTCGGGATCCACTTCGAAAATCTCGCCCGGTTGTTTCTGCGGTTTGGTGAAGGATTTCTTCACACGCGTGGGCGAGCCGGAAAGACCGAGGCGGTCAGGGTCAACGTCCAGCTTGTCGGCACCCCACACTTCCACCTCCTTATCGTAGGCTTCCATGATGCCCTTGACGGTCATGTAGCGGGGTTTGATGGCGGATGAGAGGACGGTGAGCACGCACGGCGTTTCCACTTCCAGGATCTGGTATCCCTCTTCCGTCTCCTTGGTGACCGTGCAGCGTTTCTGCCCGTCAAAATCCAAGTTGGTGGCGTATGTCACCTGCGGAAGGTCGAGATGCTGGGCCAGAGAGACCGGCGTCTGGGCCGTGTCGCCGTCGATGGCCTGACGGCCGGCGAGGATAAGATCATAATCAAGTGTCTTGATGGCGCCGGAGAGGGCATACGAGGTTGCTAACGTGTCTGCGCCCGCGAACTTGCGGTCGGAGAGCAGGATGGCACGGTCGGCCCCCATGGCGAAAGCCTCGCGGCAGATGGCGTCGGCCTGTGGCGGACCCATCGTGATCACAGTGACATGCGCACCGAACTTGTCCTTCAGCTGCAAGGCCATTTCCAGAGCGGAGGCATCGTCCGGATTCAAGATGGAGGGAACACCATCGCGAATCAACGTGCCGGTCACCGGATTAATTTTAATAACATTGGTATTCGGAACCTGTTTTATCGTTACTATAATATTCATTGTTCTGTCGATATTTGTTTTTTATGCTAAAGACGCAATGCATTGCGTCTCTACCAACAATCAATTGGTTTATTTGAATAATTTGCCGGCGATGACCATGCGTTGGACTTCGGAGGTGCCTTCATAGATCTCCGTGATTTTGGCGTCGCGCATCATGCGTTCGATCTCGTACTCACGGGTGTAGCCGTAACCGCCGTGGAACTGCACGCACTTGGTGGTGGTTTCCATCGCTGTCTCAGCGCAATACAGCTTGGCCATGGCGGCATCCACGGAATACGGGAGGTGCATATCCTTCTTCCAGGCGGCCTGACGGACCAGCAGGCGCGCAGCCTGCACCTTGGTCTCCAAGTTGGCCATCTGGAACTGTGTGTTCTGGAACTGGGCCAGCGTCTTGCCGAACTGTTTTCTCTCCTTCGTGTATTTCACCGTGGCGTCCAGAGCTCCTTGGGCGATGCCGAGTGCCTGGGAAGCGATACCGATACGGCCGCCGTCCAACGTCATCATGGCGATCTTGAAGCCCTTGCCGAGCTCGCCGAGGAGGTTCTCCTTCGGGATGCGGCAGTTTTCAAAAATCAGCTCGCAGGTGGCGGAACCACGGATACCCATCTTCTTCTCCTTCTTGCCGATGGAGAAACCGGGCGTGCCCTTCTCCACGATGAAGGCGGAGATGCCCTTCGTGCCGAGCGACTTGTCGGTCATGGCCATGATCACATAGACATGAGCGTAACCCGCGTTGGTGATGAAAATCTTGCTGCCGTTGAGCACCCACTCATCGCCGTCCAATACGGCTGTGGTCTGCTGCATGGCGGCATCCGTGCCGGCATTGGGCTCGGTCAGACCGAAAGCACCGATCCATTCGCCAGAAGCCAGCTTAGGCAGATATTTCATTTTCTGTTCCTCGGTACCGAATTCCAGAATCGGATTCATACAGAGCGACGTGTGCGCACTCACGATCACACCCGTGGTGGCACATACCTTGGACAGTTCCTCCACTGCCATAATATACATCTGATTCGTGGCGCCTTGCCCGCCGTATTGCACGGGGATGGGAATGCCCATAATGCCGATCTTGGCCATCTTCTCAACCGTTTCTATCGGGAAACGCTCCTGATCGTCCACTTCGGCAGCCAGCGGCTGAACTTCTTCCGCCGCGAACTTGCGAATCATCTGCAGAAAGAGTTCTTCTCTTTTGTTTAAGCTAAAATCCATTTTTCAATATTTGATTAAAATTGTAAAATACTATAATAGTTTGATTTAGAAAGAGTATTGGATTCGAATGCTGTTCTTCGGTCTCAGATCTTCAGTTATAACATTGTCAAAAATCCAACACCCAACAACCAAATCCCTACTCTAAACTCTAATCTCTCAACTCTAAACTAATCCAGCTGCATGGGTTTGAGATCCGGGGAGACGGTGAAGTCGGCTTCGGTGGCAGCCTTCACATCCTCAACGGTGAACTCGGGATGCAACTCCGTCAGAACCAAGCCCTTGTCGGTGACCACCATGACACCCATCTCAGTCACGATCATATTGACGGCACCCATTGCGGTGAGGGGCAGGTTGCATTTGTGGAGGATCTTCGGATTACCTTTCTGGGTGTGCTCCATCGCGACGATGACCGTCTTGGCACCCACCAGAAGGTCCATAGCACCACCCATACCCGGGGTGAGCTTGCCAGGGATCATCCAGTTGGCAATGTCGCCGTGTTCGTCCACCTGCATAGCGCCCAGCACGGTGGCATCCACATGACCGCCGCGGATCAGGGCGAAGGAATCAGCGGAACTGAAAGAGACGGCACCGGGCTGTGCGGTGATATAGCCGCCGCCGGAGTTGATCAGGTTGTCATCCTCCTTGCCTTCCTCGGGAGTGGGTCCCATACCAATCATGCCATTCTCAGTCTGGAGAATCACATGCACATCTTTCGGCAAATAGTTGGGTACCATTGTCGGGAGACCAATACCCAGA
The DNA here is from genome assembly GCA_017540505.1 of Bacteroidales bacterium. Taxonomy (GTDB): domain Bacteria; phylum Bacteroidota; class Bacteroidia; order Bacteroidales; family WCHB1-69; genus F23-D06. Next base: position 199,640 of record JAFYAW010000030.1, on the reverse strand, counting down.
TTGACAACATCGCCATCCTTGAGTTCCTTAGCCACTCGCTTGGCGATAACTTCTCTCATTTGAGCTTTTTCCATAATCTTATTTTTTAAATGTTAACATTAAAATTCGAAACCTAAAAGGCGGGCAAAGATACAAAAAAAGATTATAAGAAGAGCATCTCCACCACCTTATAAACCACCCATCCCGTATAGGCGACAAACAGCAGTCCCCAGACGAAGGCCGGCACGTGGGTGAACTTGGCCAGATTGGCGGCATCGCCGGCCTTTTGCGGGTCTCGGACAGTGAGTACCAGCAGTACCAATGAGGATGTCACCGACTCCACTAAAATCATCATCGCGTAAAAGAGGGCCGCATACGGCACATATTTTTCGCCGCCGAAATAAAACAGGCATACGTTCACTCCGCAGAACAGGAACACCCACAACACACCATAGGGATTTCGGATCCAAAACAGCAACATGATGAAAAAAAGGACCGACAGGCCCACGACCAACCCTTGGGCGGCACCCTGTTCAATCAGGTAAAAGGAGAGCCAGGCCACCGACGCCGCAAACGGGTAACCGGCTAACGAGGTCAGCACGGCGGAAAAACGCCCGTCGGTACGGGTGGTCGTCGTGCCGGATGTGTCTTTGAAAAGCTCTATTTTATTGACCTGTCCTCCGGTGCAAAGCGCTACTATAGCATGGCCCAACTCGTGGAGCGCCGTGTTGATGATGTTGAAGAATTTGCCGACAACAGGAATGCGCGGCAGAAGAAGTGCGGCAACAAAGCAAAGTAACAGGAAGAGATTGTCGGACATCATTTTTTCAGCCGCAAAAATACAAAAAAATGCGGCTAACGCTGCATCATCACAACATAAGCCGCAAAATTTATTCCCGAAGGAATTATCTTATTTGGATAGATCCATTTGAATATTCGAGGTGTTGTATGTACAAATGGCCCAACAATTATAGGAATTAAGCTTTACCGTAGGTTTCTCTTTTTGCAGGAATTCCGCCTTTACCGTCACTTCCTCAGGGGAGGGGCTGTCATAAGATCCCTTCACCACTGAAATGTTTGACACACCCGAGTTCCAAGAGTCTTTCCCGTTGCAGAACAGCGGTTCTGCTATGTGGAAATAGAGTCCGACAACTTCTTGATTGTTATCAGTATAATATGGTGGCATTGAGGCAAATGTGAAGAACCCGTCTCCTGTCATCGTATAATTGCCGTCACGTAGGTCGCGGATGACGGACTGGTCCGGCGTGGCATATACAACCGACAAATGGGGCTTAGGTCCACCCAGTATGAAAGAATCCACCGCCGGATCGTAATTGACATTCACAAACCAGGTGCCCTGTTGCTGGCATTCGACTGTAGCTGTTGTGGCATTAGAAGTGAAGCTGTACATGCTATTAAATTCATGATTACCGCTATTCGGAACATAGTTCACCAAAATCTCCTTCTCCGTAACCGTCCATAGGGCACCCACAGCGCTCAAATTCTGGTTGTTGGTCTCTATCACACATTTTTCAACACCCTTGACGAGCAACGACCACGATCCGCCGCCATTTTCACGGATGGTGATATCCTTGAAATATTTCTGGGCGAGGGAGTCTTTCACACCCTCATCGGCGGAAAGCCATGTGTTGAAATTGAACGCCACATTGGCGAAGCGCATCTGTGTGTTGCACAAGCCGTACTGCCAGTATTGGAAAATGCTGTAGGCTTGTTTCATCGGGTTGTTTTTAGTATAGTCGTTTTTTTCCACCGTGCAGCCTATAAACGAACCTATCGCCAACAGGCTGATTATCATTATAGAAAATATCTTTTTCATAATCTGAGATGTTTAAAGGTTTTACTCGTTCTTTGCATTGAATCGGTAGCCGATGCCCGCGTGGATGAAGCCCTTGAACCCGCATCCGATCTCAGTGAAGCCGTAGAACTTGTGGCCTGCGGAGATGCCGAATAATGTGAACTGCCAGGCGGGATGGAAATAGATGTCCACGGGTCCGTCCTCCTTTTCGAAATTAAGCAAGAAACCGGTTGACACGCCGGAATAGAGCGTCACATATTTCTTGTTCAGATAAGAGAAACGGATGGAGGGCAGGAAGGCGACCTGCGTCTCGGTATGGTTGCAGATGAAGCTGTTGTCGCGCGCATCAAACACCTTGCCAAAGGTTCCCATGTAGGAGACGGATGCACCTAACCAGAGGAATTTTCGCAGGCGGAACATGTATCCCAAACTGATCGGGCAGGTGGCGATGTAGTCGCTATGGTAGCGAACAGGATTGAACCAATCGTTGAGATTGTCCCCTTGATCATACCAACGGTCCCAAATCAGTTTGTCAAACAGCCATCCTTTCTGGAAATTGGCCATTGCCGGGTCTCCGATTCCGAGGCTGAGCTCATGGCGCGGGAACACCTGCCGCCAGTCCTGCTCCTCCTGCGCCATGCCTGTGATGGACATGGCCGCCACGAAAAGCATAAGTACGATTGTTTTTTTCATATTAAATGTTTTAGTTAATGATTCCCAAACGACAAAGATGCTAACGTCATAATTATATTTTTAGTATATCAGCATCTGATTTTTTCCCAAAAAATTATCGGATATTCAATGCTCGGTGTATTTGCAGCGACAATCGCCATCCGGGATTTGAGAGCACCGCCTGCACGCAAGCATCCCTGTTGGCCCTGCATTTGACAGAATCCTCATCATAACAAGGCTGAAGAAAACGATGCTCCGCACCTATCTCGTTGTATTGCTGTAGGTTTTGTCCGCAATAGACCACTTTCAGCTCGTCGCAACGGGTGAGCACGCAGGGTTCGTTGTCTCCGCCTTCAAACGCCTCCTTCGGGGAGAGCGTCACCCAGTCAATGGATGGTGGCAGCGGGCGGGTGCCGTTGGTCTCAATGGCCACTCTCCTACCCGTCTCCGCCTTGAGCGTGCGCACGAAGGCATCATCCACAAACAGCGACGGCTCGCCGCCGGTGAGCACCACCAGCTGTGCGTTCGGATATTTGTTCACTTCGCCGACAATTTCCGGCAGCGACATCATCTGTCCCTCCTGATGCTGCGTGTCGCAGAAGGTGCAATGCAGATTGCATCCGCTGAAGCGTACGAACACAGCGGGCGTGCCTGTATGGAAGCCCTCGCCCTGCAGGGAGTAGAAAATCTCGTTTATACGGTACATCTAATCGAAATTTTGAGGTGCGTCGTCCGCAATGTAGGAGGCCTTGTTGTCGCGCGACTCCCACACGTCGGCCCGGTAGCAGTTGGGCACAGTATCCACAATCCAGCGGGCCAGATTTTCCGCCGTGGGGTTGAAATCCAGCACCTCGTTGAGATTCCGATGGTCTATCCTGCCGTGTATCAAACGTTTGATTTCGGTGAAATCACACACCATCCCGTTGCTGTCCAACTTTTCGGAGCGGCAATACACATTGATTTTCCAGTTGTGCCCATGCAGGTTCTCACATTTGCTCTCATAATCGAGATACAGCTGGTGACAGGAAGAAATTTCTAAGGTTTTGCGTACGTAATACATTCGATTAAGGTTAAATGTTCGTAAGGTTTATAAAGTTCAGAGTTCGCAGCCATCTACTCTCACTCATAGTCTGTCGTATCGTTGATGCCGGCGTCGCGGAGGGCCTCGATGCGTTCGCGGCAGGTGCCGCATTTGCCGCAATGTTTCTCACCGCCCTTGTAGTAGGAATAGGTTTCGCTGTAGTCAATGCCTAAATCTTTTCCGCGCAGGGCTATCTCCTTTTTACTCAATCCGGTATAGGGGGCAAAGACCTCCACATGCTCGTAGGTTCCGGCGTACATCGCGTCCGACATTGCCCTGACGAACCCAGGACGGCAGTCGGGATAGATGGCGTGGTCACCGGCGTGGTTGGCGATCATCACGCGTGTGAGGCCGTTGCTCTCCGCCAGACCGCAGGCAATGGCCAGCATGATGCCGTTGCGGAAGGGCACGACCGTTGATTTCATGTTCTCGTCGTCGTAATTCCCCTCCGGGATGTCTTCGGCGGTCATTAGCAGGGCGCTCTTGAAGTATTGGTGCATAAAGTCCAATGGGATGATCAGATGCGGGATTTCCAGCCGTTTGCAATGCAGGATGGCGAACTCTCGCTCGCGGGCGTTCTGCGTGGAGCCATAGTCGAAGGTGACGGCCAGCGCGATCCGATCGCGATACTCGTACAACAAGGTAGTGGAGTCCATGCCGCCGGAGATGATAATGACAGAATCCTTCTCCATAGCGTCTATTTTTGATGGAAATTGGCTAAAATACGTTGCTTTACCATCTCCTGATGCTCTGTGTCACCATAGTTGGCGAACGGCTTAATGGAGATACCGCCACGAGGGTTGAACAGTCCGATCACTTCCAAGTATTTGGGGTCCATCAGTTTCACCAAATCCTTCATGATGATGTTGACGCAATCCTCATGGAAATCGCCGTGGTTGCGGAAGCTGAAAAGGTAGAGTTTGAGGCTCTTGCTCTCCACCATGCGCACGCGGGGGATGTAGTTGATGATGATGTGTCCGAAGTCGGGCTGCCCGGTCTTGGGGCACAGCGACGTGAACTCCGGACAATCCAGAGTCACAATATACTCGTTTTCGGGATGTTTGTTCTCGAAAGTCTCCAAAACATCCGGTGTGTAGTCGTAACTGTAGTGCGTATTCTGGTTGCCCAAAAGCGTCACGCCGTCCAATTCTTTCTCGTTTCTTGACATATTCTATTATATTCAGCCAAACAAAAATTCGAGGTGCAAAGATACTTAAAAATTCCGCACACGGCGTGACAATCAGAAAAGTCCACACTAATCGCGCAGGCAGCGGACGGAAAAAGCAGCATGTTTGTCGCCTCTGATTCTCGTCACGTCCGAGTTGTCTGTGTGCATGTAGAAGCCTTGGGCTTTGCCGGCACTGTCCAGCGTGACGCTCCAGAAGGATGCACTAAAGCCATCTCCAACGTAACCATGGTGCCCCCAGCCCGTAGGAACAGCAGAAAAACCCGTTGCGTTATTGGTGGAAACATCATTACCTACAGCATTTTCGTTTTCGCTATATGTCCACCCTTTTGTTGAAGCCAAGGATTTGGCCACTTGATGGACGTACATTGGCTGGGATTTCAAATAATCCATCAGTTGCGTCCACTCCGTATCCGACGGGACATGCCAGCCATTGGGACAAATACCCTGTACACCGCTAGGATTTGCGTTGCTACTTCCGGCACCATGGATCATAGCGGACCAGTTATAAAGATAACCGAAATTTTTGACCAAGTTTGCAGAATAGAAAGGATAATATAGAAGTGGTTGTTCCTCAGAATAAGAAGCTTCACCACCAAGGGGTATCTCCGTTCCGTCGGCAAAGCGGGTGGTCTTGAGGTTTTCGGCCATCCACACCTGATCGCCGATGCGCACGGCATCGTACTTGTTGCCGTCGATATCCTTCACTGCATTGCGGATCACATCTGCCGTAACCGGATATTCACGCTCGTTTTCCTTTTCGTTCTCACGGTCGCATGCAGTGAGGTAAAACGTCGCCACTAACACCGAAGCTAGAATCAGAAGCATTGTTTTCTTCATTGTTCCCCTTTTTATTAATGTGAATTAACGATACAAAAGTAGCATAATTCCAGATATGTTGGGGTAATAACATCAAACATTTATATAATGGAGAATAATCATATGAATATCAGATATATAAATGATATTTAGTGATTAGAATTGCAGATTTTATGAAAGAATTTGGAGATTTTTTATGATAGAATCGGAGATTTTTTAATATTTTTGTCGCAACGAAAAAAAACGTGAATCCTATCATTCATTTCAGACTTATAATTCCACGATGAAAAAAATCCTCATATCAATCATTGTCCTGTTTCTGACCACAGCTCTTCATGCGCAGAACTGTGCCTATCTCGAGCCGTTGCGGGCGGCGACTATATATGCCAATTATCATTGCCCATTGGTTCTCCATTGCGATGGCGGTCCGGATAATGTCACCGTGGTCGCTTCCGTGGGTCGTGTCGAGCAGGAAGGTGACCGCATTTATCTGATAGCGCCAGACTCTATGATAGGGAAGTTGGTGACGGTTTCCATCCTCGACACCAAAACGATGAAAGAGATTGGCTCTTCAAAATTCCGAGTGTATAAGGTTCCAGACCCATTTCCTGTTCTTGGCGCAAACATCAGCAACCCTTACAAAACTTATTGCTCGGCAAAAGAGATGTTGGAACATCCAATCTTACGGGCGCCTATGCACGAGGATTTTGTTTACGATATTAAATGGAAGGTGAAATCCTTCAGGATAACCATTGTCCGTAAAGGCAAGGTGATGGTGGATACCGTTTGTACAGGAGACACCATCCCGAAATCCCTCCAACAGGTTATCCGCAAGCTTCCACCCCGCGCCTCTGTCACATTTCGAGAAATTCAGGCGCACTCCTTTATCGGGGACCGGCGAATTGAGAATATGACGGTTTTTATTGAGTAAACGGCTGTAGCCAACCAATTATGATATATGCTGAAAAGTGATTCGATGGAGAAAAGCCCTTTCCACAACCTCGTGCTGGAAGCACGAAATTTTAGTAACCCCACACGAAACGAACGAAGAGAGTGCCGTGTGGGGAGCGCGACCGATGCGCGAGGATGCGTGTCGGAGACACGCCACTATTACGAGATGAGCAGTAGCGTGCATCCTGCACGCTGTCAGCACACCGCATCCCTCATCCCCACACTGCGCTCCACTCCGTTACGCTTGTGCGGGGTTAATAAGATGGCGTGCCTCCGACACGCTTGTCAGATTCCGCTGCAAACAGCGTTAATCCACCATAATAACACATTCCTATAAAACTCACACCATGAAAAAAGCGCTCCTATACCTTATCATATTATGCACCGCCCCCGGTCTCTCCGCACAGACCTTCACCGAGTGGCAGGACCCCGCCGTGTTCGAGGTCAACAAGCTCTATCCACGGGCCAATATCCCGCAAAACAACGGTTTCACCGATGACAATCCTTATTTCAAGAGAATAGAATGGATGGCCTTCAACTATGTACCCAATGCTGATGAACGACCTACAGATTTTTTCCGTACAGATTATGACGAAAGCAAAGGCTGGATGGTCGAATTCATTCCTAGCAATTGGGAACTGCATCAAGGATGGTATGGCGTACCCGTCTACGTGAACACTACCAACGACTTCGACAACAGCCAGTTGCCGAAAGTGCCCGTAAAAGGAAACGCTGTGGGCAGCTACCGCAGATGGGTGGACATCGACAAAACATGGGCGGACAAGCAGGTGATTATCAACATCGGGGGCGCGAAATCCTGCTTCTACCTTTGGGCGAACGGCGAGTTTGTGGGCTACAGCGAGGATGCCAAGACCAACTCCGAGTTCGACATTACCCAATTTGTGAAGTTCGGGGAGCGCAACCTGATTGCCCTGCAGGTCTTCAAATGGAGCGACGGTTCCTATTTCGAGTGCCAGGATTTCTGGCGGCTGAGCGGCATCGAGCGCGAAATCACTCTCTACGCCCAACCCAAAACGCATATTTTGGATTACAAGGTGGTGGCGGATTTGGATTCCACGTATAAGAACGGAGTTTTGGATGTGGAGGTGGTGATTGAAAATTTGACGGATAATGTTGTAGAGACGCAATGCATTGCGTCTCTACGTGACAAATTTCACGACACTATTGTAGAGACGCGCCATGGCACGTCTCTACAGACGCACGCAACCGACACCCTCCATTTCCATTTTACCATCCCTGATGTGCAAACCTGGACGGCGGAACACCCGTATTTGCACTACCTTTGGATTTCATTGGAGGACAAAAAAGGAAACACCCTTGACGATGCGGCCATCCCCATCGGTTTCCGCAACATCCGCCTTGAGAACGGCCAACTGTTGGTAAATGGCGTGCCGGTGACCATCCGCGGGGTAAATCGCCACGAGCACGATCCGAAAACGGGACATGTGGTCTCAAGAGAGCGCATGAAACAGGACATCCTGCTGATGAAGGCCAACAACATCAACACGATACGCACCAGTCATTATCCCAACTCGCCGGAGTTTTACTATCTGTGCGATATTTATGGCCTATACGTCATCGATGAGGCCAATGCCGAATCGCACGCGCAGGGCTACGGGGAGAAGTCGTTGGCAAAGCGTGCTGACTTCAAGGAGGCTACGGTGGCGCGCACCCGCAATATGTACGAGCGCGACAAGAACCACCCGTGCATCATCTCGTGGTCGTTAGGCAATGAGTCGGGCAACGGCATCTGTTACGAGGCGGCCTACGACTGGCTGAAGGCGAAGGACAGCACCCGCCCTATCCAATATGAGCGCGCCCTCTACGACCGCAACACCGACATTGTTACGATTATGTACCCCTCGGTGGATTACCTTTCCAAATACGCCCAAAAGCCACAAGAACGTCCGTACATTATGTGCGAGTACGCGCACGCGATGGGCAACAGCTGCGGCGGTCTCTCCAACTACTGGGACACTATCTACAAGTACCCGCAACTGCAGGGCGGCTGCATCTGGGACTGGGTGGATCAGGGACTTTTGGCGAAGGACGCTCAGGGCAATGAGTATTTCGCCTATGGTGGCGACTTCGGGGAGAACATGCCCTCCGACGGCAACTTCTGCATCAACGGCTTGGTGGGTCCCGACCGGAAACCTCACCCGCAGCTGGCCGAGGTGCGGAAAGTGTATCAGCCCATCAAGATTGAGGTCGTGGATTGGGATTCATTGAAGTTCCGCATTATCAACCGCTTTGATTTCAGCAACTTGGAAGAATATTCACTGGCTTGTATGTTGCGTCCAGACATTGCGCACGAATGGTCGGTGCATCCTGATAAATTTCTTGCCAGACCCCTCAAGGGCCACCTGCGACCAATTCCCATAACTCTTGCTCCACACGACACGGGGTATTTTACCGTTCCTCAACAATTTATGGAGATAATACGAGACTTGGACACGGTGTCGCCAGGCCAGGATGTGATGTTGGATTTCACGTTATCTACTAAAAGGCAGAACCTCCAACAGTGGCAATTAGATTCTCCTTCTGGCAGTAGTCTCGTCGCCTACGAGCAGTTCAAGGTGCCCGTGCCGAAGCGCAAACCGCAAGGTGCAAACTTCGGTTTCTTCACCAACAGCGTGGAGTATCATTGGGAAGGTGCTACGCTGATGGTCAACGTCGGGAAGATGGAAATCGTGTTTGACAAGGATGGATATATCTCCACCATCAAGAAAGATGGGAAACCCGTTGTGATTGAAGGTCCGCGGCTCAATTTCTGGCGGCCGCCCACCGACAACGACCGCGTGGATGGTCATGGAGAACTGCTCTGGCGCAGGATTGGGCTGGACAATCTCACGTGGACATTGAAAGATATGGATTTGCATAATAACAGGGATGATTTTTTCCTTACAATATATCGGATAGCGGAAAACGAAAACGGAGAGCATGTTTTCAGCGTGTACGAGATCTACGAAGTAAAGCCCAGCGGCGATATTCGGATCATGTATGAGATCATCAAAAGCGACTGGGTTCCTTCGTTGCCCAAAGCGGGTATTCAGATGAAGGTGTCGGACGAATTAGTGACAACCGAGTGGGTAGGCTATGCGCAAGAGACTTACCCTGATCGCAAAGCGTGTGGATTTGTTGGACATTACGAAGCTCCCACGGATGACCTGTTCCACCTTTACGTGCGTCCGCAGGCAGCAGGCAACAGGATGGAGACACGCTACGTTTCGCTCTTCAACAAAGAACACCAGCGAATGCTTTCCGCCCGTCTTTGGGATTGGTGGTGGGAAGGGGACAATCTTTGCCAATTCAGCATATACCCTTACGATGATGAAAATATTGAGCAAGCAAAACATATCAACGAACTGCAGCGCAAAGGATACTATACTTTAAACATTGATAAGTCTCAGTCAGGTTTGGGTACGGCCACCTGCGGACCAGGAATCGCTAACCGTGATTTAGTAAAGATTGGACTCGTTACTGAAATACAACTTCTTTTACAAGTTGGCGAGAATGCCCTTTTCGAGGATTTCTTTGTTAATAAAACCAAAGAAATGGAACAGTTATTCAGCCGCGACATCAACTGGGCAAAAAAAATAGGAAAGGCTCCTTCCTATACAATAAACAGCAAACCTACAGAACCGTACAACAAGGCGGCTGACACTATACTTATGGACCAAAAAATTGGCAACCCTGCCAATTACCGTGAGGGTTGGGTCGGTTATTTTGGGACACCGATGACCGTGAAATGCTCCACAGGCGAATGGTTTTTCAATGGTCGTGACTACACTCCCGATTCTCTGACCGTCACTCTCAGTTTCGCCCACCACCCCTCTCAGTGGGTCTTTATGCCGCAGAAGGTGACCGTGTCGTATTCCACGAACGGCAAGAAGTTCAGCAAGCCCGAGGAGGTCGCGCTGCCCTTCAACCCAACGTTGGAGGCCAACAGCAAGCCACGTGTCTGCATCCTGCGCCACAAGATTCCAAGCAAGGATGCCAAATACATCCGCATCGAGGCCGAGCCGGTGGGGAAATTACCCGCATGGCACGCCGCGGCGGGGGAAAAAACATGGATTATGATTGATGAGATAAAAATTGGAAACCAATGAAACACAAATTGACCATATTGTTTTTGCTTGTGGCTTTCAGCATTGCCGCATACGCACAGAAATCCGCCACATTACTGTACGGTCCTAACGACAACGGCCGGACCTACACCTCATTGGAGGAGGCTCTGACAGAGCCACAGAACGTATATCGGCTTAAACTGACCAAACTGTCCGCACGCGATTCGCTGCCCGCAGAGCTCTTCCTGCTTACAGAACTTCGGGAACTTACCGTGAAAGGATGCAAACTATGGACACTCAATGCACAAATTGACAAACTTCAGCATCTGCAATATCTGAATTTAGACAAAAACAAACTGGTGCGACTGCCGGAAAGCATCGGTAACCTTTCCGAATTGCATTTTCTCATTGTTAGCAGAAATTTGTTGGAAACATTTCCCGAATCCATCGCAAAGCTGAAGCAGTTAGTCTCCATTGACGCATGGAACAACCCGCTATATGTGCTTCCTGAAAGCATTTCAATCTTAAACAACACACTGCAAACGTTGGATTTACGACAAATACCGCTCACAAAATCCGAGTACGAAGCCATGAAAGAACTGCTGCCCAATATCAACATTTTGTTTACGGATATTTGCGAATGTGAAAATCGCCGCGAACACGATTGAGTTGGATTGACAAAATTATTTCAAACTAAATTACTCGGATTCGATTTTTATTGCCAATCCGATCTACTTTTTTTATACATTTGCCGCGTTTTTAATTCAAACGCATTTTAAGATGAAGACCAAGTACATCGATCTGATCCAACAGACCTACGAATTCCCGCAGGAGGAATTCAATGTAGAAGACAACGAACTGTTATTCAACGGAGTACCCTTGATGGACATCATCAAGCAGTATGGAACACCGCTGAAAATCACCTACCTGCCAAAGATCTCCGAGAACATCCAGAAGGCAAAGCGTTGGTTCAATGTTGCCATTGCAAAATCCGATTACAAGAGCTCTTATCACTATTGCTACTGCACAAAAAGCAACCATTTTGAGTTCGTGTTGAACGAAGTGCTCAAGAACGACGTGCATCTAGAAACCTCGTCGGCGTTTGACCTGAATCTGATTGAGACGCTTTATGAGAACGGACAATTCCAGAAGGACAATTACATATTGTGTAATGGTTTCAAGAAACAGCCCTACATTGACAATATTTCTATGATGTTGGAAAAGGGCTTCATCAATACGGTGCCCGTTTTGGATAGCAAGAAAGAGTTTGATTTGCTTGATCGAAACATTAACACAAAGTGCAAAGTCGGCATCCGTATCGCATCCGAAGAGGAGCCCCGCTTCGAGTTCTACACCTCGCGCTTGGGTATCCGATACAATGATATTATTCCATTCTATCAGGAGAAAATCAAAAACAACCCGAAGTTTGAATTGAAGATGCTGCACTTCTTCATCAACACCGGCATACAAGATACGGCATACTACTGGAACGAATTGACCAAGTGTGTCAACATCTATTGTGAGTTGAAGAAAATATCACCCGAGTTGGATTCCTTGAACATCGGCGGTGGATTCCCCATCAAGAACTCGCTCTCTTTTGATTATGATTATGAGTACATGGCAGAGGAGATTGTATCGCAGATCAAGACCATCTGCAACCGCGAAGGTGTGGAAGAACCCGATATTTTCACCGAGTTCGGATCCTATACGGTAGGGGAAGCCAGCGCGGTGCTCTTCTCCGTTTTGCAGCAGAAGCGGCAGAACGACCGTGAGTTGTGGAACATGATCGACAGTTCTTTCATGACCACCCTACCCGACACTTGGGCCATCAACCAGCAGTTCATCATCCTGGCCATCAACAACTGGGACAAGGCTTACGAGCGCGTGTTCTTAGGCGGGCTCACGTGCGACAGCCACGACTACTACAATTCCGAGTCGCATCTGAACGCCGTGTTCCTCCCGCAAATCAATTCGGAAAACTATCCGCTAAGCGACAGCCCGGAGGATATCCAGTATATCGGACTTTTCAACACCGGTGCCTACCAGGATGCTCTTGGCGGCTATGGTGGAATACAGCATTGCATGACCCCCGCTCCGAAACATATCATCATCTACCGCGACGAGGATGATGAAATCTGCACCAAACTATTTGCTAAAGAGCAGAGTTACAAGTCGATGCTGAAAATTTTGGGCTATTAACCCGCACATCGAATTTTTTTATACTTTTGCCGCCGGGTAAGTCTTGTACGATCTGCTCCCTTCTAACTCCCCCAGGGTAGGAATACAGCAAGGGTACGTCGGTTGTAGCGATGCGATGCAAGTAGCTTACCCTTTTTTTATTAGTGAATAGTGAATAGTAATTAGTGATTGGGGATTGGGGGATTGGGTGTTGAGTATTTACAACATATAATTTTTTGGACCATGTTGTTGAAAATTTATCCGGAAAATCCGAACCAGCGGGCCATCAACCGCGTGGTGGAGTGTCTGAACGACGGGGGGATCATCATCTACCCCACCGACACCATCTACGGCATGGGATGCGACATCTTCAAGCCCAAAAGCATCGAGCGCATCACGGAAATCTTAGGCGACCGGAAGAAGAAGAGTGCCATGACCTTCATCTGCTCCGACCTGAGTCATCTTTCCGATTTCACGAAACCGATTTCAAACCCCATTTTCAAGACCATGAAGAAAACCCTTCCCGGACCGTTTACCTTCATTCTGGAGGCTAACAACAACGTTCCCAAGCTGTTGCAGAGCAACAAGAAGACCGTCGGCATACGCGTGCCCGACAACAATATCATCCTTGAAATCGTACGCCAATTAGGGCATCCCATCCTTTCCACTTCCGTAAAGGACGACGACGAGGTGGTGGAATACACCACCGATCCCGAGCTTATCCATGAAAAATACGGCGATATGGTGGACATCGTCATCGACGGCGGCTACGGCGACAATACGCCGTCCACCGTGCTGGACTGCACCGGCGACAGCATCGAAATCATTCGTGAGGGCAAGGGCGACCTCTCCCTCCTGTAACATTCATTGAATTAATCTCTTATTCTTTCCCAACAATCGTTGAGGCCGACTCCTTGTGTTCCGTCCATCCCGCCATTAGCAGCAGTGGATTCATCACAGCGAACATGATGCATCCGGTCTGGGTCTCGAGTGTGTCTTCCGTGAAAAACGACATGATCATCAGGATGGCGAAGGCCACATACACAAAGGTGATGCCATTGCGCATCCACACAAAGGGATAGACAAGCACGAAGATGAAATACAGCAGAAACAGGATGCCGGCACTGAGCCAGAATGTCAAATACTGGTTGTGGCAACCCTGCTTGTTGCGGGTGATGATCGGCGAATCATACTGCAACAGTCTTTCATTCAAAGCAGTCTTCACATTGTCGAGCCCTACTCCGAAAAGCCAGTTCTCGCGTACTAATTCCCATGAGATGCGCCACAACTCCACCCGTTGCAAGAGGGATGAGTTGTCGAAGCAACGGTTCTGCCGGTACAGGGAGATGCAAAAATAGGTCGGGTACAGGGCGCGCCGCATGCCGAACACCCGCGTGTAGTCGTAATTGGCCACATCGTTTTCCACATTGCGGATATCCTGGGCCGAAAGGCTCATCACAGCGGCGGAATCCTTGTGCAGTCCTTTGGAATTGAGATAGCGGATCAGCGTGCACTCCATCCAGGGGGTGAGTGCGGAATCGGAGCGGGCAGCCCAGGCACTATGCAACTCGGGAGTGCACACATAGTACCCAATCCGGTGGCCGTTCTCCACCATCAACTGATCGTCGAACGTGTAAGGATTACCCGACATGGTGGTCGTTTCCGTTATCGTAACATCCTGATCGTGAAAATAATCATACGTGATATAGGCCACATAGCCGCCCACGGTCAGCACCACAGCCACCATCGTCCACAGCATCGCACGGCGGGCAGGAACACGGCGCATGGTAGCGATCAGATACACGCTATATGCCAGCATGATGGCTATCAGGATGAGGATGCCCGTCAGTGTTTGGGCCAGAAACAGATATAGGACAAACAGTACCGCCAACAGCGCGGCGCACACCTTCTTCCAGGACGTGTCCGCAATCTTTAGGAAATAATGCATGCTGAAAACCACAGACATCACCACGCAGAGGCTGAACCGTATATGGTCGATGAAGGTGGAGATCTCGCGTACGTTATGCACGGGATGGGCATGCCAGAACCACAGCGAATAGAGGCATCCGAAGAGCGTAGAGAACACAAATGCGGCGAACGTCCAGGTGCGCTCCTTTCGTGTCAGCGGCTCGGTGGTGGCCACAATCAGCGGCGCGAAGAAGAGGACTAACTTGGCGGTCAGCTTGTGCAGCATCCCCGCCGGATCATTGGCCCGGATGAGGCCCAGTAGCAGAAACACAAACAGAAAAGAGAACACCAAAAATCCCTTATGCTGTTTCAACCGCGCCCATTTGTCACGCCAGTTCCACTCGGCTATCCAATTCAGCAGAAGCAGAAACGTGGATAAACCCATGAGGAAATGCGACACGGGCAAGGAGATCATCACCAGGACAATCCCAAGCAGATAAAACATGCGGTGAATCCTATTTCGTGTCAATCGGAACTATTTTTTAGGCGAAAGAATGGAACGATAACGCGCATTGTCCAACAGGATGGACTTGGCAACCGTAATATCCGGGTCGTCACTCAAGATATTCATAATCCGGCCCTTCTGATAATAATAGCGAACCGCAATCTCGGATGCTAAGTAGCTGCAAATCTCCTTCTTGTAGGTTTGCAGATCCTGGGCTTTGGCCTGTTCGAGTTTCTCTTTCAGCTGGTTGTATATCGGCTCAACGGATTTGAAGGATTTTGTCTCCTCAGCCGTCTTCTTGAAATCCTCCAGAGCCTCTTCCGCCTCAGTCTTATAGCTGTAATCCTTGTCTTTCAGGAATTCCACGAATTCGGCATAGAGATTGTCGTCCACTCGGAACTGGTCGGCGGGAGGGATGGTCTCATGTTTGGCCCGATATTCGTTGGCAAAATCGAACACGAGGTTGTGGGTGATCAGTGAAGCCAGAATCTCGCTCACAAGGCTGTCCTTGGTGAGCACGTCCGGTTCTACGCCGCCCTTGTCATAGACGGTTCTACCATTTTTGGTTTTGAAGGCCACAGCTAACGAATCCGGGATTTTGAAGGCGCCCTTGGAGGTGTCCTTTTCGAAATACTCGATATTTTGCACACAGCGGCCTGACGGGATGTAGTATTTGGCCACCGTAATCTTCAGCGAGGTGTTGTAGTCAAGAGGTAACACATTTTGTACCAACCCTTTGCCAAAGGTCTTTTTGCCAACGATTACGCCACGGTCAAGGTCCTGAAATGCGCCGGAGACGATTTCGGAAGCCGAAGCACTGTAGTCGTTCACCAACACCACCACGGGAATGTCCTTGTCGGTGGCGGGTGCCGGCGTTTTATACACTTTCTGCATCTCGGGGATCTTACCCTTGGTTTCCACAATCTTAACGCCCTGTTCCACAAAGATGTTCATGATGCGGACAGCCTCACCCAAGAGTCCGCCGCCGTTGTTGCGCAAGTCAAGGACAAGGTACTTCATACCTTGTTCCTTGAGTTTCTGGAAAGCTTCCAGCACTTCCGAGCCGGCCTTTTCCGTGAACTGGTCCAACTTAATGTACCCAACATTGTCGCCGATGATGCCCGAATAGGGAATGTTGGGCAGTTTTATCTCTTCACGGATAATGTTAAATGTCAGCGTTTTGTTAGCAGATGGGCGGAATACCTCCAACACGAGGGTGGATCCGGGCTGGCCCTTCATGGCAGCACTCACATCGGAGGAGTTCTTGCCGTCAAGATTCTGGCCGTTGACCTTGCGTATGATGTCGCCCGCCCACAAGCCTGCCTTTGCCGACGGCGAACCCTCGTACGGCTCAGAAATGACCACGTCCTTGCCGTGTTGTTGAATCAGAGCCCCCACCCCACCGTACTGGCCGGTGGTCATCATGCGGTAGTCCTCAATCTGCGATTCGGGATAATAGACGGTATAGGGGTCCAAACTTTTCAGCATGGCATCGATGGCCGTCTGCGTCAGCGCACCGGGCGAGATCTCGTCGGCATATTTCTCATTCAGGTCTTTTAAGATGGAAACAAAGATATTGACATTCTTGGCGATTTCAAAATCATTCTGTGCAAAAACCGGCGACAACAGCCACAATGGAAGTGTCAGAAGCCATACTCGGAAAACTCTTTTCATTATATTCAAATTAGGCTGCAAAGATACAATTTAATTGTTTTGGATTTAATTCTTCACGCAACGCACGGAATAGGCGGCCTCCTTTGGGGTGCAGTTAATCTCCACCACCGCGTTAGTATAATAGAAATGGTGTATCGGGGCACTCACATCGCTGCCATCGGAGGCGGTCCAGAAGCCAGCATCCACGCCGAAACCGTCCACCGTATGGAAGAAGTTGCCCGCCGGCAACACGTTCATGCCGGAAGCGTTGTTGGCAGACAGGTTCTCTACAATGCAGCACGGCTGTCCCTGCGTCATGAAGTCCGAGTGCCAGCCCGTCTTCGAAGCCATGCAGCGGGCTACGTTGTTCACGTCCGTGCCACAGCGGAATTCCTCCTTATAGCCAAGAAAGTCCTCCACCGCCATCCATTCGAAGTTGGAGGGCAGATGCCATCCCGCCGGACAGAGGCCCTGCACGCCGCTCGGCACCTCCTCCGATGTGGCATGACCGTCCATAACCGTGTACCAGGAATAGAGAAGTCCATACGTCGGGACATTATCCGCCTTGTTATCAGGATAATAGTAGAAGCGTCCGGTTGCAGATGTCTCCGTGCCCAAAGTCAATGCCCGCCCGTCGGCATAGTGCGTTGTGCGGAGGTTCTGCGCCATCCAGCACTGTTTGCCAACCTGCACCGTGGCATAAACGTTCCCGTCATAGTCCGTCAGCGTGCCGCAGGACTCTTGCGCCCACAACCCCGATGACGTTATAAACAAAACAGCCAAAATCAAATGTAATTTTTTCATTATGAACATTATCGTTTATTTCACATTAATCTGAATCTCATCACAAAAAATGTATGATGGATATCCTTTCGCAGGATGCCATTCAGGCAGAGGGCCACCATTCCGCACCACCACACGCAGATAGCGCGTCTTCAACGTCAGATTGTCCGCCGAAAGCGTATAAATCCGGTTCTCCCCTGTGCGGTAATCCACATTCGGTACAGTTAACGTGGTATATGGGGAATAATTGTGTCCGTCCTTGGAAAAATAGAGTTCCACGGTTTGCGGGGCCTTAACCCAGTCGTGCACATTCTGCAGGAAATGGGTTTTCAGCATGCGGATAGGAATTTTGCGGCCGAAGTCGAACTCCACATCCACATCCACGCCCTGATAGCCTTGCCATTTGCCATCCATATAGCTGTCGCTGCCCACTTGACCATCAGCCAACCCCATCAGACCAGCGGCAGCATACTGCGGTCGGTACGTGGAGTATGCCGTGTTCAACCGCACAATTTTCCCTAATCCGTCATGGCACAGAATGTATTCTTCCGACAACACCTTCTCCGACAGCTCATTAACCGTCATCGCACGCACCATAGCTGTCCGGTCCAGGAGAAACGGGCCCGTATAACGTTGCTCGCCAAGCCGCGGCTCATGCCCGTCCACCGTATAGTATATCTCCTTGTCACGGAAAAGGGTCCGCAGTGCGACCACCATCCTGCCCTTTTCGTCCAACTTGGACGTTATCACCACATGGTTCGGCACATCAAGCAGTTCGCGTGCCAGAGCATCATATCGTTCCTCCACAATATGGCGGCTGTAGGGACGGTTTTCCTCATCCCACAAGTCCATATACAGCTTTTTCACACGATGCAGCAGGTCCAATTCCTCCTGAAGAGTCCGTTCGATCTCTTTTTGAGAAAAATGTTTTCCAAAGTGTTTAGAGTCATCTTGTAAAATATCATACATCATATAACGGAGCATATTCCGCTTTGCCACAGCCTGTTGGTGCAACGCCACGTAATATGCAATGCGCTGCATGGCGGTAAAGGGAGTGCGATCGGATGAATCGACGAAACGGTACTTGGCGAGGTCGTGTTCAATGCGTTCGTACACCTCCAGGTTCTTTTTATAGGCCTCCTCCGACACCTTGGCTGGGTAAAAATCCCAGATGCTTTCATACAAAGCCCCGCTGTTGAAGAAGTTCGGGATGTCGGCGTGTTCCAAATCGCGCATCAGCTGGAAATGGTCTTCCAGTGCGGGGAATCGCTGTTCGAACAAGGGATTAAACTGTGCCAGACGTTCTTCGCGTTCACGATCAGCGGCGGGCGGGTCGGTTTGTGCAATCGGTTTCCATGCCATCTCGGCGGCCCAGCACATGCCGTGCCATGCACTGTTGATGAGCGACTCGCCCGAATCGTCCCACGCGGTATTCATCATGCCTAACGCACCGTGTTGGTAACCATCGCGCACAAGGTTCGCAATGTTCTTTGTATAAGTCTCATAGCTTGGGAAAACAGAGCCCCACATGCTCATGCCGGGTGCCACCATGAACGACAGCCCCCTGCGCGTGAACGGTTCCATCATGTCCGCATAGCTGTCCGACGGGGCGTAGCTCCACACAAGCATCAGCATATCCTGCGGCAGCTGGGCGGTGATGGCGGAGTCTTTGGCGGCGATGTCGCCCCACATCATCACCCGTTTGCCAAGCGGTTTCAGGATGTCGTACACCCGTCGGATATGGTTCGCATACACCTGCGCCGCGCCACCGGCAGTATCCACATAGCGGGAAGCCTTGCCCGTTCCTAAGGCTTCGGTTTCATCACAATTTATATTGAAAAATGGAGAAGAATAGGCGTTTGCCACCGTTTCCAACTGGTATTTGAGAAAATTGTATGTCTGCTCCGTGCCGGGATTCCAATTCGCCTTCGTGTCCGCCATATCCTGATAATAGGGAATTCGCAATGTCTTCTCCGCATGGGCCAGGCATTGCTGGTTGCCGAACATTTCGATATGGTACAGCTTGGCAAACTCCTCCAATTCATGCACTTGCGCTGCCGTAAGACCATCCGATGGGGCAATGTCGGGATATTGGGGCAACTTGAAGACATGTTCCGTATAAAGGTTGAAAAAGTTCATCTTATATTCCGACATGATCACAATCATCTGTTTGAGAAAATCCATGTTCACAATCGGGCCCCGGCTGATGTCGTCCATCCAACCCCGATAACGGAGTTTGGGATAATCCACGATACGCATACAGGGGATGGCGCCGGCATCCGCATAATGTCGTGCCAGCTGCTTGAGGCTTTGCTGGCCATAGAAAAGCCCTATTTCTGTAATGGCTTGTATAAGAACGACATCCGGACGCACTTCCAGAATGTAACCTTGGTTGGTGTTGGTGTCCACAGGAAACGACGGTATGATCTCGTGCCGTTCGGGACAATGACCGTTGACAAGGGTACAGTAGCCGTCACGCATCTCCACATGCTGGGGGGTGGGGATAATGCCCACTGATTGCGCATGAAGACTTATTGGGAGGATTATCAGAAGCAATAATATAATTGTAATGGGGTGTCTCATAATCTGGAATAAAGAAAATGCAAAAATACGAAAAGATAACGGGTGCCCGTCTGACCATTGCAAAGATTTTGTATCTTTGCACCCAAATTTCAGTTGCAGGATATGAAGACGTTGCAATACAAAGGGTTTATTGGAACCATTGAAGTTGAGGATGATTTGTCGCTATACGGAAAGGTTTTGGGCCTTGACAAATCTGCACTGGTAACGTACGTAGGTATGACTGTACCTGAATTGGAAGCGGATTTTCACGAAGCCGTGGATGACTATATTGACTATTGCAAGAAACATGATCTGCCCTTGCACAAGTCCTACAGCGGTTCTTTCAACGTTCGTATCACCCCGGAACTTCATGCCCGAATTGCCATGTCGGCACAATCCTCCGGCATGTCGCTTAACGCATACATCCAGAAATTGCTGTCCGCAGCAATGCTCTGACAGTCCTCCCAACCGTAACCCTTATCATCGTTCAAACCATTTCAGCAGTTTCATCTTCCATTCTCCGGCCTTCCCCGTGTAGGGGTGCTCGCGCAGGGGCAGGTTGAAGTGCGTGCGGCCTTTGAGGACCGTCTGCGGGTGCGTGAACTCGCGGAAGCCCCATTCTCCGTGGTACGCGCCCATGCCGGAATGGCCCGTGCCGTTGAAGGGCACGCCCTTCACCATCATGTGGATGCAAACCTCGTTGATACATCCGCCACCATACTGCTGCGTTTGCATCACATGCTTCGCCCATTTTATATCTTTGGTAAATAAATACATGGCTAACGGATGCTCGCGGTCGGCGATGGTCTCCATCAGGGTGTCCACCTCCTTGTCGGCAAAAGGCACCACAGGCAGCAGCGGGTTGAAGAGCTCGTGCCGCACGATGTGCTCGTCTTTATCAACCGGATAGATGATGGTGGGAGCGTAGTGCTGCGACTCGCGGTCGCCCTCGCCGCCGAAAATGATGCGCTCGCGGTACTCGTCGGCTAAGGCCGCGCACTTGTCGTAGGCCGCCGTTGTGATGAGCTTGGGATATTCGGGATTGTTAACCGGATGCTCGCCAATCTGTGCTACAAAGGCTTCTTTGAGTTCCTCTAAAAAGGTCTCTGCAACCTCTTCTTCCACGGCTATTTGGTTGATATTGATGCAGATCTGTCCTGCATTGCAGAGTTTGAAGAAGGCAATCTTACGGGCCGCATCCTTGAGGTCGGCATCCTTGCGCACCACGCACCAGTTGCCGGTCTCGCCGCCCAACTCCAACGCTACGGGGGTCAGATTCTCGGCGGCGGCTGACAGCACATGCTTGCCTACGGCGGGCGAGCCCGTGTAGAATATCTTGTCGAAGCGCTGCGCAAGGCACATGTCCGCCACGTCGTGACCACCATCGATGAGGGTGATGTATTCGGGCGGGAAGACCTCCGCGAAGAAGCGCTTGAGCACCGCGGTGCAGGCCGAGGACTTGCTGCTGGACTTCACCACCACGGTGTTTCCGCCGCACATTGCCGCCGCCACCACTCCGATGGTAAGCAGGATCGGGAAGTTGAACGGGCTGATGACCAACGACACACCGTAGGGCATCTTATAGACTTTGGTGATGGTGCTCGGGAAGCACATCAGGCCGCTGAAATGCGTCTCGGGACGCGCCCAGCGGCGCAGACCACGGATCATCTCATTGACCTCCACAATGATAGGGCCCACATCACAAAGGTAAGCCTCCACCCTGCTGCGCCCGAGGTCCTCGGTCAAGGCGTTTTCAAAATCGGTGGCGTGTGCGATGACCGCCGCCTTCAGTCTCTTAAGCTGCTCAATCCTCCATTTGATAGGCAGTGTCGCACCCGTGCGGAAAAACTTGCGCTGGGCAGCGACGATTTGTTGGATTTCGGGTTCAGTATATGGCATCTTTTCCGATTTTTTTCAAGACAATAATTTATATTTAAAACAAATGCTTATTCTGGCCGCAAAAATAATCAATTCTCAACATTTTTCCGTACCTTTGCACCCGAATTCTTGAATTAAACACTACAATTATATGAACCCTACCGACAACAAAGACAAAGTTTTATTGTTCAACACTTTATCAAAGCGTAAAGAGCTTTTCAAACCTATTGTTCCCGACCATGTGGGCTTATATGTGTGCGGTCCCACGGTGTATGGCGAGCCCCATCTGGGACATGCGCGCCCAGCAGTGACCTTCGACATCGTCTTCCGCTATCTCACCCACATCGGCTATAAGGTACGTTACGTGCGCAATATCACCGACGTGGGCCATCTGGAACACGACGCCGACGAGGGAGAGGACAAGATTGCCAAGAAGGCCCGTTTGGAGGAGCTGGAACCCATGGAGGTGGCCCAATACTATATGGACAGCTACCACCATGCCATGGAGGCTCTCAACGTGAAAGGGCCCTCCATTGAGCCGCGCGCTTCTGGCCACATCATCGAACAGATTGAGATGGTGCAGAAAATCCTTGACAAGGGCTATGCTTACGTGTCGGAAGGTTCCGTCTATTTTGATGTGGAGAAATTCGACAAGGCTTTCGGCTATGGCAAGCTCTCGGGCCGCGTGCTGAGCGAGCTGATTGCCAACACCCGCGAGCTGGACGGCCAGAGCGAGAAGCACAATCCCGCCGACTTCGCCCTCTGGAAAAAGGCCGCTCCCGAGCACATCATGCGTTGGAACTCGCCGTGGAGCGTGGGCTTCCCCGGCTGGCATATCGAGTGTACGGCTATGAGCACCAAATACTTAGGCGAACAATTCGACATCCACGGCGGCGGCATGGACCTGCTGTTCCCGCACCACGAATCCGAAGTGTGCCAGAGTACCGTGGCCAACGGCAAGAGCTCTGTGCGCTACTGGATGCACAACAATATGATCACCATCAACGGCCAGAAGATGGGCAAGTCATTGGGCAACTTCATCACCCTCAACGAGTTCTTCACGGGCTCGCATCCGATGCTCACGCAGGCTTACTCCCCGATGACCATCCGTTACTTCGTGCTCCAGGCTCATTACCGTGGCACGGTTGATTTCAGCAACGAGGCTCTCCAATCCGCCGAAAAGGGCATGGAGAAGCTGTATGCCGCCGAACGGCATCTCGACAAACTCAAAGCCTCCGACAAATCTGACGAGAACATTGCCGAATGGGTGGAGCGCTGCTACGAGGCCATGAACGACGACTTCAACACGCCCAAGGTCATCGCCGAACTCTTCGAAGCCGCCCGTATCATCAATGCCGTCAAGGACGGCCATCTTGCACTGACAGCCGAGGATATCGCCCTCCTGGCCCAGACCTATCGCACCTTTTTCTTCGACATCTTAGGCATGAAGCCGGAAACCGCAAATGTGGCCGACAAATACAGCGAAGCCATGAACAAGGTGATGGACCTCGTGCTCTCTATCCGCCAGGATGCCAAAGCCAACAAGAACTGGGCCATCTCCGACAAGATCCGCGACGAGCTCAAAGAGGCCGGCATCACTGTCAAGGATACGAAGGATGGTGCTGAATGGAGTTTGTAATACCCGTATTCACTGATTGTTCCTTTATCCCGATACAAATAACGCCCTATGAAAAAGAGTGATTTTATTGTCATCGCCATTGTGGTGGTGTTCCTAGCCCCTTTTTTCCTGTTCGACGCCGTTTATGATGCCTATTGCGCCGGCAACAAAAATTTCCCATTGTGGATGGCATTCCTGAAATTTGGAATTCTGGCCACTTTCGGGGAAATGCTCGGTAACCGCATCAAAAACGGGCAATATTACCACAAAGGGTTCGGCTTGCTGCCCAAATTCATAGTCTGGGGACTTCTTGGCATGTGGATTGCCTTGGCTATGAGTGTGTTCCGTATTGGCATCCCAGGTTTCATGGAGCGTTATCAGGCCTTTTCCGGCATCAGTGCGGCCATGAACGGGTCGTTCTCCGGGTTGAAGCTGCTCGGAGCCTTCTGCATCAGCGTGATGATGAACACCGCATTCGCACCCGTCTTCATGACTGTGCACAAGATTTGCGACATGCACATCGCCGCCCACGATGGACGGTTGTCCGCATTAGTGAAACCCATGCCTGTCAAACAGTATATCACCCAGATGGACTGGGGCGTACAATGGGGCTTTGTCTTCAAGAAGACCATTCCTTTATTCTGGATTCCGGCCCATACGCTCACCTTCTGCCTGCCGCAGGACATGCAGGTGCTGTTCGCCGCTCTGTGCAGTGTGATCCTTGGCCTCTTCCTCTCCATCGCTGCCATGAAACGCAGCGCTTAAGAAAGCGTTACCGACTTGGTTAGCGCGGTCGATAGACCGACACCACCTTGCGCAGCGAGTGTGTGCGTCGGCTTTGGGCGTTCCACCATCGCACAACCACAGCATACATGCCCGTCGGTACCGGGTTGCCCACTTCGTCCTCTCCCTCCCATCGGCACATCAGTTCCTGACCACAAGGGGCGTTGTTCAGCAACTGCCTGACTAGAATCCCTTTATGGTTAAAGACTTGGATGGAAACCTGGTTTTCCAAATCCTCAAAAGTCAGCTGTATCTCCGCAAAATCCTCAAAACCGTCATTGTCCGGCGAAATCACCTCTGGACTGATTGCAAGAGCGTCAGAGGATTCCTCCGAACCATCCTGCGAGTTCTGATATCCCGGGGTGGCAAAGCCCACCGATGAGGAGGCCGAATGCCAATTGCCCGGATCCTGCGTGGGCCGGTCGGCATGAACCCGCTCCAAACTCACGCCCTCGGTGGAGGTTAGTCCCGAAAAGTGCATTTTTTCATCGTAAGCCAAACGGTCCAACATACGTAACGACCGAGTTGTCAGGAAAACCACCCCATTGGCATTGGCGAATGCCGGCAATGAATCACACGAATGGAGGGCATCCGGATTACGGCAATAATATTGCCGTTGCGTTAGCCGACGATTCTTGCACAACGCACAATAGGCTCCCGGCATCAGTTGGAACCCATTGGACGCACCCACTGATTTCAGCGGCATCGTGTCGCCACCTGATCCTATTCTAACATCTTTTAAATCTACAATATACGAGGATTTATTGAAGATTTCCACAAAATCGGCGTCAGTCCCGTCAAACGGATGCGAGAGCACCTCGTTAATGATTATATCTCCCATTGCAGGCATGACGGGGCGTCCGAAAGGCAGGCCGTCGCCATCTGCAAAACGGTTGTATGCACAATCCCGGATCCGGCTACTGCCCTCCAAGCGATACAGGGTGGTCGGGTGAGGCGGTGACGACACGGAAACATCCAAGGCGGAAAAGAACGGCGGAACTTCCCGCACCTCTTTAATCGTAAGTGTCGGTGTTATTGAAAATAACTCATCCCCTGTCACATCCAAAATGCTTATCGGTTCGGAGAAAAACACCCGTACCGTCAAGCTGTCCAGCAATGTGATGCGTTCCATCTCCGGCGGACTAGCATCTTCCAAGGATTGCCGAATCGAATTGGCACGCCCCGGTGTCCCTCCGGATTCATCCACCGACGAGTCCCAATTGTCCGCTCCCCAGCAGGGCAAATCCGTATCCTTCATCTCCAACGACCAGCCACCGTCACGCTTCACCGGCTCGGAATGCCATTCTTTTCTAAAAAAGAGGGCATGGATCACACGTTTGAGATTATCATATAGTATAATCTGCTGCCCACCATCCGTGATGCTCAACGATGACAATATTATATGATTCGGACAGATGGGCATCCATAGCGATTCGTTTTTCTTGGCGATAATGGTGACAAAGCCCATACTATCTAACAAAAAATCAGGCAATTCTTTTGTGGTTGTGCCGATCTGCAACGACCATCCCCGCAATTGGCACGGGCGGGAGGTCCGGTTGTACAACTCCACATATTCCACCGCTGGCAAGCCCACCTCGGGCGACGGATCGGCCATCACCTCGCTGATCACCACATCATACCGTTCCATTTCCGTCTGGGCCCTTCCTGCATATCCCATTAAAAGAAACAACCCGCACAGCATACACGTAATCCAATTTCCGTTGTTAATTTCTTTCATTTCCCCTCTGTTTTTCAGAAAACAAAAATACTACTTTTGCATGGTAACAATATTATTCTGTTAATATTTTTCAATAATAATCTAAAACATTATGAAAATCGCTTTAGTTGGTGCCACTGGCCTGGTGGGCAGTAAAATGCGTAAAGTGTTAGAAGAAAGAGGTTTCGGTCAATGTGAATTCCTACCTGCTGCCTCTGCCAAGTCGGTAGGCAAAAAGGTGACCTTTGCGGGAAAAGAGTGTAATGTGATCTCGGTGGAAAATGCCATTGCAGCAGTTCCGGACATTGCAATCTTCTCGGCTGGCAGCGGTCCTTCGCTGCAATATGCGCCACTGTTCGCAAAAAACGGGACCTTTGTCATCGACAATTCCTCCGCCTGGCGCAGTGACCCGAACATACCGTTGGTGGTGCCGGAGATTAACGGTGGAATCCTGAAAAAAGACGACAAAATCATCGCCAACCCAAACTGCTCGACCATCGCAATGGTGATGGCTTTAGCACCGCTCCATTGGAAATACAAAATCAAACGTGTCGTTGTATCCACCTACCAGTCCATTACGGGCACGGGCATGAAGGCCGTCAACCAGCTGGCCAAAGAGCGGGCGGGAGAGGCGTGCGAGAAGGCCTATCCCTACCCCATCGACATGAACCTCTTCCCCCACGGCGGCTCATTCGAGGAGAACGGTTACACGACGGAGGAGACCAAGCTGCTCAACGAAACACGCAAGATCTTGGGTGACCCTGACATTCAGGTTACGGCCACTGTGGTGCGCGTACCGGTGACGGGTGGCCACTCCGAAGCGGTGAACGTGGAATTCTATAACGAATACGAAATTGATGACATCTACAAGCTGCTCGGCGAGATGCCCGGCGTAACCATCCAGGACGACCCGGCGAACAACGTCTATCCCATGCCGCTGTTTTCCGAAGATAAGGACGATGTGTTCGTGGGCCGCATCCGTCGGGATTACACCCAGCCTAAGACGCTGAACCTCTGGGTGGTGAGCGACAACCTCCGCAAGGGTGCCGCCACCAATGCCATCCAGATCGCCCAACTGGTACAACAGAAATTCATGCAATAGCCCATGAGGAAATCATCCCGCCACGCCGCCATCTGTCTTTCCCTGACAGTGTTCCTGTTCTTATGTGCTGGAGTGGGATTCCTCATCTATAAACATCTGCACCGCAATGCGGCTCCTGTTGTTTTCGAGCACCCCATGACGGGTATTGACATCTCCTCCTACACGGGGGCGGTGGATTTCAAACGGGCATCGCAAGACAGCATCCGCTTCGTCTATATGCGGGCCACGATGGGTGTGGACGGCATCGACACGCTGATGCCCCGCCATCATCGGGAGGTCATGCTGCAGACCGATCTGCCCGTGGGCTTCTACCATTTCCTGCGCTTCAACGAGGATGGCAGCCGACAGGCCGACCATTTCTACGAGGTCATACGCAGCAAATCCTACGACCTGATGCCCGTGGTGGACGTGGAAGACTGGAGCAACCCGTCGGACAAGAGCACACAACAGCGCATTCAGGTGATTGAAGACTTCATCCGTCGCTTTGAAGCTATCAGCAAAAACAAAGTGATGATTTACACCAACTTGGACGGATACAGGAAATACATCCAGAATAAATTCCCCAAGAATCCGCTTTGGATCTGCTCCCTGAATGGACAGCCGAACATCGGGCAGCCCTACCTTTTCTGGCAGTACCAGCATAATGCGCGCTTCCCTTGGGCCAAAGGCGATGTGGATCTGAACACCTTCCACGGCACGGAACAGATGCTGGCCTTCCTGACCGTCATGGTGCAGTCGCGGAACACGGACACGGCCTTGCGGCGCACCATCAACATCCTTTGCGACACGGCGAACGGTCTTAACGTATTCTATCCGCAATATGAGAGTATTGATCTCGTATGTGGCATGATGCCCACCGCCGAGGATTCGGATGTCATCTTCTGTGCGGAGGCGGCCTTCACGGGCGAGGAGCTTCGTGTGTTCCGCCATCAGAACATCGCTGGCGACCATGTGTCGGGCGGAACGTTCTACAAGGGATATGAGTGCGACAAGAACACCGGATGTTTCGTATGGTATGATCATCAGCCGCAGTTCCTGACCACTCATATCAACAACGCCTTGCAGCTGGCAGCCCGGCGTGGCGGCATGGGCTTCTGTCAGGTCTGCATTATCCACAAAGGCAAAACACGGCCTTTATGGCGCAAAAACGATAACTACTACCGCGCATTATGCCTCAAAGACGGCAAGGTCTGCATCGCCGACTCGCAGGAGAAAATCCCATACGCCCAGTTTGTGAAGCAGCTGACCGACTACGGCATGCAGGAGGCCCTCTACATGGACATGGGACCCGGATGGAACCATTCCTGGTACCGCGACAACCACAACCATGTACAGGAACTGTTCCCGCACACGCACAATTTCACCACCAACTGGATCGTTTTCCGGAAAGGATAAAAAGCATTGGCTTTCAAATTTTCTGTATTTTTGCCACAATGAAATCGCCCCATGCGATTTTTATATATATTCTTGATTTATAAATAAATAATCATATTGCTATGGTAATTTTAGAACGCCCTTTTGTATCAGACCTGATGGTGAAAACACTGGTGGTAAACGATATCCCGGTATTAAGAAATGAAATGTCCGAGCAACGTGTGTCGGATGGTAAGATTATGTCTGACGAAGAGTTTTGTGATGAATATAATAATATAGGTAAACTCTACACCGTATCTGAAAATGCCCTCGGATGGATTTATGACCATATTCAGGACAAACGCTTTCTGGATGGCATCTCTATCGTGAAGGACAAATCGGCATTCAGAAGGATTTGTCGCGACATCTACCCGGATTTCTTTTTCAAAGAGGTGAATATCAACGAGATGGAGCAACTTGACACAAATAGTATCGTCTTTCCCTGTGTCATCAAGCCGTCGGTGGGATTTCTGAGCAAAGGGGTGTTCGTGGTGCACAATTCTGAGGAATACAAGAAGGCCGTGGAATCTTTACAGCATGATTTTGCAAAGGCCGGGGCCGATTTCCCGGAGTTTGTGGTCGGGAAGAGCCGCTTCCTGATTGAGGAGTACATCTGCGGCGAAGAGTATGCCGTGGATGCCTACTACGATGAGAACGAGAGTCCAGTAATATTGAATATCTTCCATCATAAGTTCATGGACGAGTCTGACACATCCGACCGTCTGTACATGACCAACAAAGGCCTTTTCGATCAATATGAGGAGCCGTTCACCAAATTTCTTACGAATCTTAACAACACATTACATCTGCGGAATTTCCCCATGCACATAGAATTCCGCTATGATGGTCGGAAAGCGGTGCCGATAGAGATCAACCCGTTGCGTTTCACGGGTTTTTGCCTGAACGAGTTGCAGGTTTTCATCAGCGGCCAACATCCGATGCTTTCGTATTTGAAGGGACAGCGTGTGACGAAGGAGGAGATGTGGCGCGGGAAAGAGGACTTGACCTACGCTTTCACCGTACTTGATTTGCCGTCAGGCTGTGAGAATATGGTTTTCAACGAGGCCAAATTCAGCGCCGACTTTCCCGGCGTGATCGACGTGCGTCGCGTACCCGACAAGACGTCCGGCGTGGCCGCCACTGTATTCTTGCGGACAGAGACCAAGAACATTCAAGATTTCGATCGGATTATGAGTCTTGATATGCGGGATTATATGTCAGAACACGTAAAATGCCTTATAATCGGTTCGGGACCAGCGGGTTACACTGCCGGCATCTATGCCGCCCGGGCCGACCTGAAGCCGCTGCTGATTGAGGGAATGCAGCCGGGCGGCCAGCTCACCATCACCAACGAGGTGGAGAATTTCCCCGGTTATCCCCAAGGGTCGTCAGGTCCTGTCATCATGGACGACATTCGGGCACAGGCCCTTCGCGTGGGCACGGAGATGCGCTCCGGCAGAATCACCGCTGTAGATTTCTCTAACCGTCCGTTCCATTGCGTTCTAGACGGACAGCGGGAGATTTTGGCCGACACTGTGATTGTGTCCACGGGTGCCACTGCCCGCTGGCTCGGAATGCCCAATGAGCAGAAATTCAGAGGTTTCGGAGTGTCCACCTGCGCCACCTGCGACGGTAACTTCTTCCGCAACAGGACTACGGTGGTCATCGGGGGTGGCGACACCGCCCTGGAAGACGCCCTCTATCTCGCACAACTCTGCACCAAGGTCTATATCGTGCATCGCCGCGACCAGTTTCGGGGTACGAAGGCTTTGCAGAATGCGGTGCTGGCCACGCCCAACATTGAGGTCCTTTGGAACACCGTACC
The DNA here is from genome assembly GCA_017540505.1 of Bacteroidales bacterium. Classification (GTDB taxonomy): domain Bacteria; phylum Bacteroidota; class Bacteroidia; order Bacteroidales; family WCHB1-69; genus F23-D06. Next base: position 169,123 of record JAFYAW010000030.1, on the reverse strand, counting down.
CGTGGATGTGATGGGCGAACAGAAGGGCTTCATCAAGAAGGTTACAGGCCTGCAAGTGCGCGACGTCGTCACGCAGGCGGAACGGACCATTGAGGTGGACGGCGTGTTCGAGGCCATCGGTGTTACACCGGTGTCGGAGCTGTTCAAGGGCCAGCTGGAGATGACCGAGAGCGGGTATCTCATCACCCGGCCCGGCACACCGTTCACGAATGTGGAGGGGGTGTTCGCTGCTGGCGACGTGCAAGATCCCAACTACCGGCAGGCCATTATAGCTGCCGCCTCCGGAGCCATGGCCGGCATTGAGGCGTCACGATTCCTGATGGAACACGGGGCGTAGCAAATCCTACTAAATTATAATGAAAAGCATCTATGGAGTATTGTGCTATCTCGGTCGGTACTCTTCGAAGCTGTGGTCATCGTAAAAGAAGACTATTTTAACGATTTTCTTATCGCCCTGAGAATCGGATATTCGATCACGTTTTGATTCTCGGGTTGAAATATTGGAATCCGTGTTGCGGCGATTCCGTGTGGGAGTTGTGGACTTGCGCGCAGGAGCATCCTCTGTGGTTTCAGCAACCAGTTCAGAAACAGCGTCTTCTATTTGCGAAGTGGTGGGCTCATCCGTTGTTTTTGAAGCAGTATCCTCATCATAATTACCAAAGAGATCCGTCTGCGACATATTGTCAACCGTGGTAACTGATGGCTCCGATGCGGTCTCATTTTTCAACATAGGCCCCATACCCATGACCAACCATTCCGTATTCACATCAGGAAACGCTTTCAAGATTTTCTTTGCCACATCCAAACTCGGCTGGTTTCGCCCAGAGAATATATGTGTCAAACTGGAACGATTGATGTCAATTGTATCCGCAAAATTCGCGGGTGACAATTGGTAATACTCCATCACTTTTCTAATTCTTTCAACCATACTACGTGATTTTATTTTGTAAATTGATTTTTGTAAAACGAGTATAACAATCGCGATTTCTTTACAAATATACAAAAGCGATTTGTTTGCGGTGACAAAAATACATAAAATTATTATTCGTTTCAAATTGTTGATAAATTCTGATTTTTAAACTTTATATAAAATAAGTAATATACTATTACAAAGTATTTTATAGAATAAAATCATACAAAATTAACTATTGTTAGTTAAATATACAATTTATATAGTGTAATACATTATATAAAGCTTATAATTATATTGGAAATAAGTATGTTAAATCTAATTCAATATATAGATTATGGAAATATCAACAGCTCCATATGAAATATCTTCGGTAGTGGAATGGGTACTGATTTTCGAAATGTATCACCTGTATTAATTTACAAAAATATTAGCAACAAGTCGCTGCGTAGAGACTGGTGTTGTTTATATTTGTAACTCGCTCTGTTCCTTCTATGTTGTTTTGTTTACAAAAGTAGATTATACGACTCCTTGTCTGATTTACTTTTGTAACGCCGTTGGACTTTGCTTTTTCTTATTGGGCGCACCCGTTTTTGGGAATATTGAAATTTGCATATCCTCTACCCGATATGAAGATGATTTTAAAAATACGATTCTCGGAGACTTATTATTTTTATACTTTTGCCGCCGCAAATTCACCTACTAACATATCGCGTATGATGAAAGGACTTTATACTATAATATTATTGTTGTGCAGCAACGTGTTCATGACCTTGGCCTGGTACAGTCATCTTAAACTGCAGAGTGTGTCGTGGTTTTCAAAACTGTCAATACCCTTGGTGATTCTGTTCAGTTGGGGAATAGCCTTGTTTGAGTACTGCTGTCAAGTGCCTGCGAACAGGATTGGCTTCAGCGGGAATGGCGGACCCTTCAATATCTGGCAGTTGAAGGTGATCCAAGAGGCGGTGTCGCTGACGGTGTTCACGGTTTTTATGCTAATCTTCTTCAAAGACCAGCCGCTCCGGGTCAACCATCTGATTGGCTTCGCGCTATTGGTGCTGGCTGTTTATTTCCTTTTCAAAAAATAAATTTTCGCCGGATAAAATAAAGTGTGTGTTCTGCCGTTATGATACATGTAATTGCCCAATGTCACACTAAACATCATGTCTATGGCGAATAAATTTACCCCTTCGGAACCAAAATCCGTCAAACTTCAAAAACCCTCCCGCCGCATCATCCGCAATCTGCTGGAGTATTCGAAGTCGCTGATGGCGGTCACGGCGGTATGTGAGAGGACCTTGCTGCTTGTTAACAACTAACACAAAAAGATGCTTGCTTCGCAGGCATCTTTTTTTTATCTTTGCCGCCGTATGAAAGAAGCAGTCATAGCATTAGGCAGCAACATGGGGGACCGTGCCGAGAACCTGTCGCAGGCGCGCCTCCTGATCGGCGGGCAGGTCGGCGAGATCCTGCGCGCCTCCTCCGTGATTGAGACGGAGGCATGGGGATTCGACGCGCCGCCGTTCCTCAACCAGGTGGTGGTGGTGCGCACGCCGCTGGAGCCCTTGCCGCTGCTGGACACGTTGCAGCGCATCGAACGGGATCTCGGGCGCACGGAGAAGACCACCTATACGGACGGGGTGCCAAACTATCACGACAGGACCATCGACTTGGACATCCTCGACTATGACGGGCTGGTCTATCAGGACGACCGCCTGACGCTCCCCCACCCCCGCATCGCCGAACGCGATTTCGTGCTGCGTTCATTAGACGAGCTGGGTATCCGTATCCCGGCTGCGGACCAACGCATGGGCGATATCCCCTACAACTACATCGTCGTGGAGGGCTGCATCGGCGCCGGCAAGACCACCTTCTCCAAAATGCTGGCCGCCGACTGCAACGCGGAGCTGGTGCTGGAACGCTTTGCCGACAACCCCTTTCTGCCCAAATTCTACAAGGATCCTGTGCACTATGCGTTCCCTGTGGAGATGACCTTCCTCATGGACCGCTACCAGCAGCTGAAGAACCTGCTCTCGGCACGCGACCTCTTCAAGGACTGCGTCATTGGCGACTACTTCATCGACAAGTGCATCATCTTCTCCAAGAACAACCTGCTTGACGACGAGTACAACCTCTACGCCAAGGTCTTCGAGACCATCTCCTCCTTCCTGCCCAAGCCCGACCTGATCCTGTACCTGTACAATGACACGGAGCACCTGCTGCAAAACATCGCCAAGCGTGGGCGCGAGTACGAAAAGGACATCACCGCCGAGTACCTCGCCGGCATCCAGGACAGCTACCTGACCTACTTCCGTCAGCATGCCAATATGCCAGTGCTGCTGGTGGATGCCACGCGGATCGACTTCGTGCAGAACCCCTCCGACTACCAGCGGCTGCGACAGCTTGTCGGGCACAAATACCCTGCCGGCATCCATCGAATCACTTTTTAACATCCAGAGGTGAAATATTTTTCACTATAAGGCGGAGTGTGGCCGTTTTTTTACTACTTTTGCCTACTTTTTATAAAAATGCAATATTAGAAATAAAATTACAATAAAGTTATGAAAGCCAGAACATTAACCAGTATCCTGTTAGTTATTGCAGTCGTCTTTTTGGCCATCTTCGCCGCCAGAAGCATCATGCGCCCCGAAAAATTCAAGAATGTGTATGAGGCGCGCAAGGCTGCCAATGTGAACAACCTGCTGACCATCCGCAGCGCCCAGGCCATCTACAAGAATGTGTATAAGAAGTACGCCTCCACGATGGACAGTCTGGTGGATTTCGTGAACAACGGCACGGTGGAAATTGAGAAGAACGTGGGTAACTTCCCCGACTCCATGAGCGAGGCCGAAGCCTTCAAGCTGGGTCTCATCCACAAGGAGGTGGTAAAGGTACCCGCCCTCAACAAGATGCTCGAATTGGACAAGAATCTCACCAAGGAGAGTTTCAAGAACTTCCAATACATCCCCTTCAGCGACAAGAAACAGTACGAGGTGCAGGTCGGTTCCATCGCCAGCAAGACGTATGAAGTTCCGGTTTACAGGATTGACGTGCCGCTGGAGGATGTGCTCGTCAACATGGACAAGAGCATCACGCCTGAGAACGCCGGCGTGCTGAAACGTCTCTGGAACAAGATTTTCTACAACAACCTGGCGGACGAGAAACAGTATCGGGACCAGTACGAGGACATGTACATGGGTTCCCTCACGGAGGCCAGCACCGCTGGTTCATGGGAGTAATCGACATGAATGCTTTACTTTCCACATATTACACGAAATCCATCCGGCTCACGCCGGGTGGATTTTCGCTTTTTTCTGCCGATAACGGGAAAATCCTCCGTAAGGACTACCCCAACACGCAGAATGTGCTACTGACGAAGCAGGCACCCGCTTTCTTCCATTTTGAGGATGCGACCCCGCAGCCCGTGGATATTGTGGTAGCCACCACGCCGCCCATGCTGGTGCCGGACGAGATTTATGATGAGGCCAAGGCCCGAGACTATCTGCGGATGCAGTATGACATCACCCAGATCGGCCAGCACTTCAGCGACCCGATCCGCCATTACCGGGCTTTGTACTTCCTCAACCAGAACGAATACGACACCGTCAACAGCATGGCCTGTGTGCCACATTTCGTCAGCGCGCTTTCCATCCTGTACCGCTTCCTTTCCGAGCAGGGCTGCCCGGATGCCGTGATGCTTTCCATCGATGACACCTTTGCCGATGTGCTGGTGATGCGTCAGAACGAGCCTTCCCTCATCAACAGGACCACCCGCATGGAGAATGTGGACCTGCTATATTACACCCTCAACTGCGTCATGCAGTTCGGATTGGATGCCCCGACCCTCTTCGTCCAGTATTTCAGCAAGCCGAACCGCAAGCTGAACGAACTGCTGCAACAGTATCACAACCACGTTGTTTTCATTTGAGAGATATGCGGATCATAAGCGGAAAAAACAGAGGAAGACACATTGTGGCGCCCGACAATCTGCCGGTGCGGCCCACGACGGACTTGGGCAAGGAGAGTCTGTTCAACATCCTGAACAACTACTTCTACTTTGACAGGGTGCGGGTGCTGGACCTCTTCTCGGGCACGGGCAACCTCAGTTACGAGTTCGCCTCGCGCGGGGCCTTGTCGGTGATAGCTGTGGACTCGGACCAGCGTTGCACCAATTTCATACGCAAAACAGCAGAAAAGCTCCAGTACGACCAGCTCATGGTCATCCGGCAGGATGCATTCGCCTATCTCAAAGCCTGCCGGCAGAAGTTCGACATCATCTTCGCCGACCCACCCTACCAGATGGAGGGCATCGAGAAGGTGGCGGAGCTGGTGTTCGAGAACCAACTGCTGAATCCGGACGGATGGTTGGTGTTGGAGCATTCCAAAGAGCATGATTTTTCCGAAAATCCGCACTTTTTCCAGCATCGGATCTACGGGAAGCTGAACTTTTCCTTTTTAGTCAATATGACGGACGAAAACCAAACAGAGGAGACGGACAATGAATGACAAGAAATATCTGATAGTGGGCTTGGGCAATGCCGAGCAGCAGTATGCCGGCACGCGGCACAACTACGGCTTCGAAGTGGTGAACGCCTTGGCGCAGGCACTGCGGGCGGAGTTCAAGACCGATCGACTGGCCTACGTGGCACGCGCCAATTACAAAGGTCGCACCCTGGTGATGATCCTGCCCACCACTTACATGAACCTGAGCGGCAAGGCGGTCAAATACTGGCTCACTGCCGAAGACATCGCGCCCGACCACTGCATGGTGGTGTGCGATGATCTGGACCTGCCCGTGGGAACGTTCAAGATAAAGCCCAAGGGAGGCGGCGGTTCGCACAACGGACTGCTTAACATCATCGAGCAGTTAGGGCACAGCAACTTCCCGCGCCTGCGCTGCGGCATCGGCAAGGATTTCGCCCAAGGCTACCAGGTGGACTACGTGCTGGGACGCTTCTCCTCCGAGGAACTGAAACGCATCGAACCCTGCATCAACCAGGCGGTGGAAGCCATCCGCTCATTCGCCACGGCTGGACTGCAACGCACTATGAACCAGTATAACACTATTGAAAAAAACGAAACATCACATAATCAGAATCCAAACGCAGACACATTATGAAAAAGTTATTGGCCATTCTTCTTTTAACAGTATTATGCACTACCGCCTTCGCCCAGAAATGGCGTCAGTTCGGTCTCAAAGTCGAAACCAACTTCACATTGGAACGCAATTATGCGAATGACGGCACCACGCTGGACGGTCTTATCAATCCGGATGGATACATCTTCTTCCGTGGCGGCAAATTCATCTATGGAGAAATCGGTTTCGGATATAGCTTCTTCAAAGGCGATTTCAGCCGTAAAAACCCTGACGGAAGCTATGTGTTTCATAATGAGACCGTAAAACTGCATAGTCTTATGATTCCCGTAAAACTTATGGGCTATATCCCGTTAGGCAGAGTGGTAGCCATAGAACCTTACGCCGGCATCATTTACCAGCCACTGGTCAGTGTCAGCAACAACACCATAGACTTCTCCAAGAAGACCTTGGAGCAGAACATGCTGTTCGCCAATGCGGGCTTGGACTTCAAATTCGGCCCCATTATCATTGGTGCCAACTACAAGTATGGTGTGCGTACTTTTTTCACAAACAAAGAAGGGAAGAAGCCGCAGTTCATAAACCTTTGCGTCGGATTCCAATTCTAACACACTACTAATCAAGTAGAAAAAAAATCAGATGCGGGGACGGGGGTTTTGAAAAAAATCCTATCTTTGCAGCGCCTTAATGGCAGGGGAGCTTAGCTCAGTTGGTTTAGAGCATCTGCCTTACAAGCAGAGGGTCACTAGTTCGAATCTAGTAGTTCCCACAAAGAGAAGCCCATACAAACAGATGTTTGCATGGGCTTTTTCATTGGCGTTTCGGGGAGAGACGCCCCTACCCTTTAAGATATGTCGATGCTATACTGGTAGCCGGACGATGCCGGCTTGGATTTTGAGTCGTTGGCCTTCGGCTTGGCCGGCTGGACGGTGTAGGAGATGGTGGACTGCGTGGGGGCCGGCGAGAGCTTGAAATGGATGTTGATCTTGTTGTTCACCTTCAGGCGCACGCCGCGATTGAAAGCCTTTCCGTATTTCAGCAGGTTCACGATACGGATGGCCTCCGCATTGCACGACGGGCATAGTCCCTTGACGATGGTGGGGTTCACAATCTCGCCATCGTCGCTGACCATGTAAGCCACGGTCACCACGCCTTCAATACGCTGCTGCATTGCGTCTTCCGGGTATTGCAGATGCGCATTCACAAACTCGCGCAAGGCCTTCTGCCCGCCAGGATACTGGGGCTTCTCCAGAAAATGCTTTTTTTTCTTCTTATCCTCCATAACGCAACCCTTCTACTTCAGATGTGCGTCGAACCAGTCGAGGAAGTTGCGGTGCCATAGGAGGCTGTTCTGCGGTTTCAACACCCAGTGAGTCTCATCGGGGAAGTAGAGGTAACGGGCCTCCAGTCCGCGCATCTTGGCGGCGTTATAGGCGGCCATACCTTCAGAGGCTACAATGCGGAAGTCGAACTCGCTGTGGATGACGCAGATGGGCGTATTCCACTTGTCCACAAACAGGTGCGGGGAACAGGCGTAGCTCTTCTTGATCTGCGGGTTGTTCCAATCCCAATACGGACCGCCGATGTCCCAGTTGTCGAACCAGAGTTCTTCGGTCTCCAAGTACTGCTGCTCGAAGTTGAACATGCCGTTATGGGCCAGCAACGCCTTGAAACGACGGCCTTCATTATAGCCTTTCACATCGTGGTTGTGACCTGCGAGCCAGTAGATGCTGTAACCGCCAAAGCTGGCGCCGCACGCGCCAAGACGTTCCTTGTCAATTTGTTTCACATTGTCGGTAAAAAAGTCGGCGGCAGCCATATAGTCCTGCATACAGAGCCCGCCGTAGTCGCCGCTGATCTCTTCGCACCACTCCGTGCCGAAACCTATTGTGCCGCGGCGGTTGGGTGCGATGATGAAATAGCCGCCCCCGCTCATCACCATGAAGTTCCAGCGGGTGCTCCAGAACTGGCTCACCATCGATTGCGGTCCGCCCTCGCAGTAGAGCAAGGCAGGATAGATCTTCGTGCTGTCGTAGTCGTACGGATAGATGAGCCACGTGAGCATCTCCTTGCCGTCCACGGTTTTGATCCAATGCTCCTCCACCTTGCCCATGCGCACCTGCGAGAGCACGTCATCGTTGATGGAGGATATTTTCTTGCCGTCGGCCTTGTCGTCGGTCAGGTTATAGACGAAAATCTCGGCGGGATACTGCATGGAGACCTGGTCGGCATAGAGTTTCCCGTTCACCAGCTCGAAGCCGTGCACATCGTGGTAACCGTGCGAGATCTGGCGGAACTGCTTTGTCGCGCAATTGCATGCGAAAATCTCGTCCATGCCGCGATAGTTCACCACTCCCACAATCTCCTTGTCATCATCCGTCCAGCTGATGTTGGTAAAGTTGTAGTCGAAATCCTCGGAGAAATCGGTGCGCTGGCCGGTGGCGAGGTCCATGACCATCAGGCGCAGTTTGTCGCTCTCGTAGCCGTCGCGCTCCATGCTCTCCCAGGCAATGCGCTTGCCGTCGTGGCTGAAGACGGGGTTCTGATCGTAGCCCATGATGCCCTCGCTGAGATTGCGGGTTGTCTTCTTCGCGATGTCATAGAGGAATATGTCGCTGTTGGTGGAGTGTGCGTAGTCGGCACCGGTCTTTTTGCGGCACGTGTAGGCGATGCTCTTGCTGTCGGGGCTGTAGTTGTACTGCTCCACCCCACCCCACGGGCGCATCGGGCACTCGAAAGTGCTGTCAATGAGGCAGACGGCGTTGTCCACGTCGATTTTCTTGCCGTCAAACTCGGCGAGGAATATCTGCGGGTATTCATCCACCCAATTGTCCCAATGGCGGTACATCAGATCCTCGTTGATACGTCCGGTAGTCTTGTCAAGGCCCGCATAGAGCTTTTCAAGGTGTGCGGGACGCACCACCGGCTTGGTGGTGATATAGACGACGGACTGGCCGTCGGGGGCGAGCTTGAAGCCCTCGAAGCCGCGCTCGTATGTGGCGAGCACCTGCTCCTTGCCGTTCTTGATCTCCATGGAGATGATATCGTTGTCGCGGCAGAAGAGCAGCGTGTTGTCGTCCTTCCACACCAAGTTGAACTCGCTGGCCTCTGTGGTCGTGATGCGCGCCACATGACTGCCGTCCGAGTTCATCAGATAAATGTCCGCATTGCCCTTATTCTGTTCCATGTCATAATAGGTGACTGTATAGGCGATCTGCTTGCCGTCGGGCGAGACGGCCTTTTCGCCCATCTTGCCCAACGCCCACATCACCTCCGGAGTGAATCGTCCGTCCTCCACCTTGATTTCGGGTTTCCCGATGACCTTCGCATCGGAGCGCTCCTGTTTTTTACAACAGGTACAAATCATTGCCAATAAAGCAATTGCGATAAAAATTTTCTTCATAGGTATATAAATTTATAATTCTCGAAAGGAATGTGCAAAGGTAAGAAAAAATGATTTCACATATTGTATGAAAACAAAAAAGCCCCGCCCAGAGACGGAGCATTATATGATGGATTCTTTATTGTTCAAAAAGGTCAGATTGATGTAACTACAGAAACATTCTTTATTTTACAATGAATTTTATTGTTTTTCGGTAATTTTCACTCTTTATATGCAAAAAATAGAGTCCTTCTCCCAATTCTGAAACAGAAATGGATCCGGAAGAGGTTCCGGAAACCAACCTTTGCCCCAAAACATTGAAAATGGAATACTCCACCTGTTTGTTGGGAAGGTTCTTCATATAGAGAACATCGGAAACCGGATTCGGATAAACCACCAAGGAGTGTTGTAGGGAGGGCTCCCGAACAGCCGATGAGGATGACGGTATAATATTCAAAATAATGCCTTCCAACTTGGTCAATCCGTAATAGAAGTTGGCATCAGGGATATCGTACCAGTCGTCCAGGGAGTTGCCATATCCGAAGTTGATGTGGAACTTGCCATCCGTTTCGCGATATCCATCCACCACGACGTTGTGTCCGACCGTACCTTCGGGATTTTCAACGGCCAAATGAGCGGGATAACCGGCTTGCAGATTGGAAATCAGAGTGGCGTACATGGCGGAATCGGCTTCGCGAAAGAGTTGGCAGTCCGCAAAGCCAAATCGCTGGTAGGCCGCGAACGCCTGATCCACTGCGAAGGTGCCGGAACTTTGCGAAGTGTAAACCTGTGTGCAGGCCGTGCCACAAGCGAAAATCAGGGCGGCGGCCAGCCGGTCGGGAAGATCCTCGCCGCGCAGGAACGTGGCATCCACGGAATCCAACAGCTCGTTCAACTGCGAAAACGACGGGAATTGCAGGGTTTCCCAGTCGTCATCAATATCGTAGTTGCGTCCTGCGTAGTGATGTGCATAATCATCGCTATCGGAAAAGCGCGTATTCTGGGTTGTGCGCAAATAGTTGATAATCTGCCCCATCGCGACAGCAGGGCATCCGGCATAACTGCTGGAATAGTTATTCAGGGGGTCTCTTGGACAAAGGGAATTATACGGATAATTCTGTGTCCAGTGCGAGGTGAGCAACCATTCTCCTCGAACCTTCGGAGTGGACGCATCCGGAGTCTCCACCGCCTTAATGAAGGTATTTTGCGTCCATCCGCTTACAGGGCCCAAAGAAAACATTATGGAACAAACAATCGTTATGCTCAAAACACGCCAGGAAGATTGTGCATTCATTTGCCGTAAATTTAAAAATTCCACTCAAATTCGAATGATGCCGCAAAATTACGACATTTTCATGAAAGATTTGTGATGTTTCTAGGAATGAATTAGGATTCCGAAATTATATGTACTTTTGCAAGGCAAAACAACACGTTAACAGACAAAAGGTGTTGATATAAGAGGGATTGAAAAAGCGGCATACGGCATACAAAAAGGAATAATATAAACAGTATGGACAATATCTACAAAATGGAAATCCACAACAGCGTGGAACTGATGGAGTTGATCGACCGCATCGGTTTCCTGCCCCTGTTAGACAGTGGCATCGTTGGTTTTTCCGCCGAGGAGTTGGTGGATGAGAACTGCCGTTATGTGGTGCTTGAGGACGGCGGATGGGACTGGCCGCTGTGGAAGTGGAAGGGCGAGGTCATCACCGAAGGCGGCCACGTCTATGGCAAATTCTTCGCCGGCAAGGCTGGGTTCATCAGTCGCGAATGGTGGCCCGAATTCTGCAACTACCGGCGCAGCCGGCATCCCAATCCTGAGGTGGGAAGCATTGAAGAGGCCATCTTGCACGCTCTCACCGTACAGGGTAGCCTCGTCACCCGCGAGTTGCGCGCCCTATGCGGCTTCGACGGCCCGAAGATGCGCAGCCGTTTCGATGGATACGTCACACGCCTGCAGATGGCTTCGTATATCGTCACGGAGGACTTCGTCTATCCCCGCGACAAGCATGGGAACAAATACGGTTGGGGGTGGTCGCTGCTGAGCACGCCCGAGCGGCTATATGGCAAAGAGGCATGCCTGACAAACCGCACTCCCGAAGAGTCGTGGGCGCGCATGACCAAGCATTTGCGTTCTATCCTGCCTATTGCCACGGAGAAACAGATACAAAAGCTGTTGCAATAGGAGAACGCATTTTGTAAAAAATGGTATCTTTGCCGAAAAATTGACATCATAATGACGAATGAGAACAGGGACATACTGCTGCAACTGCTTGACCGCCATCGCGAGTTAGGCATCTCCTCGCAGATAGACTACGACAAGTTCTATCTGTACTCCATCATTGTGCATTCCACTGCCATTGAGGGCAGTACGGTGACTGAGGTGGAGGCGCAGCTGCTCTTCGACGAGGGTATAACCTCCAGCAAGCGCACGATGTTGGAGCAGCTGATGAACCTTGACCTCAAGGATGCCTACGACTATGGTCGCGAGTGGATTAAGCGGCACGAGCCTATCACCGTTGAGTGGCTCATCACGCTGGCTTCGAAGGTGATGGCCCGCACTGGAAGCGAGTATAGCGTTATGGGTGGCAATTTTTCCGCCGCCAAGGGCGAGTTGCGCAAATTGAACGTCAGTGCCGGTCCTGGCGGGAAATCGTATATGTCCTATCTCAGGGTGCCGGAACGTTTGGCGACCTTTTGCGATGAGTTGAATAGACGCCGCAAAGCGATTGACCCTACGGATGTGTGCGCCGTTTACGACCTCAGTTTCTGGGCTCACTACGAGCTGGTGACCATCCACCCGTGGGCTGATGGCAACGGGCGAACCTGTCGCCTGCTGATGAACTTGCTGCAGTGGGAGTTCGGTGTACTGCCCACCAAAGTGCTGATAGAGGACAAAGCCGCCTACATCCAGGCACTTATCGACACCCGCGAAGCGGAGGACATAGCCATCTTCCAAAACTGTATGGCCCATCTGTACGCGCAACACCTGCAGACAGATATCGACCAATATCTCAACTCTACCTCCGAAAAAATGGTCGATAAAACCACTCTGAAGCAGAAAATGCTCGATAAATGGTCGATAAAACCCTCTTTGGCCGAGAAACTGGCCGATATAATGGTTTTTGTGGCCGATAAAGAGGAGTTTACCACCGAAGCCATAGTGCAGCATTTCGGCTTCACTTCCACCACCGCCAAACGTTACTTGCGCCAGCTCACTGGATTCGGTTATATTGAGTCCCGTGGCGGGAACAGGAATCGGAGCTACAGAATGATAGGCGTGTAAGACAAAATATAGTTTTCAATTGTACATATAGGTAAAGAAAACATGAAGAAAACAGTAATTATATGTGCAGTGGTACTCGCCCTAACAATGATGACCGCCTGCAAGAGTGGAGCGCGGGACAACGACACCGTTTTTGAAAACGAGTTCAACGACAGTGTGGCTTGCCATGGAGGTTTTGAATACGATTGGCAGTTAATGCTTCTTGGCGAATGGAAAGCCGTACAATTGAATAGAACAAAGACCATTTCTGGTAAAGAAGTAACCGAAAGCGTTACTCCTAAATTCCTATGGCGTATCGATGACAATGGATTTTATTACGAAACTGGATATGCTGATGGTGATTCGACCACAATGCAATACAGCTATTTCTTGAGAAACGACAGTCTTATGTTGAGAGAGGACAACGAGCTTGGAATAAATCCCTGGTTTGTAATTGAATCCCTTTCGCAAGACAAACTTGTACTCACATCTGTTGATTCAATCAAAGGCGGCACGATGGTAAACATATTGACATTAAAGCGGGTTAAACAGTAAACTTTTATGACCGACCCCGAACTTTACAAAAACCTCGGCACCCTGACCAAAAGCAAAGACCAATGGGAGGAAAACATCCCATTCGTTGCTTCGCTGCTGTCGTCGGAATCCACCAAAATCAAGGCAAAAACGCTGTGGTTGTTAGGTGAGATGGGACTGAAGTTCCCGTTTCCCATCAAGGGCACTGTTCCCGAGATTGCCGCTTTTTGCGATAGTGCAGAGCCGCTTCTGCGGGAGCGTGCCGTGAATGCCCTCGGCAGAATCGGGCGGGGCTGCTATTCGTCCATTGAGCCGTATTGGGTTGGCCTATTCCGTTTCGCCCACGACGAAGAGGCGAGCGTCCGGCTGGCCTTCATCTGGGCATCGGAGAACATCGCCACCAACACGCCCGACCCGTATAAAGACTACCTGCCGTTGTTTGCAGAACTCTTGCACGACTGCGACGATCGTGTTCGGATGGAGGCCCCAGAAATGTTCCGCGTCCTCGGCAAGCGCCGGCCGGAGTTTGTGGAACCCTACTTGGATTTGTTGCGCCACATCGCCGAAACCGACAGCAACAGAGTAGTCAGGATTCACTGTTTAGGGGCGATGAAGACGACGGGCCAAAACGAATGATGTTATTGGAATAGGGCTCATTTTTTAATTAATGCGCAAAAACACTGACTAATTCATATTAACAACACCGATTATTTTCACCGCTTGAAATATTTTCAGTATCTTTGCGCTCAGTATTTACAACTCATTGATGATTATTCGGAAAGCCAACGCGACAGATATGGCCGACATCATGAAGGTCATGGACGCTGCAAAGAAGATTATGCGGCAGTCCGGCAATTGCCACCAGTGGGTGGACGGCTATCCGTCGGAGGAGGTCATCACCGCTGACATGGAACGGAACGGAGCTTTCGTGGTGGTGGATGACGGCAAAGTGGTCGGCTACTTCGCCTACCTTTCATCGCCCGAGCCCACATATCATAAGATCTTCGGCGGGCAATGGCTTGAGGACACCCTACCCTATCACGTCGTCCACCGTATTGCCAGCTATCCGGATGTGCATGGCGTTTTCAGCGACATCATGCGCTTCTGTTTCCAGCACGACACGAACATCCGCATCGACACGCACCGGGACAACAAAATCATGCAGCACAACATATTGAAGCACGGCTTCTCCTATTGCGGCATCATCCATCTGCTGTCAGGCGATGAACGGTTAGCATATCAAAAAATCATAAAATAAAATCTGTAACCTTTTCGTTTTTTTGCATCTTTAATAATGTACGACGAACGATAGGATGAAGAGAGCAGAATTCTGGACAAAGCAGTATAGATCCCACATCGGGAAGATGGTGGGTGTATGTTACCGCTATGTCAGTGACTGGCCGTTGGCGGAGGATCTGGCGCACGATGCGTTTCTGAAAGCGATAGAGAAAGGAAGCACCTTCCGGGCTTTGGGCAGTTTCGAGTCCTGGCTGAGGAAGATTGCCGTCAACGAGGCGCTCATGTACCTGCGCAACCGTCCGGAGATGGTGGAGATGGAGGATGATATCGTTCAAGAGGAGGAATCCCACGACGACGATCCGCTGATCCAAGGCGCGGAATTCACCCAAGAGGAGTTGGTGGAGCTGGTGGGGACGCTGCCCGTCAAGCAGCGCACGGTCTTCAACCTTTACGCGGTGGAGCACTACCCGCACAAGAAGATCGCCGAGACACTCGGCATCTCCGTGGCCAACTCCAAGGTGCTGCTCTCACGCGCCCGTGCCGAACTCCAGCAACGGCTGCTCATCCGCGCAAGGGAAAAGTTGAGAGTTTAGAGTTGAGGGGTTAGAGTAATGACACATACATTGTCGCAGGCCGGAGGTCTGCGGGGGTGGGTAGTAGAAAAACAATGACACATACATTGTCGCAGGCCGGAGGTCTGCGGGGGTGGTTAGAATAAAGTTTAAAGTTTAGAGATTAGAGTTTAGAGAATAAAATTATATACATTATGAAACAGACATGTTATTTCGCAATCGCAATGCTGCTGGCAGTCATCGTTACAGCATGCAAACCAGAAAAGGACGGCCTCGACGGCACCTGGCTGTGGGCCAGCACATCAGGCGGCCTTGCCGGAGTTAGTTATACCCCTGAAAGTGAAGGCTTCGATGCTCAATTCGTCTTCAAAGACGGCAGATTCTCGTTTTACAAAGACGGGAAGAAAGTGGCATCCGGTTCATATCAGACTGTGTGTGACATAGATGAAACCATCTACACCAATCCAGACAATGGGAACGGAGTGTATCATGTGTGGTTTTCCCTTCATATTCCAGAAGCACAATGCCGGAAGATAACGGAAGCCACCAACGGAATCATCGCACCCCACCCCTCCAGCGTTGCCACTATCGGGCATAGCGAGGCGGCAGGGAGAACGCTCTCCTTGTGCGACAACTGTTACGACGGATTCTGTCTGTATTTTGTGGAAAAATAATTTTTTGTCAAAATGAAAAAGATCGACAAGCTCTTCGCCAAAGGTGTGCGCAACGCATCACACGCGCCACACACGCCATTGTCGGAGGAGAAAATCGCAGCGGCAGCAGCCGCCACATCCCAATCGGGGGCCGGCATCTGGCTGATTTCCCATGGCAGGGAAATTCTGCTCTGCGCCACATCCCTGGCAGTCGGAGTGGGCGCCACCCTGCTGACCACACATCTGATTCAGCCGAAAAAACCTGACTCACAACCAACTGTAGAAGCGGTGGCGGTTGATTTGTGCGACAGCTCTGACTATGACATTAGCCATGACTTTGACATTGACAATACCGCCAACGACAAATCGACAATCGTAAATCGTAAATCGCAAATCTCCAGCGACCAACCCCCAATCACCCTTTCCCAAAAAACAACCGCTAACCATCAACAGCCAATTCCCAACACTCAAATCCCAAAAGCCAATGGCCAAAAGCCAAATGCCAATAGCCAACATCCTGAACCTGCCATCATAAAGAAAACCATCATCCAGCGCGACACCGTAAAAATCAACCAAACCATCATCATCAAGGACACCGTTTATGTTCCGTAACATTCTTACCATACTATTATTAATAATGGGTTTCCAACTCCACGCTCAGCACCGCGACACCATTTACGTATTTGAGACGCAGATGGCGCACGACACGCTGGTGGTTTTCGACACGGTCTATCATCATGACACGCTTCACCTGGATGTTTTGAATCCGGGAGCATCGCAAACGGAAATCCGAACGAATGCAGACACCATCTTAAAAGGCCAAGAAGATTATGAGTTAGATTTTAATGAGAAACAAAACCGACATCAAGCTAAGGACAAAATGCTTATTCCTCCTTTCGATGGTTTCCAGCTTGGCTATCTATTTGATATTGGAATTCTTCCGTCCGCCATGTTGTCAAATAGCACCTGCATAAAGGCAAAACCCAGTCTTGGTGGGCGCGTGGGACTGGAATTCGCCTACCACTTCGCCCGATATCTCGGCGTGTCGGCGGGGCTCTCTTACGGCACCACTGGAGCATTCCGCGCCCGTACGCATTGCGACGTGAGCGGCGTGCTCCCATTCGACAACACAGGTTATGCCATCTACAGTACCGGTTTTTCCATGCCGTTGAAAGTGGAATTCCATGCGCCCATAGCTCAAAAAGTCTGGGTGACGGTGGATGCCGGCGTGCGCCTCCGGATGCCCTGGTACACCTTTATTACCGGCTATGACAAGGAGATCAGCAGTCCCTATTCCCTGCAGGGTCTGATCTTGCCCGACACCGTTTACTATTACGACCACCTGAAACTCATGCCTACGACTATCGACCCTAACCGCTTCAACATAGACATTTTAGCCAATGCCGGAATCTACGTGCAGATGCCCCACGGAGGTCTCTTCCGCTGGACCATCGGCTTGAACTGCCAACTCAACGACTTTGCTTCCGGCTCCTATTCCATACGTGTCGAGCATGAGGGAGACAACCTCCTGCCTCCTCAAACCTCTCCATCCGTGCAATATGAAAACGGCACTTTCCGCCTGCGTAGCAACATGTTTTCCACGCAAATTGCCTTTATCCAGACTTTTCAAAAACAGAAACGGAAGAAAGAGACCAAACCGAACTGGACAAGCGACAAACGCTTATGTCGCCATGAAATCAAGTTCGACGTATGTGACCCGACGGGGGTGATGCTCTTTGACCGCTATTTCGTGTTTATCTATCCCGAAGGTATGTACCCGAACCACGCATGGCGCAGTCCTTCATTCAGAAGCACGCCGGTGTTCTCGTTGTCTTCCCATTATCGCGTGGCCAAGTGGTTCTGGGTCGGATTGTCGCTGAGCTACGCATATTACACGGACCAGCAAAGCCATTTGTACGAATCAGGCGAAACAGGGTTGTGCGAACGCAAGTTCCACACTTTGGCCGTGATGCCAGACATTCGCTTCTCCTATCTGAACCGCCCGAATGTAACGCTCTATTCAGCGTTTTCGCTTGGCGCGGCGCGCTTCATCGGGGAAACCAACTCTTCCAATCTGATCTATCCGGAGCATCGCCACCCTTGGTTTTCCGATGCTTTGAATCAGGATCACGAGCCCACACTCTTCTCCATGTTGCACGTCACCCTGTTTGGACTAAAAGCAAGCTACAAGCACTTTTTCGGCAGCCTGGAATTGGGCGCGGGATATAAGGGATTGGGAAGTGTAGGTGTGGGGTATGAATTCTAATTAACAATAAATAATTAAAAATTAATATTTTGAAAATGAAAAGGTTAGCAGTTTTAGCCATGTTGTTTATGGCTTTAGGGTTGATGTCGTGCGATCGGCAGGATCCGGATCCAATGGTCTCATTTTACATGGATGGTCAGGAAATCACCACCGAAAGCATTACGGTGCCGATAAACTCCTATCGGGAGATTGTCATTAAGGCCATCGGACCGAAGCACGACTGGCATTTCTATTGGCAATACGCCACGGGATATCCGGTGGAGCTGTCGAATGGAAGTGATAACTTCCTGTTGTACAACGAGTCGTGGACGGAAGGGGCCACATCAAGTATTCACAAAATGAATGCGGAATTCCGGATGATTTTCAGCGACACGGTTTACCATTCCGGCGACGAGTGCCGTCTGCGCGTCTCAAATCCTGACTATCAGAAGGTGCTGAAGGTGGTGGTGGAGTAGCCGGTCGGTTACTCCTCCCTACCCTTCAATTTCGCATCCATTTCGCGGCAGGCGGCGAGCACGTTCCAGATGCCGTCCTCGCTGAGTACGCCGCGTTTCAGGTCTGCGGGCAACAGGCCGGCCTCGTCAGCGGCAAGATCCGCTTTCCAGTCGTCACTGCCCAAGTAGCCGTCCAACTGCCGGATATCCTCCCGAACAGCCTCATATTGTGCCCACGCCGATTCCAAATCACGCACAGCGGCGGTCACATGGTCAAGACGCTGTTCCATCTGCCCAATGCGCTCCACATTCCGCATAAGATAGTATTTTTCAAA
The DNA here is from genome assembly GCA_017540505.1 of Bacteroidales bacterium. GTDB lineage: Bacteria > Bacteroidota > Bacteroidia > Bacteroidales > WCHB1-69 > F23-D06. The sequence goes on along the minus strand of JAFYAW010000030.1, from coordinate 150,435 downwards.
CTTTTCCCGTATAAGTGGCACATTCTCCATCATTTGGCGCAAGCGCTCCAGACGTTCGGCATTGGGAGAATTGTCGAACCACAGGTGCAGATACCCGTTGCGTCCGTATTTCTCATGCAGGTGCTGCAGCGTGCGCTCGTAGTGCGCCTCCTTATCCAATTCCGGATAGTGTTCCAAACCGAACTGCACGGTGCGGCGGATGATGGTGTCAGGGTCAATGAAGCGGTCGGCCTCCGCCACAATGCGCCCGTAAAGCGAGCGCGGCGCATGGTCGGATGAGGCCCGGTGGTCCTCCACTGCCTCGGCCATGGTTTGCAATTGAGCTTCCGAAAACCATTTCCGAAGCTCATCATCTGCCAGCATCATTTGCGCCGACACAATATGATGACGCTCCCTTCCTTCGCAAAGCCCCACATCATGGTAGGCGGCGATGGTATAGACCATGTTGATGTCCACCTCCAGCGTCGCCGCCAATTCCAGACTCTGTTTGATGACCATCCGCACATGATCGCGCTGGTGCGCCTTGTCAAAATGGTCGTACAAGGGAATAATAAAACATTCTATATAATTTGCAAGTTCTTGATTCACTGTTTCAAGCATCATTCAAGCCAATATTGTTCCGTAAAAACTATTTTACCCGCATCATGCTGAACGCCCCGAAGAGGCCGAAGCCGTTTTCAATATTGGTATAGGCGTGAAGCGGTTCCAGAAGCAGGAAATTCAGTCCGCTGTTATCCGTCTGCGTGGTCTCATATAGGTAGCAGCTCTTGTCCAAGAAGAAAAGATAATATTGGGTCGGTTCTTCCTCCTCATCTTCATCCCACTCATCATATTCATAGAGGTCCACATCGAACAGATACCGCATCACCGCACCGTCACGGCCCTGATCGGAGACATACTCATAATCGTTGGTGCCCTCTATCAGCCATTCGCCAATGTAACACCAGCCACCGTATTCCATTTCCCACTCCCCTTCTTCGGTTTCATGGAATATGTTCCTTTGATGATACGACTTCAACGCGTAGGCATTCTCCACGCCCGGCACATCACGCCACTGCACATATACGTCCTTGTGCGGCCAGTTGTAAACCTCGCCCCAATGCGAATCGCTGCTTACCGCCACCGTATCGAAGCGGAAACCGACATCGTGCGTCACGGGCACCGTGCAGGTGGACGAGATGTCCTTGAAGCCCGGATAGGAAGCCCGGATGTGATAGGTACGTCCCTCTATTATCGGAAATTCCTGACGGGTAAGTCTATAACGACGATGTACCATGTCATAGGGAGCGCGCACCCACTGCGATCCGTCAGCGGAAAGTTCTACAACAGCATCTGAAATGTTGGGGAAGTCCCCCGTATCGTGGCCATAGAGCAGTTTGGTGCTTGACAATAATATGTAGGTTGTGTCCAATTGAGGGCACAAACGGCAGTACAGCACCAGCTTGCGGGTGTCGTGGAACTGATTTTCAAGATCCACGTCATCCACACATCCTATAAAAAAGATGGATGTCGTTATATAGCTGAAAAATAATATAATACAAAATAAGATTCGGTCGATTTTCATAGTTTGTGTGATTTAGAATTTGAAATGATAGGTGAAGGTGGGGATAATAGGGAAAATGCTGATCTGCTGGATTTTATTTACAATCTCAACCCCATTTTCGGTGTAACGGGGTTCCTGCGTGGTGAAATAGAAGAAGGGATTGTGATGGTTGTACAGATTATAAATGCTGATTTCAAAGATGCTCTGACCCTTATTCTTCTTGTGCGGCTTAATGAACTGTACGCCGATGTCCAGATGGTGGAACGGTTTCATGCGGAAATCGTTTTTCTTCCCGTAATTTTCAATATAATCGTAAAAATAGTATGGTTCATCCTCTGTTGATCCCATATTATCAAGATATTCGTCAAGATATTCACTCGGGTAGATGGAGGTGGGCAGTGTGACAGCGTTGCCGGTGGCAAAGACCCACGACAACGACAGGTTGACCCACGATACGGGACTGTACATCAGCACGATGGAGACATCATGGCGGCGGTCGTAACGGGCGAAGAAGGGCTCTCCGAAATTCAGTTCGTCGAACTGCTGCTTCGTCCACGACAGCGTATATCCGGCCCAGCCGGTGAACTTCCCGAACTCTTTGCGCACGAGGAACTCCACACCATACGACCACCCTTTGCCGCTGGTAACGTTGTCGGTCCACGTTTTCTGGAAATTTCCGGGCATCGATTCATCCATGATGTCGTTAAGCATGTTGGTGAAATAGGAAGAACCTTCCTTGTAGGCCAAAATATGGTCCATCTTCTTATAATAGCCTTCCAATGAGAATGATAGTCGCGGCTTCTTCAAATCATAATGGATGCCGAAGGCCACTTGTTGGGAACGCTGGGGCCGGATGGAGTCGGTGACCGGCACCCACAGGTCGGTGGGCAGTCCGATGGTGCTGGTGGAGAGCAGGATCATATTCTGGCTCATCATGGCATAGGAGGCTTTCACCGCCAAGTTCGACAGGATGTTGTAGCTCATCGTCAGGCGCGGCTCCGGCGAGAACCATGTCTTGTGCGGCACCGAAAAGGCCACTAAGCGCACACCCGGATTTATGCGGAAACGGTTGCGGATGTTAATCTCATCCTCCACATAGAGCGCGTACTCCAATCCTCTGTTCTTCTCCACATTGCGCATCGTGAGGGTGTCGGCACTCATCGTGATGGCGTTTGGGCGCGCCTCGTGGTAGGTCACCGCCGCCCCCGCCAACAAATGGTGCGTGGCATTCGGTTGGTACGTGACATCATATTTCAACGTATAGTCACGGATGCCGGACTTGAAATCTGAGGTGAAGGTCTCATTATCCGGATTGTTGATACCATAGAAGTATTTGTAACCCAAATAGGTGTTCATGGTATAATCGCTGAAGACGAACGACATGTTCGAGAACACCTTGTTGGTGAACAGATGGTTCCAACGAGCCGTGGCCGTGGCATTCTGCCAGAAAAGCCCCATCTTGTATTTGTCGTACCCACCGCCAATACCATAGCTCTCCTTCTCCGATAGATGGAATTTGTCCTGCCCGAAATAGGCACTGAAATAGAGCTTGTCCTTTTTCCCGAGATCGAAGTTGAATTTTCCGTTCAAATCGAAAAAATAGTAGCCTGTTGACGCGCCATGCGTGACAAACTTCATGATGGGTACCAGAAAAAGGTCGAGGTAGGTGGTGCGGCCGGAGAGCATGAAGGAGGCCTTGTTCTTGATGATCGGGCCTTCCACCATCACGTTGGAGGAAATCAGTCCCACGCCGCCTTCGCAGTGGTAGCTTTCCTTGTTTCCATCCTTCATGTTGATATCGATGACCGATGAGAGTCGTCCGCCGTAACGGGCCGGGAATCCGCCTTTTACTAATTCCACCGATTTGATGGCATCCCCGTTGAAGACGGAGAAGAAGCCCAACAGATGGCTGGCGTTATAGATGGTGGCCTCATCGAGGATGATCAGGTTCTGGTCGGGCCCGCCCCCGCGCACGTATATGCCGGAGGTGCCCTCCGAGGCCGACTGCACGCCGGGCAGCAGCAGCAGCGTCTTGAACACATCCTTCTCCCCAAACAGCATGGGAACGTTTTTTATCTCCTTGGTAGAAAGCTTGATGGAACTCATCTTCACCTGCTCGGTATTCAACTTCTCCGCCGTGATGTTCACCGCTTCCAGCATCGTGATTTTCGAGAGCCGGGCATCGTATTCAATGTCTTCGGGAGCTTTGATCCGTAGGGTGTCATTGACGAACCCGAAACTGTTGAAAACCAAGAAAACATTTTCCCTATAAGGGATGGTCAGCGAGTAAAACCCATAGCTGTTTGTGGTGGTGCTCTTTTGCGACACAGGCTCATAAATCAGGCCGCCAGGCAGCGATTCCAGACTGCCTTTCTCGTAGAGGTGCCCGCTAATTGTGATGTTCTGACCCGACACAAAACCTTGAAACAGCAAGCATAGAATCAGAATGAATTTTGAATTGAAATATTTCTTAAAGGTTATGGTTTGTATCATATATTTAATATGGATGTTTCATCTTGGATGAGCAGCAAAAATACAGTTTTTTCTCAATGATTTGGTTAACGTCCATACAAATAAAAAATTGTACATTTGCCGCATTAAAAAACACCGTCATGCCAAACACCATCTGTGCCATATCCACGCCCTCCGGGTTGGGAGCCATTGCCATTGTGCGGGCTTCCGGAAGCGAGGCTTTCTCCATCGCCGCCAAGCTCTTCCCTGACGACTCCCATTTTAACGATATTCCTGTCCAACAGGCCCGGTTTACTCAGGTCTATGATGGCGAACAGCTTATCGACCAGGTCGTTGTGACCAAGTTCGCGGCTCCGTATTCTTATACTGGCGAGGACATGGTGGAGATTTCCTGTCATGGGTCATTGTTTATCCAAAAGAAAATATTGGAATTGCTTTTGGACAACGGTTGCCGTATGGCGCAGCCCGGCGAGTTCACCCAGCGGGCGTTCCTGAATGGAAAGCTGGACCTGCCGCAGGCCGAAGCTGTGGCCGACCTGATCGAATCACAGTCCGAGGCCACGCACAGGATAGCCATCAGCCAGCTCAAGGGCGACTTTTCCAAACATATTCACCAGCTGCGGGAACAGTTCGTGCAGATGGCCGCCTTGGTGGAGCTGGAATTGGACTTCAGCGAGGAGGATGTGGAGTTCGCCAACCGTGACGAGCTGCTCCGCTTGGTGGACCATCTGGAGGATGAAGTGGGCAAGATGATCCAATCGTTCAAATTAGGCAACGTGCTGAAACGCGGCATCCCCGTGGCCATCGTCGGCAAGCCCAATGTTGGCAAATCAACCCTGCTGAACGCGCTGCTCCAGCATGAGCGCGCCATCGTGTCGCACATCCCCGGCACTACCCGCGACACCATCGAAGACACCATCCATATTGACGGCACCCTGTTCCGCTTCATTGACACTGCCGGTATCCGCCAGTCTGACGACGAGCTGGAAAGCATCGGCATCCAACGCACCTATCAGGCCATAGAGGAAGCCTCTGTCATCCTCTATATGGTGGATGTAACGCATACCACTCCAGAAGATATTGACACTGAATTGGATACATTCAATCGCGATATTGATATGCACGACAAGCTCTTCATCATTGTGGCGAACAAAATCGATGAATTGGAGACCTTGCCAACCCATTACAGCCGGTGGCACGACCTTCACGTGTGCTTCATCTCGGCCAAACGCCGTGTCAACATTGAGGAAATTCAGGACAAGTTGCGGGCTTTCGTGCAGGCGCACCGCATACAGGACGCCACCCTGCTCACCAACGAACGACATTACGCCCTGCTCTGTAGCATCGCCCAGTCACTTGCCCGTATTCGTGAGGGCATCCGACAGCAGATTCCCACTGACCTCTTGGCCGAGGATATCCGCGCCGCCCTTCACGACTTGGGATGCCTCACCGGCACCATCGCCACCGATGACCTGCTCAACCATATCTTTGGCCATTTCTGCATTGGCAAATAAGCAACCGGACAACGTTCCCTGTTTCACTTGTCATGACCCTTTACGTCTTCAATCCCGAGCATGATTACGCACTGGCCAACAATGACCCGCATTTTGTGGCCCCTGCCTCCGCCATACGCTTCGCCGACGAGTGCGCGACGGTTCTTCGCCACATTGTCGAAGACGAAGGGATCTTGTTCCTGCCTTATCAGGAGAAACACTTTCTCTCATTCGCAACTATGGAAGCCTCACGCGAGCTTCCTACCGGTATTGACCGGGTTTGTCCGTGGGGATGGGATCATGCTATAGCCCTGCAGCTCCAAGAGGCGGGTGTGCCCGAACAATTATTGCCTTCGCGTGAAGATTTGGAATCGCTGCGCACGTTGGCCCATCGGCAGACGGCAGCCAAAGCCATGCGGTATCTTCATCAGCAGATGGGAAACAAACTGCCACTTCCACCGTCTGCTGAGCTTCTCACCACGCCCGAGGATGCAGAACGTTATATCCGCCAATGGCAGGATGTCATTTTCAAATCCCCCTATTCAGGCAACGGTCGCGGGCACCTGTACGCGCACGGCAGCAGCTCGCCCACCCTGCGGCGGCAGATCAGCGGAGTTATTCGTCGTCAGGGAGCCATCATGGCGGAACCGCTTTTGAATGTGGTGCAGGATTTTGCCATGGAATTCCGCTGTCAAGGACAAAAAGTACATTTTTGTGGATATTCTCTTTTCAATACAATGCATTACGGCTATGCCGGCAATTTGCTTTGGACGGACGAAGCCATCGAACAGCATCTTTCCCAATGGATTGCCGTGGAACAACTGTTGGAAATCCGGGAAGCCATTCTGCATTTCTTAGGGGATGAAATCGCCCCACATTATCAAGGGTATCTCGGCGTGGACATGTTTATTTATCAAGATAACGGTTTTAAAATCAACCCGATGGTGGAGATCAACCTGCGCATGACCATGGGTATGGCCTCGCACATCATCCGCGAACGCTATCTGCATCCGGACACCATCGGCACGTTCAAGCTCGAATATCGTCCGAAACCCGGCGATCTGCTCCAATACGCCGACCAACTGAACCGTCAACATCCGTTTGAAGAGCATGACGGGCAATGGTATTCGGGATTCCGATCCCTGACACCCGTCACGAAAACGACACAATACGCATTTTTTGTCCTTTTAGAATCCAGATAATACAACAGTGAATTCTCCTGTAGTCCTCATCAAGGTATATACAGGATTGTTTTAAAACGACAGAAAAAGTACCAAACAATTATCACAGATCATCTATATACCCCAACGACTCTGGCAGAAAATCATCCAGAGTATTGATTCGAAGCAAGTGGCGCAGTTCCGTGTCGTCAAGATGGCAAAGATAACGGTAATAGTGCCATAATTCTTTCAGATTGTGCAAGGTTCCGAGATCGCCCCTGCTGGCGCGCAACTCCTCCACCCACAACTGATAGTATTTGGAGAAACGAGAAGACTGATTGCCAGTTGGCAAACCCTTTATTTCCTCTGCCAAAAACGGATTCCGTAAAAGGCCACGCCCCAACATCCAGTCCTCAATGTTGGGATAACGCTGTTGCAACGTCTGATAGTCTTCCACCGAAAAGAGATCGCCACTATAGATGATTTTATGGCGGGACAAGCTATAAAATGCGTCAAATGTGTCCCAATCGGGCGTGCCTTCGTACATCTGCTCACCCAAACGCGGGTGTATGACGATGAAATCCAACGGATATTCGTTCAGTCGTTCCAGAATACGCATGCCCTCGTCGGGATGATGCAGGCCCAAGCGCATTTTTATTGAAAAACGGTAAGAGGTTTGCGCGCACACCGTTTTCACCACCTCCTCCACCCTATCGGCATACGGCATGATGCCGCATCCGCGCTTGCGATGAACAACCTGCGCGACAGGGCATCCGATGTTCCAATTGAATGCTTCGTACCCATAGGTGTCATGCAGCACGTTCATCGTATCCACAAAATGAGCCGGCTGGTTACCCATCAGTTGCGGAATAATAGGATGCAACGTATTGTTCTTTGGCCAGATATCCTTCCAATTCTTAACGTTAAGCTTGGACTTCTCCTGCACTGGCAGGAAAGGGGTGACCATAAAATCTATGCCGGCAAAATGCCGGCATAGTGTGTTTCGGAAAAGATAGTTGGTGATGCCGTGCAGCGGCGCAAGCCAGATATTCATACTATCGGACAATGACTTTCTTGGTTACCGAACCTTCCGATTGGCTGATGCGAAGCAGATACAATCCAGAAGACAAGTGGCTAACATCCAACATGTTTGTCCCGTTCGCCTGATAACACTCCGACATGGATTTGCCCGTCAGGTCGAACAGTTGATACTGGTACGGGCGGTCGTTACCTGCTGCAATGGTGACGACTCCGTCTGCCGGCGTAGGATAGACGGAAAAGGCTCTTTCATTTGTTTCCGCGATGCCGTCGGGAGAAAAATCCACCGTGACGTCATCAATGTAAAGCTCCGTGGCCGGGTCGGGATTGAGGCCGCCGGTCAGGATGATGATGGAAAGCGAATCGCACGCCTCCAAGGCATTGCTGAACGAGACGCGAATCTGCGTGTAGTCCGGCATCGCGACTTCGGAAGTGTATGTGCCGTACCCCACCGGCACTTGTCCGTTGCGCGTGTAGGCAATCACTCGCATCTGATCGTTGCCCTGAGGCAAGTACTTGACCCACAGGTTCAAATGGGCGGGCGTGGTCGTGAACGCGATGCCGGGAGCCATGAGTTCCGTGAGGGAGCTCAACGACTGCAAATCTTCCATTGAAAAAGGAATACTGTCAAGCTGTCCGTTGCCGATATTGGAAATCAATCCGGCCAAGTTCGTGAGCGTGGACATCGGAATGGAAAAGCCTTCGGCATTGCCGATTTGAGCGATGCCCGGAAATTGATATGAAGAAGGCATTCCCGTGATTCCAATACTCTGGGAAACAAGTTTCAGGGCGTAGTTGCCGCTGTGTGCATCCGAGCTTTTGGTTCCAAAATAAAAATGCACCGGAAGTCCGTATGAGCCATAAATGGTGACGGTTCCTTCCAAGGCCGCCGTCCAGTTATTCGGCTGCTCCTGGGTAAACAAGCCGTTTCCACCCCAAGTCTCAAAACCGCCATTGGGGATAGTGGTCTGTGCAAAACTGTTTCCAAAAACAAATAATGCAGCAAAAAAGAGTATAAGTTTTTTCATAATATTGGTATTTAGATAGTTATAATTACCATACAGAAGTCCAGTCTTCGCTGTCACGAACCGATTCATCCCGTTGGTATTCTAATAATTTGGCGTATTTCAAGAAGCTGTTGTGTGCGATGGCCTTGGAGAGCACGTAGCCGTCGGCGCCGCCTAAGATGCCGCCACGCAAGAAATAATTCACGAAGAAGGCGGCGCCGCCATGCAACCACGGCGACAAGGCACAAGCTTTCTTGCCTTTCAGGAAGAGGATTTTCGCCCCGCGAGTGCTGTAATTGCGCTCCGGTTTGGAGAAAAGCTCATCGTAGTTATGGTAGCGGTAATGGAGGATGTCGGCCTTCCATCGGCAGGTGTTGGTCGTGGGCACGTAGGCGTGCTGTTTGAGTTCGGCGAACTGTAGCTTGTCCTTGCGGAACAGACGCACCAGATAGTCGGGATACCAGCGGCAACATTTCACCCAGCGGGTGCCGATAAAGTTGCGCCGACGCAAAGCAAAACCATCGTAAGTGGTTGCATCAAAATTTGTTTTCCGAATTTGTTCAACCAATTCTTCCGATAGTCGTTCGTCGGCATCCAAGCTAAGTACCCAACGGTTTTTGGCATACGGCAGGGCCAGATTTTTCTGAAGCCCATCACCGATATACTCGTGCAAATACACCTTTGCTCCCGCTCTCCGCGCCAGTTCCACGGTGTTGTCCTGACTGTAAGAGTCGGTCACGATGACCTCGTCGCATACCTGTTGTAGCGATTGTATGCAGGCAACGATGTTGTCGGCTTCATTCAATGTGGTGATGACTCCAGTAATGCGCATGAAACAGGGCTTGTGAAGGTTTATTACGTTTTTTATGTTAGTAGAGACGCGACTCATCGCGTCTCTACTAAGGAAATCATTTTCTTCGTTCGACGACAGCACCGAGGGCGTTGAGACGTTCCACAATGTGCTGGTAGCCGCGGTCAATCTGTTCCACGTTCTGGATGGTGCTCACCCCTTTGGCGGAGAGGGCTGCAATGAGCAGCGACACGCCCGCACGGATGTCGGGTGAGGCCATCACCGTGGCACGCAGCGGTTTACGGCGGTGCAATCCGATGACGATGGCACGATGCGGGTCGCAAAGGGTGATCTGCGCCCCCATGCCCTGTAGTTGGTCCACGAAGAAAAGACGGCTTTCGAACATCTTCTGATGTATGAGCACACTTCCCTTGGCTTGGATGGCCGTCACCAACGCAATGCTGATCAGGTCAGGGGTGAAGCCCGGCCACGGAGCATCGGCGATGGTGAGGATGGAACCATCCATGTTGGTCTCCACCTCGTAGCACTCCTGTTCGTGGACAATGATGTCGTCATCCTTTTGCTCAAAATCGATACCCAACTTCTTGAATGTGTAAGGGATAATACCCAAATGCTCACAGGCGCAGTTCTTGATGGTGATGGCCGACTGGTTGAGGGCGGCCATGCCGATGAAGCTGCCCACCTCAATCATGTCGGGCAGGATCTGATGCTCGCAGCCATGCAGTTTCTCCACGCCTTCAATGGTGAGCAGGTTGGAACCGATGCCGGAGATTTTGGCTCCCATATTGTTCAACATCGTGCAAAGTTGGTACAAGTATGGTTCGCAGGCGGCATTGAAGATGGTGGTCTTGCCCTCGGCGAGCACAGCGGCCATGACGATGTTGGCCGTGCCGGTGACAGAAGCCTCGCTGAGCAGCATATAGGTGCCTTTCAGATGTTGGGCCTCTAGTTGGAAGAAATTACCGTCTTCAGAAAGATGAATGTCGGCGCCCAGATGTTTGAATCCCTCAAAGTGCGTGGTTAGCGGGCGCCGGCCAATCTGGTCGCCACCGGGACGGGCGGCGTATGCCTTGCCGAAACGCCCCAGCAGCGGGCCTATCACCATGATGGAGGCGCGGATGGAAGCCGACAACTTGCTGAACTCCTGTGTGGTCAGCACATCCAAATTCACATCATCGGCCTGGAAGGTGAACGTGTCCTTGTTGAGCTTGGTGATTTTCACCCCGAGAAGGGACAGGATGTCCTTATAGCGTTGCGTGTCGCGGATGTCGGGCAGGTTGGAGATGGTGACCGGCTGATCAGTGAGCAGCACGGCAGACAGAACCTGCAGGGCCTCGTTCTTCGCCCCTTGCGGTGTGATCTCGCCACTGAGTTTGTGGCCGCCTTCGATGATGAACTCAGACATGATATTTGTTTTTTCGGTCCCACACTGCGCTCCTTCGTCGCTTGTGTAGGGTTAATTGCACTTCGTGCGTATTGCCTCTCCGAGGCTGTTCAAAGGATTGTATTTAAGTTAATTACCGTATTCTTATTCACTATTCGCTTATATCCGCTCGCTTATTCCGGAATCACGATGGGGAAGTTCTGCGTGAACTCCATGCGGTACGGGGCTCCGATGATGTTGGAGAGGAAGTCGATGTACTGGTCGGTGAACTGGAACTTGTTGGCGTCGTAGTAGGCTGCCGGCAGCGGGAAGTTGCCGATGTTGCCCATCTCGATTTCCGAAGCGTGGAACTCTTCCAGTTCGTCGTAAGGCACAATGTCCTGCATGACTGGCATTTTGCCATAGTCCTCGCGAAGGAGCAGGTCCACCACCTTGTCGGCCAGCGTGGAGGTGAGGCGGCGGTCGTATTCATAGCACTTGCCGGAACGGGGAATGTAGCCGGAAATCTGTCCGCGGGCCTCGATGCCGAGTTTGCGGTTGATTTCAGAGGCGATGGTACCGCTGATGCCGCCGAAACGCGGATGACCGTACTCGTCGGTGTCGGAGGAGGCATACACCATGCCCAGTTCCTGTTTTTCGTCATCCCACCATCTCACACCTTCTGACACGGCGATCACAAGACTGTGTTTGGGCGAGCGCATGTAATTTTCCTTGACGGATTCGAAAAAGAACTCCTTGCGTTCCTTGGTCATCTCCACTTCCGGAACGAGTGCCATCTGGGCACCGCCGAAGACTGCAGAACCCGTAAGCCAACCAGCATCGCGGCCCATCACTTCCAACACCATGATACGCTGGTGCGACTCGTTGGTGGTATGCAGCTTGCTCGTCAGCTTCTTGATGGCCATAGCACCGGACGGGAATCCCGGACACAACACGGTCTCATGCTGCTGGCCGTTGTAATGGTGCATCGTGCGAGTGCGCAAGTCGTTGTCGATGGTCTTGGGGAAACCGATGACGGGGATGCCGTAGGTTTCGTACATCTTCTTGGCAGCCCCATTGGTGTCGTCGCCGCCGATGGTCACCAGCACATCAATCTTATAACGTTCGATGTTGCGCAGAATCTGCTGGGAACGGTCCTCAGGATTCTTCTTGCTCGGGAAGGGGTTGGTACGGGATGAGAGCAGTGCCGTGCCGCCATAGATGCCGTTGTACGGGATATTGGTCAGATCCACGATGTCGCCGTCGCCCAGCAGGCCCTTCCAGCCGCGGAGCACACCATACACTTTGAAACCGAGCATGGAGGCGCGGTTGCGGACACATTCGATACTGGAGTTGATGGCGGGAGTGTCTCCACCACCGGAAAGGATGGCTAATGTCTTGCCTTTGAACAGTTTTTCGGTTCTCATATTCTATATTTTTAAATTAATGATCAATTTTTGAAGTTCATAATGTTTGTAATGGGGAAAATGCGTCTATCGGAAAAGAATGGTGTTTTCGTTCTGATGAGTCGTGTCGGTGCGGATAAGATGCTCTTCCTCCATCATTTCCGAATAAACGCCGTCCAGCATCTTATTGATGATGTATCCCTGGACGTCCACCCCTATGGGAGTGCCGCATATAGAATAGTACTGGGCCACCATCTCGTTCCATATGTTATTGACATTAAAGACATTCATACGGATAGATACAGGACTTTGCAGGGCGGCTTTCAGATCGTCGTTCTTGAATTTCTTGAAATATTGCGTGATGGAACCATCCTCTCCGCCAATCAACCCGTCGTAATCCCAATATTCCATTTCTTTAATGGCTGTGGTGAGCGCATCCGACATGGCGGTGCGACAGTTGGAGGCCAAGTGGTTGGTTGCTAAAATCAACGAATCGCTGAGAAAGCCCAAGCCGTGCTGGCTTAGGGTGTCCATCAAAGCGGCAGCCACCGTGCTATAATCGATGCGGTAGGCCCCATTATTATAACTGTAAAAACCGTTATCGGTAAAAAGATGGTTCAATGCGGAATCCTTGCTTTGAACCAGGCACTCATTGACGGCAGCGTGCTTCTGGGCGGTCGTGTAAAGCTGCCCGACATATTGTCCGGAATTGTCCACACAGGAGGTCATCGTCCATGCCACAATCAGGGTGGCCAACAGAATTTTGATTTTTTTCATCATTTCCTAAAATTAGTGCGCAAAGATAGTTATTTTTGCGGTATGAAAAACGGACATATCCAATTTATTGCTAACGCCTCATCTACCAATAAGTTACTATCTGATATGGTGCAATCGGAGCGCGCTGCCGGCAGCGAGTTGGCACATCTTTTCGCGCTTTGCACCGACTATCAGTCAGCGGGGCGCGGCATGGGGACCAACACCTGGTTCAGTGAACGCGGGAAAAACCTGTTAGCAAGCCTCTTCTTCCGCACTACGCTGCCCGCCACCCGACAATTTCTCTTCAACGAGTATTTTGCCCTCTGCACCCGAAAGACCCTGATGCAATATCTTCCGGAGGTCCAGATAAAATGGCCCAACGACATCTATGTAAACGGGAAGAAAATTGCCGGCATCCTCATTGAACATACTGTGGTGGGCAACCGTCTGAACGGCACCGTCGCCGGCATCGGCCTCAATGTCAATCAGGAACATTTTCCTGACGACATCCCCCACCCCACTTCGTTGTATTTGGAGACCGGCAGTCTCTTCGAAGTGCCTGCCGTCATGGAATTGCTCCATCAGACACTTGCAGACCATTGGGAGGAACTTTCCGAGACAAATGCCACAAGGTTGCACGACCAATATATGGAGCACATGTATCAAAGAGGCGTTTTTTCATTATATCGTATTGGAGAAAAAGAGATTACAGCCATGATTGAAGACGTGGACCCCTATGGCAGGCTCCAGTTGCGCGACCACGATGGCCGACAACACACGTGCGGGTTCAAGGAAGTGAGGTTTTTGGGGGCGTAAGGTAAGAAAGAGGAAGGTGTATAAAGCAATAAATTGTGAATGTTCATAATCAGATAACAATATTTCATAGTGACAAGGCAGGAGTTTTATCGGTGTTTGAAGGGGCATTTCGGTTATGAGCCGACGCCATCCCAGGAGGTGGCGATCGGGCGGCTAGCCGATTTCATCTACGAGAAGGGCGACCACTTCCTATTCCTCCTGCGCGGGTATGCGGGCACGGGCAAGACCACCCTGGTGAGCGCGCTGGTGAACGCCTTGGAGGATGTGCGTGTGCGCACCGTACTGCTGGCACCTACAGGCCGGGCCGCCAAGGTCCTCTCGCAATATGCCGGCAAAAAGGCCTATACCATCCACAAGTGGATCTACCGCGTGAGCACCCGACAGGGACTGCGCCGTTTTGTGCGCAAGGAGAACATCTACAGCCATACGCTCTTCATTGTAGATGAGGCCTCCATGATCTCCGCGGATGCGAACATGGGTGAGATTCCCGGACTTGGCAGTCTGTTAGAGGACCTGATGGACCACGTCTATTCGGGAGAACACAACCGGATGCTCTTCATCGGCGATGACGCGCAGCTGCCGCCCGTGCAGGCTGACGAAAGCCCCGCCCTGCACGAGGAATTCCTGCAGTCGGCATTCCATCTCACCCTGCGGGGCAGCGCCCTGACCGACGTGGTGCGACAGGCCGAGGATTCGGGCATCCTGTATAACGCCACCCTCCTGCGCGACAAGATCAGCCGCTACGACATCTCCTTCCCGCTCTTCAGCAGTCGTCCTTTCCCTGACTTCACCCGCGTGCCGGGCGGGGCGTTGGAGGAGTTGTATAACAATCTGTACGACAACTGCGACTGTGATGAGATTGTGACGGTGACACGCTCCAACAAACGGGCGTATCTTTTCAACAACGAGATCCGTAGTCGAGTGCTTTACCGGGAGAACCGTATCGCCACCGGCGACTATCTGATGGCGGTGAAGAACAACTACTATTGGATTGAGGAGGGCTCCGAGGTGGGCTTCCTGGCCAACGGCGACATCATGGAGGTGATGGCCATCCACCATCATCAGGAGCTGTACGGTTTCAGCTTCGCGGATGTGACCGTGCGCCTGTGCGACTATCCGAATTATCCTGCCATCGACATCAAAATTATCCTCGAAAGTCTGGAATACGAGGGTCCCTCCCTCTCGATAGAAGATTATCGGAAACTCTATTTGGCTGTTTCAGAGGATTATGAGGATATCACCGACCGGCGCGAGCGTGCGAAACGCATTAAAAACGACCCATATCTGAACGCCGTACAGGTCAAATTCTCGTACGCCCTCACCTGCCACAAGACACAAGGCGGGCAGTGGAAGCATGTGCTGGTGGATCAGGGCTATCTGACTGACGAGCGCCTGGACCGCGAATTCCTGCGATGGCTCTACACCGCCGTCACCCGCGGCACGGAGAACGTCTATCTGATTAATTTCAACGATGAAGTGTTTTCTCAATGACAACGCTCAAGTATTTTTTGTATCTTTGCAACCCAATAAAAAAAGAATCATATCGTATTAAAAACATAACAAGATGAGTAAAGTAATTTCCATTGAAGAAGCTGTATCCCATGTAAAGGATGGCATGACCATTATGTTCGGCGGCTTTTTGGGCGCCGGCACTGCCGTGAAATTAGTTGAAGCCATTGCCAAGAAGGGTGTGAAGAACCTCACCCTTATCGGCAACGACACGGCCTATCCCAATAAGGCCATCGGCATGCTGATTTCCAACCATCAGGTCAAGAAACTCATTGCCTCCCATATCGGGACCAATGCGGATACCATCCAGCAGTTCAACGACAAGGAGCTTGAAATAGAGTTCGCTCCGCAGGGCACCTTGGCCGAGCGCATCCGCTGCGGCGGTGCAGGTCTGGGCGGCGTGCTCACCCGCACCGGCCTCGGCACAGTGGTGGAGCAAGGCAAGCGCAAAATTGAAATCGACGGCAAGGAGTACCTGTTGGAGATGCCCCTCCACGCTGATGTGGCCCTCATTGGAGCCAGCATCTGCGACACCGTGGGCAACTGCATCTACAAGGGCACCACGCAGAACTTCAACCCCATGATGGCCACCGCTGCCGACCTCGTGATCGTGGAGACCAAAGAACTGGTCGAAGTGGGCACCATCCCGATGGAACAGGTCCACACGCCGGGCATTTACGTTGACTACATCGTCCAATAAGCTGTCTTGAAACACATCCGACTCTTATTGCTGGCGTGCATCCTGTGGGGAACCGCCATCGCCCAGCCGGGGAAGCCGGTGCGTCTGGAATTCCCCGCAGAACGCTATTCCACCGAACTGCAACGGGTCCTGTGCGACACGTTAGGCGTATGTGTGCTCCACCCTTCCGTTGTCAACGACTCTTCCTATTGCCATATCCTGCATTATGATGTGAATATGGTGAAACAAAACGAAAGCCGTTTCCCATTGGCAGGCCGCTTGTGGGTAACGGCTTCCGCTTTCTCACGCGACCGTCTCTACATTCTCTGCCAGAAGACCGTCAAGAAGAAAAAAGAGCCCGAAGGCCTGTTAGTTACCTACGATCTGACCACCCACACGATGGACCAGCATCCCGTCCGGAACCTGCCATCCTCCGACATCTCCCATTTCACCGTGCGGAACGGCAACATGCTGTTCACCGCCCCTGTGAACAGCAGCCAGTCGAATATATTCTTCCTGCCTAAAGGGGAAACAGCGGCACACGCCCTCCTGCTCCCGAACGCCCCCGACTTCACCATTGACGATTTCGTCTCGGAGAGTGACGACAACCGCGTGATGGTCTGCGTGAACACATCGTCTAACAGCAAGAACAATGTGTTGTGGCTGTGTGAGACGGACATGGCCGGAATGCCCCTCCGCGTGGTGGATTTCCCCGACACGGGAGAGACCCGTTACCAGAACGCCCGCATCGCCCGCATGGGCGACGGCTCTTACCTGATTGCCGGCACCTACCAGCAGCGCAAGACCTCCGGCAACACCGCCACAGGCATCTATTCCCTACGCTACGACGCGCACCAATTCGGCACTCCGCAGGAATATCCTTTTAAGCAGTCGCTGACTACCAGCCGCAACAATTCCGACGTGCTGTTCCTGGCGGGCCGCATCTATCCAAACGATTCAATTTGCGCCTTCGTGACGGAATCCTTCTACCCCGAATACCGATACACTACCACCTACTCGTATGGCGTGCCCACCACCGAACCCGTCTTCATGGGATATCGTTTCATAGACGCGGAAGTACATGTCTTCGACACCTCCGCATCGCGGATATGGAGCTATTCCGTTCCCTTCGACAACCTGATGGTCACCAACCTGACCACCCATCTGCGCGTCTCGTTCCTGCCGTCATACATTATATATTATTACACGCTGAACCAGAGCCTGACCACCATGCTAACGGATTACCGGTTCAATCTGGCGGACCCCATCCGTACTTCGGAGTTGTTCCCCGACAACACCCCCAAAGGGCCGATGTCGTACAGCATCGTGCTAAGCCAGTGGTATGGTCCCTATTTCCTTTTGTCTGGATACCGTTTCCGGCAAGGGAGTGCGAAAAGCAAAATGCCGGTCTATTTCATGAACAAGCTTCGGTATGAGTAGGATGATCTTTGTCGCGGAGGCAACGGGTGGAAAGCCCATCATGCGCACACCGGTTCCGGGCGTAGCATGGCGCAGCGGTCGATGATGGCGTTGGCGACATCAAAACCCGCATCACAGACTTTTCTTTGTTTGCTGCCATCGTAGCCCATATAAAGGTGCATGACATCGTATCCGTTATTCATGAACTGCAACAGTTTGCGGTCACGTTTTGCGGCGGCCTCTTTGTATTTTTCGATTGACGGTCGTCCCTTACCCTTGCGC
The DNA here is from genome assembly GCA_017540505.1 of Bacteroidales bacterium. Classification (GTDB taxonomy): domain Bacteria; phylum Bacteroidota; class Bacteroidia; order Bacteroidales; family WCHB1-69; genus F23-D06. Next base: position 132,681 of record JAFYAW010000030.1, on the reverse strand, counting down.
ACATGCAACACTGCGTCAAGAGCGAGCAGACATCCCTTCCACAGTGTGTCGCCAGCCATCTTAATATACTTGCTGTCCATATAGGACTGTGTTTCGGGATCATACTGGGCCTTCTTGATAACCTCCTCCGCGTTGGCCACATATCTGCGGGCCTCTTTAATAGGATCGTCTTTCTCCATAGGTTCTGTTTTTTATTATGGTTTGTTGTTTCTATTATAATCTCACGGGCAAGAACAAAGGTACCGCCACGCTCCTTCACTAATCACTATTCACTGACTACTATTCACTAATCAGTTTTCGCAACGGCAGCGGGTGGAACGCCATCACGCGCACACTGGTTCCGGGCAGAGCATGGCGCAGCGGTCGATGATAGCTTTTGCCCTTTCAAATCCGGCATCACAAACCTTCTTCTCCTTTGAACCGTCATAACCCATGAACAAATGCATGGTGTCGTAACCAAGGTTCACAAAATGCAGCAACTTTCCGTCTCTTTTTTTTGCAGCCTCCTTGTACTTCTCAATGGAGGGACGGCCTTTCCCATTGCGCACATGCAACACTGCGTCGAGTGCCACAAGACAACCACTCCACAGGATGTTGCCCGCCGTCTTGATGTATTTGCTGTCGGTATAACTTTTCATTTCGGGGTCATACTGGGCCTTCTTGATGACCTCCTCCGCATTGGCCACATACCTGCGAGCCTCTTTAATAGGATCGTCTTTCTCCATAGGTTCTGTTTTTTATAATGGTTTGTTGTTTCTATTCTGCCCGCAAAGATAAAACATAAAAATTACTTTACCAATAGCGAATAAAAATTTTTCAATACTGATAACAAACAAGTTACAAAACACAGATTCAAAATTAAGAACCATTTGTTAATTTTGAATTTTTATTTCGCAAAAAACAATCGAATATCGGAGATATGTTGCGCTTTTTTCCGCAGCCCAATATCCAGTTCACCCCTTTGGCCTATTCCCCTTTCTCCCGATGGACAGTATGGCGGAATTTGAGCATGGCCAAGTTCAGCTCAAGCGTGGTGTCGCTGCTCTGCTTCGGCAGCACGTCCGACATCAGCTCCTCCACCAGTTGGCCGCTGCGGTGAAGCAGCTTCCTCTGCGCTTCCTTATCGTCTTGCTGCTGGGGAATTTCCACAATCACCCGCGACAGCTCCTTCAGCTTGGCGTAGGCCTCCACAATGGCGATGGTGGTCTGCACCGCACGCGGACTCTTCAATATGGTCGCTAACATGTAAAGGCCTTTTTCGGTGAAAGCCTTAGGTAATTGTGGTGAAAAACGAAGATTCCGGAGGTGGTCGAAATTTTCGACCACCTCTGCTTTTTCTTGATTATCAAGCATTAGCACATATCCTTCAGGGAATTTATCGGGATTGTTGCTTACAGCTTCGTTAATTCGCTTGGTTTCCACACCGTACAATTCGGCCACATCACAGTCCAGGATGACCTGCTGGTTTCGTAGGGTGATGATTTTCTCTTCTACTTTGGGTAAGAACTGATTTTCCATTTTATTGAATTTAGGTTTAACATTTAGTTTGTATATACCTTGCAAAGATACAGCAACCCGAAGGCAAAATCAAGTCCCTTTTGAAATTATTTTATTGAAAATCAATATAATAACAATCTACATATTTGGGAAAGAAAATTGCAAATATCCCTCAAAAAGATGCAAAAGGGCAAAAAAACGGAAAAATCGCACTCCCGGCAAGGCATGGTGCGGCGGGCAAAAATTTCGGAGTTTTTCGGGAATTCCACCGCGAAATGCGTATCGTTTCCCGTACGGCATTCTACAAACGCGCCAACGATGCGTTTTTCCCCGCAGGCCTCCGGCCTGCGCTGTTGTGTGAATGCGTCATCGGTGCTACCACCCCTGCCCCCCGCTGGGGTGCGACGCTTATGCGGATGCGACACCTGTGCTACCAACCCCTGCACCCCTCCGGGGTGCGATTCGTGGGTAAGCGAAAAAAATGGGATTTAGAAGCCATGCACACCCCCAGGATGGCAGGTTTGCGCGAACGGAAGCAGGCCGGAGGCCTACGGGGGTTGGTAGCACGGATGGTTCCCAATCACATTTTACGCACGCCGTAGGTGTGCGGGGAATAGTTTCTTAATTTATGATCACGCAATTCATTCACACAAGTAATTGTATTGCGTAAGGGAATACAATATCCTATTCAAGCTATGTTGCCCTTCCCGGATATATGGCACATCGATATTGAACAGAATCCGGCCACAAGGGTCTTGTCCTGCACGCACCCAGTTACCGTCCAAATTGTAAAGGATGCGTCCCGTGGAGGTCTGCCCCTCGCGAATGTAATTGCCGTCGATGTTGCAGACAATGCGACCCGTGGAGGTCTGCCCTTCTCGCACCAAGTTATCATAAAAGTTATACAAAATCCGTCCTGTGGAGCCTTGGCCTTCCCGAATGTATATTCTTTCGCTTAAATTCATAATATTTTGATTTTAAAATTTTAATTACTTGTCTTTTGGCACTTTCCATTTGCTGATGGGGTAGCCGTATTTTTCGAAGATGCCGTCTATGACTTTGAAGTCCTGTTTCTCACGCAAAACCCCAGCGATGTAGTTGATGATGACGTAGGTATGTATCATTTCACGATCGTACAGGTCACAAACATGACGCTCGTAGTCGGCCTTGGTGTAAGGGTGTTGCGGAGTGCGACAAAGCTCGAAATCGAGCAATTCCAAAGCCCAGGTGTAGTTCTGCTCGTGGATGGCGTTGTGTAGTACCTCGTGGTCGTGCATGACACGCAGGTTGCGGATGAGCACTTCTGCGGCAACAAGGTGGTTCTGCTGCCACCCAGACTCGTTATACTGCTGCCATTTGGCCACTTCCGCCTCAATCTGCTCCCGTTCCATAAAGGCGGCATCGCAGATGCGGTAAGGACATTCCACACTGTATTGCAACAAGCACGGTTTTAGATCCGCACCGGTTTTCTCAATATGAATGGGATAATCCAATTCCAGCACACACTCCATCCAGTTGGTTTTGATGCCCAACGCCCGCACATCCTGACCACAATAGAAATCGCGCAGGGCATCCTCTTTGAGTAAAAGACCCCAAACGTCCGTTGGCATCTCTGCTGTGTAAAGGAACGGGTACTGCGAATAGCACAGGCCGTTCCCTTTACTCACAATATACCGGCCATCCTCGTGTCGCCCTACCACAAAGCTGCGGCCGTGAAGAGGGCTGACTTGCCACATCGTTTCGTCTCCGTTTTCGCAACGAAGATAGGGGTATCCATTTAATTTGAGAAAGCTCTCTATTGTTCGACAATCAACACTTTTGACACTAAACAACGCTTTTTTCATAAAACTTTTTTCCTTGGATTTGGTTTTGTATCAGGAATTACGGGTTTAGAAGGTTTCTCAGGAATCGGAGCGCGCTTCGGCTGATCTGGTAAAAGTGGTTTTTGTGGAATTTTCGGTTCTGTAATTGTTTTTTTCTCCATAATATATTCTATAAAGATTAATACTAAATTATCAAAGTAGGGCGAAATAGCCGCCCTACTTTGATGATTTTGTGACTAGCCAGCTTGGTACATGATACCGCAGCTAATTTGACTACCTTTAGAACAACCATTTTTTACGATGACGTTGCTCTGTTTTTTCACAGCCAATTCAACTTTCATTTTGGTAAAATTTAGTCGGTTATAGGTGTACTGCGGGAGACACCATTTATCCCTTTGTATCATACTGGCGTTGGAGCGTCACCTTGGCCTTCGGTAACGCTTGCAATGCCTTTACAAATTCTTGTCCGTGAAGCGGGTCATACCCCTCCTTCATCTTCTGTGCCAAATTGAAGCGGATTTTAGCCATATAGCAGCAGTTCTCGGCAGGTTTGCGCCAATCGCCGTGTTCCATCTGTCCGAGACCTGCACAAAGATTGCAGTAATCGCAATAATCGTGACGCCCGCATTCGGTGAACTGTTGCAAAGTGTGGTGCTGCCACTGTTGCAACGGCTCATTATTAACAAATACATCCGACAACGATATTTCTTTCAGGTTTCCAAAAGATAACGGGAACGCACAGCAAGGCTTTAAATTGCCCTCTGGTGAAATGCAAAAGCTTGTTTGACCTGTCCCGCAAGCTATATTGTTCAAGTCGCGGGGTTGGCCACCAAAGTTGGGGGCTTCGGGGCCCACATAAAGCGGCACATTATCGTCGCGCAATACCACTTGCAACTGTTCTTCGGTAAGCCGCAATTGGCGGGCGCAGGTATCACCCTCGTTGGAATCTGAAATGCTGATTTCAAACTGCGGTTGCGCGCCCAACTTGAATGCAAGATCAGCAACTGTATAATAACTGTGCAGGTTGGGCTGCATTACACAGCATTTGATGTTCATCGGCACCGCCAGTTCGGAAAGCCGTCGCACCACCTTCATTGAGCGTTCCCACGAGCCCAACACCCGCGTGATGGCATCGTGATCTTCGGGAACGCCGCTGTAAATGCTCACACCCACTAACCGTGGATAATAATCCGCCAACCTTTCCACCTCATCCACAATGCGTTGTCCGTTGGTGAACACATCAAATGCAATTTCTTTCTGATACAGATAGTCGATGATGTCCCACGCGATGGGCTTCGAAAAGGGATCTCCACCAGAGAGGCACACCTTCACCAACCCCGCATCATATAACTCGTCTATAATGCGTTTGTAGTCCTCCCATTGCAGCTCCTCACGGTCTGCGCGATGGGAGATTTCGGTGTCATTGCGGGTGGCTCCGGGATTGTAGCAGTGGATGCACTTTTCGCTGCAGTTGTAGGTGAGTTCAAACATCACGGAGGTCACCACGCCTTGCGCCTCCACCGCGTCGTAGTAGGCCTGTTCGGCATTGGAGGTTTCCATAGGCAGTTTCTCAAGGGTGGTTTTCTCCACCTGCTGCTCGCGACACTTCACTTCCGCCAATTGATGCCGGTAGCGAAGAATCTCCTCTTTGGTAGGCACGGCAGGGACGAGAAGTCCCAGTTCCACAAACTGCTGGAAGAATGGTTCGATGCTTTCCTCGGCAATACCGGTACTCTGTGCCACTTCGGCGACTGAAACTTTCTTATTTCGTTTCACATTGAGAATCTGCCCCACTACATCTGCGGAGTAACTTTCAAAAAAGTAGCTGTAGCCGGCGATGAGGTTGTACATCAGCGCCACGTGTTTGTCGGCGTTATATCTGCCACAGGTCCATTTGGGACGGAAATAGATGTTCTTAGCCATCGTTCCTTTTTTTCCGCACCTTAGGCCCGCAAGGCGCACCACATATAACAAGAAAGTGGAGCCATTCCATTCTCGACTCATCCTAACGTGAGGGCTCGACTCCCTGTCAAATGGATGAGAAGAGCGAACAACCCCACGTTGAGTATGTCGTATGAAACGAATACCTAACAAGGAGCGCTCATCTTCCCAGTATCCCGATTTGACTTGTGAATTGTCGAGTTTCACGTTACGGAATAAAGCGAAAACGCGCTTTCTGAATGCTGCGGATTTCTCCCCGCAACACCGCCGCAAAAATACAAAATATATCTATTAAAATACTTTTGGGGACAAAAAAAAAGCCGCCCTGATTGGGAGGACGGCTTTGAGATTGTTACTATACTATCATTTTTACTTTAAAACAATCGAAAAAAAGATCTTCTTAAAAGGACACACGCTTATGTTTACTTGTTGACAATAAGTGCAGTAATAAATACCAAAAGACTAAATACGCTCCAAATTACAATCCACTTATTATAGAAACGAGACAAATCCACTCCCAACCATCTCGGGACAAAACGTAATGCCAAGCATGTTAGAACCGTGAATATCCAGTACGGCAAATGAACAAAGTCAAAAAACCAACTGTAAACCATCATAACAGGTGTTACTCGGCAAAAGAAAGGCCCACACCGAACTCCTAGCCATAAAATCTCGCCCACTATGTTATTTTCAGCCTTTGCTTTATCCCATTCCGAATCAGCATATCCCATAATATAATCTTCAGCCTCCAAATATGAAATTGACGGGTAGTCTTCCCTTATATCTCTCATACACAAGAATCTGCCAATCCAATAAGCAGCCAAATACATGCACAAAACGCAAAAACTGATCCAAGTCCTATCGATATTTACCTTAATAAATAGAAAATCCTTTGCTGTGTACATTTCGTCTTCGGTGGCTCCACAAGAAGCAGCCAGAAACATTAAAGCGGCAACAATGGCCATAAACAGAATTGTTTTTTTTGTTTTTTTCATATCATCATAAATTTTAATTGTTAAAAAATTGTCATTTCGTTACAGGAGAAAAAAGCCCACACACATTAGCGTTGTGATTTAATATTACGATTTTTCTGGTATTGCCTTTAAATAACTGAATAGCTATAGCTGTGTCACTCCACGCTTGTTCGAGTGCATCTTGTACATCTTTCTTTAAGTTCGTATTATCTGCTACGGGATGAAATTCCAAAACGGCTATTGGGCGGTTCAAATCAACATTCTTAGCGATATACATTTCTGTTATCCTGCCATTCAAATAGGATTTCTCCATATATGGTTTGAAAAATTCCCATAAGGAATAGATTTTTTTAATACATATTATTCTCTCTCGTTCATTCAAATCAGGAAATTTATCAGATAATACAAGATCCATTAGCTCCACAGTCTTTTTAGGATCTTTTTTTATTGCAAAATCAAAAGCATCGAACATCGATTCTATTTTCCAGGGACATTTTTGAAAATGATCGGGATCTTCTTGTTCGGTATTAAGATCTCCTTTATAATACATAAAAAACATTCTATTGAAAATCTCTGCAATATTATATCTATGATCCGAACAATCCAGCCTCACTTCATTCCAACATACATCATGGTCTTTGCTAAAAGTGAATTTATAGCGGGTTGCGGCTGCCATTAAAGCCCTTTCGCTCATCTCTCCATTCTTAACTTTTTCAAGATCCTTTTGTTCAAATGTTTCATAGCTACTTTCCGACACAAATCGATCAAGAGTCTTTTTATACCGAATATACTCTGAATTTTGGGTGTTAAAATTAATATCTCCCAATTTTAGGTCTTCTATTTCAAAAACATTGCCGTTATCATTTAGATAAATAACTCCATCCTTTATGATAGCACGATAGGATTCGTTCTCATGCCGAAAAAAATCGGAATGAAAAATGTAATTTCCTTCCAGATCTGTATCCATCCATACCTTTCCGATATGTACAGTCTTGCCGGCGGAATCCGGTCTAAAAGCTATAATTGAAGAGTCTCCATAAGGCCATACGTCAGCAATGGCCTCCATCACATCATCCTTTAGGGAGGGGTCATAATCTCTCAAGACAGTCTTGGCAATTCTCTCCACCACCAAAGCGGCTCTTACTCTTGATGCTCCCGTCTTTTGTATATAAAGGTTTTTGGCTAAAAAAAGATCCTCTTCTGCAATGGCGCGAAGCACTTCCGAATCGATAGATCTCCAATTGTCAATCTCTTCTTGAACCTCCGTTAACGTTTGTTTTCCTTTCTGGAATATATCTAACAGCCCCATATTGTATTTGTTTGGTATTAAACCATACTTTCGCTTTAGGCCTCCAGCGAACAAACGAATTACAAGAAAGCGAGACCTGTCATCTTCTTTTGTTCCGTTTATGAAGATCCAAATCCCCGTCCGGACAAGAATAGAGAACAGCCTACGCCCATAATTCTAAAATGGCACAAATACGAACAAGGCTAACTCACTCTCCCATTATCCCGATTTGACTTTTGTGAAGTGTCGAGTTTCACGTTACGGAACAAAGCGAAAATGCGCTTTCCGAATGCTGCGGATTTCCCCCCGCAACACCGCCGCAAAAATACTAAATTTTTGTTTACTTGCTGCACTCGGAAAGTACTTTACAATTTTAAAAATCATATAGTATTAATTTGTATTTTTGCAAACTAAAACATAAGAGAATGAATGCAGGGGAGATCATATTATACCAGCCGGACAATTCGATACGGTTGGAGGTGCGGATGGAGAACGAGACGGTGTGGCTGAACCTAAATCAAATGGACATATTGTTCGGAAGAGACAAATCTGTAATATCCAGACACATACGAAACATCTATCTGGAAATGGAATTGCAACGAGAACCAACTGTTGCAAATTTTGCAACAGTTCAAACAGAGCATGGTCGAAGTGTTTTACGAAATATAGAATACTTCAACTTGGATGTTATAATATCTGTCGGGTATCGTGTGAAAAGCATTCAAGGGACACGGTTCCGTCAGTGGGCAAATATGGTACTGAAAGACCATTTGCTGCACAGACACACTATTTGTCAGCGAATCGAGAAACTTGAGCATCGGATGCACGATGCAGAAAAGAAAATCGATTTCTTCGTGCGCACAGCCCTGCCACCCGTTGAAGGAGTTTTCTACGAAGGACAAATTTTCGATGCCTATACGTTTGCCTCGGATTTGATCAAATCCGCCAAGGAAAGCATCGTGCTGATTGACAACTACATCGATGAATCCGTATTGCTGATGCTGTCAAAACGGAAGGAGAATGTCCATGCCATGATTGTGACGAGGAAATTTACGGAGACGCTACGCTTGGACCTGGAACGGCACCGCCAGCAGTACCCGCCCATCGAGGTGCAGGAACGACCGGATTTCCATGACAGATTCCTGATCATCGACGGCACCGTGTTTCACCTCGGGGCTTCATTGAAGGATTTGGGCAAGAGGCTCTTCGCGTTCTCGAAATTGGAACTGCCGGCGGAGAAGATACTGTAAAACATCGGCCGCCCAAGACATCAGAATTAAATTTTGCAAATTAAAACACAACGGAATGAACGCAGGGGAGATCATATTATACCAGCCGGACAATTCGATACGGTTGGAGGTGCGGATGGAGAACGAGACGGTGTGGCTCACGCAGGCACAGATGGCGATGCTGTTTGGCTGTTCTCAAGACAACATAGGTTTTCATTTGAAAAACTTATATGCTGAAGGAGAAATCGAATCAAGGGCAACTACCGAGGAAATCTCGGTAGTTCGATTTGAAGGAAACCGGAAGGTCAAACGCCGGATTACACATTATAATTTGGATGCAATATTGTCGGTGGGGTACCGTGTCAGCTCAAAAAACGCCACAAAATTCCGCCAATGGGCAAACTCCGTACTGAAGGAATATTTGCTGCGGGGATACGCTATCAGCCAACGATTTGAAAGACTGGAGCGGCGTGTCAGCAAAACCGAAGAACAAATAGGACTCTTCGTGCGCACGGCCCTGCCGCCGGTAGAGGGCGTGTTCTACGAGGGTCAAACATTTTATCAACTTTCTTTTTCAGGCAAAAAAAGAAAGTTGCAAAGAAAAGTTGCCTTCGCCGCTACACAAGTGGATTGCTAAAAAACGGGCAACTGAAGGCTAAACACTGAAACTCGCTTGCTATCGCAAGCTCAAACAGTCAGTGTTCTTAACGCCTCCACTCACCTCGTTTTTTCACGCAATCCACTTGCCAATGCGGCATTTATTGTTTTGCTGTATGATTACGCTTCCTGATCATCGACGGCACCGTGTATCACCTTGGGGCCTCGCTGAAGGATTTGGGTAAGAGGCTCTTCGCGTTCTCGAAGTTGGAGCTGCCGGCGGAGAAGATATTGTAAACAGAGCATGGTCGAAATGTTTTACGAAATATAGAATACTTCAACTTGGATGTTATCTAATAGAATAAAGAATAGCACATTTTAAAATGAAGAGCGAAAGAATGAGTAGAGAGGATTTGATAGCAGCAGATACACTGCCGCCTGGTACGCGGGAAGAAAACTCATCCGTGTCAATAGAGTCTATGATTATAACTGTGCGGGATAGGCAAGTGATCTTGGACCGCGATTTGGCAAAGCTGTATGGGGTTGAGACAAAAGTGCTTAATCAGGCCGTGAAACGTAATATCGAAAGATTCCCTGAGGATTTCATGTTTCAGCTTAGCATGGATGAGTGTTCAAGGTCACAATTTGTGACCTTGAACGGGAAACGGGGTCAAAACATAAAATACTTGCCGTATGCGTTCACTGAAAATGGCATCGCCATGCTAAGCAGCGTACTTCGTTCACCCGTAGCAATTGCCACGAATATTCAAATAATGCGAATTTTCACGAAACTCCGTCAAGCCATTTCGGCCAATGGCCCTGTGCTGCGACGTTTGGAGTTGGTTGAATTTCATCACTTGGCATTACTACAAAACCAATTGGAATTAAACAAACAAGTAGCCGAAATTTTCAATCGTCTCGACCAAGAGAAAAACATCCCAATACAAGGCGTGTTCTACGAGGGCCAGATTTTCGATGCCTATACGTTTGCCTCGGATTTGATTAAATCTGCCACGGAAAGCATCGTGCTGATTGACAACTACATCGATGAATCGGTATTGCTGATGCTGGCAAAGCGGAGGGAGGATGTCCGTGCTATGATAGTGACAAGGAAGATCACTGACACGCTACGCCTGGACCTGGAGCGGTACCGCCAGCAGTACCCGCCCATCGAGGTGCAGGAGCGGCCGGATTACCACGACCGATTCCTGATCATCGATGGCACCGTGTATCACCTTGGGGCCTCACTGAAGGATTTGGGCAAGAGGCTGTTCGCGTTCTCGAAGTTGGAACTGCCGGCGAGGAAGATACTGTGATAATTGGTCGGGCCTCGGAACGGACAATGGCGCAAAGCCAAGAAAAGATTCAATCCAACTTCCAGTCAGCTAATTTCATGTCGTCATCTTCCAGGATGGCCAGGTAGTTCAGGTATCGGGTCTCCGCGATGAGCCCCTGCTCCACCGCCTTCATCACCGCGCAGTCGGGCTCGTGTACATGCGTGCAGTCGTCAAAGCGGCACTGGTTGTTGTAGGCGCGTATTTCGGGGAAATAATCCCGGATCTCTTCCTTGGAATATTGGATAAGACCAAATTCCTTGATGCCGGGCGTGTCCATCATGTAGCCGCCGGCCACGGGAAACATCTCGGCAAAGGTGGTCGTGTGCTTGCCCTTCTGGTGCTGGCGCGAGATTTCGCCCACACGGATGTCGAGCGACGGGTCTATCTGCCGGATCAGCGCGCTCTTGCCCGTGCCGGAGTGGCCGCTGAACAGCGACACCTTGTCCGCCATCATGTTACGCAGTTGTGCCACGCCTTCGCCCGTGACGGCAGAGGTGCGCAAGGTTCCGTAACCGATGCTGCCATACAATAAGGTAAGTTCCTCCACCACCGCCAGTTCTTCCGGCGTGTATAAATCCATCTTGTTAAAAACCAGACACACAGGAATGCGGAATCCCTCGGCAGCCACCAGGAAACGGTCAATGAAGCCCAAGGATGTGCGTGGCTGTTTCAAGGTCACCAACAGGAACGCTTGGTCGATGTTGGCGGCGATGATATGGCTGATTTTGGACAGATTGGTGGACTTCCGTTCGATGTAATTCTTGCGGGGTGAGATATTCAGGATGGTGCCTGTGCCGTCCGGTTCCATCTCAAAGTGCACATGGTCGCCCACCACCACGGGGTTGGTGCTTTTGATGCCATGGATGCGGAACTGCCCCCGAAGGCGGCATTCCACCACCCTACCGTCGTCCTGACGGACATTATACCAGCTACCCGTTGACTTGACTACGATGCCGTCCATCCCTTATCGGTTTTCAGTTAGGAGCCGCTGGCGGGTTTCGCGGTCAATGGCCAGATATTCATCCACGGAGGCCGGCGTGGTGCGTTCGGCCTGCTCCATCGCCTGACGGATGACACGCGGGATGTCGGTGAATCCGATCTTTTTCTGCAAGAACCACTGCACGGCCACCTCATTGGCGGCATTCATGACGCAAGGCATACAGCCGCCCTCGCGGGAGGCCTGGTACGCGATACAAAGACAGGGAAACGCCTCCAGGTCCGGCTTTTCGAACGTGAGCTGCGGGTAGTCGGCAAAATCCAGTCTGGGGAACTGGTTCTCCAAGCGTAGCGGAAATGTAAGTGCGTATTGGATGGGCAGCTTCATGTCTGGCAGGCCGAGTTGCGCCTTGATGGACCCGTCATGGAACTGCACTAACGAATGGACGACCGACTGCGGATGCACCACCACTTCGATGTTGTCCAACGGCACATTAAAGAGCCATTTGGCCTCAATCACCTCCAAGCCTTTGTTCATCAGGGAGGCACTGTCGATGGTGATTTTCGGACCCATGTTCCAGTTGGGATGTTTCAGTGCCTGCTCGGGTGTGACGCTTTGCAGGGCCTCACGACTCCATCCCCGGAACGGACCTCCGGAAGCAGTAATGATCAGCTTCTCGACGGGATTGTAATGCTCACCGACCAACGATTGGAAGATGGCGGAGTGTTCCGAGTCCACCGGCAGGATACCGATATTCTGCTCGGCAGCCCGGCGCGTCATCAGCTCCCCGGCCACCACGAGAGTCTCCTTGTTGGCCAGCGCGACCTGTTTCCCATTGTCGATAGCGTGGTATATCGGGCGCAGGCCCGCCACGCCCACGATGCAGGAGAGCACCATGTCCACGCACTCCATCGCACACACGTCGCACAGCGACTGCTCACCGCAGAAAACCTTGATATCCTCGTCAGCCAATGCCTCTTTGACAATCTTATAGGCGGCTTCCTGCACTACCACCACGATGTTGGGTTGGTATTCCTTCGCCTGCCTTATCAGCTGGTCGGCACTAGAATGGGCGGCAATCACCTCCAACTGCAGACAGTCAGGATGTTGTGCGATCACCTCTAACGACTGCACACCCATCGATCCGGTGGAGCCAAGCAGGGCTATCCGGCGTTTGTTGGCGGCATTATCCATGATTATCGATTTTCAATCGTCGCGCAGATGTCGGCAAACACGTGTTCAATATCCTGCATACCATTGAGTTGGATCAGCTTACCCTGGTTTTTGTAATAATCCACCAACGGCATGGTCTGCTCGAAGAAATTGGCAACGCGGGATTTGACGGTCTCCGGCGTATCGTCGGCGCGGTTCTCAAGCTGGGCGCGTTTGAGAATACGTTTCTCCACCTCCTCCATCTCCACATAGAGATAGAGCACCATGTCGATGTTCAGATTCGGGAAGAGGGACTTGTCGTCCAGCATTTCAGCTTGCTTGATGGTGCGAGGCACACCGTCGAAGATGAAGCCCTTGCTGTCGGCATGCTTCTGGATGTGGTTGTTGAGCATACCAAGGGTGATGTCGTCCGGACAGAGGTCGCCACGATTGATGATTTCCTGAGCCTTGAGGCCAAGGGGGGTCTTGTGGGAGATCTCATACCGGAAGAGGTCGCCGGTGGATACATGGTCGAAGCCGAACTTCTCGGCAATTAACTTAGCCTGTGTGCCTTTGCCGCTGCCGGGGGCACCGAATAATACGATATTGGTCATTTTTTTATAGTGTTAATAGTTAATAATCCGAAAAAAATCAAACGCTGGTGTCTAACTGGTAGATGTCCGGCAGGTTGCGTCCGTAGCCGTCGTAGTCCAGTCCCCGCCCGACCACAAATTTGTCCGGGATGGGGAAGCCGACATAATGGATGGGCAGGTCGGATTTGTAGGCATCCGGCTTGTAGGTCATGGTGGCGATGCGAAGGTCCTTGAGGCCGGAATCCTTCAGCATCTCCGTGATATGCCCGTAGGTGCGTCCCGTGTCGATGATATCCTCAAGCACAAGCACGCGCTTGCCGCGCAGGTCCTCGTTCAGCCCGATGAGGCTTTTCACATTATTGGTGGACTGTGTGCCGCTATAGGAGGAGAGTTTCACACAGGACACCTTGCAACGGATGGTCAGTTTTTTAAGCAGATCCACGGCAAAGACGATGGCTCCGTTGAGGGTGACCAACAGGATGGGATCATCGTCGCGGTAGTCGCTATTTATCTGGTCTGCCAGCCGTTCAATGGCCGCATCCACCTCCTCGGAGGGGATGAATTTGACAAAGGTCTTGTCGAGCAGGGTTACACGTTCGCACATAATCAGTAGGGAATTGCATATAACGGCGGCAAAGATAGTAAAAAAATGCTGATTTAATATTATGAAAATATGCGTGTGTTTTTGGAATTTATCGTTAATAATAGTACATTTGCAACCCAAATTCTACGACTATGTCACAGTATCTTTCCAGTAACGTCAACAAGGTTACTACCAACACATTACAGCGTATGCGCAACGAGGGCGAGCGCATTGCGATGCTGACCGCCTACGACTATTCCATCGCCACTCTGTTGGATATGGCGAAAATCGATGTCGTGTTAGTGGGCGATTCCGCCGCCAACGTGATGGCCGGTTACAAGACCACCCTGCCCATCACATTGGACGAGATGATATACCACGCCTCCTCCGTGGTCCGTGCCGTGAAGCACGCCTTAGTGGTCGTGGACATGCCCTTCGGAACCTACCAGGGCAACTCCAAGATGGCGCTCAGCTCCGCCATCCGCATCATGAAGGAGTCGGGAGCGGATGCCATCAAGTTAGAGGGCGGCTCCGAAGTGTTGGAGTCCATCGACCGCATCCTCAGCGCCGGCATCCCCGTGATGGGGCACCTCGGCCTCACGCCGCAGTCCATCAACAAGTTCGGCACGTATGCTGTCAGGGCCACCACGGAAGACGAGGCCACTGCCCTGTACGAGAATGCCAAGTTGCTGGAACAACACGGCTGCTTCGCCCTTGTGTTGGAGAAAATCCCCGCCACCTTAGCGCAGAAGGTCACCGAAGCGCTCACCATCCCCACCATCGGCATCGGGGCCGGCGGAGCCACCAGCGGACAAGTGCTCGTATTCCATGACATGATGGGTATCACCCAGCAGTTCACGCCCCGCTTCCTGCGGCGTTATCTCAATCTCAGTGAGGAAATTGTAGGTGCCATTGAGCATTATATCCAGGATGTGAAAGAACAGAACTTCCCCAATGCTTCCGAACAATACTGATCGGCCCACCCTACTCCACGACCGTATCCTCTACGAGGACAACCATCTGCTGATTCTCAACAAGATGGCGGGAGAGATTGTGCAGGGCGACCAGACCGGCGACAAGCCGTTGTTGGAGACAGCCCGCGACTATATTCGTGTCGTCGGCAACAAGCCGGGCAACGTCTTCTGCGGTCTGGTCCACCGTTTGGACAGACCTGTCAGCGGTGCGGTGATCTTCGCCAAAACCTCCAAATGCCTTGCGCGCATGAACGAGCTTATCCGGCAGCGCAACATCGAGAAACAGTATTGGGCCATCGTGGAGGGTCGTCCCCCGGCGGACACCGACCACCTGATACATTATTTATATAGAAACAGCGGAAACAACCGCAGCTATGTGTCGGAAACAGAGAAAAAGGACTGGCAGCGCGCCGAGCTGACCTACAAGCTGTTAGCCGCTTCCGAACGATATAGTCTCATAGAAGTGACGTTGCTCACCGGCCGTCATCATCAGATTCGTGCCCAGCTATCCGCCATCGGATGTCCCATCAAAGGGGATTTGAAATATGGAGCCCGACGTTCCAATGAGGATGGTTCCATCTTGCTGCACGCCCGCCGCATCGCGTTCGAACATCCCGTGGCGCACGTGCCCGTGGAAGTGCTGGCGGAACCCTTCAACCCGCTTTTCCGGAAGATTTTGGAAGGATAGCCGCTTGGGCCGGATTTTTTTGTAAATTTGCAAACCCAAAAAGAAAATAATCGGATATGGAATACAACTATTTAAAAATCAAAAATGAAAATGCGATTTGCACGCTGGCCATCTCGGCACCCAAGTCGCTGAACGCACTCAATTCTACCATCCTGAAAGAGTTGGACGATTTCGTGTCCAACATCCCCGCAGACGTACGGGTGCTCATCATCACCGGTGACGGGGAGAAGTCTTTCGTGGCAGGTGCCGACATCTCGGAGATGTGCAACCTGAACCGCGAAGAGGGTTACGCGTTCGGACGCTTAGGCGCACTGGTCTTCCGCAAGATCGAGACGTTACCCATTCCCGTCATTGCCGCTGTGAACGGTTTCGCCCTCGGCGGCGGCTGCGAGTTGGCCATGGCCTGCGACATCCGCATCGCCTCCAACAAGGCCAAATTCGGACAGCCGGAGGTGGGATTGGGCATCATACCCGGATTCTCCGGCACCTACCGTCTCGCCAAGCTGGTGGGCATGGGCTATGCCAAGGAGATGATCTATACCGGACGGGCCATTCGCGCCGACGAAGCCCTGCGCATCGGGCTGGTGAACGCCGTCTATGAGCCGGAGCAGTTGATGGCGGAAGCCGAAGCATTAGCCATTCGGATTATTGCCAACGCCCCCATCGCCGTGCGTATCGCCAAGGAAAGCATCGACGCTGAATACGACCTCGCTGCCGACGATGCCATCCTTTATGAGAACAACGCCTTCGGTCGCTGCTTTGAAACGCAGGACCAGAAAGAAGGCATGTCGGCATTCTTGAATAAGACAAAACCCGAGTTTAGAAACAAATAGCCATTGGCCGTTGGCTATTGGCCATTAGCTTCTCTAAACTCTAAACATTAAACTCTAAACTATTTAAAATAAATCGCTTATGAAAATTTGTGTTATCGGAACAGGTACGATGGCCAAGGGCATTGTGAAGGCTTTCGCCGCCAAGATGCCGGTGGTCATGAAAAGTAGAACCCAGGCCAGCCTGGACAAGGCTATGGCTTCTTTTGCAAAAGGTTACGGCAAACTCGTGGAGAAGGGAAAACTCACACAGGAAGCCGTGGACGCCATCTTGAAAAACATCACCACGACGACGGATTACGCCACTTTTGCCGATGCCGACCTCGTGATTGAGGCTGCTGTGGAAGACATGCAGCTGAAGAAGGATGTGTTCACCGAGTTAGACAAAATCTGCAAGCCGGAGACCATCTTCGCCACCAACTCCTCATCGCTTTCCATCACGGAGATTGCCGCCTGCACCAGCCGTCCCACTCAATTCATCGGGATGCACTTCTTCAACCCCGCCGACCGTATGGCGTTGGTGGAGGTCATCAAGGGACAGGTTACATCCGAGGAGGTGTGCAAGTGCATTGTGGAGCTGGCCGCTTCCATCGGCAAAACGCCGGTCTTGGTGAATGAAGCTCCCGGCTTCGTGGTCAACAGGATCCTCATCCCGATGATCAACGAGGCGGTGGGCATCCTCGCCGACGGCATCGCCAGTGCGGAAGACATCGACAAGTGCATGATGCTGGGTGCCAACCACCCGATGGGCCCGCTGGCCCTGGTTGACCTGATTGGCAACGATGTGAATCTGGCCATTATGGAAGTCTTGTACAACGAGTTCGGCGATCCCAAGTACCGTCCGCACCCGCTGTTGCGCAAGATGGTGCGTGCCGGTCTGCTCGGCCGCAAGACCGGTCGCGGATTCTACACCTACGAATAGGCGTACATTCCCACCATACACTCTTTTTGTGTAAACGCGCGCCCCGCCAGGTTGATAATCCGGCGGGGCGCGATGTTTTTTTGAATATGCTCAAAATCCTTTAGTCGCGAAGGCAACGGACAGAAAGGCCGAGCTCCTTGGCGGGTGGCACCAAAAGCGAGTACTGCTTCCACGCGAAGGCCATATTGCACTGGAATTCCTTCCGGATCAAGTCTTGCGAGAATTCGGTCCCAAACAGGTAGGGGTTCTCATGCATATAATCCTTCAGCAACCCATTGCTTAACAACTGGTATGAGTCACACTTACCGCACTCCTGCCAATCATCGTCAAGCATTAAACCATTTACGTAAACGGTCTCGGGAATATCCGACAATATCGGCTCCTGTCCGGGCACCATCAAAACCAAGCGCATCGTTGGCACCGTACTGGAAACATAATACAAGGAACTTATATAATAAAAAGTGGGCAGTCTATAATACCAAAACCGCTGGATAGTCACGCTGGTGTGCGCCTTTATGTTGGGATGCTGCAAATATACAAGACCTGATTGCAAAGGAATCCGACAATCTCTATCATCCAGTCTGTCAATCTTTCGCCAGCCATACGGAGAATCATAATAGAGCAAGCCTATTGTAGCCGTTTCCGCATAAAGATTTACCGCTGAATCCCCATCATTTACAAGCTCAACATCTATTGCGAGTCCGACATCAGAAAGGACTAAAGCATCAAAAGGAAGAGAAGTCATCGCCGGAGTTGTCAAATTGTTTGTTATATTATTAACCCTTAATGTTTTGAACTTCACCGACAGTTGTGCCGCACACCATTGCGGAGCCATCAGAAGGGCCGTAAGCAGGAAGAGGGGAACAAACTTTCTCATCACACAAGGATTAGGGATGCAAATATACTTTTTTTTCAAATAGGGAATTCCTTTTTTTGCCTCCCCTGACGCCGCCTTCGTGGTTTGCATATCATGGTATCACTATTTTTCCTACTTTTGCCCACGCATCATTAACAACACTTTTGAAATTGAATTTATAAACTGATTCACCAATGAGAATAATTGAAAAGAGTAAAAACAAAGATGAGATCATTAAACTCTTAAAGTCATCATGATGAATTCCAACGAGCAACCCACATTTCCCCAACTGCAGGCATTTGCTGACACGATGTCGGGCAATGTGCACGTTTCCGTTTCTGAACGGGACGGCACCATAACATTTGCCGCGCCGCGAGGCAATATGATTTGTAAAACAATCATTATCTCCCTTTTAGGCCTATTGGGGATGTGGTTGGGAATTGCCAACCTAAACATCGAAGTCGTCATAGTTTCGATTGGCGTTGCCACTGCGTATGGACTTCTATCGGAACCCTCCTATTCTGTGATTATCAGCAGACATGGTTGTAGGGTGTTAACAGGGTTGTTGGGCATCCAACGTGCCTCATACGACTGGAAAGATTACAAAGGGCCATTGGTTTATATGAGATCTTTAAATGGACGGGAACCCTCGCCCAAGGAATTTTGCCTGAAGTTTTCTCATATAAATCGGCAGCAAGAGGTGCGTCTCTCGGATCTGACACGGGGGAAGTCCAACAACTCCCGCGAAACCCTGCAGAAGATGGCGGAATTTTGGGAAATGACAGTGCGTTTGTTTTATCTGGAGCCGTTTGAAACAGAATTTCAGATAACCGGTCGCAATGCTATCTTCGGAGGATGAGGTGAAACATCCCCCGACATCCTCCATTCGAAAACTGCATAAAAAAATGCAGAATTTATCATATCCTGCATTTTATTCGTGCAAATCACTATTCACTGATCACTGTTCACTCACCCTCCCCAGCACCTTCACAATGTCCTCGTCGCTGAACGTCATCGGAGCGGAGTAGTTGATGGAGTCCTTGACAATCATGCGGGTGAGTTCCTCATAATCAGATGGTTTCACGGGTATTGCCAACTTGTCGAGACCACAGGTGACGATGAGCTCGCGGATTGTCTCCAAGAACCGATTCGCTGCCTCCTGGTCGTCGGCGCTGTCGTCAACAAGGTGACAGTAGCGGGCCAGCATCGCGTATTTCGTCATACAGACCTCCTTCTGATACTCCAACACGGGCAGGAGCATCAGCGTGATGGCCTGGCCGTGAGGAATGTGATACTTGGCCCCGATGCTGTGCGCGAAGGCGTGCACGTAGCCCGCGAGCTGCGTGTTGATGGCGTTGCCGCCGTACATGGCCGCGCGGCACATCGCCAACCGGGATTCTATGTTGTCCGGCTCGCGCATCACGATGGGCAGATGCCGGAAAATCAGCCGCACGCCCTCCATCGAGAGCCGGAAATTCTCCATATCCTGAAACACATCGCTGATCACCCCCTCCACCACATGGCTGAGGGCGTCCATCCCACAGGCTGCGGTCACCACTTGCGGCGCGTGGATGGTGAGTTCGCTGTCGAGAATCACATGCGTCACGTCCAGACCGACCAGCACCGTGGAGCCTTTGGTTCCGCGCGAGTTGGTCACGACCGCGCCCACGGTCACCTCCGCGCCCGTGCCGGCGGTAGAAGGCACCGTAATCATCGGCAGGGTCTTGCCAGGCACCACTAGAAACTTGAGCAGAAGGGCTTTGGTGCTCAGATGGGATAACCGTGCGCCGGCGGCAATCATCTTGCAGGTATCCATCACCGAGCCGCCACCCAACGCGATCACACACTCGGCCTTGCACTCCGCAGCAGCCTCGCGCCCCGCATCAATCAAAGCCACCGTGGGTTCGGAGTTGATGTCGGAGAACAGCGTGCACCCTACCCCAGCGGTCTCCAGCGACTGCACAATCTTCTGCTCATAACCAAGCTGGTGCAGGGTCTGGTCCGTAACAATAAGAACGTGTTTGTAACCGCACTCACGGCATATCTCGCCGATATTGGCCCGTGCGCCGTGCCCTTCCACAACCTGCGGCTCCGGCAGCGGCACGCGGCGGATCACCTTGCCCGGCAAACGATGAATCTGTTTTCTGAATTTGTAAGTGTCCATGATAAGTTGAGAGTTGAGAGTTTAGGGTTTAGAGTTTTAACAATATTTACGTCATCCGAGCCATTTAACCAAGAGGACGGTCACGAAGGCAGACAGCACGATGAAGAGCACAATTGACAAAAACATGAGCGTCAAGGCCGCAACGGATTTCAGGATAGTGCGCCACCAGCTGAAACCGCTCAGCTGCTTGAGCGGAATCAGGGCAAGGACAAAGGAAAAGCTCGCCAGTTTTGTCAGGCAGAAGAAATTGAATAAAATGGTGTAGATGGCGAGCATATTGGCCATATACACCTGTGAGACAAAGAATTCCGAATAACGCAGATCAGGAATGTTCGGACTATGCCGGAAGAAAAGGTAGAGGAAAACGGACTCCACCATCAGCAGCATCAAGTTGTATATATTGGGGAAACGCATCTGGAAGCGTTCGAAGAAATCAATTGCGTTATGGAAGATTTCTTTTGTGCGTTTAGCGACATTGTCCTTGGCATTTACAACATCCACCACATCTTCTACTTCTACGCTTACGCTGGAGGAGGTTTCCGTCGGTTCCTCCACAACAACTTCCTGAGCTGCCGGCTCCGATTTCGAATCGCGGGTGAGATCCTGCCCCTTTATGTTGAGGCCGTGGGTCACGACGAGGGAGAGAGCGGCGAGCAGGAAGAACATCTTGAAAGGCGGGAAATAGGCCATCTGCATGCCTTTGAGGTAATCGCGGATCATGTAGCCAGGGCGCAGGATGAGGTCGCGCAAGGTGAGGAACATATTACGGTTGCCCAATCCCCACACATCAAGAAAGTTCAGAATACCGGTCTTGAATGAGAATCGTCCGATACGCGACGCCTGCCCGCAGCGGGGACAGTAGTTGCCCATGAAGTGCGTGCCGCAGGTGGCGCAGTCGTGCTCCTTCTCCGACATCGGGGCCACCTGGTGCGGCTGTTCCCGCCAAGCCTTGAAATTCCGGTATTTTTCCTTAATGTTGAATTTCTTTTTCATATTATCATAATGATGGTGCAAAAATAAGAATTTTTCACAATTGCTAACACAAGGCTGTTGGATTTGATTCGTCAGCACCAGTGGCACAACAATAGGATTTTTTTGTATTTTTGCAACCTTGAAAAACCATACTAATCTATGACGCTCATCAAATCCATTTCCGGCATTCGGGGGACCATCGGTGGCCATGCCGGCGAAAACCTCACCCCCATCGACATCATCGAACTGACTTCCGCCTTCGCCGTTTTCCTACAGGATTCGGCACCGGACAAGAGGCTGACCGTCGTGGTGGGTCGCGACGCCCGCATCTCGGGCGACATGGTCAGCCGGCTGGTCTGTGGCACCCTGCAGGGCATGGGTGTTGATGTGATCGACACGGGGCTTTCCACCACGCCGACCACCGAGATGGCCGTGCTGCACCATCATGCCGACGGCGGCGTCATCGTGACGGCCTCGCACAACCCCATGCAGTGGAATGCCCTGAAGCTGCTCAACGCCAAGGGCGAGTTCATCTCCGGCGAAGAGGGACTGCGTCTGCAGTCGGTGGCCAGCCGCCATGAGTTCGCGTATGCCGATGTGAAGAAGTTAGGCACTTACAGCGTGTACGAAAACGCCATCCAAGACCATATCGATGCCATCCTGCAACTGCCCTTAGTGGACAAGGATGCCATCGCCAAGGCCAATTTCTCCATCATTCTTGATGCGGTCAACTCCACGGGGGCCATTTCCATCCCGCCGCTGTTGCGCGCCTTGGGCGTAAAGAACATCACCATCCTCAACGGCGAGCCAAACGGCCTGTTCGCCCACAACCCCGAGCCTATCCCAGAGCACCTGTACGGCATCTCCGACGAGATGAAACGTGGACGCTACGACCTCGGCATTGTGGTGGATCCGGATGTGGACCGCTTGGCCTTCATCAAGCCCGACGGCGAGATGTTCGGTGAGGAATATACGTTAGTGGCTGTGGCCGACTACGTGCTGCAGCACCAGTTGGGCAATACCGTTTCCAACCTCTCCTCCTCCCGCGCACTCCGCGACGTGAGCCGACAGTATGGCGTCACCTACACGCCTTCCGCCGTGGGCGAGGTCAATGTGGTGGAGCAGATGAAAGCCACCCAGGCCATCATCGGCGGCGAGGGCAACGGCGGGGTCATCTATCCCGAACTGCACTATGGCCGCGACGCACTCGTGGGCACCGCCCTCTTCCTCTCCTATATGGCCCGTTCCGGCAAGAACTGCATCGAAATCCGTTCCCTCTATCCCGAATACACCATCTCCAAGAACAAAATCGAACTTAAAGACGATATCGACATTCCCAAACTCCTGGACTCCATCGCGGAAAAGTATGCCAGCTATGACGTGAACCGCGCCGACGGCGTGAAAATAGACTTCGAAGACTGCTGGGTGCATGTGCGCAGCTCCAATACCGAACCCATCCTCCGCATCTATGCCGAGGCACTGACAGAGAATATCGCCGACAACATCGCCAAGAAAATCATGCTTGACATCCGTGAAATGATCCAGTGACACATTCGCGGGCACTCCCACCCATTGACACGATGCAACATCATACTATGAGAAGAAGCTTATACATTTATATTATAATGACGCTGCTTTGCCTGACAGGATTGCAGGGCCAGCCCACGCAAAAGGGATACCGTATTAAGGTCAAGACCACGATGCCCTGTGAGAAGGTCTTCCTATACGGCTACGACGGGTCGCAACGTTTATGTATGGACAGCGCACGGATGAAGAAAGGTTCTGCCCTTTTCAAAAGCAAAGCCGACATTCCTTGTGGTGTCTATACCCTATCATCCCAAAGCGGCGGTCGTCCGGTGGACATCATTCTCAACCACGACAACAAGATTGCCGTTACCATCAACGGCCAGACCGTTTCCATCGAGGGTTCCGAAGAGAGCCAGCTGCTCAACCAATTCCAAGCCCTACCAGGTCGGGAATGGCCGCAGCAAAGCCAGGAGATGGCCCAGTCCATGCCCCAATCCTTTGTCGGCAAATACATTATGGCCAACTACGGGGTTAGCATTGACAACGTAACCACCACGCTGGAAAAGATGCTGGCACTATGCGAGGTTACCGATTTCACCGAGCCAAGGCTGCTCCATTCCCCCGTACGCACACTCCTGTGGGCCGACAAGCCTATCCGCGACGAAGAAATCACATCCACGGAAGAAATTCTTGACTATCTGAACACACTTCTGCATCGTCCCATGTCGCCGATAATTCAAAACCATCTCATTGACAAACTGTTTCAAGCATTGGATGTGCACAATCCCGACTACGACCCGGCGTTAATCTACCTTTACGACAAATTCGACAAGAGTTGGATTGAAGAGGGTCGAGAAGGGCGTTACAAGCGCAAGATCGACAACCTGCGCAAGATTGTGCCCGGAGCGCAGATTCCGGAACTCATCTCCCACGACAAGGATGGCAAAGCCCATTCCACCAACGAGATAAAGAACAAATACACCGTACTCTGGTTCTGGGACCCCGACTGCGACCACTGCCAGGAGATGACCCCCGTACTGCACAAGATGTACCAAGAGCATGCCGACGCGTGGGATTTTGAAGTGTTTGCCGTGGAGGTGAACGATGACCACGACCGCTGGGTGGCCTTCTCCGACCAGCATCATCTGTGGGACTGGACCAACCTGAGCACCTCTATGGGCGACCAAAACCTTGACTTCATCGAATATTTTGACATCATGACGACCCCCGTTGTCTTTTTGATTGATAATTCTAAAGAACACACAATAATAGCCCGTCAGATTACGTTAGATGAGCTTGAACATTTTTTTGAAAAGAATCAAGAAAAAAAATAAAAACACACAGGTATGAGAAAGCAATTTTTATGTCTGTTCCTTTTACTGGCCTTCACACTCGGCAACATCCATGCCCAAAAGGGTAAAACAACATCTGCCCCTCCCAAGAAAGGCCACGAGCTGCTTTTCAACATCAAGAATTCCAACGACAAGATCATCTATCTGGTCATCCATTACAACGAGAAACTCATCTTAAAGGATTCTGTCGCACCCATTGCCCCGGGCAAATTCCTGTTCAAAGGGGATAAGCCTTACGACGACGGCATGTATTCAATTGTCTCGGAGAAGAAGAAGCTCTACATGAACTTCATCATCGACCGAAACCAGTTCTTCGAATACAATTTGGACACGACGGGCAATGTGGACAATTTCAGTGTAAAGAACTCACCCGAGAACGAGGAGATGCTGAAATTCCAGCGCAAGACCAGCCACGCCCAACAGTCTGCCTCCGAATGGGCCAAAAAAGTCAAATCGTTCGATGAGGCCGGAAAAAAAGACAGTTCCGAATATTACAAGAACAAGCTCAACAACCTCAATGAGGAGATGATGACCTTCATCAACGACCTGATCGACCGGCATCCGGACTTTCTGTTCTCCAAAATGCAGAAATCATACAAGAACATTGACGTTCCGGAATATAAGGACGCGGAAGGCAATCCCGACTACATCAAACAGGGTGCCTACTACCGCACGCATTACTGGGACAACTTCGACCTGACCGACCACCGTTTCATCTACATCCCCTCCTTTGAGCCAAAATTGAAAGATTATTTCACCAAGATTCTTTACCATCAGGAGGCTGACACCATCAACAAATATGTGGACATGTTCCTCACCAAGACCACCCCAGACACGCTTATGTACCATTTCTGCGTGGACTGGCTCTCCTACCAGTTCGAGACCAGCAAGGTGATCGGCCATGATGCTGTCTTCTACCACATCGCCACCAACAACCAGCTGGCCGGTAAGTGCTATTGGCTGGACGACGACATCCTTGCCAAGTACCAGAAGCGCTGCAAACGACTCAAACCCACCCTTATTGGGCAAATCGCACCAGAGCTGCTCATCCCTGACACCAACCTGTACGATGATGTGCGGCTATGGAAATCCTCCTACCGTACTGGCAAACCCTACACCATTCTCTGGTTCTTCGACCCCAACTGTCCCACCTGCAAGAAGGAATCCAAAGCCCTCCGCGCCGTTTACGACTCCTTGGAAACCATTGGAAAGCGCAACTTCGAGGTGTATGCCATCGGTAACGACGATACCATCGAAGCCTGGAAAAAATACGTCAAGGAGAATAATTATCCTTGGATCAACGTCGGCGGTAATAAGGGCAACATCGACTATCTGGATTATTTCGGCATCTATGAGATCGGCAATCCGGCCATGTACATCATCAACCCGAGGCACGAAATCATCCTTAACCGCCGTATCGACATGAAGGCCATTCCCCAATTCTTGGAAGAATATGAAAAAATAGATAAGGAAAGACACCCGTAGAAGGGCGAACACTTCCTACCCTACCCGTTATCTTTAGCCCTGCTTGTGGTCACCAGGTAAACGCCTGCGACGATCAGAAGCAGGGCTACTGGTTTGTTCCATGTGAAGATATCCTGACCAAGGGCGATGGCCACACAGGCCGTGACCACCGGTTGCAGGTTGCTGTACATGCTCACTGTGGTGGGCCGGATATGGCGCAGGCTTATGGGCAGCAGGAAATAGGAAACCACGGTGGCGAAAATCAGCACCGTGAACAGGCTCACGTACGCGATGGCGGGTGCATCGCCGAAAAGGATGGGACAACTCTGCGCCGAAAAGAAGGGCAGGCAGAAGGGCACGCACACCAGCGAGCCGAACAGGAACACCCA
The DNA here is from genome assembly GCA_017540505.1 of Bacteroidales bacterium. GTDB lineage: Bacteria > Bacteroidota > Bacteroidia > Bacteroidales > WCHB1-69 > F23-D06. Next base: position 106,592 of record JAFYAW010000030.1, on the reverse strand, counting down.
TTTCATCATAGTCACTGGATGATACCGTTTGGAGATGCCGCGGGTGAAGACCAGATAGGCCGCGTAGAAGAGGATGTTGACAAAACACAAAAGCAGTCCAATCGGCGTGGCATTGGCATCTATTCCCCAAGAGAACAGCACAATCATCATGGCACCGCCGATGCCGACCATCACGCCGGCCACCTTGCGCACGGAGATAGGCTCCTTCAGGAAGAGAGCGGCCATAAGCATCACAAAGATGGGGCTGGTGGCGGAAACCAGCGAGACATAGCAGGGCGACGTATAGCGGAAAGCCTCGGAGAAGGCGAACAAGGTGCCCGCCAGGAGGATGCCACCCCAGGCGAAGACGCCCACATCACGGGCGGGCACCCGCTCGGCACGCACCGACTGACCGTTGAAGGTGAACGGCAGAAGGGACAACAACCAAAATACCGCCGTACCGAAGATCATTCGGACGGCGGTATAGACTTCTGGGGACATGTATTGCGGGACAACCACCTTGGAACAATTCGGATTGACCCCGAAAATGATGTACACGGCCAAAGCGGCCACATGCCCGACCCACTTGCGATTCTGGGAGCTCAAGGGGTGTTAGTTTTTCAATGCGGCAATCTCCTTGATGGCGGTGATGCAAGTATCGATTTCCTCTTCCGTGTTGAAGGCACCCACACTCAGACGCACTGTGCCATCGATAGGCAGCGTTCCGAGGCGCTCGTGGACCAGCGGGGCACATTGCAGACCGGTACGGCAGGCGATGTCGTAGTCCACATTCAGCATCGTACCCACATCCATGGCCTCGAAGCCGCGCACGTTGAGCGACAGCACCGGATTCTGGTTCTCCACAGAGGTGGCGCAATAGACCGTGACACCCTCCACATCCTTCACGCCGTCGCGCAGACGCTTCCAGAGTTTCATCTCCTCATCATGGATATTCTGAATGCCTTTTTCCATAATCCATTTCACACCACGATACAAGCCGCTGATGCCGAGCATGTTCATGGTACCGGCTTCCAAACGGTATGGATATTCGTCCAGATGGGTACGGACGGCCGAACGCACGCCCGTGCCGCCGAAGCGGGTCTGACGCACCTCCACACCGTCGGCCACGTAGGAGCCGCCGATGCCTGTGGGTCCCATCAGGCACTTGTGGCCTGTGAAGGCATACGCATCCACACCATCCTCCAACATGTTGATTTCCACAGCACCAGCACCCTGGCTGCCATCCACCACGAAGATCAGGCCGTTTTCCTTACAAACCTTACCAATCTCCTTGATAGGCTGAACCGTACCGATGACGTTGGAGCACTGGGTGCAAACCACCATCTTCGTATTCGGCTTGATGGCCTTCTTGAAATCATCGGGATGCACATAACCGGCCTCATCAAAAGGCAGATAGGTAACCTCAATGATGCCCTGTTGCTCGAGGCAATACAAGGGGCGCAGCACGGAATTGTGCTCCAGCATGGTGGTGATCACATGGGAACCCTTCTGTGCAAGACCCTGAATCAGGATGTTCAGGGAGTCGGTGGCATTGTAGCTGAACGTAAGACGACGCTCATCAACTTTGGCACCGCCGTTGAACAGGCTTGCCAGCAGACGGCGCGTGTCCGTCAGGAGCTCACCCGTCTCAATGCCGGCATCATAACCCGCACGCCCGGGGCTGACCCCGTGCACACGATAGAAATTATCCATGAAATCGTAAACCTCTTTCGGTTTCGGAAAGGAAGTTGCAGAATTGTCTAAGTATATCATACTGAATTAATTTATAGTTTTTACTATTTCAAGAAATAAGCGTGCAAAGATACAAAAAAATCTATTGTCGTTCGTTATCATCAAAAAGCCATTACCCTAAAAATTTCATTTCATACAGCCTAGCCACCATTTCATACAATGGGCCGGACGGGCATGGAAATCCGAGTGGAAACCATGCTATTTTTGCCGCCTGAAAAAACACACGGCAATGAAAAAAACATGTATCCTCTACCCCATCATCCTGTTATGCCTCACCAGCTGCAATTTCAACACAGGAATCCACAAAACGCCCCGCAAGGGCAACGCGGTCTATTACTGGAAAACCGTCCTCTCGCCTGACAAGGACGAAGAGGATTTCCTGCGGAAGAACCAAGTAAAGACCATGTATGTACGCTTTTTTGACGTGGACATCAACAAAAACAGCACGTTTTCCGACATGTGCGCTCCAGTGGCCACCATTGATTTGTACAATCTGGATCCGATTCTCGACCAGCAAATCGAAGTGGTTCCCGTGGTCTTCATCACGCCCAAGGCCATCAAAGATTACCCGTCGTTCACCGACAATTTAGCGCACCGGATTTATGCCATGTGCCATAAACACCGGATAGATATCCGCGAGGTGCAGTTCGACTGCGACTGGACCACCAGCACCCGCGATGCTTACTTCCAGTTCCTTGTGGATGTGCGGGAGGCTCTAAAACAGTATTTCGACACTAACATCGCCATCTCCTCCACCATCCGGTTGCACCAGCTCGCTCAAGATCCTCCCGCGGTGGACTACGGCGTGCTGATGTGCTACAACACCGGCGATTTCAAGAATTACGACACGAAAAATTCCATTTTGGAAATCAAAGATGTGAAACCTTATCTGAAATATTTGAACACCTACCGTCTGCCGCTGACACTGGCTCTCCCCACCTATTCCTGGATTGTAATGTTTAATGAAAACAAGAAATTCGTGACACTGAACGAGTACGACTACTTGGAGAACCTTCATGACACCACCCGTTACAAACATCTCAAAGATAACCGGTATGAGGTGGTGGACCCATACGAGATAAATGTTGCAAAGTATGCGCGCTACGAAGAGGTGTCTGCTGAGACCATTTTAGAGGTGAAGAAACTGATAACCCGGCATTATGGGGAAACCCCCGTAGTGCTTTATCACCTTGACACTAAAAATCTTTCAAAATACCAAGATGATGAAATCAAAGCTTTTTACAAGTAGCATACTGCTGATATTCAGTCTCCCATTACTGGCCTGTGGTCCCTTATCCATCATACCTCCGGAGCAGCATTGGCTGTTTTATACGGGTTATAGAATGTATGATGCAAAGAGTACCTACTGGCGCAGTGATCTGGATGAGAAATTCCGCAAAGAGAACATCGACTTCTGGCATGACTATGTAGGAAAGTCTGTCCACCGATATGCCGTGGAGGCGGCGCTGTATGATGAAATCCTTCTGGATGCGCATAGCACCAATGCCTTCTTCCGTTATCTTTTAGATCATCACGACACTACCGCCCTCCATTATTGGATGAGCTTGAAATCCAATGATTCCGTGTATGTGAAACAGTTACGATGGAAGCAGTCAGCCTGGTGGTATCCTGAAACAGATGGAAATGACAACTGGAATTTGTTCAACGACAGGTCCGGAACAGAGTCCGAAGATTCTCCTGTTGATTTGAGCATTTTAAAGGTCCGGGAGTTGGACGAGGCGTGCATACAGCAGTGCCGGCAGGCGGAAATCCGGAACCGATACCTCTTGCAGGTGATGCGGAAATATTTCTATACAGAGAATTTTGCGAAATGTATTTCCGTTTGGAAGAAATATGGAGCCAAAGTCCCGGAGAGTGCCCTCCGCACGCAATGTATGAACTACTATGGCGGGGCGCTCTTGCGCATGGGCCGCGAAGCGGAGGCGGCCACCGTGTATGCGGGCATCGGCTATTTCGACGTTTACCTGCACTACAACCCCGATGTGCTGCGCAAGGTGTACCAGAAACAGCCCAACTGCAAGGAGTTTGAATTTATGGTGCAGCAGTTCGTCAACCAGTATTTCGACCATCCGAAAAAGAGCAAAGCGGAGGCATTCAACAGTTTGGCTGACGAGATTGTGCGTGCGGGACGGAACCGGAACCCCGCCCTCTGGCGGTCGGCGCAGGCGACAATCGCTTACATCAACCGCGACACCCCAAAGGCTGTGCAGCTATTGGCTGAAGCCGAGAAGATGCGCGGCACCCCCGTCGTGAAGGAGAACATCCGGATGCTGCGACTCATCGTCAACTCCACACGCACCGACATCGACTCCATCTATGAAGCAAAACTATATCCGGACCTAAAATGGCTGGCCCAAAACATCCAAAGAGACTTGTGCGTAAGAGACTCCTGTCTTTCAAATCATCTACATAAGGCCTATTGTTCTTGTAACCAACTTAATGATTATTCTGTTTTATGCGGAGAGGGCCCCTATTCTTCTAATCTTGCGTCACACCGTGTAAAAGTCTTACGCCGGGTAATCTTTCTCGGAGCCATGCCTCATTTCAAAAAAATCGGACAAACCTACAAGAGCATCGCCTACCTGAACCTGTATGACGTTGTGTTTCGGGAGTCTGAACTCCTCTATTATCTGGACACCACCCGTGTGGGGGATATCATTCGGTATGCACGATTCCTGCAATCGGGTGGCAGAACGCCCATGGAGAAATTCCTCATCCAAAACAACCACAAAAACATAAACTACTTTTATGATTTCATCGGGACCCAATACATGCGAACGGAGCAATATGCCGCTGCACTCCCCTATCTGGAAAAAGTATCTGAGGATTTTCGCCAAGAGCAACGCATTGCGGAATATCTCACCGCCAAACAGAATCCCTTTGCAGAGGAATGGATCACCAAAAAGGAAAACCAAGGCGTGTATGGGCTTTCCTTCAATCCTATGAAGGAATATGCCAAAAACCCCGGCAAACTGACCTTCTGCCAGCTTATGATCCGACTTCAGAAGGAAATCCAGACGGCCAACACCGCCGAAAAACGGGCTAAGGCCGCTTACGCATACGCCATCGGAGTATACCAGAGCAGCATCGGCTATGCCTGGGCCTTGAACCGATATTACACCAGTTTCTGGGACAATCCTTCTGTTCCCGGCGACATTCCCAAAGATGCCGACAAATCTCTTAAAGAGCGGCAAAACAAAGTGGAGCAATGGCTGGACAGGGCGATGAAATACAAAAAAGACAAGGTTTTCAGCATGAAATGCAAGATTCCGCACCGCCGTTATCAGAGCCAATTGAAAGAGACCGTCACAGTGAAATATTCGTGGGGAGAGGTGAACGTACAACAATTCAACAAGGAGGTGCGCTCCACCTTCTGCGACCGGTTCGACGACCACAACGGATATTCGAATCCGAATTGGCTCTCCAGTGTTTGGTATTATTGATTTTTATACATTTGCACCCGATTTTTGAAGAGCATGTCCGATTTCCTGACCATCACCAATACCAACGAGTTTGTCCGCTTTACGGCGGAAAGCCTGGTCTATATTTCCAGTGATGGTAACTATTCGGACATACACACGCGAGACGGGGGAAAGCGCACCATCACCGTACAGTTAGGCAACATCGAAGAGCTGATCCACCAGCAGTTCCTCGCCAACGGGGACAATTTCGTACGCATCGGCAAGAGTCTGATTGTGAACCTGCACTTCGTGCACTACATCCACCCGATGAGACGACAGCTCATACTTTCTGACAACCACACCTTCAAGTTCACGTTAGAGGCCTCCAAGGAGGCTTTGCGGAAACTGAAGGATTATCTTGAAAATGCCAACAACAAATGAAACATTTTGATGACATACAAGACGATGAAATCCGCATCATCGGCCGGCAGGAGGTGATACGGAAGCCACTATTCAAGCGATGGTGGTTCTGGACTGTCGTGGCAGCCATATGCCTGCTGACGGTCCTCATTCTCTTTTTCATACTTCGTAATATAGAAAAACAACCAACTGATGCACAAAAGAATACAGCATCAACCAATGTGGCGGTGGCCCCAACGATAGTGACGGCCGAGCCCGCATACGTGATAATGCGCGACACTGTCATTAACGATGTGCCTCTGCGCCTGCTCACCCCCGTAAATGCCATCCCAGAGCTCCTCATCGGCATGCCCGACACAATGGACCAATCGCTCATCTTATGCTTCCAAGCCGCCGACATCCGTGCCGACAACCACGACATTGTCGGGGCATTTATTCTCAAAGGAGAACTACTGTCGCGAGGGGTGGCAAAAAAAGGCTTCTGTTCCATCATAGGTGGAAAAATCCAACTCGGCATGGCAGAGAGCACTCCGCTGTTTGAAGAGGCCATCGACAAAGAGGGTTACTTTTTCCGCCAGTATCCGTTGGTGTACAACGGGCAGATGGTGGACAACAAACCTAAGAACAAGGCGTTGCGCCACGCGCTCTGCGAACTCAACGGCCGAATCGTGACCGTGAGCAGCCTTGACAAGGAGTCGTTCCATGATTTCGCACAAGCTGTCGCCGACCTCGGTGTGCAGAATGCCATAGCCCTTACGGGCGGAGCCTCCTACGGCTTTCTCCGCAATGGAAAGCATCTCTCCGCCAGCGATTCGCTCACAAGTCTTGAATCCTGGAGCAATCCTCAATATTTTGAAAAATACAAAAACCTGAATTTCATTGTCTGGAAATCCTCCGTGCAATGACCGTTTAAAACGCAGGGCAATCATGCAGGGACGCATTTCCATGCGTCCCTACAACGTTTTCAACCACCTTATTTACTGGTATATAATGATCTCACCTGGAACGTCGGTTTGCCATCCGTCTCCGCATCATACGCAATATCGATATGCACCGTTTTCGGCACGCCCGGCAGAAGATGGAAATAATTGTCCGAACAAAATATGTTCTTACCGGAAACCTCCTCTACGAAGACACCATACTGGAACACCGGCGACACAAGCGTAACCTCTGCAAACTCGTCGTAATCACCGTAATGGCGCATCTCACGGCTGATTTCCTGTTTTTTCAGCTCCAAGCGTGCGGGCAGGACGAGGAAATCCACTTTCTCGGCCAGCACCTTGCCGCCAACCACAAACCGGATATGCAATACGGCCTGCTCCGGACGAAGACCGTCCAACGCCTTCGAATCCATGACAATTCCCTTGCTCACACCATCCGAAGGAACGGAAATCTTACGCGTTGGCAACTCGACTTTCCGATTCCCATCGGTGGAATACAGGGCGATTTGGAGTTCGCCCGCCACCTCCCGTAAGGAATCATTGACCACAAAGATCTCCAACGCATCACCCTCAAGCAGACGGGTGGCAACGGCCACATTGGCGTATGCTTCGCGCAGACGGTAATGCAGGGCCTTCCAACGACCTGTATAATCGATACTGCTCCAGGAGGCCACCGGCCAGCAGTCGTTGAGTTGCCAGTAGAGTGTGCCCCGGCAGCGGTCGCGGCGGATGCGGTGCGCGTCAATGGCCCGCGTGATGCCGTATGCCTGCACTAACTGACTCACGTGCGCAAACTCGCCCAAGTCGGTAGTGCGTTCGTAACCGAAATACTCCTTCATGGCCTTGCGGATAATCTCCACACCACGACCATGTTTCTGATGCTGTCGCATCGTAGCGGAACCTAATGACAGCGCATGCGGGTCAAATCGGGCACTGTCCTCCACGGTACGCCATGTGGCCATCTCGGGATAGGACTGGAACCCGTACTCGGCCATGAAGCGGCCCGTCTTGTCCCACCATACCTCGAAGGGCAGTTCTCCCCACCACACGCCCCAATAGTGCGAGCATCCGTGCGTTGTACACTCGGGATGTCCCCACCCGAACGTGGGCGACGTGGGAATATAGGGCGTATTGGACGCGTTTTCCCGTACCACATCGGAAATCATTTTTTCGAACAACAAACTATAATTCCCCATCAACTCCTGGTATTGGGACTCTGTCCAGCCAAGGGCTGCCAGCCAGCCCCAGTCCTCCAAGCCGTTGTGTACCTCGTTGTTGCCGTTCCAGAGGGCCAGACAGGGATGGTTGCGCAGACGCACCACCTGTTCCTCCGCCTCACGACGCACATTATCCAGAAACGTCTTGTCTGCCGGATAGGGATTGCAGGCGAACATGAAATCCTGCCACACCAACAGTCCCAAGCGGTCACAGGTTCTGTAAAACTCCTCATGCTCATACAGGCCGCCACCCCAGACGCGAATCATGTTCATGTTCACATCCTGTGCGGCTTTGAGCAGATGATAGTAAACATAATCGTCATCAAAGCCGGCCTTGAGAGTGCCCGGATAGGAAGAGGCCGGAATCCAGTTGGCTCCACGCATGAAGCAGGGCTTGCCGTTCACCACAAAGGCGAAGCTCTCCCCTATCGAATCCTTTTCACGACGGAGCTCGATGGTGCGCAAACCGTGTTCCACGGGAGCTATCGTATGGCTGCTACAATGGTGGTCATCCACAGACACATAAAAATAGTACAAATGAGGATCGCCCATGCCGTTGGGCCACCACAGCCGCGGCTGCTTTATATTCACCGGGATGGATACTTTGTTGGTGCCCTCCTTCAACGTCACGCGGCGGGATGATTTTGTGATGTTCCCTTCGTAGTTATCCACGTGGACGCGCACTTTTCGCTTGGCATCCGACACAATCGTTACCTCCACGCTGGTCTCCCACACGCCGTTGGTGTCGAGGGTGGGCTTGGTGTCGCGCACATAGACATCCTCCAGGCGGAAACCGTTCCAGCGGCGCAGGCACACATCCTTCCAGATGCCGCAGGTATTGAGCCGCGGGCCCCAGTCCCACCCCGATTCGTATTGTGCCTTTCGGGTGAAGACACGATTGTCCGGCATACGATATGGCAATCGCGAGGCGGCCACGCTGTCGAACGGAGCCGTTGGCAGGAAACGTACAACTAACTCGTTATTTTTCTTTTTTAGAATATCCTCCACCGGAAAAACCCATTTCCGAAACATGTTGTTGGCCAAGGTGTCACCATCCGTATTGGAAAGTCTCCTGCCATTAAGTAATACTTCAGTATAAGTGTCCAACCCATCGAATATCAACTCCTTATGCGTAAACTGTTTTTCATCGGCGCAATTCTCATCAAAGATGAGCCGGTAGGTCCAGATGCTGTCGGAGACCCATTGCACGGAATCCTCGTTGGTGCCCACGAAGGGGTCGGGAATCAATCCGTTGCGGAGCAGGTCGTCGTGAATGTTGCCTGGCACGGTGGCGGGATACCATTGTCCATTGTACAGGAACTGCCACTCGTTGCGCACACACCCATAACGGGAATCCAACACCATCGTGTCCTCCGTTGACGGTTTCTGTTTCTGACATCCCGACAGCAGGCAGATTACCCACAGGATAATGCAAAAAGAGATGGGGTTCCTCATATTTTGCCGAAAAAAATTATGTTTTATTTCAGAAAGCCCTGTTTTTTCAATGTTTCACTCAAAACCTCTGCAAAATATTCGTTATCCTTTTTCACATAACGTCGTTGGGTGAAAATCTGGGCCAGATTGGGCAATTGGTTCTCTTCCAACAGCTTTTTAGTCTCTTCCGAAGCCTCTTTTTCCGCATACAGCCGGTCAATAGTTGCCTTGTCATAATCGTGATAGGTTTCGCGATGCACCATCGCCTCCACCGGAAGTTTCTGTGTAAGAGCGGGTTTCGCTTTCGGATAGCCCATCGTAATGCAGGCCACCGGCACCACATGGCGGGGAAGTTCCAGCACTTCTATGAATTTATCGGCATTGTAGGTGATGGTCCCCAACCAGCAGAAGCCTAAACCGAGGGATTCGGCAGCCACGCAGGCGTTTTGGGCGGCAATCAGCGCATCGGTGACGGCCCAATGGTAGCTTTGCAGGTTGCTGTACGCCTCCGTCTCCGCATCGCGGAACTCGCAATAGCGGTTGAAACGGCGGAAATCGGCACAAAACGTCAGGATCAACGGGGCCTGTGTGGCCATCGGCTGGTTGAAATGGAAGGGGGCCATTTTGCGTTTCATCTCATCATCTTCGGTCACGATGATGCTGAACAGCTGCATGTTGCCCATCGTGGAGCCACTGCACGCGGCCTTCAATATTTGGTTTAAAACAGTTTCATCCACTTTCTGGTCCGTATATTCGCGGACGCTCACGTGGTGGTAAAGGGTTTCTAATACGTCAGACATAATATATTTTTATAATTTTCAACTAAATGACATTCATCCTGATACACGCATTACTTAAAGAACAGATGCAGATCAAGTTCAAAAAGCGCCATCAAGATGATTTGGCAGTGCCGGGATTTAAAGTGAACATACCTCGGCATATCGGGGGCAAAGATAGTGTTTTTTTCGATTTGCGGTTTACGGTTTACGTGTTATGTGTTTTGTAAAAAATTTTATTCATAATTGTTTTCTAAATATAATTTTTATATTTTTGCAGCCGGAAATCAATAGGGGAACAGTCCTGTTCAGGCGTCCATAATTTGGTGATGACCTTTCGAGCGAGCCAACCTGTCGATTTCTTTTTTTATGCCTTTATTACGGTAATGCAATATTGGATTTTCTCACCAAAACGTTTGATTCCAACTGATGGTATATTCATCCTCAGCGTGTTTTTAATTTTGCAAAAATACAATAAATATTTATAGTTTAATTTTATTTATGTAAAAGTTTATCACCAAGAAGATGACGCCAATGCAGTGTGCATATGCCGCACGGTCTCGGTAAGCTGATATCAGGCTGGCCTTTAAACCTTTCGGTTGCAATGCAGCCATCAAAAATAAAAATGTCCCGACAGGGACGAAAGCCCGGTAGAAAATATGCCCACGCACACATGAATGCCCCGATAGGGGCAAAAGATCGGTAGGAACGATGCGTCCATACGTGTCATCGCGGCGCGGCAGGCGCGTGAGGCGGAGAAAAGGTGTGCACGCCGCGAAAAAGGAAATGATATGGTTGTAGAAAAAAAACTTGTAATAGGATAATTTGTCATTTATTTAATTAATCATAATAAGTCACTCGGAGATATCTTAGAGATGTCTTTTTCGATTAATTTTGCTTCAAGATTATTTTTTAACAACATCAAATTTGGCGATGGTTTTGGATCAACAATTATGGTTGTTTTATTATGATGTTTGAAATTCTTATAGATTGCTTCGTTTATCCCTGTATCATGGCCTCCATAACCAATAATTACTAACTTTTGGGAGGAACTTAGATTTTTATGAAATTGTTTGTGCAAGTTGTAAAAAAATGGATTGTTATATTGTTTGATTTTACTTGTTACGCCTGACAAAAAATAAGAATGACATGTGCCTTGATATTCATCAAATTTCTCCCTATGAGTACTCTCGTGTTTAATTGATGTCAAATCAATATCTGGCCGTATCTTTATACATTTATCAGGCACCATAACTGAATTCTGTTGTTTCCAATTCATGACATAATCTAAACTGCCATGTAGTTTGTATAACCGAATAGGCTTATCATACTTGCCTGTATAATATTCCAATTGAACATTATACAGTCGTCCTTCGTTGGTTTTAAGTTCTCCAAAATACTTGGACCCATAAATAGCGAATCCATCACATATTTTATCAGATAAATATTCTGTCTTGTCAAATGATTCAAACACCATATCGTGATTTAGAGTATGCACGTTAATGGTATTGTCATCACTCCATCTTGACAATACTTGCAGAAACACATCGTATTCAAAAACAGGTCCCAAATGAAAAGGCTTATTATCATACCAAATATCCCCATCTTTATCTTTTATAACACATTCAATCATTTGAGGCAATATATTATTTAAAGCAAAAACAAATTGACCATAATTCTTATTAGAAATTAAATCCTTTGTTGAATCTTGATACGTTTGCTCAAAAATCTCATTACTACGGATAAAATCAAAGAATTCTTCGTAATCAAAAAATCCGCGATTAGTGATATAAGTATCTATAATCCGATGGCAGAATTCCACATAGCAATGGGATTGGTAGGCTTGAGGATTAGATATATTTAACCGGGATAATCTACCAGACATAGAAATATCGGTTTGATTAAAATCAAAGTGTGAAAGCACATTGTTGATATCCTTTCCCATAGGATAACCCATAGGAACCGAAAAACCTGCACCAAGAATAATTGAGATGTTTGGTCTTTTACAACATGTTTTTCTGATGACGTGTTCGCCATTATACTCTAATAAACTATCCATTACTGTTGTTTTATACGAAAAATTCATATGTCATAAGGCCTGATCAACTCTTTCAACTTAATATCGCTATAATAAGAGTCTTGCGTAGTGATGCCAAATGAGATTGCACAAATAACGTCGGCACCATAACGCTCAAGTTCTTGTTTCATAGAGGAAATTGTGTTTCCACTTGTGATAATGTCATCAAAAAGTACAATGTGTTTTTCATTGAAATACTCAGAATCATACAATAAATGAGCAGATGTTCCACCAAGATGCTTTGAGGTTGCACTTTCTATAATTCTGATATGTTCGAAAGCGTTCTGCATACCAGTTGTCTCACATATTTTTTCACTGAAATATCTATAGCGTTTATCATTGTCTCTTATGTTTGAAGCAGGAATACAAACAAAAGTCATTTTTGTTAAATCATTTTCGAAGGTTGTTTTCAGAAACGAGACAAGTTGTTTTATAAATGGCTCTTGGACAAAACTATCACCATTTTTGAAATCTAAAACTACCTCTTGGGCACGTTGTTGAATAAAAGTGTGTAATGTTTTATTTGGAAAATATGGAATAAACGAATGGGATGGGATATTTTTGATTTTTGACCATTGTCTTACTGCCTGATGTATTCTTTTGACAAAATTTTCGTGTTCTTCTTTTGCAATTCTTATTTCCTCGTCTTTTTTCTTACGTTCCTCTTCTCTCTTCTTTTCTTCTTGAAGTCTTAATGTTTCACGTTCCATTCGAGCGTTGTAATTTTCCTCAATAATAGTACTGAATTCTTCTTCGGAGGTTTTTAAAAATAAAATAAGTACAGAAACAGTATGGCTTGGGGGCCATTCATTTATTTTAAGCTTTGAAAATAGGTACTCATGAACTTCATCCGTTGAAACCTCCTCAAAAATTATAATATGATGAAAAACAGGCTTATTTTCATTGTCGTTACGACCCCAAATGTTGTCTTGTTGCTCCTCAAACTCTTTTCCCAAAAGAATTATTTGAAAGAAATCTAGATTTGTTTTAAACGAGACCAAGTGTATCCTTGGATTGGATAATTTTGAAATTTTTGAAATAAAATTGGTAAAATATTCTTCTGCAGAATACTCTCCCAAATCTGATATATAAATTGTGAAATTCTTTGAGAAATCTACAGGCTCTTTTGTGAAAATAGGGAATTCATTCTCATACTGCTGAAAATACAACATCCATTTTTCAGGAATTCGATTATATGAACGTCGATAGAACTCACAAGCCACATTTATGGAATCATCAGTTTTGTACGTCCAGTGAAATTGTCTATGACCTATTGTTATACAATTTTCCCACCAAGCAAGCCCACACACAAAATCACATTTTTGTTCTTTTAAATATGCTGTTTCGATTAGTTCTTCTTTTTTTTTGAGAAACAAATTTTGAAGTTTTTGCTTTTCCTGTAATACGCTTCGGAAAAATACAATGTCTGAACTGAAATCGGCCCTATTGTACTTCCCCCTTCTTGGACCTTTTCCCGTCCCTCTAATTAGTTTGTTCATTGAAGGTGACATATTAGAAGTAATACTATTACAAATCGTGCTCGTGTTTTGATCTATTCTGCATAAATATTGAATGAAATCAATGTATTCATGGATGGTTTTGTAATGAAACAATCCCTTGGCAGCTTTGTATAAGGAGGAGAAATTGTAGGCCAATATTTCGAATAGTATAAATATAAAATCTATAAGACACATTCCCCAAGCAATCTGTAAAAGGAATGATAAAAAGACAATAAAACCTAATTTGGTACATCGAGAAATTATGATTCCAACTATGAGAGGTGCAGCAAAAACGACAACAGACAAAATAATAATAGTAATTCCAATAATATTAATAATAAAACTTTTCAAAAAAAATAACAGCAATTTTTCAAAAGACTGATCCCAAAGCTCTATTGGGAAAAGATAACGCCAATTTTCGGGATAGGATTCGCTGGCTGCACTAATGGATTTCTTATCTTGCTTAATTTCTTTTGACATATTGATGAGTTCTTCTAATTATATTGCAAAGATAATATTATTTACCATAAAAACGCAAGGATGCAAGGTTGTTTTTATTTGATGTTTTCTAATGCACATGTTCGTCCTTTCGCGGCGGTTCCATTCCGTTCTCTGCCTCACGCGCCTGCCGCGCCGCGTGGAGGTACGAGGTGTGCCGTCCAGCCCCAGACCGCGCTCAGCCGCTTGGTCTGGGATTATTGGGATGATGTCTCTTCGAGACATTTCACGGGCACGCGCCTGCCGCGCCGCGATATTGCATGCGGGCCTGTTCCTACCAAGCTTTTGCCTCTGTCGGGACGTGAGGTGTGCGGCGGCATCTGTTCTACCGCAGGGCAACCATCTTCATCAACGACAAGGAGGTGGAAAGGACTTTAATCTTCTTCGAAAACAAATTTCCACCGGCGGTGGCTCCATAGCCAGTACGGCGGGTCGCGGCGAATGGTTTTTTCGAGGAATTCCACATATTTCTGGGTGATGGCGTACTCGTCCCATTCGGCAGGATTGTCCGCGATGACATGCACATCCACACGATAGTGGCCCATGCGCTCCTTGACCACCTCATAGTAGAGCACGGGGATGTTGTATTTGCGGGCAAAATGCTCCGCCCCGAAAATCACGCCAGTAGTCTGGTTAAGAAATTGCGTCACATAACAGCGTTTTTTGCTGTTAGGCGACTGGTCACTGAGCATCATATAAGCGGCTGGAATATGTTGGCTTTCATAATGTTCGAATGTTTCACGCACTGTATCAGCGAAGACCACCTCCGTGCCGTAGCGGGTACGGGCGCGGTTGACGGTCTTCTCAAACCCCTTGTCGGAATTGGGCTTGCCCACCCCCACCCCATGGTGTTCGAACATCTCATCCAACGCTAAGATCATCCATTCCCAGTTGTTGAAATGCGAAGACATCAGAATAACACTTTTGCCCTGCCGGAAATATTGATTTACAAGTTCGGGGTTTGAACAGTGATAGCGGCGTTTCAGGTTGCGGCGGCTCATCACCAGCATCTTGATCATCTCCACGACAATCTGCGACAGATGCCAATAGTAGCGGTTGCGCAGGCGCCGAAGTTCGGAGGCGGATTTCTCCGGAAACGAGTTTTTCAAGTTCTCATCAATAACCTTGCGACGATAGCGAATCATGTAGTTAAGAACCAGATACAGCGGTCCCGCAAGTACATAGAGCAAACACATCGGCAGCAGTGCCAATGGATAGCAGAACAGGTATATCAGTAGGCGGGTGATCATAGTTGGGGCGTATGTAGATAACGGGCAAAATCAAACAGTGTTTCAAAATGATATTGTGTAATCTTCTGAATCTCATTAAATTCCAGATCACGTTTTGCGCCCACATGCACGGGAATCAGGCCGGCATTCTGCGCAAAGCGCATATCCGACAGACTGTCACCCACCATCACCGAGCGGGCCGGGACAATGTCGGGATAATCGGCAAATGCCCGCATCGCCATGCCGGGACGAGGTTTCCGACAGGAGCAGTTTTCAGCCGCAAGATGGGGACAGCAATATATCCGGTCGAAGGCGCACCCGTGCTCGTACAGTTCCGCCTGCATACGTGCGTGGATAAGTTCAATATCCTCCATCGAGCAAAGCCCCTTCCCCACGCACTGTTGGTTGGTCACCAGCAGCATGCGGTCGCACTTCCCGCGCAAAAGACGCAACGCCTCGAACACGCCCTCTTTGAAGACAAAGTCCTCCCACTGCATGACATAGCCGTCCACAATCTGCTCGTTGAGCACGCCGTCACGGTCTAAAAACAAGGCACTTAACGTCATCATTTCCAAATCTTCCATATCATTGCCAGAATTACGCGGCAAAGATACACTTTTTGCAGGTCCATTAAAGTATTTTTTATATCTTTGCCGCTGTTCTGAAAAAAGAAGATACAATCTAACAATCAATCAATTATAATATGAAAAGAGACGAACAGATTTTCAATCTCATCGAACAGGAGCGTCAACGCCAGACTAACGGCATCGAATTGATCGCTTCCGAGAACTTTGTGAGCCCGCAGGTCATGGAGGCCATGGGTTCCGTGATGACCAACAAGTACGCCGAAGGTCTTCCGGGCAAGCGCTATTATGGCGGCTGCCAGGTGGTGGACCAGAGCGAGCAGATCGCCATCGACCGCGTGAAGCAGCTCTTCGGCTGCGAGTGGGCCAACGTGCAGCCGCACTCCGGCGCACAGGCCAACATGGCCGTGCTTCTCGCCTGCCTGCAACCGGGCGACACCTTCATGGGTCTTGACCTGAACCACGGTGGACACCTCTCCCATGGTTCCCCCGTCAACTCCTCCGGTATCCTCTATCACCAGGTGGCTTACATGGTGGATGAGGCCACGGGCTGCATCAACTATGACACGATGGAAGAAGTGGCTCTCCGCGAGCGTCCGAAGCTGATCATCGGCGGCGCCTCCGCCTACAGCCGTGACTGGGACTGGGCACGGATGCGCAAGATTGCCGACGAGATCGGTGCCATCCTGATGGCCGACATCTCCCACCCGGCCGGTCTTATCGCCAAGGGTTTGCTCAACAACGCTGTGGAGCACTGCCACATCGTGACCACCACCACGCACAAGACCCTCCGCGGTCCTCGCGGCGGTCTTATCATGTTGGGTAAGGACTTCGAGAACCCGTGGGGCAAGACCACTCCCAAGGGCGTGGTTAAGATGATGTCACAGCTGCTTGACTCCGCCGTCTTCCCGGGCGTGCAGGGCGGTCCGCTGGAGCACGTCATCGCCGCCAAGGCCGTCGCTTTCGGCGAGGCCCTCACCGACGAGTATGCCCAATATGTGAAACAGGTGAAACTCAATGCCGCCACCATGGCCGAATCTTTCGTCAAGAGAGGCTACAAGGTGATCTCCAACGGCACTGATAACCACCTGATGCTCATCGACCTCCGTCCGAAGTTCCCGGAACTCACCGGCAAGGTGGCCGAGAACACGCTCGTCAAGGCCGATATCACCATCAACAAGAACATGGTCCCGTTCGATACCCGTTCCGCCTTCCAGACCTCCGGTCTGCGCGTGGGTACGCCTGCCATCACCACCCGTGGTCTCAAAGAGGGTGACATGGACGGCATCGTCGAGATGATCGACAACATCCTCTGCGACGTGGAGAACGAGGAGCTCATCGCCAAGACCCGCAAGCTGGTCAACGACATGATGCACGACAGACCTTTGTTCGCCTGGTAAGCAAACATACGATCCTTTCGTAAAAAGAAGAGACGTGCTATGGCGCGTCTCTTCTTTTTTATCTTAATTTAAAATTTTGTCCGCAATCAGAAAGACAATCTGTTATATATCATAATGGATCTGTTCCTCTTCTGGGATGTTTGTCTTTCGCCTTTCTTGCAAATTCAAAGAGCGACTGGGGCAAGTGACAGTAGCCATCGGGATTCTTGTCGAGATAATCTTGGTGGTACTCCTCCGCGGTGAAAAATCGTTCCAGCGTCTGCTTCTCCACGGCCAACGGTTGGTTGTACTGCTGTTGCTCCTCGGCATATACTTTGTCGATTACAGGCAAGTCTTCTGCATCTGTGTAATAAATGCCCGTACGATAGCGTGTCCCCTCATCGTGCCCCTGCTTGTTCAGACTCACAGGATCGATGGCCTTGAAGAACATCTGCAGCAGGAATGCCAGACTCACCACATCGGGATTGTAGCGCACGCGGACGGTTTCTGCATAGCCTGTTTCGTCGGTATAGACCTCCTTGTAGGTCGGGTTTTCCGTATGTCCGTTAGCGAATCCCACTTCGGTTTCCACAACGCCTTCCACTTGCTTGAAGAAGTGTTCCGTTCCCCAGAAACAGCCTCCCGCGAGGTAAATGTCTTTCATTTTTTTGTTCATCATCTATAATTTATTGTTTGGGCTTGATCCCTGTTGTCAATGATTTATATACCATTGGATGTGTTGTCAAGCCGAAGATTTGTGATTTACTCGATTTTCATCACCGGGAACTCGAAATAGGTCCCTGGATAGGGCTCGTCTTTCAGGGTAAAGTGCCACCACTCTTCATCGATGGGTTTGAAGCCGTGGCGCAGCATCGCCGCACGCAGGATCATACGGTTGCGGAACTGCTCTTCGGTGATGGTGCGGCCCGCGGGCGACGGTTTCCCGTCATAAACGCCCGTCTCCGGGTTACCGCCGAAATCGGGATGGCTCTCCTTTCCAAACCAGTCAAAAGTGCCGCCCATATCAACTTCCTTTTCCGTGGCCATGTCGAAAAGGGTAAGGTCAACGGTGGAGCCACGCGTGTGGCCGCTTTTCGCCGCAATGTAACCTTGGTCAAAAAGAAAACGCTTATCCACTTCGGGATAGAAATACTGCCGCATCATCGTGTCGGGGATGTCGGCGGCCCAGCGCACAAAATGGTCCACGGCCATCTGCGGACGATAGGCATCGTAAATCTTCAACCGATAGCCCATGCGCATCACGTCGTCGCTGACGGCTTTCAGACTATCGGCGGCACGCTTCGTCATCAGGGCAATGGGCTGCTGGTAGCCGTCAATACGCTGGCCCACAAAGTTATAAGTGCCGAAATAGCGGATTTCCAAGATGACATCCGGCACCACATCGGTGATGTTCACAAACCGGCTGGCATCCTCTTCGGGTTTGTCTGTCTGAAGCGGGCGAAGTCCTTCGGTGCGCACAGTTTTCTGCTTGCCGGAAATATTGAAGGTGAGCGTAGCGCCGTCCGCACGCACGTCAAGCGTAACCGGCGCGCCCATCACGAGGGGCAGGTTCACCTTTTCATGACCGGCCGGGAAACCGCATAGCAGCGGGATGTTGTACGGGGCGATGTACTCGCGCAGCATCGCCTCCACACTTTCATAGCCCACATCATTTTTACAATCGGTAAAATCGCCCAAGATAATGCCTTTGCAATGCGCAAGCACTCCGTTCATTTTCAAGATGTTGAACAGGCGGTCGATACTATGGTGAGTTTCATCCAACTCTTCCACAAAAAGAATAATGTCGGAATTGCCGAAAACATCTGCCCGGGTTCCTAACAGCGGAACAAAAGTGGCGAGGTTGCCGCCCACGAGCGTGCCTGTGGCACGGCCCGGGATATTGAGCGGATGAACGGGCAGCTCATACTGGGGCACCTGGCCCGCAAGCAGGTCGCGCACAAGCGTACACGAGAGGTCTGCGCCGCCCCGACCGCCGATATTGCAGCCCATGACTCCGTGGATTCCCATCACGCCGGCACTCGCTTCCATATCCAGCAGCGTGGTGACGTCGCTGTAACCGACAATCCACTTGGGCGAGGCCGCCATTTCTTGCAAGGGCAGTCCCTCCACCAGATGCAGGGTACCGTAGCCTCCGCGCATGCAGACAATGGCCTTGATGTCAGGATTCTGGAGTGCCCAACGAAGGTCGGCGAGTCGTTCCTCGGCCGTGCCGGCATAATGGGTCAGGTACTTGCGTCCCACATTCGGTCCGACAACCG
This sequence comes from Bacteroidales bacterium, assembly GCA_017540505.1. GTDB lineage: Bacteria > Bacteroidota > Bacteroidia > Bacteroidales > WCHB1-69 > F23-D06. The sequence goes on along the minus strand of JAFYAW010000030.1, from coordinate 87,106 downwards.
GTTTGAAGCCCCAATTGCGTAACACCTTAGCCGCCTTGCGGGTGCTCACTTCGGAACCGTAATACGATGGCGTGATGAGTGCCACCTTGTCACCAGACTTCAGATAGGCAGGAGCCGTGCATTTGAGGGAATTCTTTGTACCTTGCGCGTTGGTGGCAATCGGTTGTAAAACAATGAGGCATAGCGCCATAAAGGCGACATGGAGGGATATTTTCAGTCTATTCATGATTATCGGAATTCAATAAATCGACTGCAAAGGTACGATTTTTTAGTGAGCCGTGAATAGTAATTAGTGACTAGTGATTTGTGCTGCGATTGCACACGGCTTTACTGCAGCAAATCACACGTATCTGCACGTAATATTTATTATATTTATTGAAACCTCACTTTATACGGTAGCGTTTTCGGTTGCATCGAGAAATACAAGATCCGCACATGACCGCAGTCAATGTCAATGACACCTAAAGCCTCGTGTGAGGGGTTGAAGCAGATCAGGCAATTTTCGTCTATAATGTTTTGGTTAGAGGATATGTGAATTTCATTCGATAACAATGGAATTACCTCTTTCAGTTGCCCTTCAACAATTTGTGCAATACTGGTTCCTTTTGGGGTGGTGACCACATAATACATCTGCCCGTTGTAGCAAAAGGCCTGCTGGAAAAACGTATCGGTTTTTGTCCACCATGGCTGCTGATAATTGCCGAATAGATGGATGACATCATCATCCTCATTATACGGGAAATAAGACCCATAACCATATTGCCCCAAAGTGTTATCCCAGATATTGTCATGGTAAATGCTTTTTCGCAATTCAATGCCTGGTCGTTGGTGAACATCCACTTTGCTTACCCCACGTTGGTAAACGAAATAGTAGGTATCCTCGTTTCTGACAATTCGAAATGGTTTGTTGTAAACCATATACTTACGATGGGTGTATTCTGGCTGAAGCCAACCGTTTTTGGTCTCCATGTGGAAGGTGCTTTGCTTTTCAGTAAACCATAATTGTGACCATCTGCATCCGGGAATCAGTCGGAAAGATGCAGAATAAAGATCATCTTCATAGACCACATCTGTTAGAGCATCCGAGAAATACCATTGCCATAGAGAGTCGTCAAAATAGTGCCCAAAGGAGCTTTCCTCGAAAATGTCACAGCTTAAAAACAAAGTATCATTCCTGACATACAATCTTTTCGCATACCATCCCATTCCGGTGTTAGGAAAATCCACAATCTTCTGCTGTTTCCCGTCAGTCGAGACGGCCAGAATCATGTTTTTGTAATGGTTTGTAGCGTCAACGGCCTTGACATTTAAGTAGTAATAGTTGTGGTACTTAATGGCCGAAGCCACATGAAAGTTTGAATAGGACCCCAAATCGTCCAATGCAATCGGAATAGTGTCCGTCGTTACCGAGAACAGCTGCTGCGCCCGCACAGGCCGTGCCGCCAGTAGCAGTAGCAAAGCAACGAGGAGCATAACCAGATGTGTATATCGGTGGTGAGGCATAGTGGGCTTTTTAAACGGTGCGAAAATACATTTTTTTCTCCACGTGTTGTGCGTATATGCGCATAATAATTTCTGCGCCAATCTGCGCGTTCTGCGGTAACCTTAACTCAGTAGATGACCAGACGGGCGTCACCGTATAACTTGATTATCAAACCCTTGTATTCCCATTCCAGATGTTTTTCCACCTGTTTGGGCTTTTTGCCGGTGAGATGTGTGACAATATCGGAAAGCTCTGTGCATTTTGCCTCATTGCCCTTGGCAGGAGCCACCCAGTGGGTGGCTGAGTTGAAAAAGTTAGTTTTAACCCACTCTAAATAAACACCTTTGACCATCGAATCCGGCAGATGGATACAGTACGAGGTGACAAGTGTCTGGGTGTCATCAACCACTTTGTAGTATTGCGTTCCAACATATTCTGCAGCATTCTTATACTCATCAGGGAAATAACCGTTTTCAATGGGTTCGAACTGATAATTACCGGTTCCGCCCAATCGCCTTTCACAACCATCCAAAACCTTTGTTGACAAACGATTAAGTTTTTTTAAGAGGAATTCTAACAGTTTCCCGACATTGTCTGTGCCCAAAGCATGAAGCGTATCCTGATTGTGTGTGATGTTTAGGATTCTGATAACCGAATCCTCCACATCTATGATACCGGAGGTATGGTAGCTCTCCTTAAATCCGAGAAGGCTTTGGTTGTTGGCGACATTTACACCCCGATAGCAGTCATATTTTCGGATGAAGTTGTATTTGCGACCAAAGTCAACCACCTCCTGCAACTGGCCACCCCTTACCGTTGCAAGAATGGTCTTTTGAGGGGTTGTGACTATGGAGAATATCTGCTTCCCGACACTAAATGCGTGCTCTAATAATGTATCGTAGATGATCCCCGGCAAAAAAGCAACAGGCTCCTTTTTCCCCTTGGTTATAAAAATTGACGGTTGTGGCTTAACTGAGGAAAGGGTTGTGAGCATTCCCGAGTTGTCTCTGTACATTTCGCGCTCAAACAACCACATGTTTGAATTATCATAATACCATAAGCCCCTGATTCGACAACCCATCGTGTCAGATACGGGAACGGAATCAATCCGGTTCTGATGCACAAAATAATAGACGCTGTCAATTCTAATTATTCTGGAGAAACCTTCCGGTCGGAGATATTGGGTTTTAAACCTGTTATTTATAAACCATGTGTAATCTCCCCATTCTCCATAGTCCTTAAAGGCAACAGTATATAAATCATCTTTGTAAATAATATCAGAAATGGAATTTGTTGGTTTCCACGACCAATTTTTGTTGTCAAAGACGAATCCATTCCCGGCAATCTCCGTATGATAGGGTTTAAGAATCAAATTCCCGTCCCGGACGAAAAAGTCACCGTAAACGCTGAATTTTTGGGAAGGGAAATCCACTCTTCTGACCTTATGTCCGTCCTCAGAAATCGCCAACAGGATTCGGTTCCCTTTCCAGGGCTCGAAAATGTCCTCTTCCTCGAAAATGCAAAAGTACCAGCCTTGATATTTAGCCGTCCACCCAAGCGACACCGCGGAAATGGGGCTGAAAAAGTCCGCTGCGTTAATGTGAACGGTATCCCGTATCACGGTGAAATGCTGTTGCGCCCGCGCAGGCCACGCCGCCAACAGCAGCAATGCAGCAGCGAAGACCATGATCAGATGTATATGTCGGTGGTGAGGCATAGCGGGATTAATTTCAGGTGCGAAAATACGATTTTTTTATCTTCGCATATTGTGTGTATATGCGCCCAATAAAATCTGCGCCTTCTGCGGGAAACGAAACTCAAGAGATCACCATACGCCCATCCTTTTCGTACAGTTTGATAGTAAGGCCATTGAAAGTCCATTTCAAGTAATTCTTTTCCCGTTTGGGTTTTGTGCCGGTAATCTTAGAAACGATTTCGGATATTTCCGCACATTTGGCAGCTAAGTTGTCACACGTTTTATATCTATACAGGTGAGAGTTGAAGAAATTCGTCTTTACCCATTCCATAAAGACCTTTTTGACCATTGAGTCAGACATAGAGACACAATATTCGGTGACAAAAGTCTGCTGGCCATTGACTCTTTTGTAAAATGTCGGACTGAAATATTTGTCTTTATTTTGATATTCATCCGGGAAATAACCGTTGGGGTCGCGATATTTCTGATAGCATATTCCGCCCAATTGTGTTTCATAGCGGCGCAATTCATCCAAGGACAGATTACCCAAACGCATCAACAGAAACTCCAACAACGGCTTTACATTGTCCGTCCCTACAAAGGGCAACGTGTCCTGGTGGATAACCAAATGGCGGATACGGATTGTTCGATCCTCCACATCCATCAGGCCATACGTGGAAAAATCTTCTTCAAATTGGAGAAAACACTTGTTGTCGGCCAGATTCACACTACGAAACGACCCTCGATGACGGGAAAAGTCATATCGTTCGCCCAAATCCAATTCAGGAATCATCTTTCCATCCCTGATTTGTGAAATAAAAGAGTTCTTTGGCGTAGTAACAATACAGTAAAGTTGGTTATTGCTAAGGAATGCCTGGTTGATAACGGTATCATATTGCGTTATCGAATCATATCTTGTCACCGTACTCTCCTTCCATGAATCGTTCCCAACAACCTTTTTACCAGTAAAATGGAAATATGAGGGAAATGAATCCACTTTGATGCCTGTTTCATTGAGTATCGGCCAATAAAACAATCCGCCTATAAACCGATAGTCCCTTTCCTCCCCAATCCGATAAGATGTGGAGTCGTCGCAAAGCACACCTTTGGGGCCCTTGACAGAAGTGGTGTAAATGCCATACGGATGCACAAAGTAGTAGATGCTGTCAGATCGGATTATTCTTTCGGATACTACATAAGGTCTAACATATTGAGTATGTTTTTTTCGCATTTCGTCATTATTGCGCTGCTTATCTATAAACCAGGTGTAACTGCCCCATTCGCCCATATTCACGGCTGCAATTTGATAAGCATCATCTTCATAAAGGAGATTGGATTCACCCTTGGCAGGTTTCCATTTCCATTGTTTCAGGTCAAAATAGTAATAGCGAGGATCGAACAGATCGTAGGGTATATAAAGGAACAGGTTGTCCTGCCTCACATATAAATCACCAGAAGTATGAAGATTGAATTCTTTGGGGCAATCCAGTTTCCGTATGTGTTTTCCGTCTTTGGAGATGGCTAAAAAGACATATTGGTTTCTCCAAGGTTCGTAGATATCATTTTCCTCAAAGATGCAGAAATACCAATCTTGATATGGGACAGACCATTGCAACTCAATTCTGGTGTATGGAGTGAAATAATCTGGCGCGTTAATGTGAAGAGTATCCTGAACCACCGAGAATTGTTGTTCTGGCTGCTTGGAGCAGGCCGCCAGTAGAAGCAGCAAAGCCGCGAAGACCATGATTAGATGTGCATTTCGGTGGTGAGGCATAGCGGGATTTTTTTACAGGTGCGAAAATACAAAATATTATTTTCTGCCGCACGTCCATACGCTCGCACTCTCAACCCTAAACTCTCAACTCTAAACTATTATCTATCCCCTGCCCCGTCACCAATCTCCGCCACATAAAAATCGGCCTTGATATGGAACTGTTGCCCGTAGGCGGTTCCAACATTTCCAACAAACGCATCCACCTGGTTTTCCGCTATCAACGTCACCGTGCAGCCGCCGAAGCCCGCGCCGGTCATGCGGCTGCCGAGCACGCCGGGAAACTGCTGCGCCCATTTGGCCAGGAAGTCCAGTTCAGGACAAGTGACCTCATAATCGTCGCGCAGGGAGGCGTGCGAGGCGTTCATCAGCTGGCCGAAACGGGCCATGTCACCGTTTTCCAGGGCGACAATGGCTTCTTTCACACGGGCATGCTCGCTCACGGTGTGCCGCGCCCGCTTGAGGATGTCACCGCTCAGATGCACAGAGAGTTGCCCGAACTGCTCTGGCGAATATTGGCAGAGGTTATCTGCTTCCACATGTTGCCGTAGCGTCTCCAATGCCTGCTGGCATTCGGTACGCCGCTGGTTGTAGGCCGAGTCCACCAACCCGCGTTTCTTGTTCGTGTTGGCGATAACAAACTTCAGCCCGCGCATCTCCAACGGCACGTGCTCGTACTCCAACATGTTGCAATCCAGCGCAATAGCGCAATCTTTCTTTCCAAAGCCCGAAGCGAACTGGTCCATGATACCGCAGTTCATCCCCACGAAGTCGTTCTCTGCGTGCTGAGCCATCTGCACGAGCTCTAACATCGTGAACGGACTGCCGTTCAGGGCGTTGAGGGCCACAGCTGTCACCATTTCGATGGAAGCGGAGGAGGAGAGCGCGGCCCCGATGGGCAGGTCACCGCGGTAGTGGAACTGGAGACCGCTCACGGGAATTCCCCTGTCGGTGAACTCCTTGATCACGCCGAGCGGGTAATCCACCCAGCTGTTCCGCTTTAGCGACAGTTCCTCCTTACGAATCAGAAACTCCGCCGAATCGTTTTCGGAGATAAAACGGAAGAGATTCGCATCATCGTTCTGTTTCACAGTAAGATACGTACCCATATTAAGCGCAGCGGGGAAGACGAGTCCCCCATTATAATCAGTGTGATCACCGATGAGGTTCACGCGCCCAGGGGCGAAAAAGTGGCGTTCGGTTTGCAGCATAGTCGGAGTTTTACCCTTGTAGACGTGGCATGTCGCGTCTCGGTTTTTTAGGGGGCAAAAGTACGATTTTTTAGTGATTAGTTTTTTACGGCAACACGTTCAATCTTACATACTGGATATGCACCGTGTAGTCTTTCACAGTAAGGATGCCGTTGTGGAAGGCATCTCTGAACACCAGCCGACAGCCATCATTACTGCGGTTGAAGTCTCTAAGATGGTCGTCTAATTGCCACTCAGGGTAGAAACCATTGATGAAGTCGAACCGCCGTCCGAGATCCGCCACCCGCTCGAAACGGCCGTTATCAACCTGTTCAATGCTCGTCGTTTCTGGTGTAGTCACGATGCAGTAAACCCGATTATCAACACAGAATGCTTGCTCGATGCAGGTGTCAGGTTTCTGATAGTGGTACTTGCGACCAATTTGACAACCGTGCAACACAACAGTACCATTAAACTCTTGTTTGTTGAGAGTGTTGCCAATCTTGTTAGGATAATACCACTTTTCTTTCATCCAAGGAAAATCAAAGAGATCGTCTTTAGGTAATTCGTTCAGATAGCCGATCTGTCCGGGATTTTCGCCGATGTCAAAACTGCACACACGGTCTGGGTACACCAGATAATATGTCGAATCGGTACGGACGATCCTGCCGGGTGCTCCGTCGCACAAATACCTGCGGTGTACGGGTTCGTATTGCAGCCAACCGTTCTTGGTCACAGGGTACCAACTGATTTCTTTTTCCTCAAAAATGACGCTTCCTCCCGCGCCGCAACCAAATCCACGCTCGTATACTACGGTGTAACGGTCATCCTCGTAAAACGGGAACGTTTCTTTGTATCGAAGGGTGTAGTCGTCGAAATTCAAGTTCATCTCTTCGCCCGCCATCAGGTACAACGTGTCCACTTCTAGTCTGAACTGCTGCTGTCCCCGTGCAGGCCCCGCCGCCAGCAGTACCAGCACGGCGACTAAAGCTGTAACGAAAAGCGTATGTCGGTGGTGAGGCATAACGGTAAATTATACAGGTGCAAAAATACAAAAAAATTGAGTGTCACCATACCTTCTGCGCTAACCGGTGAAATTCTAAAACCAATGACGAAGAAAGAAACGGATTTTGAATGAATGGTCTGGGAGCATAAAAGCACCGTCTCTACGATGTTTCAAACTGGAATTTCGTCCTGCTCCGATACACCTCCCCCGGCCGCAAAAACGCGTTTGATTCCGGCCAGTGCTGGTTCGGCGAGTCGGGGAACTTCTGCGTTTCGAGGCAAACGGCCGCCCGCTGTTGATAGACTACCCCACCCTTCCCGACGAACGTTCCGTCAAGGAAGTTGCCGGTATAGACTTGCATCCCCGGTTCAGTAGTGTAAACCTCTAAGGCAATGCCCGTTACGGGACTCTCCAAGCGGGCGCACGGACGGGAATCGTTGCCCTTCGTGTTCAACACCCAGTTGTGGTCGTAGCCGCGCCCGATGCGCAGCTGCTCAAAATCGGCGGCAATGTCGCGACCAATAGCTTTGGGCTGCCGGAAATCCATCGGCGTGCCCTCTACTGTGGCCAGCTCGCCCGTCGGGATGAAGGTCTTATCAATCGGGGTGTAGCGGTCGGCATCGACGGTCAGCAGATGGTTGAGGATATCGGTGGATGCGTCCCCATTGAGGTTGAAGTAGCTGTGGTTGGTTATGTTGATGACTGTCGGCTCGTCCGTAACCGCTTCATACTGAATATCCAGCGCATTGTCGTCCGTCAGCGTGTAGGTAACGTGGGCACACACGTTGCCCGGGAACCCGCTGTCGCCATCCTCGCTGACTAAACTCAGCACGAGCCGGTGGTTGCTCACAGATTCCACGTTGAACAACCGGTACTGCCAGCCGTCGGGACCGCCATGCAGACAGTTCTTGCCATCGTTCTGCGGCAGCTGGTACGTTTTCCCGTCGATGGTTATCTGCCCGTTGTTCAGACGGTTGGCGTATCTTCCGATCGCCGCCCCGAAGTCGGAGAGGTGGTTTTCGGGAAGATAGTCTTCCACGTTTTCGAACCCGAGCACCACATCGCGCAGAATGCCGTTTCTGTCGGGCACGAACAGCGACACGACGCGCCCGCCGAGGTTGGTGATGGTCGCCCGGAGGCCGTGGGAGTTGCGGAGGGTGTAAAGAGTTACTTTCTGTTTCATAAGCATATAACACTTTCAGAGACACTATTACTACTCTATCCACAGTTCATACTGATGGTCGAAAATCCATTTGTTTTTTACTTTCTTAAGCACGACAGTTCCTCCTGAAATACATTGACTATAAACCACGACAGCGTAATGAAGCGAACGGTCAAATACAATCTTGTGAATGGTAAAAAAAGGAACAATAGTAGTTGGACCAAACATGTGAGGGCAGTATATCCTACCGGCATAATCTCTCAAAAAAAATATTCTCTCTAATTCTTCTTGTAATTTTGCCTCTTCAAAGTCGTAAGGTTCTTTCTCATTACCTGTTATAGTCACAATACCGTCTTTTTCCACCAGTTCCCAATCATCAAATGTTTCAATTTCCAACGGAGGAAGCATGAATGTTGTAAGATAATCGTTGACGATAGTTTTATAACCTTCAGTCAGATAAACTGCCGTAAGTCCTTCGATTTGGTATTTTGGTCGGAAATCTATGGCGGAATCAACGGTGACATATACTGTTTTGTCCAAATCACCTTTTTGAAAAGCCATTGATTTCTTATTCACATAACCTATTTTATCCAACGTGCTTTGTACGACAAGCACTGGTCCGAGAACCTCAATCCCAATCTCCGAGGAAATATCCGGACGTAGCATTGCAGCGAACACCTTGTGCGCCTCCGCAACCCATTTGTCGGGTGCTTCCGCCTCGTTATCAGCATATTCCTTCTGCCAATTGTCGAAAAACTGTTCCAATAAGACGTACGATTTTGTATCGTAAGCACGCTCCAACAGCTCCCTTTGGCCAGGATCCTGCGCGGACCCTGCGAGCGGCGTGCCAGCGAGGAAGAGCAGGCATAAGGCGTACAATAACAGTTTGTGTCTCATAACATTCTTTTTGGAGGGCAAAAGTAGTATTTTTTCGGTTTCAATTTTCAAGAAGGAAATCTCCTGAAATCTAAGATTTGAGACCGACAGTGTTAAATTACGTTAACGCATCGTAGCATAACGGAAAAAATAGTACTTTCGCGGTTCGAAATAGGATATAGAAACTATGTGTACTGTAACAATAAATGTAGATGATGCCACTGTGAGGCGTATTAATCCCGACCTCACCACTCGTGAAAGTATAGGCCAATGGCTCCAAGACAAAGTGAATCTGCTGATTTCGGAACTTGCCGCCACACCTATCACATCCCCCAATGCACATACCGCCGAGGAGATGCAGGTCATTCTGCTTGACCGCATCCGTAGGGCTGAAGCTGGTGAAGAGTCTGTGGTCTCTCATCAGGAAGTTTCTGATTCAATCCGTTCGAAGTATGGTTTTTGAAATAGAGTGGTTGCGAGGTGCTCAACGTGAACTTGACGCCGAAATCGAATATGTGCTTGGCAGGTTTGGATTTGGAGCCGCTCGGAAAACCTACAGATAATGGATAATGTCGAACAGCTTGCCTCATTCCCCCATATCGGAGAGCAATATGAAGGCGCAACATACAAAGGTTGTGAAGTTCGAAAGATTGTCATTCGACAAATTACCGTTTTTTATTCTCCTCAGTCCGACAAAGTGACTATTCTTGCCGTTTGGAACAATTACCAAGATCCCAATAGCATCCCATATCATTTGTCGGAATTGGAATAGACCTATCGCCTATTATTATTTTCCGAAGTTCTTCACGCACAGCTCCTTGATGCGCTCTACAACAAACTCCTGTTGGTCTTCGTTGAGCAACAGTCCGAACCGCACCTTTTTGGTCTTGTCTTTCGCGTTTTTATAGGTCAGACAGAGCGTTTCGTCCCCATCTCGCCCTTTAAATTTGTACCACGGATAAGAATATGCTTTCACTTCCAGGATGCAGTCCCACGGAATCCGCCACTCCCCGCTGAACAAACTCTTATGCTGGATGAGCAAGTCCTTTTCCGAATAGGTGACAAGCTCCTCGCCTTTTATCTGCCAAATCAGCATATCCAAAACCATTAGCGTGTAAGCGATGGGAACACCGCAGATGATGAACGCCTGGAAAAAACCGTTCATAAACGGCCAAAATCCGTCCAAGCCTCGCCAACCGATTTTAATAATCTCGGAAATCACAAAATAAAACGCCGTGAAGCAGAAAAACAGCCCAATCAGGGTTGTACCACCGAACACCAGTATATTATCCGGCTCCGGCCGGCTGCGCAGCAGTATGGTGCGGCCGTTGAGCTCGTCGTAGGCTATATTGTTACTTGCACACATAATAACTCTTATTGGATTTCCTTCCCTGTCAGGTCCAGATAACCTTTAACACCATCTTTTATCACCGTATAACCACTGTCCGTCCTCTCAAAGTCTTGGTATTTGGGCGGGAAAATAATTTTTCCTGTGGCATCAATGCACCCCCATAGACCCTTTTGCAGAACTTTATAATATGTCTCCATATCCAGAATGTCATCGTAAGAGGGCTTTACAATTTCCCTGCCGTTCATATCGCACACACCCACTTTCCCAGATTTCGACACATACAGATTTTTCGAGTACGAATCATACATAATCTTATCATAATGCCTGTCTGTATTGATAATATATTTGCCCTGGGGGGTCAGCAACACATCATATAATCTATTATCTAAATGTGTTTTGCCAATAAAAACACCGTTTGAATAGGATAGTTTTGTGAAAATGAATGGTGTCAAGGCTTTCCCGCTGGCATCCCCAATGGCGTAGTTGTAATCCTGCCGCATCTTCGTCCATACAAAGCCATCCTCCTCTATGTGCCGTTCCTTCGTCATATCCTCTTTTCGAATGCTCACCTGTAGTTCCTTCACCTCATTTTCATCTGATTTTCTAACAATATCCACGTAATAATCACTTACTGGCAATGTGGCAAGAATGATATTCCCTTGGCCCAGACTCACTTCCTGCACGGTTCTTGATTTATCGGCCACGTATGCCCGGACAGCGTATTGATTCCATTGTTCCTCTGGAATGCGGTCAATGTCTGCCCCATTCGTATTGTAGAAAATAACCGGTGCCGTATCCTCCTCCACAATCTGCTTCTTTCCCAAGGTAGTGAACCAATGGAGGGTGGTGTCTCCGAACTCCCCTCGTCCATTTTGTCCGAGCGCAACGGCACAATATTGCGTGCCACGGTTCAGAAAAAGATGCCCCCATCGGTCTGTTTCATACAACCTTGATGAATTCAGCACGAGTCGGCACACCGAATCCAGTCCTATTTTATAAAACCAATCGGCGGGAATGATACCGTTGTAATAACAGAACGTTTCCTCGTTTGGCACACACACAATATACGCGGATGTATCTGTAATAAAGCTGCTTGATATTAGAATGTTTGAACGTCCAGTAATACCTGATTCCGGTGTGGAAAATCGAGTTCTCTCACAGGGATATCGATGTCCAACTGAATCATACGGAACGATATAAATGTGGTATTGGTTATTCGGAATAAGATCTGTCCAATAAGAATTCCATACTGAAACAGTGTCAATTCGTTCTCCCCAAATGCATATCACATCATCTACTGTCAAACCAAAAATATTTGACCAAAGTGCCACCTCGTTTCCGCGATCCGTATAGACATAAAAATGGTGGCAGGCATCATTCGGATGATAATTGAAGATAATTGTAGATGGGGTCGTTTGTATTAGCTCGACAGTCACATGTGGGACATCGGTCTGTGCACGAAGCCCGAATATGCTGGCAAGTAGCAGAAATGTCGGTATATACAATCGCTTTTTCATTGGAGATTTTTCTCATCGGCAAAGATAGTCTTTTTTCGGAATCGTGGCGTGTCTCCGACACGCAGGCTCCCGTGTGCGCACGTCCTTCCCCAAACTGCGCTCCACTTCGTTACGCTGATGTGGGGTTACTAGGATATCGTGCCTCCGGCACGGGGACTCTTTTTCACGCAATACTCTCTAACAGCAACTCACGGATATCCTCCACCAGATTTTCCTGCTGTTTTTGGCTGAGATGATAGCCGAAATAGACTTTGCGGATTTTATTATTGCCGGTTTTATATGACACTATCACGCACGGATCTCGAGTTGGGAGCGCCGCATAGATCAGTGGCTCGTCATACGGGACAACGTCCATTATGCTGTTTAACGGTATGATATATTCCCTTGTGAAAGGGACTTTCTGACGGATGCGGAGTTGCGTTCTCGTGCAACTCACCTTCTCCTCCCCCATCAATTCCCAAAGGATGCGGTATATCAGGTTGAAAATCAGATAGCCTGGCAATGCGAGAAAAACAAACATCACAAGAACATCCTCCCACCGGTACCAAGTGGTTCTCAATATAAAGGTTGAAAATGGGATGAAAAACAGCAGGAGAATACCCAAAGCGATACCCCAAGGGATGATGCCTCCCTTGTCCGGCTTGTTGTAAAACAGGACATCCTCATCGTCTGGACAATCTGTTTTTCTCTGCATATTCAACCGATTCCACCAATTCATAAGGCGCGTGGCCGCACGCCTCTACAATATTATCACCGCCGTTCCTCCTCCCGGGGCCAACTCCACACTCAACTTGCCATCTGCGGGAACAGGCATCGCTTTCTTCTGATAGTCAACGCCTTTGCGCTTGGCGTTGGGGCCGTCCACGAACATCGTCACCGTGCCGGAGGTGATACCCAGGGCCTTGAGGTCAATTTCGACGGTGCGGGCGTTCCAGTCGGTGATGGCGCCGATGTACCAGGTGTTGCCCTTGCGTTTGGCGGAAATCACGTACTCGCCAACTTTGCCATCCAGGATGCGGGTCTCGTCCCACACGGTGGGCACCTTGGCGATGAACTCCGTGCATTCGGGCTCCTCCAAGTAGGCGGTCGGGGCGTCGCAGAGCATCGCGAAGGGGGCGTCAAAGATGACATACTCGGCCAGCTGGCGGCAGCGCGTGCCCTGGCTCATCGGCTCGTTCCAACTCGGGAAGTAGCAATCCTTGGCGCCGTTGCGCATTGCGCCCTGGGTGAAGTCCATCGGACCAGCTAGCATCCGAATGAACGGGATGGTGACCTCATATTTCACCATATCCGTCTTGCTGTCCGCCCACTTGCACTGTTCCAGTCCGAAAACGCCCTCGTAATTCAGTACATTCGGATAGGTGCGGCTCAGTCCCGTGGGCTTGTACGCCCCGTGGAAGTCGATGAAGAGGTGGTATTTGGCTGCCATTGCGGCCATCCGCTCGTAGAAATCGACCACAATCTGGTCGTCGCGGTCCATAAAATCGACCTTGAAGCCCTTGACGCCCATCTCGGCGTAGTGCTGGCAGACGTGCTCCATATCCTTGTCCATCGCGGCGTAACCGGCCCACAGCACAATGCCGACGCCCTTGGAGGCCGCATATTTTACCAGCATCGGGAGGTCAATTTCGGGCACCACCTGGAAGAGGTCGGCCTGCTTGTTCACGGCCCAGCCCTCGTCGAGAATCACATACTCGATGCCCTTCTCGGCGGCAAAGTCGATGTAGTACTCGTAGGTCTCGTTGTTTATGCCGGATTTGAAGTCCACGCCCCAGATGTTCCAGTTGTTCCACCAGTCCCAGGCCACCTTGCCGGGTTTGATCCAGGAGATGTTTTCCACCTTGGAGGGCTCGGCGAGCAGATAGACGAGGTCGTTATCCACCAGTTCCTTGTCCTCTTGGGCAATGGCGATGATGCGCCACGGGAAGGTGCGCGTGCCGGCGGTCTTGGCGATGTAGTCCTCCCGCTCTTTCACGATATACTGCAGGTTATTGTGCCCACCCTGCTCCCAGGTTTTTGGCAGCGGCGCGAAATAGCCGATCACGGAATTGCCCTCGGTGTGTTTGAGGTACATACCGGGATAGTCGCGCAGGTCGGACTCGGTGATGACGGCAAGGCGGGAGCCCAAACCAGCATAGTATCCGCCTTCGGAAGCGGAACAGGTCTGCGCCACCAACATCGGCAGGAAGGCGAGGCGGTTGTCATCCATCTCCTTGAGCGGGATTTGAGTGTAGGTATTCTCGAACGAGGTGCAAAATTGTTCGGAGAAGTCGCCATTGACAGCCGCTTTGCGGTTTACGTATGGCAAAATCGCTGTTGTGCCGATGAATCTGCCCGTGCTCATCTCCGGATAGCCTTCCGAGAAGTTGAACTCCGCAATCTCGTGTTTAACGGTGATGGGATCCTTGAAGGCGGTCTCGAAGCGGTAGGCCACACCGGAGTTATAGACGCGGAACACGACGCTATAGCCTGCTTTGTATTGGAGGTACAGCTCGTTGTATTGGTCGCGGATGGAGTCCTTGCGGTACAGCGGGGAAGCCACCATCCGGTCGACGCTCCGGCGGCCGCCCTTGCGCAGGGAGCGGATGGGCTCGCTGCCTAACACCGTGCCGTTGGCTAATTCCATCCCGATTTGCGACGGTTTCAGGAACTCGCTGTTGGCGACGGTGACGGAGTAGCGGATTCTGTCGCCGCCAAGGTCCACCTTCAGTTTCAGCTTCTGGTCCGGGGAGGTGATGGTCTGGGTGGTCTGCGCCTGAACGGCCGCGAAGCCGACAAGGAGCAGCAGAAGGGTGAGGAGATGTTTTTTCATAGCGGGTGGGGTTTGAAGGTGCAAATGTACATTTTTTTGCGGGAAAGATAAAAGAGGGAGATTTAATTCTTACCGCCTATGATTTTGTAAACTATAATGTGAAACAATAACATCAGCCGTTGTGTTACTTTGAGAAAAATTATTGTGCGCACAATAACCAACATTCATAATCGTTTAATTAATATTAAGAAAATATTATAATGAAAATAGGAAATTTTGGATACTACTGGCTAGACACTTGGGTAATGTCAAACGTGATACAACTGGCCACGCAAGACTTCTGCAGGCGGTTCCTCAACCGCTCAAACGACCCGTGTGGTCGTCAATACGACCAGATGACACAGGCGGCGAGGTCGGTGCCCGCCAACATCGCCGAGGGTAACTCACGGCACGCAACCTCAAAGGAGACCGAAATGAAACTCACTGACGTAGCACGAGCCAGCCTTGCAGAGCTTGCTAACGACTACCTTAACTGGCTCTTGCAGCACGAGGAGGTCCCGTGGTCTGTGAACTCGGACATCTACCGCAAAGTGGCAAACACCCACCTTGACAAGCCCGCCTACAAGGACGATGTACAACACCTGAGCAGTATTCACATCCTGACCCAAAAACACAAATTTGACGAATGGCTGGCATCAAAGAACTCAATAGTGGCGGCCAACTGTCTGTTAGTTCTCTGCAACCGCCTGATCTTGATGCTGAGGAAACAATTGTCTAACCAGCTGGCCACCTTTCGTTCAGAGGGCGGTTTCTCAGAGGCACTGACTGCCGAGAGACTCGCCTTCCGTGCCGAGCAAAGCACAAAAGCCAGTGCCCCAACCTGCCCCAAATGCGGCAAACCAATGCTGAAACGGATGGCCAAGAGAGGAATCACTGCGGGAAAAGAATTTTGGAGCTGCTCCGGTTACCCAGAATGCAACGGGACGAGGAAGGTAGAGTAAGGGGGGGGTACGAAATCACGTAATAACGTAATTACGTGATTTTTCGTGATAACGTCCCCCAAAAAAGTCCGGCCCTTTCGTAATCAATCGGCGCACGGCACGCATATCCCTTATTTGTTCGCCTTCTCCTCGTCGTTGTTATACCATTCCAGATAGGCCTCGGTATAGAGTTTTCCCGAGGCGACCAGCTCATCTTTCTTCTCCTTCGGGATGTCAAAATCAATGGCTCTGACACCTAACGTATCAATATAGACGGTGCGCTGCCAGTCATCGCTGTGCAAGTGGTCGTTGGTCTGGAAATCGATGAGGGTGGTCACCAAAGCCTTGGTATAGTCAAAGAAGCCATTGATTTCATTGAAGTTTTCCTCATGCGTGAGATACATGGCGATGTCTTCCTTGGCATCCAGCCGGAAACCGAGGGTCTCTTTGTTGTAAACATATTCGTTTCTAGTGGTGGCTCGCTGCATCCTGAGCTTCTCATTGATTTTCTCGTAATACTCCGTGCGTCTGGCATTGTTTATGTCTGCCAGATAGGTCTGCCGGTCGAACGTCTTGACCGTATAGTTGTCCAGCAGGCCGCCATCTACAAAGAGATGCTTGTTGTCCTTGCCGCCTCGCACGGCTGAAAAGAAGAGTGGGATGGACATGGAGATGCGTGCGGCATCCGCCACTTTCATCGTCTTGGACTCCTGGTCGTGTGCACTGAAGACCTTGGAGACTCCGGTGCTCAAATCCGCTCCCACGAGATAGAGATCACGGTATTTGCCGGTCTCCTCCAGTTGTTCAAAAGTCATCTCGCCATTGCCGGTTTTCTTTTCGATCAACTTGGCCATCAGGTCGCGGAAGTAGTCACCCTTGTACCAGCCATAATGCTTCAGGAGGCGTATGGTGTCGCGAACAATGCCCTTGGAACTGTCCTTGAAATCCTTGAAGTCGAGGTTCTCAAGCACTTGTCTCATCTCATCCGCGGTATAGCGCAAGGCCACCATGACAGCCACCATGGCACCGGCGGAGGTTCCCGCCACCCGCTCGATGTCGTTCAGGATTCCTTCTCTGTCGAGCACTTCCAAAGCGCCCACGTATGCGATGCCTTTCACGCCACCGCCTTCAAAAACCAGATTTTTAAAATGATATGCCATAGTATTGTGTATTTGATGATTAATTTATTTATTTCACTTCCACTGTCGTCTGCAACCTGATGTCCTGGCTTGAGCTTCCCACCATCAGCGTGACGGTGCCCGGCTCAACAACCCAGCGCAAATCGGCATTCAGGATGGCAAAGTCGGACTTTGAGAGCATCATCGTTACGGTTTTCGTCTCCCCTTTCTTCAAGAACACCTTTTCAAAGGCCTTCAACTGGCGCTCCGGTGTTTTCACCGAACTACTTTCATGACGCATATAGAGTTGCACCGCTTCGGCACCGTCGTATTGGCCTGTGTTGGTCAAATGAAAGGAGACCTCTATGGTGGTATCGTTTTTCCAGACGGACAGCAAATTGGAGTACTCGAAGGTGGTGTAGCTCAGTCCGTGGCCGAACGGATAGAGCGGACTGGCAGGCGCGTCGGTGTAGTCGCGGCGCACCTCCGTGGCGTTGTAATAGACCGGCAGCTGGCCCACCGATCGCAGGTACGATATGGGCAGTTTGCCCGACGGGTTGACATCCCCGAAGAGGATGTCAGCTATTGCCCTGCCGCCCTGCGAGCCGGGATACCATGCGTTGAGGATGGCGGGCACGTGCGCATCCGCCCACGAGAGGTCCAGCGGACGGCCCTGGATCATCACTAACACCACGGGCTTGCCCGTAGCGTATAAAGCCTTCAACAATTCTTCCTGTTTGCCAAGCATATTGAGTGTGGCACGGTCGAAGCCCTCGCCCGCATCCATATCGCTGATAGCTGGGCCTGTCACCTCGGCGGCGCCGGTTTCCTTGTAGTTGGTGCGGAAATCACGGGCACTGGAGCCGCCCATCACCGCCACTACAACATCTGCATCCGCAGCAATTTTCACCGCACGGTCAATTTCCGACCAGGAGGTATCGCGGATATGGCAGCCCTGCACGTACTCCACCTGCGCATTGGGCAGTTTCTCACGAATGCCTTGCAGGACCGTTATCACGGAACCGTCGGCCTGGGGTGCGGTGTAGTCGCCTAACATATTATAGACATTGTCGGCATTGGGCCCGATGACGGCTACTTTTTTTACAGATTTTGACAAAGGAAGTGTCTCATTATCATTCTTTAACAAGATAACGGACTCTTGCGCCACCTTCAGATTCTGAGTCTCGTGCAATGTCTTGTCAAAAGCCACATACGGCTTGTCAAATGTTGCGTCAAACAAGCCGAGTTGGAATTTTTGCGACAGCACGTGCTTTACCAGCTCATCGATTTGGTATTCCGTCACCAGTCCGTTTTTCACGGCTTGCACCAACTGTTCACCGTAGCAGGAGCCTCCGAGATCGATGTACACACCTGCTTTCACAGCAAGCGCAGCGGCCTCGGAGTAGTCGGCGGCGATGCGCGCGCTTACCAGCCCGTTGATGGCATAAAGATCGGAAATCACGAGTCCTTTAAAGCCCCATTCGTGGCACAGCACGTCGCGCAGCAACCATTTATTCCCCGAACAGGGAATTCCGTCCACATCGTTGTAAGCGGTCATCACCGACTGGGCACCGCCAAGCCATAGTGCTTTCTGGAAAGGGTACGAGAGCACGGATAGCAGCTCGCGTTTGCCCACCTGCGCAGAATTTCCATTGTGGCCACCTTCGGAAATGCCGTGTGCGGTGAAGTGTTTCAGCGTGGAAATCAAACCATATCCCTGCAATCCGCTGGCATACGCGCCACCCATCAGGCCTGTCAGCTCGGGGTCTTCGCCGTAGGTCTCCTCCATCCGCGACCAGCGGGGGTCGCGCACGATGTCGAGCACCGGTCCGAAGGCAATGTGTGCACCCTGACACCCTGTTTCTCGGGCTACCAACCAACCCAATTTTCCCTCCAAAGTTTTATTGAATGTGGAGGCGCGGCCAAGGGCAGTGGGCAACACCGTAGTACCGATGGCCATGTGCCCGTGGGGTGCCTCTTCCGCAAACATCAACGGAATACCCAAGCGGGTGTTTTTACGGTTCCAGAGCTGCATCTCGTTGGTCAAGTTGTGCGCAGCCTCTGGGGTGAGACCGTTCTGAAGCGTCTTCTGCGTCCAAGGGTCAGCACGCATAACAGCCCAGGTGCTGCCGATATGCTTATTTTGAATCGCATCCTTGAATTTTTCCGTAAGAACATATTGATTGCCAGTCTTTTCATAATACTCCCACCCCATCGTCATCACCAACTGGCCGGCCTTTTCTTCCAAGGTCATCTTGGAAAGTAGGTCTTCTACCCTTTCCTCTACTGTAAGGTACGGATTCTCATACGGATCGCATTGGCCGTTACGGTTCAAGTCGTTGTACGAAAACCCATTCGTAGCCATCTGGAACGCTACAGCAAAAGGTATGCCCTTCGTACGCACAGATTTGGGCAAAGTAATGATGACCGAATCACCTGAAATTTTGTATTTTACAACAGAGCGGTCGGCCAGCAAAACCATTTTCGAGCCCTTGGCGGGAAGATTGCCGTGCCACGAAACAGTTGCGGGCATCGGACCGTCAGGACGCACGATGGCGTAGGTGGTCAATTTGTCTTTTGATGCAGTAAACCAGACATTTCCAATATGATTATGATATATCGGAGTATTACGGGTATTGTAGATAGCCTCGCCGTTCTCTTTCAGCCATAGACCAATCTCATCTAAAATGCGCACCACCTCGGGTTCAATAATACCCTCAGGTGTGGGTCCCACGCCGAGCAACAGACTTCCGCCCTTAGCCACCACCTCTATCAGCGTAGAGATAATCACATCAGGGTTCTTGAAAACAGCACCGGGCACGAACCCCCAGTCTTTGCTCAGCGGCATGCATGTCTCCCACGGGTATGGCAACTGTTTTTCGGGAATCATCTTCTCGGGCGTGCGATAGTTCTCGTACTCGCCGGTCACGGTGCGATCCACGATGATGAGCCCGGGCTGGTTGCGGCGGGCCATACGGGCAATATTGTCCATGCCAATATCTTCCTGCGGCGCACGCACCCAACCACCATCCAACCAGAGAATATCAATTTTACCATAGCGGGAGGTTATTTCATCTATCTGATTAAAAACAAATTGCTTAAAATCATTCCAGCGTTGCGGATGATTGGCGATGGTGTAGTTCACATGCCGGTCAGGGGTGGCATAGCGGTTCCACCAATAGTCCTGCGAATGCCAGTCGGGTTTGGAGAAATAGGCCCCAATCATCATATTCTGGTTGCGGAAGGCCTCAAACACATATTTGGCCACATCGGCTTTGGGATGGTCGGCAAAGGGGCCTTTGGCGATGGAATAGTCACTGTACTTGGTGTCGTACATGGCAAAACCATCGTGATGTTTGGTAGTAAAGACCACATATTTCATACCTGCCCTTTTGGCCGAGGCAGCCCATTGGTCAGGATTGAACTGTCTGGGATTAAATTCTTTATTGAGATTCCAGTACCATTGCTTGTAGGCATTGTAGTCCATGGTGCTATCGCGCGGGATCCAATCTTCGTCTTCAGAACATATCGACCACGACTCCACGATGCCGGGCACAGCGTAGAGGCCCCAGTGGATGATCATGCCGAATTTAAGGTCCTGCCATTGGTCGAGATGCGCGCGCACGTCGGCCTCGCGGGGCGGCGTGTATTGGGCTGACAGATCCAAGTTGGGATTGGCATCGGCGGCCTCCTGGGCGAAGGCATTCAATATGAACACGCAACCGATGAGCAAAAGGCAGATTTTTTTCATATACTGAAAAGTAAAGTATTGAAACTTCAGGGATATCATTTGGAATATAGCACCAGTGCCGTGCGCGAGGGCACATAGAGACGCACTGCTGAGCGACCTTCAGATATTATAGTATGGTACTCCATTGTTTCGTCCACATTGCCAAAACCGCCGTAACGTGGAGAATCAGAGTCAAGTGCCAGCACATAATCACCGGACGCAATGGGGATTTCATAGTCCTCAAAGGATTTTACCGGGTTAAAATTAAAGACAAACAACAAACCATGGCGCTCGAAAGCCAGCACCTGGTCCGCTTCATTTTGACATATCAGATTCGGTACGGAAGAGAGGATGTCGTACTTCCGCACCAGATGAATCATGTCCGCATCAAAGCGGTTCAGACCGGAATATTTCAACGTTTCATCATCGGCGAGATTCCACTGCCGGCGGGCGTGCTGGCAGGACCAGCCGTTCCCCTCACGTGGGAAGTCGATCCACTCGGGATGCCCGAACTCGTTGCCCATGAAGTTGAGATAGCCGCCAGATGCCAACGACAGCGTGACAAGACGGATCATCTTGTGCAACGCCACGCCCCTATCCACCGTCAAATCTGGCGTAAAGACGGACATTTTATCGTACATGTTTTTATCCACCAACCTAAAAATCAGCGTCTTGTCCCCTACCATCGCCTGATCGTGACACTCCACATAACTGATGGTCTGTTCCTCGCGCCGCTTGTCGGTGAGATGGAAGTAGATGTCGCCCACGCCCCAATACTCATCTGATTTGGTCTTCACGATTTTCATCCAATAGTCGGCAATGCCCATCGACATCCGGTAGTCGAAGCCAAGGCCGCCTTTTTCCGTTGGGAAGGCCATCCCCGGCATTCCGCTCACATCCTCGGCAATGGTCAATGCCTGCGGGTTGACCTTCCGAATCAGATTGTTGGCCAACGTGAGGTATGTGAGAGCATCCTCATCCACATTATCATCAAAATATTGGGCATAATCCACAAAATCAACGCCTATGCCATGGTTCCAATAGCTCATGCTGGTCACACCGTCGAAGCGGAAGCCGTCGAAGTGGAACTCCTGCTGCCAATATTTCAGATTCGACAACAGGAATGTGAGGGTTTCGGCCTTGCCATAGTCAAAGCAACGCGAATCCCAAACCGGATGCTGTCCTTTCTCCCCAGAGTGGAAGTACAGATGGTCGGAGCCGTCAAAGCGGGAGAGGCCTTCCTTCTCATTGGAGACGGAGTGCGAGTGCACCACATCGAGGATAACAGAGATACCCGCAGCATGCGCCGTATCAACAAGTTCCTTCAACTCCTCCGGCGTACCGAAACGTGACGACGGAGCGAAGAAATTGGCCACCTGATAGCCGAAGGATCCGTAATAAGGATGTTCCTGCACGGCCATAAGCTGGATGGTATTGTAGCCAAGCTTGACAATTCTCGGCAGTACTGTCTCCTTAAACTCCCAATAGGTGGAGACCTTGGCTTCCTGCGAAGACATGCCGATATGGGCCTCGTAAATCAGCGGATGTTTCGGTTTGGGCGGCTGCGGATGCTGCCACTGGTAGGGTTTCGGATCCCACACCTGCGCGCAAAACACCTTGGTATTGTCATCCTGCACCACGCGCGTGGCGTAGGCGGGCAGGCGCTCGTCGGCTCCCGACTGCCATACCATCCACAACTTATAAAGCATCGTATGTTGCAAGCAGAAATCCGGAAGTTCAATTTCCCAATCGCCGTTCCCAATCGGATGCAGGGCGAATTCGGGCTTCACCTGCCAACGGGAAAAGTCTCCGTACAGGTATATAGCCGTCGCGTTGGGTGCCTTCTCGCGAAACAGCCAGCCGTTCTCCGTCTTATGCAAGCCGTAGTACAGATGCCCATTAGCCACCTCCGACAAGTTGCGTGTCCCATCCGTGAACTCCAACTCCCGAAGTACGGCACGCTCGTGGCGCTTACGCAAAATGTTCGCAAAGGGCTTCAAATACGGGTCAATCGTGACCAATGGCGGCAGCAGTTTCGGATTGACAGACATACTTTATTCAGTAATTAATTGTTTTTAAACACAATACGTTTATTTGTCTTCCAAACAACGAGCATATCCCGCAGGCGACGCAGGTTCTTTTTCCCGCTTACAAACGGTTCTTTCAAAGAGAGTTTTCTGTTCACGGTCAAGATGCGTCCGTCGCAAATGAGTTCAACCATCACAGATCCAAACTCGCTGGACTGCTCAATCTTGTAGGGTTTGGTCAGACAGCGTGCTCCGACGGGCAGTGTGATCGAATAAGTGTAATGTTCTTCGGTAGGCACCACTTCCACCGGCAAGGTACGATCGGGCGCGATACGCGAAGGTTGCAGGTCACAGCCATAATCCTCCGGCAAGGTCATCTCATAATAGCCACTGCCGAGGTTTTTAATGCGGAACGAAGGATTCAGCGACGATTTGCGCATGGTAGCCGACTGCGAAGTGCGGACATCCGCCCGCTGAACATTCACTTTCGTCTTCATGGAACCATCCGCCATCAACACTTCCACATCCGCGGCCACGTCCACAGATCCCAGTTGCTTGATAAAATTCTGAATATACCCTTGTTGCGAGAGGAACGAATCGCCGGCTTTGAGCACCGAGAGACTCTTGGGCGACTTCACCGATGACGAGATATAAAAATCTTCGTTCTGAACAGTCACCTTCACAGCACTCTCGGCATCATCCATAAGATTGCCATACAGCAATCCGAATTCCGTCCGAAAACCCGAGGCGCGCAGCAACGTCGCGAGCAGCAAATCCTTGTCCACTCTACTGCCGCAATTGGTCTGCCAAACCGTAGACGGGGAAGCGACGATGTAGTTCATCTGCTTCAGCGACACATCGTTGGTATGGATCATATCCGCCACATAGTTGCGGAGGGCCAGCATTTTATCAATATCAGAAGCAGCATGCACCGTGATAGCCGCCGCCTCGCTGTAAAAGTTCTTCTCCACTGGAACAAAGGCATTCTGGAAGGTCAGCTCGCTCATGAAAGCCGTCGGGTCGGCAATGGTGGTCATCATCATAAAAGGCAGATAATCGTGCGGCAGGTAAGCGTCGGCCGGACGCTGGGGCAAGTCCTCGAACACCCAGCTCATCCGGTATTGAAGATTCTGTGTGTCCTTCGCAGGTTGCATCTGGCGGCCATAGCAGTTGACCACATACTGAAGACTGTATTCAGCGGGCAGGGTGACGGAAACCTCATAGCGTTCCACGGGTGCCGGCTCGCACAAGTCCACCCGTTCCATCCAAATGCCTAAGAAATTCGCTTCCGTATGGATGGTATAATCCAGCACGATGGTGGCATCATACTCCAAAGCCGTGTGCGTAACCACCATCTCCCGGATGGTATTGAAACGTTCGCAATCGGTGCAGCCAGCGGGCAGACTCGGGTTGAAAGCATTGGCCGGGGTTTCCACCTTGCTGCCATCTTTGCGGACAGTGTATGCTTCGTTAATGGTAAGCGTTTGGAAATCCGTATTATAGGGAATAAGCGTTTCACCGTATGTATGGAAGAAGGCATCATACGAGAAGAGCTGCATCTCCTTCCGGAAGCGCATATCGGTAGAGCCATCTTCATTTATCTTGAATTCTTTCCGGATAAGATGATAAACGGCATCGGGCTTGGGTTTACCACAAAAAGCAGTCTGTGTTATTACAAGCAGAAGAACCAGAAGAGAGAGGCGTTTTATATTTTTTCTCATGAACAAATCCTATTTAGTTTATGACAAACAAATACATTTATGATTCTATGAATCCTTTTCCGCAGCAAAAATAATCAATTATCCGACACGTTGAACCAACTTTCGGAAATTAACCTCATACGTGTTGCAGAACAAACACATTCACAGATAAAAAGACTTCAAACACCCAACCGGCTGGTGGATGATCATTTTTGTTTGTCGCAGGATTTCCCCGCATACGGGCAATTGTCACATCCGCATCCGCAGTCGCCCTTCCCTTTCAATGTGCGTACCAGCGCGCGCCCCGCAAATGCGAGGGCGGCTGTCACCACAATCAACACAATAATAATCTGTGCCATATTAGAATATCAAACTGCAGATTTGGAAAAACAACATAGATACCACCCAAGCCAGTCCGATGGTGTAGGCCACGGTGAACAACGCCCACTTCCATTTTCCGCTCTCGTTTTTGATGGCCACGATAGTGGACAAGCAGGGCATATATAACAGGATGAACAACAGCATACTGGCAGCCGCCAACGGCGACATGTTGTCCTGCACCAGTCGTGCGATGTGCAGCTCGCCCTCATCGCTGTCCATGCCAATCTCTTCCAATTGGGTCTCCTCGGCGGCGGAAGCATACAACACGCCCATCGTGCTGGCCACCACCTCCTTGGCCGCCACGCCCGCCAGCAGCGACACACTCTGCCGCCAGTCGAAACCGCAGGGTCGCATCACTGGCTCAATGGTCTTGCCGATGCGCCCGAGGTAGGAGTTCTCCATCTGCTCGTGGGCCGTAATATTCTCCCCTTGATGAGGGAAATAGCCCAACGCCCACACTAACACACTGGCCGCCAAGATGATCGTGCCCATCTTCTTCAGATATTCCTTACCCTTTTCCCAAGTGTGTCGCAGCACAGACTTAGCCGTGGGCATCCGGTAGGGCGGCAACTCCATCACAAAAGGAAGACTCTCCCCCTTCACAAAGAAACGGCTGAAGAGCTTGGCCATCAGCACAGCCATCAGCATACCCAACATATAAAGACCCGTAAGCACAAAAGCCGCATATTGGCTGAAAAAAGCGGACGTAAGGATAACATAAACTGGGATACGCGCCGAACAGCTCATCATGGGGATGACCAACATGGTGAGCAGACGGCTCTTGCGGTCCTCAATGGTACGGGTGGCCATCACGGCCGGCACATTGCATCCGAAACCCATAATCATAGGAATGAAACTCTTGCCATGCAAGCCCATCCGGTGCATCAGCTTGTCCATGATGAATGCAGCACGGGCCATATAGCCGCTATCTTCCATAAAGGAGATGAACAGATATAGTATTAATATGTTGGGCAGAAAAACAATCACGGAGCCCACACCGGTGATGATACCGTCCACTAACAGGCTGCGCAGCGGGCCGGGACTCATGGCCCCACCCACCAGATCACCAAGCCAAGTGAAGAGACTGTCGATCCAATCCATAGGATACTGTCCGATGGCAAACGTACAGAAAAAGGTCACAAACATGAAGAAGAGGAAGATGGGATACCCCAGCCACCGGTGGGTGACCAAGGCGTCAATCTTGTCAGTATGGCGGTGCAGGGTACTCTTCTCGTTTCTAGAATAACATTCGGCCAACGCGCCGCGCACAAAAGCGTACTTCGCATCCGTGATGGCACTTTCAATATCCTGCCGCTGCTCCTCGATGCCCAACTGCGACGGTTTCTTCTCCACCACCCTTCGTCCACTGCTTCGCTGATACTCCTCGGCTATCATATTGCGCATTTTCAGAACACTGCCGTCGGGGTCATGCTCGCGCACGTATGCCTCCAACTGCGCATCGTTTTCCAACAATTTTATAGCGAGGAAACGTGTGGAAAGCGTGTCACTGAAGCCATGTTCGTACAATTCAGTACGGAGACGGCTTATATGGCGTTCCAGTTCCGCGCCGTGGTTCACATGGATATGACGGTACTGGGAAGCACCACCCGTTTCGCTCGGGTTCAAACCGTTTTCACGCTCAAAGACCTCAATAATCGTGTCGAAGAGGCGGTCAATGCCATCACCGTTGCGACCGGTGGTGGGTACGATGGGCATACCCAACAGGGTGCTCAACTGGCTGATATCAAGATTGTCGCCACTCTTTTTCAGTTCATCGTACATATTCAGAGCCATCACCATCGTGATGTCCATGTCGATAAGCTGTGTAGTAAGATAGAGATTGCGTTCCAGATTGCTGCCATCCACCACATTCAGGATTATGTCGGGATTCTTTTCCAGGATATGCTTACGCACATAGAGTTCCTCGGGCGAATAGGCACTAAGGCTGTAGGTGCCGGGCAGGTCCACCAGATTGAACGTATAGCCGCCGTGGGTGAAAGTGCCCACCTTCTCGTCCACGGTCACGCCGCTGTAGTTGCCCACCCGCTCATGCGCGTGTGCGGCAATGTTGAAGATGCTGGTCTTTCCGCAGTTAGGATTCCCCACAAGGGCCACGTTTATAGTGCGGCTCCGATGTTCGGCGATGTGATGCAGAGCATCGCAGTCGGGGGCCTCCAACGGCTTGTAGTCCGAATGGTTGACAATCTCCTGTTCGGCCTCCTTCTCGCTGACGACCTCCACTTTCTGCGCATCGCTGCGGCGCAGCGACACCTCGAAATTCATAATCCGGTATTTGATGGGGTCGTTCAGCGGCGCGTTGAGGATGGCCTCAACGGTGACACCCTTGATGAAACCCATCTCGATGATGCGTTTGCGGAAAGCACCGTGTCCGGCCACGCGCACCACCACACCCTTTTCCCCTGTCTTTAAGTCAGATAACAGCATACGGCATAGTAATTTTAAGGTCGCAAAAATAGCAATCCGTCCGGTAACGGATCATCCCCATTTATGGGGATTTGCCATCGTTTCGCGCAAACAATTGGGGATAACTTTGGGAGAGACACGATTCATCGCGTCTCTATTGAAATCACGTGGTAAGATGTAGCTCGGCAACGTCTCCCAAACCGACAGTTATAAGGTTCAGTCCGTACTGCTCGCGGGCGTAGATTTCGTTTTGCAGCGGCTCGTCCCAAGGATGGAGGGCAAGAGCATATTTGGAATGATGCACGGTTATGATTTGTTTAGCGCCCAAATCAACGGCCTCCTCGCCCAAAAATGGAGGTAACGTATGGATAGGTGCCCACAGTTCATTATACTGTCCGTTTTCAAGAATGGCAAGGTCGATATTCGGGAATCTCTTCCCTATCTGCTTGAAATGCGGGCCATAGCCACCGTCGCATCCGGCAAAAATGTTGCCATAAGGCGTCTGAAGGAGAAATGAAGCCCACAGCGTGTTGTTGCGTCGCATTGCCCGCCCGGAAAAATGCTGCGAGGGCAGGCAGACGATGCGCCACGACGTCCCTGCGTCAAAAACATCGTCCCAGTCCATCTCCACAATATGCGCGGGGTCCACGCCCCAGCGTTCCAGGTGCGATCCAACGCCCAGCGGGCACACCACCCTGTCCACACGGTCTTTCAGCC
This sequence comes from Bacteroidales bacterium, assembly GCA_017540505.1. Taxonomy (GTDB): domain Bacteria; phylum Bacteroidota; class Bacteroidia; order Bacteroidales; family WCHB1-69; genus F23-D06. Next base: position 59,225 of record JAFYAW010000030.1, on the reverse strand, counting down.
GCAAAATGGTCTTATGGTCCAAATGGTCGTAATGGTCATGGGTGATAATAAGATAGTCGATATGGTCGGGCATATCCTCCGGTTGGTATGCTTCGGTGCCCCGGAAGGGCTTGTTCACAAATGAGAAGGGAGATGCAGTGCAGAACGTCGGATCCACCAGAACAGTAGTGCCGTGCAACGACAGCAGATAGGCGGAATGTCCGAACCAAACGTAGAAGTCCTGGTCGGCGGGCAGAGACTTCAGATCGTGTTTCACCATGTTCAGAGGTTGTTCCGGTTTCAAGGCTGTTTTTTTCTTTTTGAAAACATGTTTCCGCAGCACACGGCGCATCTTCCGCCATGAGAACCGCATTTCCACATCACCCAGATTGCAAAAATGCCCGCGACGGAAATTCGGGGAGCGCATGATGCGTTGCTTCCGTTCGCCGGACGGGGCCTTGCCGAACCTTGGCAGATGCACGATGACAGGTCCCAACACCGCCAGGATAACAAGCAGAATAATGATAAGTGACAAAATCAGAATGATCAGAGTACCGGTAATCATGAAACGCAATTAAAAGATTAATCGCCAATACAACGTCAACCGGGTGGTTTTATTTTAGAGAAAAGAATTTTTAAGATAACTATATAGAAATGGCCGAAATCGAGTTTGGACTTCAGGTGTAAAAGGAATTATAACCCATATTAACTACCCTACCCTTCGGGCACCCCTTATAAAATCAAAAGGGGAATTAGTTTTGTGCGAAACCAAGGTGCCACAAGCATTATTAACAATGGAAAAAATGTCGTCATTATCCTCTAAAGCCAACATCCACACAACAACCAACACCAATTAAATTATTAATTATTAATTGTAAATTGTAAATTATTAATTGTAGTTCGTCACAATCAACTAATTATTCCACCCCCCACAACAAAGCCATCCTTATATAGCACGACCGACTGCCCGGGGGTGACGCCCCAGACGGGTTCATCGAAACGGATAACGGCTTTCCCCGTCTCGGCAAAGTCGTCGCCAAGCAACAGTTCCGCATTGGTGGCGGGCGACTTGTATCGTATGCGGGCCAGCACCTGCGGGGACTCACGCAGCCATTCCACATCGCGGATGCGCACCTGTGCGGCTTCCACCTCCGTTTGATATAGGTCGTCATAATCACCGAGGCAAACCTTGTTGGTGGCCGCATCAATGCGGGTGACGTATTTGGGTGTGCCGAAGGCCACACCCAGACCCTTGCGCTGGCCGATGGTGAAATTGCAATAGCCCGGATGCCGCCCGATGACCTTCCCGTCGGCATCCACAAACCTGCCGGGCTTCACCTCGCAGCCCTGCTGGGCCAGGAACGTGCGGTAGTCGTTGTCGGGAATGAAACAGATTTCCTGCGACTCGCTCTTTTTTGCAAGCTTTTCAAAATGGTGATCCACAGCCATTTGACGCACCTCAGGCTTGGTATATCCGCCCAATGGGAATATCGTGCGCCGAAGGTTTTCTTCGGTGAGCATCCACAGGAAATAGGTCTGGTCCTTGTGCGTGTCGGCAGCCGTGTGGAGATAGTAATGGTCGCGATGCATGGCGATTTGCGCATAATGGCCCGTGGCGATGTAATCGCAGCCCAGCTCGTCGGCGGCCTTCAGCAGCACGCCCCATTTGATGTGGGAGTTGCACAGCACGCACGGGTTGGGCGTGCGCCCACGACGGTACTCACTGATGAAGTCGGCGATGACATGCTCGCGAAACAGCTGGCGGAAGTCCAAAATATGGTGTTCCACGCCCAACGATTCGGCGAAATGCTTGGCTTCCATGATGCTCTCCACCGAGCAGCAGCCCTTTTCCCGCGCGAGGCAGGATTCTTTGATATAGTCGAATGTGCGGAACGTGGCACCCACCAGCTCGTACCCCTGCTCTATCAGCAGAAGGGCCGACACACTGCTGTCGATACCACCGCTCATCGCCATTAATACACGTTTGCCCATAATAAAAAATGTATTGTAATCAGTCCTTTGGGGAAAGAAGGAACAATCCTAAATTGGACTTGCAAAAGTACTTGAATTTTTTAAAATTCAATTTGTATTCTACAATTTTCTTCAATAAAGAAACATCACAGAAAGCGTCCGGTGATGCTGTCAGAACAGGAGGCAATGTGCGCCGGGGAACCTGTCGCCACGATCCTACCGCCCTCTTCGCCACCGCCAGGACCCATGTCAATAACATAATCCGCGCTTCGAATCACGTCCAGGTCGTGTTCGATGACAATGACCGTAGCCCCATTGCAGATAAGGGTGTCAAAGACACGGAGGAGGGTTTGCACATCCAGCGGGTGCAAACCGATAGTAGGTTCGTCGAACACGAAGACAGAGTCATGTTGCATTCGCCCCATCTCGCTGGCCAGTTTCAAGCGTTGCGCCTCGCCACCCGAAAGTCCGGGGGTTTCCTCTCCGAGGGTCAAATAGCCAAGACCTAAACTTTGCAGCACTTGCAATTTAGGAAGAACCGACTTCATGCCTCCGCAAAAATCCACAGCGGTGTTCACATCCATATCCATGAGTTCAGGAAGAGAGTGTGTCACCCCATCGGCATTGGAAAGCCGCACGGCGTAGGCCTCCTTCCGGTATCGCGAGCCCCTGCACGTAGGACATGGAATGTCCACATCCGGTAAAAATTGCACATCAAGACTGATAGAACCTGTGCCATCGCAAACAGGACAGCGCAAGTCGCCGGTATTATAGGAGAAGTCGCCGGCATGGTATCCGCGCTTTCTCGCCTCATTCGTGCGTGCAAACGCTTTGCGCAGGTCGTCATGCACATTAGCATACGTAGCCACCGTGGACCGGATGTTGATACCGATTGGGGTGGCGTCAATCAATTTCACATGGGCGATACCGTCGGCGGAAATCTCGCGCACGTGTGACGGCAAAGGCCTGCCTCGGGTGAGGGCATCGAGGGCTGGCACCAGGCTTTCAAGAATCAGCGTAGTCTTGCCAGAACCCGACACGCCGGTCACCACTGTCAGCCTGCCTTTGGGAATATCCACCTCCAAAGGTTTTACCGTATGAATGTGACTCGTGGACAGATGAATGGCATCTTGAGAGAACAAGTCCTCCTCCGCAAGGAGATTATATCCTTTATTTTCTTTCGGAATCAAAAAAGGTCCTATTTGGGAAGCCGGGGTCCGGACAATGGTTTCCAACGTGCCCTGGGCAATGACTTGTCCACCGCCGGCGCCAGCTTCCGGGCCAAGTTCGATGAGCCAATCAGCTTCTTTCAGTATCTGGGTGTCGTGATCCACAAGAAGCACCGAGTTGCCATCAGCCACCAGATCGTGCATTACGCCGTTAAGGCCCACGATATTGGCCGGGTGCAGTCCTATGGACGGTTCGTCAAGCACATAGAGCACGCCGGTGGTACGGTTACGCACGGCGCGTGCCAGTTGCATCCGTTGTCGTTCTCCTGTGGAGAGGGTGGCTGCGGCTCTGTCGAGGGTGAGGTAGCCAAGGCCGAGATCCATCAGGCGTCGGGCGGCGGAGCGGAACGATTCGCAGATGCCTTCCGCCATGGGGCGCATTTCCTCCGGCAAGGAGGCGGGCACCCCGTCCACCCAATCCACAAGTCGGGATAGAGTCATGCGACAGGCCTCGTCAAGGGATATGCCTCGCAGACGGGGTGCCCGCGCAGCCTCTGACAGTCGCGAGCCGCTACAATCCGGACACACCTCTTCCTTCAAAAACTTTTCCACCCGCTTCATGCCTTTGTCATCTTTCACCTTGGCAAGCGCGTTTTCCACCGTATAAACAGCATTGTAATAGGTAAAATCCATCTCTCCAGCCACATTGGAGTTTTTGGATTTGTACAAGATATGTTTTTTCACCGAGGGACCATTGTAAACAATATCTTTCTCTTTATCAGTAAGTTCTCTAAATGGAACATCGGTGCGTACACCCATGGCACGGCAAACGTCAGTCATCAATGACCACATCAGGCTGTTCCAGGGAGCCACGGCACCCTCGTCAATTGTGAGAGATTCGTCGGGCACCAGTGAGGCTTTATCCACGGTACGCACCATACCGGTACCTCCACACGTACGGCAGGCTCCTTGGCTATTGAAAGCCAATTCTTCAGCCCCGGGAGCGTAAAAACGAGCACCGCATTCCGGGCATACGATTTCCTGGCCGGCGGCCACCGCCAATGTCGGAGGGACGTAATGGCCATTGGGACAGCGATGTTCGGCCAAGCGAGAATACATCAATCGCAGGCTGTTCAGCAGTTCAGTGCCCGTGCCGAAAGTAGAACGGATGCCCGGCAGTGCCGGACGCTGGTGCAGAGCCAGCGCCGCCGGCACGTACAGCACCTCATCCACATCCGCGCGGGCGGCCTGCGTCATACGCCGACGCGTATAGGTGGACAAAGATTCCAAATAGCGCCGCGACCCCTCCGCATACAAAACACCGAGCGCCAGCGACGATTTCCCGGAGCCCGAAACACCTGCCACCGCCACAATACAGTTCAACGGCACATCCACATCTATATTCTTCAAATTATGCACCCGAGCCCCACGGACACGGATAGATGAATGCTTGATTTCCATCATTTTAACACGTTGTAAACCTATTTTTTTCAAGATGCAAAAATAAAGAATTCGTCCCAATTTTATAAAGAGGCAATCTCAAAAAACCTACAACAAACGGAATGCAGGATAATTTTTCTTATCTTTGCCGACATTATTATCTATTAATAACAACATTAAAATAACTAATTAACTTACAATAAAATACAAAAAGAAACCTACTGCAATGAATATATTATCTTGTCTTGAAGACAGTTAGCTTATTTGTAAGCGCACGAGCGCACCTGAAACCTCCACACTGCCGACTAAACACGGTTGTTTATTGTAAAGGTTTTAAAAGATAAGACACAACATTTGCACGAGAACAACGTTAGAATCCCTGTCATGTATAACGCAAAATCATCTGGAAAAAACAACGCCAAAGCCTCCAACGGAGAACGTTCACGATGGATCAAGCCCTTCTGGAGGGCCTATTTCATCCTCGCGGGCATCGTCGTCCTCATTTTCACCCTGATCTCGCTCGGTTGGTTGGGGTACATGCCCTCCTTCACGGAATTGGAGAACCCGTCCGCGAATCTGGCCACCGAGGTTATCTCGGAAGACGGTGTCCTTTTAGGCACCTATTATCGCGAGAACCGGTCCAACTGCAAATACGCTGACCTTTCGAAGCCCCTCAAGGACGCGTTGATTGCCACGGAGGACTCGCGTTTCTACAAACATTCCGGTGTGGACGTGAAAGCCCTGTTCCGCGTGGCGGGCGGCGTGCTCACCTTCCACCGGCGCGGCGGCGGCAGCACCATCTCCCAGCAGTTGGCCAAGAACCTCTTCCCCCGCGACCCGCACGCCGGCAAGTTGAAGCTCGTCTTCACAAAATTCAAAGAATGGGTGGTGGCCACCAAACTGGAACGCGCCTACTCGAAGGACGAGATCCTGGCCATGTACTTCAATACCGTTGATTTCGGCAACAACGCTGTTGGCATCAAATCGGCCGCTCGCACCTACTTCGACAAAGAGCCCTCCGAAATCAACACGGAAGAGGCCGCCCTTCTGGTGGGTATGCTAAAAGCACCCACCAAATACAGTCCACGGCGCCATTATCAGGCCTCCATCGACCGCCGCAATGTGGTGCTTGGCCAGATGAAAAAATACGACTACTTGACACAGGCACAGTTCGACTCCATCAAACAGATCCCTATCGACCTCTCCAACTTCAAATCCCAGGCGCATTACGCCGGTTTGGCCACCTACTTCCGGGAATATCTCCGTATTTTCCTGAAAGACTGGTGTGAAAAACATCCCAAGCAGGACGGCAGCCGTTACGACCTCTACTGCGACGGTCTGAAAATATACACCACCATCAACTCCCGGATGCAGAAACATGCCGAGGATGCCGTGAAAGAGCATGTATGCGACTATCTGCAGCCCATGTTTTTCAATCATTTCAAAGGGGTGAAAAACGCCCCGTTTGTCAACTTGTCCGAAGAGCAGACAAAACGAATTCTCTGGGCTGCGATACGGAAATCGGAGCGCTACGACCGGCTGAAAGACGCAGGCAAGAGTGACGAAGCTATCTGGCAGATTTTCAACCAGAAAGTGAAGATGACGGTCTTCTCCTACCAAGGGCCGAAGGACACCATCATGTCGCCTTTGGACTCCATCCGTTATTACAAGTCCTTCCTGCAATGCGGTATGATGTGCGTGGAGGCCAACACCGGCCATGTGAAGGCCTACGTGGGCGGCACCAACTACGAATATTTCCAGTTCGACCATGTCAAGCTGTCGCGGCGGCAGGTCGGATCCACCTTCAAGCCCTACGTCTATACGGTGGCCATGATGAGTGGCGACTTCGACCCCTGCACGATGGTGCCGAACGTGCCGGTGACCATCGAGACGCCCGGCGGCTCGTGGACGCCCCGCAACTCAGGCGCTCACAAGGAGGGCCAGATGATGCCCTTGCGGGAGGCTCTCGCCTACTCGCTCAACCAGGTGTCGGCCTACCTGATGAAGCGTTACGGGCCGCATGCTGTGGTAGAATTGGTGCGAGCCATGGGCATGACCTCCGAGATTCCGGAGGTGCCATCCATCTGCCTCGGTGCCTGCGAGTTATCCTTATACGAGCAGGTGGGTGCCATCAACTGTTTCCCCAACCAGGGCGTGTATGTGGAACCCATCTTCATCACCAAGATTTGCGACAAGGACGGCAACGTCATCTACAATAATGTTCCCAAGAGCAATGAGGCCATCGACCAGATCACCGCCTTCAAGACGGTGCGTCTGATGCAGGGCGTGGTGGACTTCGGTACGGGCGGGCGTCTGCGCAGCCAGTACAAGTTGGACTTCCCGCTGGCCGGCAAGACGGGCACCACCGACAACCAGTCCGACGGTTGGTTTGTGGGTTACACGCCGCTGCTGACCTGCGGTGTCTGGGTGGGATGCGAGGACCGTTCCGCACACTTCCGCAGCACTGCGTTAGGACAGGGTGCGCGCACGGCGTTGCCTGTGTTCGGCCTCTTCATGCAGAAGGTGTACGCGGATCCCCAGCTGCCATACCATGCCATCGTCACCTCCGAGACCAAATGGACCACGCCGGGTTACAACTTCATCATCCCGGAGGCCTACATCGGCGACCCGTCGGGCTGCAACGAGGTGAAAATGGACTCGGTGATGACGCTGGATTTTGATTAGAGGACAAACATATTATCTATTTGATAATTAATAACCTTGCGTGTTTTTCAACAACAAAAACCAACAACACTAAAGCAATAAAAACTAATAATAGCACGGCGGAATAAACTAATGATGCAGAAAAATGGAAGCATAATCGTTCCCTTCATGGACGCACCGCCCGCTTCGTGATGAACAGTCAACTCGTGACGGCCGGTTATCCTTGGATGGTAATCCCTGAGGAACACTGGGACGAATACATGGCGGCGTTGGAGAAGGCGAGTGTGGGGGAGGCTGTGGAGTGGCTTGTCAGATTTATTGGAAGTTTGATGAAATTTTAGTGGTATAATTTAGAATTTTGATTTTATTTTTGTAATTTTGCGAAGCAAAAAAAGTGTTCTATGAAAAATAAAATCACCCTTCTTGCAACCATAATAGTTGCATTTTTTATGGTATCATGTGAAAAAGATAACCGTGAAAACAATAACAATCCTTCTGATAATTCCAACCCTTCTGATAATTCAGAGTATTATGTCAGATATTCTGTATCAGCCTCATATCCATATATTTTTAGCGATGTAAAATATGCAGATGTAAATGGGACAGGAAGTTTTATGAATTATCAAACACGCCACTGGACAGAAACAATTGGACCAGTAAAAAAAGGTTTTAATGCATATGTGAATAATGAAAAAGGAACTGCGACTGATAAAATTGAAGTTTCAAAAAACGGTGGTCCATTTGCATTAAAAGCAAGCGGAAATAACAGTGCATCATATAGTATCAATTTTTGAAATTAATATATTTTCTTCCAATCTCATTGAGCAGTACCTTTCCATAAAATAAAGCTGTAACATCCCCGTTAGGGGGGATGCCTATCTGTAGCAAACGGATGCCATACGCGGGTTTCAAATCCCCGGAGGGGATTCATATTCAACGGGGAACAAAACATTGCCGTCTCCGATGTGCAACCCCTAACGGGGTTCAGCGGAATGCGGGAACGTCCTCGTGCTACAAATATGGAAGCCCTGACGGGCTTGAGAGAGACACAGAGACGAGTTTGGGCTGAATGCGGAGATGAACACCGGCATCAACCGCCATGCCACCTCTACCCGCATCATTCTGATGGAGAGAGCCGTGCCGGTGGAAGCGATGTTAGGGAACTAACTTGTCGATAGACAAAAACTGGAACAAGCCTGTAAAATAAATACCCTTATCATCGCGATAGGGCATAATGTCATCCTTGACAATGACAATCTTCTGGAAAGAGTCATCTATCCGCTTCAACGAATTGAGTTCCTGTTCTCGTTTTTCATCGCTTGAGAGTTCGTATGCAGATTGGATGTAGTATTTTTCGTTTCCGTTGGTCGCGATGAAATCGACCTCATACTGCTTGTATTCCGATTTGCCGTCTTTCATAACCCGAAGTTCGAGAACACCAACATCAACCACATAACCGCGATGCAGAAGTTCATTGAAGATGACGTTTTCCATCAGATGATTCTGCTCCAACTGTCTGTAGTTCAGACGGGCGTTTCTCAATCCAACATCAACCGAATAGTATTTCTTAATATTCTCGTAGTACTTATTCCCTTTTATATTATATCTCTTAGCTTCGTTGAATAGGAATGCCTCTTCGAGATACCCAATGTATTTGGCGACTGTGTCATCGGTTATCTTGATTTTCCTGACACTTGCCAATGTATTGGTGATTCGTGTGGTGTTTGTCAACGACCCTACCGAGGAACACAAGGCATCGGCAATGGCCTCAAGTGCTTCCCGATTCTCCACATGATGTCTTTCCACCACATCATCAATATAGGTCTTCTTCCAAAGCCTTTGCAGATAGGACACCTTCTGCTCGTAGGTCGGCATCCTACGAAGCGCCGGAAGCCCCCCGTATGTGTAGTACTCTTTCCATAACTCATTGACAGATTCTTTCCGATCTTGGCAAAACTCCTTGAAAGTAAATGGCATAATATTCACTTCATCACTGCGACCACGGAAAATCGTGATAATATCGTTGGATAGGAATTTGGAGTTGCTACCAGTGATATACACATCCACATTCGAACGGTTATTCAGCCCATTGACAATCTTTTCAAAGCCATCAACTTCCTGAATCTCATCCAAAAAGACGTAATAATGTTCGGTCTTCGATATAATTCGAGAATAGAGGTAATCTTTCAACATCTCTCTGTCAAGCAATTCTTGAGGCATATCTTCATCTTCAATATCAAAGGAAATGTTGATGATATGGTCTTCCGGAACGCCTTGTGCGATGAGATAATCCTTAAAAATGTGGTTCAACAGGAAAGATTTGCCAGCACGACGAGGTCCGGTAATAGCTTTAATAAGGCCATTTCCCTTCCTGACAATCAAACGATTAAGATAGGTGTCTCTTTTTACGTATGTTTCCATAAAATCCTTTATTCGAAATCCACTGCAAAATTACAATAAATTTCGAAAACACAACATTTGCCAGAAAAGATTCAGTGCTTCCATCACCTACTCTGACATCCACCTCCACACCGTCGGCACCCGCATCGGGCTGAAAGACATCAACGTGCAATATGGTACCCCTAACAGGCTTGAACAGAGTACGGAAAAGAACAATCTCATCCTCAATACCTTATCTTAACCACCTTCTCGCTCCACACCGTTCTGCCGTCTTGGAGAATCCGCAGCATATAGATTCCCGGCGGGTAAGCCTCCAAGGATAGTTTCCGGTGCCGGTCCAATGTGATCTCCTGCAACATCCGGCCCGTAAGGTCATACAAACGCACAATCCGAGCCTCATCGGGACGTAATTCACCCTCCTCATGGTCCTTCACTTCTACCACAAACTCGTCACGAACCGGATTCGGGAAAACAGAAAACTGCTTAGACAAGGTGGGACTGCTACACCCGCATGATAACAGTTGCTGCGCGACCGACGACTTCAGTCCGGCGTGGTTCTCCGCCCGCACCAATATCATCGTATTCGGAATCTGCCGACAATCCAACGACAACTGCACCGAAGTGGCCAAGCCCAAATCCCGCCAATCGTGCCTAAACGCATAATTGTTAGGATTCGAATGCACAACCATGTATTCATAGCGCTTCACACCCGAGTGTGGGTCTTTGCTGCGGGGCCACGAAACCGTAACATTCTGCACATCCGAATCCCCCATTCGATTATTAACCTTCAGCAAATCCGTCATAGTGGGCGGCGTGTAATCCACTTTCACCCGTTTCTCTTCCAAGGATGAGAATTTATTGGCATTATCCAACACGATAGACTTCACCTTGGCGGCGATACTGCCCAACAAGGAGTGATGGCGCATCATGCAGGTGTCAGCTGCACCCACCGTAATCCGCGTCTGCGGCCCCCGAGAGCCATACACCCGCACATTGTCCACATTCAACGTGGAGCCCTCGGCCACAAAGGCAATGTGTTTCGACATCCAGGGAGCAGTTCCGCACGTGCCGTCGTGCACAGAGCCCAACAGGGTGGCGTGCCTGAACAGAAGAATATCTCCTGTGCTCCGATTCCAAACCACACGGAACCGATAGGACTGCTGCAACGACAAATAGAGGTTGTTCACAATCCCCAACAGACGTTCCACGCCATTTTCCACCTTAGAGATGCGAATCGTATGGCTATCGCGTGCGAACCGCACCCGATAGCCAGAGAAGGCCGTATTCGGAACAGGCGGAGCATCACAATGAAAATAGAAGGAGCCGTCCGAGCCATCCGTCCATGTCAAATAGAAATCGTACAGGAAAACCTCGTGTGCCTGTCCGTTCAGGCGAGCTGCTCCCATAGCATTCCCCCATTGGCCGCTCCCTAATTTCAGCTGTTGGTTTTCCACACGGCAATCCATGGCCACACTCCAAAACAAGGTATCCAGATCCGCATCAAAGTTATCGCATAGGAAGCCGCAATTAGGATTCGACGTCCAAATGCCATCATTATTTTCCATCACCTGAAAAAAGCGGTATTGGAGGGCCACGTCGTCGGAATCCTGATAAGAGACGGTAAAATCCTTCGTCTGCCACGTGTCATCCGCCAGCAATATCCGTGTGGTCGGTGCTGCAGTGTCCGACAGCGTCGCTGCAGGGAAGCATCCGTGCCACAGCACCTCCCATCCCGCCGCCGTCGTGGCACAATCGGAGCGGAACTCAACCATAACATCCTCCCCGGGCACCGACACACGTCCAGGCGATTGCGAGTTCCAGCGGCCCACTAATGGGTCGAAGAGCGTGCTGCCGGCATATATCCAAAGGAAATCATAATTGGATTCAAGGGCAAAGGTCGTAAAATCCAGCACGACGCTGTCCGCACCAGCCACATGGAGATGATACACCTTGCGCTCGTCGTTGCCATAGTTGGCACCCGCCCCACCCGAATCCGTAAAAGAACCACTGCTATCCGTAAGCAGCATCACATTCGGATTGGGGTTAATCAGCTTATAGTAATAGTTCCAATCCCAATAGGGGCCCGGATCCGTATGCGTCTGGTTCGGAAAATGCTGATGGCCACGAATCTGCGTACACGCTGTGCTCCCGCCCAAGCTATGCAATCCGACATTCAACGCCGTGCCGTCATCCAACGTGTCGCGATAAAAGACACGATGAGGATTTATATTGGGATATCGGGAGGTGATGTTCCGGACCAGAGCCGCAGAGGCCTGGTACATCTGCGGCGTAAAGTAGCTCCACACGTTTCCGTAAGCCTCATGCTCGATGCCGATGGTATAGCCGTTGGCACTCCCCACATGCCAAGCCTTGTCCACCTCGCGCACCATCTGCGTGACCTGCCCGTCCATGGAACGGATGACATAATGCGCGGACGCACGCGCGTTGCAGTTGCCGAACCACGCGATGGCACCCGCATACGTGCCTGACGTGTAGTGGATTGTCACATTGGATATGGCCGTCCCTCCCCTACCCGACGAATAGTTGCAACTCGCCGCTGGATTCCAGATTGCGCCAGAGTAATCCGTGACCAAAACACCTCCAACCGAGTTCAAAGATTCCCCTGTAATCTTCTTTTGAGACAATTTATCCAAATATTCGCCAAACAGTCCTTTAAAATCCACCGGATATGCCGGGATTCCAATCCCTTGATGGAGGGTGTCTGACAAAAAGACATAGATTTCGTATAGAAAACTGTTCAAGGCAAAACGGTTCCACTGCACCTCCTGACGATCCATCTGCGAGGTGTCTGGCACCGGCAACTCACATAATTCCAATAATATGGAAGCATACTGTTCCACCTTTGGCCCATAACACTTGTATTGACGCTGGAGTTGGGCGAAAGCGCCGGCGTACGCCCGCACAGCGCATCGGTCATCCCGACGGACATCCTCCACAGGCAGGCCTGACAAGGCGGACACCTTTTTCAAATTTTCCCGGAAAACACCCCTACCGTCCGCCGTCAGACCCATAACACTATATGTACGGGGAATGGATGCGGAATCCATCCCAACGTCATCATCACCCCTGTCACAGGAAAAGCGTGTGTACTGGAAAGCCACCGCCTCCAAAACGCCTCTCGGTATTGATGGATACAGCAAATACGCCTCCTCAAAGAATGGGCGAACCCTCATATAATCCGACACCCACTTCGCACGAATCCGATTTTCCAATTGTGCTTCAAAACGCAGCCGCGACACCTCTTCCTGAGCCATCCCCACGGAAGAAACCAGACTGACCAAACCTAACAAAATCCAACATAATCTGTTCTTCATTTTCACCTCCTTGCTTGTTTCGGCGACAAAGATAACACAAGGAGGATAGGCTTGTCAAGTGACGATATTGATTTTTAAGAATTATTAATATATAAAATTACTGATTGTTTAATATAAAATATTAAAACAGCGAAATATAGAAAATATATTAAGAATTAATTCTTAAATCCACTTTTAAGAATCAATTGTTAATTTTCACTATTTTCCTTGGCGTTAAGATTTTTCATGAAGGAAGATTCCATCAGCGTAAAACGCTTCAGCGTGCGGCTCGAGAACATCATAAAGATAATGACAGCCAGCGTGACCAACAGAATCACCCATTTCGTGTATTTGAAGAACTTCACCAGAACGGTAAAGACAAAGAACCCGGCTATGAGAAAACGAATCAATGTCCAAACAGTAATCACAATGATATTGCTCTTGTTTTTCTTCGACATTTCCGAATACAGTTGTCTTGTTTTCACATTATTATAAACAATACCATATAAAAACGGAAGTAATAAAAGAATGGTGGTGATGGCGCAGAAGGAATTGAAAAGCCAGCGCGGTAAGGTTTTTACCACCTCAAATTGTCGAATAAACGGGAACAGATGGTCAAAAAGCACGAAAAGCAGGGCCATACTCAGCACCGTGAAAATCAACACTCTGGGAAGGGAATAGGTGATAATGCTCCCCCAGTTTTTATCGCCCGATTTGCGTCCAAGGAGGCAATATTCATCCAAACGGGCTTTCTGGGCAGGTGACAATTTGCCATTCAACCATTTGTAACACGGTGTGGCAGCTTTTATCCAGTATGGTGTTGTAAATGTAGTAATTACGGATGCCGCAATGATAACCGGATAGATATGACTGGGCAACACTTTAAGGGTGACACCGACCGATGCCACGATGAAGGCGAACTCACCGATTTGGGAGAGTGTGAATCCCGTCTTTAACGAATCCTCCAAAGAGGCTCCCGCCAACATTGCCGCCGCCGAAGATATTATCGCCTTAAAGACCAGCGTGATAACCACCAAAGAAAGAACCAACTTCCAATACTGGCCCAGCACCGCCGGATCAACCATCATACCCACCGACACGAAGAAAATGGCGCCGAAGAGGTCTTTAATGCTACTTGTCAATTTCACGATGCGCTCACTTTCCACCGTTTCCGACAGAATAGAACCTATCACAAAGGCTCCCAAGGCGGAAGAAAAGCCGACATTGTTGGCAATAATCACCATGCCGAAGCACAATCCGATAGAGATTATCAGAAGCGTTTCATCATTAATATACTTTTTTGCCTTACGGAAAAGGGTGGGAATCAAATATATACCAACCACAAACCACAGGATGAGGAAAAACAGTAGTTTCAGAATGCTTTCCAGCATCTCCTTGCCGGCAGCCTGCTTGCTGGCCGCCGCCGTGGAAAGCAGCACCATCATCACCACCGCCACAATATCCTGAATAATCAGCACCACCAGCGTGAGATCCACGAAAGGTTCGTTTTTCAGCTTCATATCATCAAAGGCTTTGATGATAATCGTGGTGGACGACATCGCCAGCATACCTCCCAAGAAAATGCTCTCCATCACGCCCCAGTCCATCAGGAAGCCCAACAGCATACCCACCGCTATCATCGAGACAATCTCAAGAAGAGCGGTCACAAAAGCCTTACTGCCAACGGAAAACAGTTTCTTGAAGCTGAATTCCAAGCCCAAGGCGAACAGCAGGAAGATGATACCGATTTCGGACCAGACCTCCACATCGGCGATATCCGTCACGGTGGGGAAGATATGCAGATGCGGACCCACCAGAAAACCAGCCACGATATAGCCCAACACTATCGGCTGCTTTAAAAGTTTGAAGATGACCGTCACGATACCGGCTGAAATCAGTATCAGTGCCAAGTCAGAAACAAGTCTCAGATTTTCAGACATATACTATTGTTTTCTCCCCTATTAAAACTGGATAATCATTTGTCCGACACATTTTCCGCGATTCGTCATCTGGCAAATCCGTGTATTCTTGACCATCTTCGGTTGTGCAAACTCCTTATGGGAATGGCCACCCACGATCACATCTATACCGTCCACCTGTTCAGCGAGCTTGAAATCATTCATCGTATGCTCCTCCACCCCGAGATGTGACAGGCAGACAATCAGATCACAACCTTGACTTTTGAGTTCGGCCACGACCTTGCGGGCGGGCTCCACCGGATCGTGATAGACCAGATCCTTGGAATTGTCGGGGGCAACAAGCGGACCCACATCCACCAACAGACCGAAAATGCCGATTTTCAAGCCACCCCGCTCCACGATAACGTATGGTTTCACCACCTTGGCAAGTGACTTGTTTTTAAACTCATAGTTGGCACATACGGTGGCAAAGCGGGCTTTTTTCAGACGTTTGGCCAGAGCGGCGCTTCCGTTGTCAAACTCATGGTTTCCCAAGGTCACCGCATCATAACCCATCTCATTCATCAGATGCAGTTCCACATACCCCTTATAGAAGTTGAAATAGGGCGTGCCTTGGGAGAAGTCGCCGGCATCCACCAGCAGCACATTCGGATGCTGCTGCCGCACTTCGCGCACCAGTGCCTCGCGCCGCAAGTAGCCGCCCACATTAGTATCCGCCTTATACGTATAAGGCTCAATCTGACTGTGGGTGTCGTTGGTGTGCAGAATAACCAGCTCGCGTTTCTGCGCATACAGACCACCCACAACCGTCAGAAATATCAGAAGAAGGAGTACGCTATATTTTCTCATCCTATTTTTAAATCAACGAAATCAACACAAAGAGCCAATGGGCGGCAATACCGGCGCAGAGACCGCCGATTGTATGCGCCACGATGGCCTTGGATATCAGCTTGCGGTATCCCAGCGAATCCAACATAGCCGTATGGGTGCTGAGGAATCCGCTCCAGCACATGCCCATGGCGGTGAACACGGCGATGGCATTGTTGTCGATGATGCCCTGTGCCACAAATCTCGGCACCAAGCCCAAGGCAGCCCCCACCGCACCGAGCGCAGTAATGGGGAACGAGATGAGTTCCGGATTCATGAAGCCAAAGAGCCAGCGGAAAACGAAGTTGATCTTGTCCGCTGCCCAGGTGATTACAGGAACGCCCTCGTATGCGGAACCCGTATAAGCACCACCCTCTCCGGGCCCGAATGTGAGCATCATCACGAGGGTGGAAATCACCAGCACGCCGGGAATGATGGCCACTCCGATGCCAACACCGTCCTTGCCACCATCCAATATGGAGTTCAGGAAACGCATGAAGACGGAACCTTCGCTCTTGAAGGATATCTGCTGCTCGTCGCCGGACTCTTCGGCAACGGGGACATCCATTTCCGGATAGGCTTTCAGGATAGAACGCTGCATCAGGCGGGTGGAAACAATGCTTCCGATAACCGCACCGCAGATTCCAACCAGAGAGCCCTTGCCATAGCCGAGACCCGTCATGAAGGCCAGCACCACCAATCCCATCCCGAACGCCGTACCGAAATTGGTCAGCGAGACCAGCTGGTATTTCTTGAAATAACGGCTGAAATTCTTGTCCTTGGAGAGCGTGATGATGGCGGGATTGTCGCTCAAAAAGGTCATCACCGCACCCAACGCGGCCACGCCGGGCAGGTTGTACAGAGGCTTCATGAAGGGACGCAGGATATTCTCCATCAAACGCACCACGCCGAATTCCGTCAGCAACTTACTGATGGCACCCATCAGCACACAGATAGCCATGATATAGAAAACCGTCTCCAGCAGAAGGTGATAGGCCGTCTGCATGAAGGTGTTGAGCATCATCGGCAACGTCATTTTATACGAAAGGCCGAAGAAGAATCCGACAAAGAGCACCAAGAACAAAAAAGCCTCTATGGAACGCTTGCTCGTGAACCGCAAGGGATTCTTGAGCTTGAACATCTTCTCAATATGCGCAAACCACCGTTCTACGGTCTGGGCATACTGGAAGCTCTTCTTCCGACTCCGAGATAAGATTTTCATTGTTTTTGAAGATATTTTAAAAAGTTAATATTCCAGGTAAGGCCCACATTGGCTGTCACGCCGTGCTGCGTCGCAACATCCGCATCCGACAGGTCGGCAGCGATAGGCTGCGCATAGTCCCGTGTGCAGAAATCCGCCGCAAAGGCATGGATACGGATGTCGGGGCACGCCTTAGGCCGAATCTCCACACCCAACCCTCCGAAGAAATACTGCTGTCCGGGGAGGGCCAGGCAGTCCCACAACTCCTCCGTATTCCGATAATGGAGAATCTCGTCCCTGT
Organism: Bacteroidales bacterium; assembly: GCA_017540505.1. Lineage (GTDB taxonomy): Bacteria > Bacteroidota > Bacteroidia > Bacteroidales > WCHB1-69 > F23-D06. The sequence continues at coordinate 42,000 of JAFYAW010000030.1, read as the reverse complement.
CGAAATTCTGCTCGTAGCCACCTTTAACAAAAAGGTTTACATAATCGTTAAAATAGACATTGGCACAGCTGATTACAGCAAAATCCCGCATCAGCTGGCCCACATGGGTGGCATGATGGATCAAGTCCACATACAAGTCCCATTTCTTGAACTTGAGCTTGTTTCCCAAGGCAATATAATTCATAAACTTGCCTCGTTCCCGCTCGAACATATTGATGGAATACAGCGTCTGGAAATGGCCGAAGTTGCCGGACCACATCAGATTGTAGCTCATCAGCGAATTCTTATAGAAGGAGCCGTAATGGAGATACGGCGACGCGCCCACCTGCGCGATGATGGAGTGCTTGCCGTCGCGGGTGTGGTACGCACCCGAGGCCGCCAACTGGAAGCAGTAGAAATTGTCCCAATAGTAGGAGCAGAAGAGCACGTCAATCGGGGCGGCGTCATACTCGAAACCGCCCACCGCCAAAGCCTCCTTGCCAAAACGCAGGCTCCAGTTGGGATTGATGGCGTAGTTGATGTATAGGAAGTCGGTGTTGTCGAAAAAACGTACGCTGCCCGGGTTGGCCACCACGCGCTGACGGAAATAATAGGAGACCTTCTTCCCGATATTGCCGCCCACATGGATGTTGAAATATTTGCCGGCGAAGCCATATGCATCCTCGCCATGTTCCAGGCTTCCATCCGCAAACCGCGTCATCGGATGCTGGAAACTGAAATCCGCCCGCACCTCCATACGCAACGTCGTGAAGAGGGGGACGGAATCCTTTTGGGCATACAAATCATCAGAAACGGAACAATAAAGAAGGGCTATCTGTATAAATAATAAGGGTTTACGAGTCTTCGAGGGAGAAACCAGCATTATCTTTCCTTTCTTTATGTTACAGATTTATACAATAATAATATATGTCTATTAAACAAGGTTGGAGAAACCCATGAAAGCCATAGCCAGAATACCAGCGGTGATCAGCGAGATTGGCACGCCCTTCATCCCCTTCGGAATGGAGACCAGCTCCAATTGCTCACGCAGACCAGCGAAAATCACGATGGCTACCGTGAAGCCGATAGCGATGAAGATAGAGTAGATCGTGCTGTCGATAATCGAAAAGCCGTGGGCGGCGATGATGGGCTGCTCGGTCACTTTGATGGCGATACCTAACACGGCGCAGTTCGTCGTAATCAGGGGCAGATACACGCCAAGAGCCTTATACAGGGAGGGGCTCATCTTCTTCAGGATGATTTCCACCATCTGCACCAGAGAAGCAATCACCAGAATGAAGACGATGGTCTGCAAGAAGGTGATGTTGAGCGGCACCAGCACATATTTCTGCAACGTGGAGGTGACAAGGGTGGCTAACGTCATCACGAAGATGACCGCCACGCCCATACCCAAGGCCGTGTTCACCTTACTGGAGACACCTAAGAATGGACAAATACCGAGGAACTGCACCAAGATGATGTTGTTAACTAAAACAGCTCCTATTAACAATAAAATATATTCCATGACAAGTAATGTTTGTAATTATACTGTTATAATGTTTGTAACGCTTTGAGACTATTTCGTGGCACACATTTTACTCTTACGTTTTTCCTCCACCTTATTGACGCAATGGCGCACCAATGCCATGATAAAGCCAAGTACGAGGAATGCGCCCGGAGCGAGCACGAAGATGAGGATGTTGTAGTCGGAGGGGATGAACTGCCAGCCCATGAAAGAGCCTGCACCCAGCACCTCGCGCACGGCGGCGATCAGCACCAGCGAGATGGTGAAACCGATGCCCATGCCCAGTCCGTCGAGCATGGAGTCAAAAACCGTGTTCTTGCTGGCGAAGGCCTCGGCACGACCCAGCACGATGCAGTTGACCACAATCAAGGGGATGAAGACACCGAGACTTTCGGAAAGAGCGGGCACAAAGCCTTGGATAATCAGATCCACCATACTCACGAAGGTGGCGATAATCACGATAAAGCACGGGATACGCACCTTGTCGGGAATCACATTTTTCAGCAGGGAGATGATGATGTTGGACATCAGCAGCACGAAGGTTGTGGCAGCACCCATACCCAGGGCGTTGTTCACAGAGGTGGTGACGGCCAATGTGGGACACATGCCGAGCACCAAGATAAGACTCGGGTTCTCCTTGAAGAAACCTTTGGTTAAAATCTTTATTTTACTCATGATAATCCTCCTTTACTTTCATAAAAACATCGTAGGCGCGTTGCACGGCATCGCAATAGGCGCGAGACGAGATGGTGGCCGCCGTGATAGCATCCACATCGCCACCGTCTTTCTTCACAACCAACTTGAAATCCTTGGGGTTGCGATTGCTGAACTGGAGTGCGAAATCGCTCTTGTCTTTGTTGATCTTATCACCCAGACCGGGGGTTTCTCCAGCTTTAATCACCTCCGTGTTCAGGATGGTGCCTGTGTTGTCAAAACCGACCATCAGGTCGAAGCGTCCGGCGAAGGCCTTTTTCGTGTAGGTCTCCACGCCCGCCCCAAAGAGAGAGCCGTCGGGGTTGACGGCCAGATGGACCAGAATATCCTCGCCATCGGCATCTTTAGTTGTTATATCCTTTATTTCACCCTTAAAACCGGGAAGCACCTTATTCAAAGCTTCTTGTTTCTTTGCTGCCTGTGCCGTCTCGATAGGATCTTTGGTGAGGGCATAGACACCGGTAAGAGCCAGACCGGCCACCAAGGCTATCGCGGTCAGCACCACCACCAGTCGTAACAATGATTCTTTCTTAGCTGTCATAATCAATAGGTTTTATGGTTATTTGGCAAACGTTTTGGGAACAAACCAGCGGTTGATGAGCGGCACTAACGCATTCATCAGCAGGATGGAGAAGGATACACCTTCCGGATACGCTCCGAAGAGACGGATGATGATGGTAAGCAGACCGCAGCCACAGCCGAAGATGAGCATGCCCACTGGAGATGTCGGGGAGGTCACCATATCGGTGGCCATGAAGCAGGCACCCAAGATAAGGCCGCCCGTGAGGAGATGGAAGAACGGGTTGGCATATTGGGTGGGATCCACCAGCCAGAAGATGCCGGCCACTACGAAGACCGTCAGGATGAAGGCCACGGGAATGTGCCAAGTGATGATGCGCTTCCACAGGAGGAAGATGGCACCGATCAGAAGGGCGATGGCAGAGACTTCGCCGAAGCTGCCGCCCATCTGGCCGATAAGCATGTTCATATAGGTGGGCATCTCCACATTGGCACCCTCTTTCAGGATGCCGAGCGGCGTGGGCCCTGTCACCACATCGGCACCAAAGCTCCAAATCGGGGTGGGCACCGGCCAGGTAGTCATAGCCACCGGGAAGGCGATGAGCAGGAACACACGGGCCACGAGTGCCGGGTTGAAGGGGTTGTGTCCGAGGCCGCCAAAGGGCATTTTGGCGATGCCGATAGCCACAATCGCACCCACCACCATCATCCAAATTGGCAGGTTGGCGGGCACGTTGAATGCGAGCAGCATACCCGTCACTACCGCCGAACCATCGCTGACGGTGGGCTTCTGCTTCAGCATGAAACGCTGAATCAGGTACTCAAACAAGACACAGCATCCCACAGACACCACTGTGAGAATGATTACAGGCAGTCCGAAATAGAAGACGGACACCAAAAATGCCGGTATCAGGGCGACAACAACCGACCACATGATTTTCTGCACGGTGTCATCGCTATGAACATGGGGCGAACCGGAAACGTTTAATAATCTGTTCATTTATCGTAACTTTTAAAATATTATCTCTAAACTCTACACTCTCAACTCTAAACTTTATACTATAGCTGTCCTTTCAACGCCAGCAATTCATATTTCGCCTTAATCAGCTGTATATTGTGAACCTCTTGATTCATAAGAGATTGAACTTCATCATTATGCTGGCGGATATAATCGATAACCGTAATGGTACCATTCATCAGCTGGCTAGAATAGCTCTTGGTCACCGCCTTGTATTTCTCCGTGATGGCCTGATCCAATTCCAGCAGCTTTTCAATCCGTCGTATTTCATTCAGCTTGTCTTGGATGGCTATCTGGTTGGATTTCTTGAAGTCAGACTCCTGGCTCTGCAGAATCTCCTTTTGGATTTCAATCACCTTTCCCAACCCGGAGGTCTTGGCCCAGTCGATGAGCGGCACGCGCAGGGTTACGCCAGCCATGTAGTACCAGTCGGGACGGCTGAAGTAGAACTGGTAGTCGGGACGACCATAGCCGCCAGTAGCGAAGAGGGCGATTTTAGGAAGGCTACTGGAGAAATGCAGCTTCCGTTGGAAATCCATCTGTTTGGTCTGGTTCTCAAAAATCTCGAACTCAAGGCGGGACGAGTTTGCCGAGGTGTCAACCCCGGGAAGCTGCGGCACGGCAAATTGTGCATTGGAAAGGTCTCGGCCTGTCAGGATGGACAACGAAGATATGATGGATTCGCGCTTGGCCACAAGCTCATCGTGCTGCTGCTGGATTTTAAGGTCCTCCAACTCCATCTGGGAGAGGGTGTTCTGCATGATGACGCCCTCCTTGAGCAAGACCTGCAGCTGCTGGATCTGGTCTTTGAACGTACTCTGCACATTTTCAATAATGCCCAATTGTTTGTCCAAAATCAGCAAATTCAAATAGAGGTTGATGACGTTAGCCTTCATCTCATTCATCGACAGTTCGATTTTCAGGATTTCGGCATCGTTCTGCAGGGTGGCAAACCGCCGTCCGTAAAACATGCGGCAGCCGTCGAACAGCGTTTGCTCCAGATCCATGCCGATATGGTACTGCATCTTGGCCAACAAAGTTTGTTCGTCAAACGGGTATATGTCAGGCACCTCCGCCGACTCGTACGAGAAGCGGCCGTTAATGGAGAGCTTCGGGAAAAGGTGTGAGGCTGCGTTGTTGAGATTGGTCTTGAGGATCTGCTCGTTGAGATTCTTCTGGACACTGGCCGACGTTTGCGCGATGGCCCACTGCTGGCACTCCTCAATAGTGACCGTCTGCTGGGCGGAAATCGGGAAGACGAGGCACAGGAACAGAATCAGCAAGTATAGTCCCTTCATACTGTTACGATTAATTTCAACCTTATTTTAATAAGCCGCAAAAATAACACTTTTTTTTGTACTTTTGCACGCTCAAACCAAAATGCTTTGAAAAAACAAGACATTCAAAAAGTTAAAGAAGCACTGGCGGCTTCCAAGAAGATATGTATCGTCTTCCATTTCAATCCCGACGGGGATGCTGTAGGATGTGCCCTGGCGCTCTACCACTACTTCAAGGCCGACGGCTACGAGGTTACCGTCGTGTCGCCCAACGCCTTCCCCGACTTCCTGCACTGGATGGAGGGTGCGGAGGAGATCATCGTCGCGCAGAAGCAGCTGAAGACAGCCCGCGCAGCCATCATGGAGGCCGACATACTCTTCATCGTGGACATGAACGCGCCGCACCGCGCCGGCCAGGAGTTGGAGCAGAACATCCGCAAATCGACCGCGTTCAAGATCCTCATCGACCATCACGTGCAGCCCGAAATCCAATGCGACGTCATGTACTCCACTCCAGACACCAGTTCCGCCTCCGAGCTCGTCTATGACTTCCTGTACCGGCATCTCACCCCGGAACGATCCTTCACGCGCCCGATTGCGGAGGCCCTATACGTCGGCATCATCACCGACACCGGCTCCGTAACCTACTCCTGCGACCAGCCAGGCACCTACGAGGTGTTAGGCAAGCTCATCGCTTCCGGCATCAATGGCGAATCCATCCACCGGAAGGTCTATGACAACTACAACGAGAGCCGCATGCGCCTCCTCGGACTGGCGCTATCCCAACGTCTCAAAGTGATGCCGGAATACGGCGCATCCTATATGTATCTGACCAAGAAAGACTTGGCTGACAACAACTTCCAAATCGGCGACACCGAGGGGTTCGTCAACTACGGCCTTTCCATCAACAAGGTACAATACACGGCCTTTTTCACCGAACGCGAGAACCGTATCCGCTTCTCTTTCCGTTCCAAAGGCCTTATCGATGTCAACTTATTGGCCCGCAAGTATTTTGACGGTGGTGGACACCACAATGCCGCCGGGGCCTTCTTCGACGGGACCATCCAAGAGGCCATTGCCTATTTCGAAAAAGTAGTCAAAGAATGCCACGCCCAACTTTCCGCATCCGAAAAATGAAAACACACCTCTTCTCGGCTCTGATTCTCGGCGGTATCGTGCTGCTCGTCAGCTGCGGAAACCGTCCCACCGGCGAGGTGGTCACCAACGACCAGAAGCCCAAAGAGGACAAATACGCCCCCTACGTGGAGGGCAACAAAAAGATCCTGCACTGGGAAAACGAGGAAATGGCAATGTTCATCAAGCGCTACCAGTGGCAGATGCAGCGCACCGGCACTGGCCTTTACATCGAGGTTCTCGAACCCGGAAAAGGCGAATGCTTCCAAGAGGGCGACATGGTGACGCTGGACTATCAGACATTCCTTTTGGATGGCCAGCAGATCTACTGTTCCGACAGCGACGGTCTGAAGCAGTTCACCGTGGATCGTTCGGAAGAGATTGACGGCCTACACGAGGCCGTGAAGATGCTCCGCCACGGAGCCAAAGCCCGCTTGGTCATCCCATCCTACCTCGCCTACGGCGTTGCCGGCGACGGCAACCGCGTTGTAGGCAGGCAGTCCCTCGCCATGACGATAACCGTTCTTTAGAAAAATTAACAATAATCAATAATCATTAAAAACCAATCTTTTTATGGAAGAAAATAACGAAGAAAAAATCAACTTGGACGAGCCCGTTGTAGAGCCCGAAAACCAAGAAACCCATGAGGAACCCGTTGCTGAAGAGCCTGCAAAAGAAGAGACTCCCGCCGCAGAAGAACCTGTTGTGGAAGAGCCCGCACCGGCTGAAGAACCCGCCACAGAGGAGCCTGCTCCTGCCGCATGTGAGAAAGAGCCTGTCGAGGAGAAGCCTGCCAAGGGCGGATCATCAAAGAAGCCCCTTATCATTCTGGCCGCCATTCTCGGCATTGCCGCCATCGTACTCATCGTGCTGGCCTGCATGGGCAAGTTCTCCAAGTACCCCGGATTCAAGAAAGACCGTGACACCGGCATCTACTACCAATTCTACGGCGACATCCACGACACCGCCGCCATGCCCAAGACCGGCGATCTGGTAGGCATTCTGTTCTCCCTCCGCGCCGGCGATTCCACCCTTATCCCCATGATGCCCAACGAGATGGTTATGGATTCCGTTTATGAAGGTGACTTCTTCTCCGCCCTCCGCATGATGCACGTCGGCGACAGTGCCACCTTCATCTTCAACGGGCAGGATTTCTTCAAGAATTTCATGCAGGAGACGGAATACCCCTTCGGCGACGACCCGCTCTACATGGACATCAAGCTGTACGGGCATATTGCCAAAGCCGACTTCGAGCGGTTGCGCGCCGAGTACGAGGCTCAGATGAGAGAGCAGGAGGCCAATGAGGGCACTGCCATCCTCGAATACGTACAGAAAAACAACATCAAAGTGCAACCCACCGAAGAGGGCCTCTACCTCATCACGACAAAGAAGGGCACGGGGGCACAGCCGCAGGACATGCAGAACGTCAAGGTTCATTATACCGGCAAACTGCTGGATGGCACGGTGTTTGACAGCTCTGTTGAGCGTGGAGAACCTTATGTCTTCACGCTGGGCGCACACCAGGTGATTCCCGGCTGGGAGCTCGCCCTGTCCAAAATGCACGTCGGCGAGAAGGCAACGGTCATCATCCCCTCCAAGCTGGCTTACGGCGAGCGCGGAAACTACGGCATTCCTCCCTTCAGCCCGCTGGTTTTCGACATTGAACTAATCGGTGTCGAATAGTGTTTTGACATTTTCACATAAAAGACAGGGGCGACAGCAGTCGCCCCTCATTTTTTTACTTTGTATATCCAGAAACAAGGTATCCGATTTATCTCGTAAAGATCACCGGTTTATCCATATAGGCGCGCTGGTTTTCCACCGCCGAGCGGAAGGCGGGCCAGTCGGAGGCCTCGTACACACGCTTGCCCAGTCGAATCGTTTCCTGGAAGAGCAGTTTCCCGTTTTCCAGATGATAGCCGCCGTCAAAGGCCACAGCATCGGTCTTGATTTGGCGGGCTTTGGGATACGTGGCAGACGTGTATCCTGCGGGCAAGGTCATCGTTTCGGAGATGCGTACCAACCGCGAACAACGGTCCTTGAACGGGTATTCCCGTGTTTCCATTGAGGTGTCGAAATAGAGGTGGCTCATCGCGCCTCTGAAGAATCCCTTGGCCAACAAGGGGGTGACGACAATCTCCTTATCGGTGACCGTCGCATAGCCGGGGACGCGGAATTTGTAGGTAACCTTCACAGGATGTTGCAGATAGGTCTCCTCATCGGAATATTTCACCGATTGGATTTCCGCATTGGGATAGAGGCTCAGAATCTGGTTCTCCACCCTACGCTGCCATTCGGACCGGCGGCCCGAAAAAAGGAGTACACGTACCGTGCGGTCGCTTTGTCCTTCGGCGGTGACGGTCACGCGGGCCGTGAGATCGCCGTTCTTATTGATTTTTGTCACGGCGCGCATGTCGAGGCTATGGTTCTCGGCTTTCGACACGGGGGTGATGCCGAGCTTGGCGCCTTGTGGCAAGCCCATAAGGAAGTTCTGCTGCTGTTCGGCACTGGACCAGAGCTCACGCACGCCAGGCACCCATGTGGGATCCAGCAGCTGATAGTTGCCGTTGCGGCGTTTCACCACCGTAACGCAATGGTTGAACTGATCGGCAGGGATGTCGTCGATCTGCTCACCGGCCATCGTCATGGCGGCGTAGGCCTGGAAGCCGGCGGCGCGGAGCATGGCAATCAGCAGGCCGGCCTTATCCTTGCACACACCGCAGCGGTCGGTATAGTTCATGTCGCACTTGTGCAGTGTGAATCCCTCACCCTCACCCATCGAGATGCCCGAGTAGCGCATATTGTCGGCTACCCAGTGCGTAAGGATGAAGATGCTGTCGTTCTCGGTCTTGGCTTTTTTCAACAACTGAGCCACCTTCTGCTTCACCTCATCCGTGGGCACGAAGCTACCATAGTCCTCGTTCACACCATAGAACCACATCGACTTGGCCTCCCACGTTTGGGCGGTGGAAAGCAGTAGCTTTGTCTGTATATCATTATTAGCCAACGTATTACGTTGAACACTAATGGGCAATATTTTCTTTTTTGTAAAAACATAAAGCGTTCTGTCGTCCTCTTTCCGGGTTTGCGATTCAACCGTTCCATGATAGACGGCATAGCGTAGGTTTTTCGATGTCAGCACGCTCACCTGATACACTTTTTCCTGCACTGGCTGTTCGCTCCAGAAGGGCACGATGTCGTAGAAATGGCCGCGCATGGGCGGGATGTATTTGGCGTCAGGGTCCTCACCCTGCAGAAGAGCGTATGTAAACCCCTTCTTATAGGTGACGATTTCCACCTCGTCGCCGGGTTCAAGGCGTCCAAGGGTCACCATTTTCTGGCGGGCGCCCCAGTAGATCATGTGGGCAGGGGCGGGATAGTCCATGACGGCATTCTCCACCCGTTCTTCTGTTCCGTTATGGCGGAAAATCCGCACATCGCGGATCTCCGCATACGCCGACAGCGGGTCATAATCCATCTTCACCGTGTTGTAGTCGCGCCCACCGGCCTGCGACAGAATCCTGTAACGTTTGTGAACCGTCACATGGCTCAGGCCGGATTCCTCCATGAAGACATTCGTGCTATCGTACAGTGTCAGCATATCATAACCTTCACATTCGGATTCAAAGAAGGACTTTCCAGAGGGCTGGGCGGAAAGCGGGGCAAAAACAACCGCCAAAAGGATCAGAGTAAAAAACAGTTTTTTCATACCATATATTAAAGATGGTGCAAAGATAGTACAAATTGCAAAAAATCGTATCTTTGCCGCCTCATTTTATGAAAATTTCTAACCAAGAACCTTATACAATGAACATCCTGAAACATCTTGTCCTGACAGCGGTTATCCTGCTTTCCAGCAGCATGATATTCGCCCAAAAGGCATCCTCTGTGGAGGTTAACATTTTGAACAACAAATACAAACATGTGGACCTCATCAATGCCTACGGCAACGAGAAGAAGACCTATTCCTCTGCCGACATTGTGAACGACCGGTTTGTCATGAACCTGAATTTAGACAACGACATCTACCGTTTCGACTTCGGCGACAACACCTACATGCTGTATGTGGTGAAACCGGGCGAGAACGTCCAAATGACGATAGATGCCGAAAACCTGCAGAACATCGTGCGCGTGAGCGGCTCACCGGCCATGAGCTTCGTGCAGCAGAACAGCAACCTTTCCGCGCGCAAGAAGATCGTCTTAGACAGTCTGAACAACGCCCTGCAATCCGATCCCGACCAGATTTACTGGACCCAGGTGGCTCAGACCGTCAACCAATACGTGCAAACTAACCAGGATGTGGACGGCTATCTCCTGTCCGTTTTCAACGACATTGACAGTTTGAACTTCCTGTTCGTCATCTACGCACCCGCCGGCAAAGTCAAGGGCGACGCGGATGTTGTCGCCACCGCCTTCAACAAAATACTCAAAAGCCTTGACAACAACTACCGTCCTTTCAACAGCTATTTAGAGAACGTGGATCACTACTACAATTTCACTAACGGCAGAAAAAGCAACCATTCCGACTACTACCAGAATCTGGACCGTTATATCCAAGGCGTGAACAACCGCTACGACATGGCGAAATCCACCCTCGGAGGCATGATGGAAAATGTCAAGAAGCTGCTTGCCGAGCGTGATAGTCTCGCCTACAACAATCTGTTTGACAAGAAAAGCAGCAAACTCTGGGCTGCAAAAGTAGTGAATATCCTGTCACCCAAAGCCGCCCAAGCCGCACAGCAACACGAAGCATTCCGCCAGGCCGCCAAGGATGATGTTTTGGCCAACCAGATTGTCACCCAAGCCCAACAGATTGTGAAAGACATCGTTGCCGGCTACCAATCCCAATACAACGAGACTGACAGTTATGTCAACAGCCGGCTGCTGGAATCCATCAAGGCGAACAAGAAAGACATCTCCGTGCTGATGTTCCTCGACATGTTCCCGCGCGACCAGAACGCGGCCCTGCATGAGGAGGTCATCACCGCACTGCACGAGACCTACCCCGAGCATCCCATCGTGAAGGAACGCTGGGGCATCATGCACTCGCCCGCCTACAAGAATTCCGTGGGGGCAATGGCTCCCGAGCTGGCCTTCAAGGATCCCGACGGCAATATCCGTAAGCTCTCCGACCTCAGGGGCAAGGTTGTCCTCGTCGACTTCTGGGCTTCCTGGTGCGGACCGTGCCGTCGCGAGAACCCCAACGTACGCTACATCTACGGTCTCTATCATAACAAGGGGTTTGAGATTTACAGTGTCTCCCTGGATCGTGACGCTGCCAGCTGGAAGCGTGCCATCAGCGACGACAAGCTCCTCTGGCCCAACCACGTCAGCGACCTGAAGCACTGGCAATCCGAAGCTGCCGCCATTTACGGCGTACGCTCCATTCCCGCCACCTTCCTGCTGGACCGCGAGGGACGCATCGTGGCCAAGGACCTGCGCGGCGAAGCCCTGGAGAAAGCCGTCAAGCAGCTGGTGGAACAGTAACAAAACGTGCCAACATAATACTAAAAGAGAGGGTATTCCTTAACGGAACACCCTCTCTTGTTATGTTCAGAATCCGGCAATGCGGGTTATTTCCGCAGACCGAGAATCTCGCGGGCCTCGTCGGAGGTGGCCACCGGACGGCCAAGCAGTTTGGCCATGCGGACAACCTTGTCCACGAGTTCGCCGTTGGATTTGGCCAGCACGCCTCTTTCGAGATAGAGGTTGTCCTCGAAACCCACACGCACATTGCCGCCCATCACGATGGTGGGGGCTGCCAGCGTGAAGGCATGGCGACCGATGCCGGTGCAGGTCCAAGTGGAGCCGGCAGGGATGTTGTTGACCAACCAGCAAAGGTTTGGCACCGTGGCCGGGGTGCAGCCGGGCACGCCTAACACGAAGTTGAACTGCATGGGTGCGCCAGGGACCTCACCCTTGCGGGCCATCGTGAGGATGGTGTCCAGATGGCCCATCTCAAAGCACTCGTATTCCGGTTTGATGCCGCGCTCCATCATGCGCTTGCCAAAAGCACGCATGGTCGGCATGGTGTTGTCGAAAATCTCGTCTCCGAAATTACAGGTTCCGCAATCAAGGGTGGCCATCTCCGGAATCGGCGTGGTGTCCATGGATTGCAGACGCTCGTCGGGCGTCATGCCGACGGCACCTCCTGTGGAGGGAATCAGAATGACGTTCGGGCAGGCCTTGTAGATGGCCTCCTCACACTCCTGAAATCGGTCACGGCTCTGTGTGGGCGTACCGTCGTCCTCGCGCACATGGAGGTGCACGATGGCAGCACCCGCATCCACGGCGGACTTGGCTTCTTTCACAATCTCCTCCACCGTATAAGGGACGGCAGGGTTCTGTTCTTTCGTCACTTCGGCACCGCAGATAGCGGCGGTAATGATGAGTTTATCCATATTAAAAATTTATAGTTAATTATTAATCATTTTTCCGCTGGCACTGTTTGGGAACGACACAAGTGCCGGAAGCGCGGCACACCACCACGGGTTCGGGGAGCACGTCGGCGGCAGAGGGGCTGATGTCGGGACGCGGGATGATGACCTTGCGAGCCTCGAAGACCATCTTGCGGGAGGTGTTGCCCACCTTGGTGATTTCGCCCACAGCCTCGATATAATCGCCGGCATAGACGGGAGCCAGAAATTCCACATTGTCGTATGCACAGAAAAGGCCTTCATCGCCATCCTGCATAATCAGCAGTTCCGTGGCCACATCGCCGAAAAGGGCCAGCATGTGGGCACCGTCAACCAAATTGCCGCCATAATGGGCATCCTGAGAACTCATTCTGAGTCTGATCATTGATTTCTTTGTTTCTTCCATAGTAAAAAAATTATCGTTATACAATACTATTTATAATAGTCTTTCTGAATCCGCCACATAAAGGCAAGGCTGATGAAAGTCACCACCACACAGGAGATCAGCAAGGGTATGGAGCCTTTGACCTGCGTGAATTCCATCTCATCCGTCAGGATACCGCGGCCCGCCAGCGTGAACTCCACCAGAATAGAGAGTGCGTTGTGCAGGAAATGGGCCAGAATGGGCAACCAAAGCGAACGGCTCCAATAGAACAGGTATCCGAGATAGGCACCTAACAGGAACCGGGGGATGAATCCATAGAATTGGAAATGGATAGTACTGAATATGAAAGCTGTAAGCCATATTGCCAAATGCGGTTTTCCGCTTTTATCCGAGATGAAGGCCTGTAGAGTACCCTGAAAGAGGAACTCCTCACATACCGCGGGCAGAAGCGCCAGCACCAGCAGGTTGGCGGCCAGCGTGGCGTAGGTGTGATTGAAGGTCAGCAATTGCAAGATATCTTCGGATTTTGCTTCCAAACTTTTCATCAGCTTCTCTAATCCGGCCATACTTTCCGGCAGGGTGAGTGCCTGGTTCCACTGGTTAAGGATTGCCACTATGGGCAGAATGACGATGGAGAGTACCAGCGTAACGTTGACAAGCAGATAGTATGGCCGCCTGTCCGCCTTATTGTAATGGAACCATTTCCCGTCTTGACAGAAGGCAAACAGCAAGGCAGGCACCAAAAATGTACCCACCGTAGAAAAAGCCTGCGTGATGCGGATATGGGTAGCCGGATCGCTGGCACTATAAGGATCCAACGTGTGGAAGATTGCGGATGACACCAACAGGCCCAAGGCACTGAACACGAAAGCTCCCGCCACACATAGTAGCAGTAAGACAAGCAGTTGTAGTATAACAGGTCTGTCGGCGAGCAAAGGTCGCAGGAACTCCATCACACCTTATTTTAAGAAAGCAATAATGTCACCCTTCTGCACTTTGTCGCCCTGGTGGGCCATGGCCATCACCAGCATCCCGTCCATCGGCACACGCACCTCCTCCTGACCGTAGTAGGTCTGGATGAAACCAAGGATATCCTGTGCTTTATATGGGGTGCCGATTGGCTTCTCCATGGATTTCTCGCCCACGGCCAATTCCCAGAACAGCTGGCCGGAGACCGGAGCCTCGACGGCAAACGCCTGCGGATGTTTTTCCAGAACCATCTCCTGCATCGCCTGCTTGAACTCCTCAGGGGTTTTTGTTTTGCGCTGTGCCGCCGCCTTCTTCTTGGCCTCTTCTAACGAGCGTTCAAAATTCTGCTTTGCCCTACCCTCTTTATAATCAATATATTGGCGTTCATGCATAGCCAGCTCGAAAAGTTCTTCTTCGTCTTCACCCACATCCCATCCGCGTTCTTCCATCATGGCGCGGTATTTCGGCAACTCATCGGGATAGTTGTCCTGCGGCACACCCGTAAAGAACTCGTAGCCCTTCTCCTTGGCCAGCTCGATGATTTCCGGGGCCAGCGGACCAGGCAGCCGGCCGCAACGGCCAAGAATCATATCCCACATGTTCTTGTCCATGCTGGAGTAGCGGGGCTTGCCCTGCGCCTCGGCCAGGATGTTCATTAACGCGATGTTTTTGACATATTGGCTGAACGGGGTCACCAGGCCGGGGGTGCCAACCTTGGGCCACACATATTGCACCTCGTCGAAGAGTTTCACCAGCAGCTCGTCCTGAGTAAGCTCGCGCTGGCCGTGATTGCGCAACGCCATGTTAATGGCATCCTGCAGACCTTTCAGGTCGGCCATCATAGAGCCCATCATGCCGCCGGGAAGTCCACAGCCCAAGAGCAGAGAGGTGCAGATTTTGTTTTTCGGCTCAATGAAATAGCCGAGAAAATCGTCCATGAATTTCTGCGTGAGGGCGCGCGCCTCCATGTAGGCGTTCATGTCGATGTCGGCCACCTCGAAGCCGGCATCCATCAGCATGGCACGTACGGCGATCACATCCGGATGGACCATACCCCAGGAGAGCGGTTCCATGGCCACATCGATAATGTCGGCACCGTTCTTGCACACTTCGAGTACGGAAGCCATCGACAGTCCCGGACCGGTATGGCCGTGATATTGGATCACGATCTGCGGGTATTTTTCTTTTATGCACTTCACTAATTTGCCCAGCGTGGCCGGACGGCCTATGCCGGCCATGTCTTTCAAGCCGATTTCCTTGGCACCATACTCCACATATTTGTCCACAATCTCCATATAATGCTCAATCGTATGGACGGGCGAGTGCGTGATGCTCAGGGCCGCCTGTGAGATGAGGCCGAACTCGTTAGCGTATTTGATGGAAAGCTCCAGATTCCGATAGTCGTTGAGGCCGCAGAACGAGCGGACCACATCCACGCCCTGAGCCTTTTTCACCTTGAACATCAGCCGTCGCACGTCGGCAGGGACGGGAAACATGCGCAACCCGTTCAGTCCGCGCTCCAGCATCTGCGTCTGGATGCCCGCCTCGCGCAAGGGTTTCGTCCACTCGCGAACGGCCTTGTTCGGGTTCTCGCCGTACAGGAGGTTCACCTGCTCGAAGGCACCGCCGTTGGTTTCCACCCGGTCGAAACAGCCCATCCTGACAATCACCGGCGCAATTTCCTTCAGCTGGTCCACCCGGGGCTGGTATTTGCCGGACGACTGCCACATATCACGATAAACCAGACACAATTTAATTCTCTTAGCCATGACAAAGCGTTTTATCTTGTTATAAATCAAATACACACAAAAAGGGAGCCCCCTCTTTGAATCGGCAGCGAAATTACAAAATCTTTATCGAATTTTCAAGGCCCTCAGGGACGATTTTTCTACCGGATAAAAAGAAGAAAAAGCCCAACTACCACACCCTTAACTACGGTCTATTTTCCCGCAGGCCGGAGGCTTGCGATATTGCCACCCGGAAAGTGTTTATACCAGCCGGACAATTCGATACGATTGGAGATGCGGATGGGGATTCCTAACCATCGACAGCACCGTGTATCACCTCGGGGCGTCGCTGAAGGAATTGGGCAAAAGTCTGTTCGCGTTCTCGAAGTTTGACGTGCAGGCGGGGAAGATCTACCCTACCACCGGCATGGCGGGAATCCACGCGCTAACGTGCGCCATCCCAATACCCAAGGCCATATACAGCTTATCCATCAGAATATAAACCCCAGCACCAGCCAAATAACCCAGCAAGGCGTACGGGGTGATGTGTTTCAGATACCACACGAAATCAATCTTCTCCATGCCCATCACAGCCACACCGGCAGCGGAACCAATGATCAGCAGGCTACCACCCGTACCGGCACAGTATGAAAGATACACCCACAAAGCATGGTCAATGGGGAAGTCGTACATGCCCATCACACCGGCCACCAAAGGCACGTTGTCAACGATGGATGAGAGCACACCGATAATCGTATCAATAAGATAGAAATTGCCGTTAAAGAGGGTATCCATACCAGCCGCCAACATGGAGAGGTGTCCCGCACTCTGCAATCCGGCCACCGCCAAAAGAATGCCGAGGAAGAAGAGAATGGTGGGTAGGTCAATGCGGGTGAGCACACCCGAAATGGTGAAATGCTGCATCTGCTTCTGGTTGGTCTTATGAAGCACCTCCGTCACAATCCACAGGATAGAAAGGCCCAACATAATGCCCATATAGGGTTTCAGATGGGTGAGGATTTTGAATATAGGCACAAAGATCAATGCCAGAATACCCATACAGAAGATCAGATTGCGCTGCCAAGTGGGGATGCAACTCTCCTCCGTTTCCGTCTGACGCTGGGAGGCGTCAATCTCACCCTTCTCGAAGAAGGAGATCACAATCAGCGGGATAATCATGGAGACAAGGCTTGGGATGAAGGCATGGAGCATGACCGCGCCCGTGGAAACCTTGCCGGCCACCCACAGCATGATGGTCGTCACATCGCCGATGGGACTCCACGCGCCACCCGCGTTGGCAGCCAGAATGACCACGCCGCCGAAGAACCAACGGTCGTGCTGGTCGGGCAGCAGCTTCCGCAACAGGGCCACCATGACAATAGCCGTGGTCAAGTTGTCCAGGATGGCGGAGAAGAAGAACGTGATGAAACCCAAAATCCACAACAGTTTCACCTTGTTGGTGGTCTTGATATGGTCAGTGATGATGCTGAAACCCTGATACGTGTCAATCAGCTCCACCACTGTCATAGCCCCCATCAGATAGAAGAGGATCTCGGCAATGTCGCCCAGATGCTCAATCAGCTCATGCGTCGTAAGGAAGTCGATGAAGGGGTGCGCCGACGCGGGGTGTTCCGCCTTGAAAGCCTCGAAACCTGCCCCGAAGTGCGTGACATCGAAGATGCCCTCGCCCGCGATGACATACAACACCCACATGGAAACGCCCAGCAGCAACGCGAAAGCCGCCTTGTTGACCTTCAAGGGATGTTCCAGGGCTATGCAGAGATACCCTAACACAAACAGGATGATCATGATGTAGAAAATCGCCATAACTATAGAATTTTATTTGTTATAATCTTATCAATGTTAGAACAGGCTGAGGGAAATGCCCACCGACATCGGGCGGATCTTGGGCCCCTTGCCCGTGGTGAACAGCGGCGTGACCTGGAAAGAATAGTAGAGGTCCACAAACTTCCATCCGATGCGGGTGTAAACATCCACATTATATTTGAATTTGTTCTGAATATTCAGATTCTTGTACATCAGCGTGTCGCTCGGATTGGACGGATCCTGTCCTTTGTATTTCTGGGAAACCTCGCAAATGAGGCCGGCACGTGCCCCGATAGAGAACTTGAACCCATTCTCATGACGGTAACGGAACTCCAACGGGATGTTCACGTTCAGATAGTTCATCTTCAGGAGTTTGTACTCCACATTCTCCGGAATCAGATAGTAGCGCATGATGTCGTCCTGCTTGTCATAGCGCAGCAGCGCGTTGCTGTATTGGGTATAATAGGAAATACCGACACCCAATCCGAAGGCGAGGGGTTTCTCCTTGATTTTGAAATCCCACATGGCGGAAAAATTGAAACCGGGGTCAAACTTCAGATGCTTCACCTCCTGAGGCATCCCCATCCAGAAGGTGTGGAAGACATCCATCACCAACCGGTCGCGGAAAACGATGGGGTTGGTGTTTTTTTCCGATTCCTTGCCAGTATAGGGAGTCTGTGTAGGTTGTGCCATCACTCCTGATACACAAAGGCATAACAACAGTGATAACGCCAATATTTTCTTTGCCATACGCTTAACAATTTTAATCGGCAAAAATACAAAAAAAAACTATTCTCCACCCATACCTTCATATTCATCGTCATCCGACATCTTCATCGGGCGGTTGCGGTAGTTATTGAGCTTGTAAGTCAAGTTAACAGAAATGTTAAAGCCTTGGTTCTCACGGACGCTATAGGAATAATAGCCGCTTTGCGCATCGGCATTCGGCTCATACATTTCATCATACACGGCACAATTCTGCCAAGAGGCGATTTGCGTCTGACGGACAACGGGGATGAAATAGAGCAGATTGCGGATGTTCACACTCAACACCAGGGAGTTGTCCAGGAAGCCCTTCTTCACGCCCAAGTTGAGGCGGTAGTTGGCAGAACGTCGTCCCTGCCCCACGCCACGCAGGCCCCAGCCCATACTGCCGGCCGTCAACTGCGAGGAACGGTAGCGGAAATCCAGCTGGATATCGAAGTTCTTGCCCACCGTGAAGGTCTGGTTCACGCCGGCGTTCCAAGCCCAGTCGCGGGTCAGGTTCTCATCCAACAAGCCCGACCGGTCGATGACATTGCGGTAGAAACTGCCCGTCACACTGACCCTATACACTTTTTTCACACGCTGGCTGAAATAGAATTCCAACCCGAAGTTCTGGCTCTTGTTGAGGTTGGCGTAGGAGGTCAGCGTATAGACACGGTCCGCAATGGAGTCCTGCAATATTTCCGTATAACGGGTAATCAGGTTGGTGCGTCGGCGATAGAAGGCCGTCAGCGTGAGGGAAGTCTGCTTGTGGGTGAACATATAGCCCAGCTCCAAGGAGTTGGCGAATTCGGGCTCCAGAGCCGGATTACCCTGCTGCAGGTTCTCACGGTCGGAATAGTCGATGAAGGGGTTGAGCTGATGGATGCGCGGGCGCTGCACGCGGCGCGAGAAGCTGGCCTGCAACGAATGCTCCGGCGTAATCAGATACTTCAAATGCACCGTCGGGAAGAAGAAGTTCTTGGCAAAATGGTTGTAGTTCACATACGTATAGACCAAATCGGAAGACTTCAGGTCGGAGATGGTGTAGGAGACCTCTCCACGCAGGCCCAACTGCATCTGCAACTTTTTCCAGAAGGTGTTGGAATAGATGAAATAGAGCGCATTGATGAGTTCCGTATATTGGAAATTGTTGCGCTGCAGGGAGTCCTCCACCATATTATTCTCTGTAGTACCCGAGAAAAGGGAGTAATCCTGCCCCACCCCGCGATACGAGAATTTGTAGCCCGTCTCGATACGGCCGCCGTTGCCCACGGGTGTCACAAAGTCCACCTGTGCCGAGGCGTCACGGTTAAGCTCCAGTGTTTGCGTGCGCTGGTACAGGTCGTCCAATCCTTCGTGATGGTTCTGTGTCAGCATATCGCTGTGATTACCATTGCGCTGGGTAAAGTACAGGTCGGCGGTCAGCTCGCGGCCCTGCGTGAGGAAGGTCTTCTTGTAGTTCACCGACGCATCGTAACTGTTGAACCTGTTGCCATTGCTGCCTATCTGGTCATAACTCACCAGTGTGTCGTTGTTATGCGAGGTTAGTGACCACATGTTGCTCGACCAGTTCATACGACCGAAGTGACCGCCAAAATTGAATGTAAGGGTATTGTGTTTATTAATGAAATAGTCGAATGCCAAAGACACGTTGTGGAAACCGTTGCGGGAGCCCCCGTAGTTTTCCTGCTCCATACGGGTAATCTCGCGTTCCTCGCCCATACCGAACCACGAGTCACGCCACAAGTTGCCGGCGTTGCGCCAACTGCCGCCACGATAACCATAGCTCACGAAAAGATTAATCTTGCTGTAACGGAAGTTGAGGCTCACGTTGCCGTTGTAGCCGCTAAGGTAGAAATGGTGTTTTCCGTCATAGTGCAGCAAGGCCGTGCTGGCACCAATCGTAGCCATACCGTTGAAACTGGTCTCACGTCTCTTTTTCAGCACCACATTCAGAATGCCCGCCATGCCATCCGGCTCCAAACGGGCCGACGGGTTGGTGATGACCTCTATGCTCTCAATCATTTCGGCAGGAATCTGGTCAAGTGTCAGGTTCGTGGCGTGCCCGTCCACCAGAATAGTGACGTTCTCGCTGCCACGCAGACTCACGTTCCCGTCCACGTCAACAGACACAGAGGGAATCTCCTCCAACACCTCCACGGCGGTCTGGCCGGTGGCGTTGATGCTGGACTCCACATTGAAGACCGTCTTGTCGAGGTTGGTCTGCAGCATGTCGCGCTGCGCCCGGATAACCACCTCGCCTAATTCCGAGTTTTTATTCGACATCTTGTATTTGTGAATCTTATAAACCGAGTTGGCCTGGTTGATTTCAAAGGCCTGCGACACAGACTTCTGGTATCCAACATATTGTATTTCCACAAAATATTTTCCGAAAGGAATATTCTCCAGCAGGAATTTGCCGTCCGCATCGGTGATGCCATACTGCACTGTGGTAGAGTCTTTTACTTTCTTCACATTCACGGAAGCGTATTGCAACGGGACGCCATTAGCATCCACGATGCTCCCCATGACCACGCCACTGTTAGGGGACTGCTGCGGCGGACGCTGCATCTCCGGCTGGGCTGTCAATATCCCACCCGCCACACATAGCATTACAACAACGGAAAAAAGAGTTCTTATCAAGTTTTTTCGCATCTTAAGGTTCTGATTATTAAACAATTGTATTATTCTATTAAAAAAATGCAAATATACATCATATTTTTATATCTTTGTAGCCAGATTAACATTAAAAAAAATATTATGGAAGAAGAAGTCTTGAATGTTTCGGAAGAAACGAAAACACAGCCCTATACGGAAGTGACGGGCGGCAAGTTCACCGAAGACGAACTGCAACAAATGGATTATGCCAGAGCCTATCTGTACAGCATTGGCAGATGGATGAAATTTTTCTTTGTGCTACTGATCATCTGCATTGCCTTTATGGTGATTGGAGGTCTATCCATGTTTGTCACGTCGCCCATGATGGGGAGCCTGCCAGATGTCGGCTTTAACCTGCCTTTCTGGCTTTTTGGCGTCCTGTACCTTGTTTGCGCGGTCGTGTACATTTTCCCGGCCCTGTATCTGAAGCGGGCCTCCAACGCCGCCGACCTGGCCATTCACAGCAACAGCAACGAGGCCGTGCTGGATTTCCTGAAAAACAACAAGTCGCTCTGGAAATTCTTCGGCATTTTCACAATTGTGTCGATAGCCCTGTGCATCCTGCTGGTCCCCATTATCGCGATTATCGGCATAGCGGCCGCATAAGAGGGGTTTTAATATAGGCCTGTTCGGGGCGGCATACACCACCATAGATGGTTGGATGCCAGCAGTTGGGATAAATGCAGCAAGTGCCGGACTTTGGTTTGCTTATCGCTTTTAAAAATTTAGTGTCCGCTAAAAAGGGTTAAAAGACCCGTTGGATTATGTCTGCCTTTCGCGGCGGCACACACCTTCTCTCGTAGCATACAAGTACCTCGCCGCGATGGATTTGTACGCGGCGTGTCCTGCCCCACATCACGCTCCCTTCGGTCGCTTATGTGGGGTTAATAAAATCATGTCCCTCCGGGACATCCATAGCGATTGTCCTCCCATAAAAGTTAGGGCACGGCGTCGGAGGGGCCGAATTCGAGTTAAGAAGTCAAACGGCAGGCAGTTATTGGAAGTTGGGGATTGGGATTTTCGGTTTACGATTTGCGGTTTTCGGCACCCTAAATATTTGGGGATTCCGCTCAACGATATTGCGTTTCGCGGAATGGTGCGCGTCTGCCATGACAAAAATGCGGCAGCAGAAGAATTTGATTTTTTGGGAAAGGTCGTCTGCTGCCGCCATGACAACAAGTGCGATGTGCACCATTCCGCCAGCGACGATAGGAGCGGCGGAATCTCCCCACGTCCCGACAGGGACGAAAGCCCGATAGAAACATGCGTACGCACACGTCATCACGGCTTGGCAAGCGCGTGCCTGTGAAATGTCTCGAAGAGACATCCTCTCAATAACCCCACATAAGCGAGCGTAGCGAGCGCAATGTGGGGAACTGAGCGGCGCGCGGCACACCAACGCGGCGCGGCAGACACATGCGACGGAGAAAAGGTGTGCACGCCGCGAAACGCTAATGCTGAGTTATGTCGGCATATCACACGACATCCCTAGTTCTTGGGCCTATTTCCTATTGATTGAAAACCACACGCTCATTTACAAACAGTTATCATGCCCAGTTTTCCCCATTATAGTTCTTAGCGGATAATAATAGCTTTTATTCCAACCGCACGCCCCCTCCTTTTTCACAAAATTCGTATTTTTGCGCCCCGAAAAAATATAACACATATTTATTATATGCAGGACAATAAAGACCAGAACATATTGGATGAAATCACCCGCGACGAATACAAGTACGGGTTCACGTCTGATATTGATATAGAAGAGTTCCCCAAAGGCATCAACGAGGACATTATCCGCAGGATCTCCGCCCGCAAGAACGAGCCCGAATGGCTGCTGGAGTTCCGCCTCAAGGCTTATCGCCACTGGACCACCCTCCCGGAGCCAGAGTGGGGACATCTGGACTTCAAACGTCCTGATTATCAGGATATCACCTATCTGGCTATTCCGAAAAAGAAAAAACAGCTCGCCTCCATGGATGAGGTGGACCCCGAACTGGTGGACACCTTCAACAAGCTGGGTATCAACCTAGAAGAGCAGAAGGTGCTGGCCGGTGTGGCCGTGGATGCCGTGATGGATTCCGTGTCGGTGAAGACCACCTTCTCGGAAACGCTGAAGAAGCAGGGCATCATTTTCTGCTCGTTCGGAGAGGCCATCCAACAATACCCCGACCTGGTGCGTCAGTACCTCGGCTCCGTGGTCCCCTACACCGACAACTTCTACGCGGCACTCAATTCGGCGGTGTTCAGCGAAGGCTCCTTCTGCTACATCCCCAAGGGCGTGCGCTGTCCGATAGAGCTCTCCACATACTTCCGCATCAACGCGGCCAAGACGGGCCAATTCGAGCGCACGCTGCTCGTGGCCGACGAGGGCGCGTATGTGAGCTACATGGAGGGCTGCACCGCCCCGCAACGCGATGAAAACCAGCTGCATGCGGCCGTCGTGGAACTGATTGCCATGAAAGATGCCGAGATCAAATACTCCACCGTCCAGAACTGGTACCCAGGCGACAAGGACGGCAATGGCGGCATCTACAACCTCGTAACCAAGCGCGGCCTGTGCAAGGGTGCCAACTCCAAGATCTCGTGGACGCAGGTGGAGACCGGCTCCGCCATCACCTGGAAGTATCCCGGCTGCGTGCTCAAGGGCGACAACTCCGTGGGCGAATTCTACTCCGTGGCCGTGACCAACAACTTCCAGCAGGCCGACACGGGCACGAAGATGATCCATTTAGGGCGCAACACACGCAGCCTGATCGTCTCCAAGGGCATCTCCGCAGGCCACAGCCAGAACAGCTACCGCGGACTGGTGAAAGTGGGCAAGAATGCCGAAAACGCACGCAACTTCTCCCAGTGCGACTCCCTGCTCATGGGCGACAAGTGCGGCGCGCACACGTGGCCCGACATCCAATGCGCCAACCAGTCGGCGATTCTGGAACATGAGGCCACCACCTCCAAAATTTCCGACGACCAGCTCTTCTACTGCCAGCAGCGCGGCATCGACAAGGAGACGGCCATCGGCCTCATCGTGAACGGATACGCCAAGGATGTGCTGAGCAAACTGCCGATGGAATTTGCCGTGGAAGCACAGAAACTGCTGAACATCAGCCTTTCCGGCAGCATCGGATAGTCTTTTTCAATATGGATAACATGGAAGAAAAGGCAATTTATGACGGAACGGTAGTTCACGGATTCCATAACGGCTCCGCTTTCGGCTTCCCGACCGCCAACCTGCAATTCCCCAACGCGCCGGACATTGACAAAGGAGTATATGCCGTGCGTGTCTTCATCACAGACGGGTCGTTTACAGGAATGCTATATGTGGGCACACGTCCAACGCTGAATCTCAATGAATTATCCTACGAGATTCACATCTTCGGATTTCATGGGAATCTGTATGGACGAAAATTATCGTTCACCATTTTATCCAAAATAAGAGAAGAAAAAACATTTGAGGATGTGTCCGAGCTGGTCGAGCAGCTGAAGCGCGACCGTTTAGCAGTGGAGCGTCTGACCATCGAAGCCGAGCATGACATTGCCGGGTAGCTGACGCTCGACATCCGCATAGAGGCCCATCTCATGCGAAATATGGGTAATAACCGCCTGCCGGGGTTGCAGCAGGCTGACAATCTGCAAGGCCTGTTCCAGATTAAAATGCGAGTAATGCTCCTTGATTCTCAATGCATTAATAACCAGCACAGATAATCCTTTCAACTTATTAAGCTCTGATTCTGAAATAAAGCTGGCATCGGTGATGTAGGCGAAATCCTTAATGCGGAAACCGAGAATCGGCAAGGTGAGATGGCGCACATGGATGGGCTGTATTTCCACATTTTTCACTTGAAAAACATCGTCGCGCACATTATGCAGGCGAAAAGCCGGCACCCCAGGATAGGGATGGGCCTTGAAGGCATAGTCGAAATCCTTGCGGATGACATTGGCCACCCGCTGGAGGGAATAGATATCGATGGGCTGCTGCTGTCGGAAATAAATGGGCCGGATGTCGTCCAGGCCGGCCAGATGATCCTTATGTTCATGGGTGAAAAGCACGGCATCCACCCGGGTTATATCATTGTGGAGCAATTGCATTCGAAGATCCGGACCCGTATCAATGAGAATGTTGGTGCCGTCCACCTCCACAAAGGCGGAGGTGCGAAAACGCCGGTCGCGCGGATCCGCCGAATGACAGACCGCACAGGGGCATCCCACCACGGGCACACCTTGCGAAGTTCCGGTTCCTAACAATGTTATCTGCATGTCAAAAGAAGCCGCAAAAATACGAAAATAACCGCAGAAAATTGTGGTGAGAAATACTTTTTCGACATCCATATTTGTCAATTAATTCGTATCTTTGCACACTTTTTAACGACCAACATCATCGCTTATGAAAAAGACTTTATTTTGGATCTTTCTCATTTTAACATTTTGTTTTTCAGCATATTCACAAGATACTGGAAAGACAAAAAACAAAAAAGGAAAGACGGAGCAGAATCAAACGGATACGCTTCGCGGAGTGCCGAGCCAGAGTGACAGCGCCTCGGACGTGAGTGAGGGACAGGAGGACGACAGCGAAAGCGGCAGCAGCAATTTCGTGCCGGGTTTGCTGCATTCCTCGCAGGATGTGTTCACCAACAACACCGCCTACACCTTCAGCATCGCCTATTTCCGCGCACGCGGGTACGACAACAAGTATCAGGATGTGTGCATGAACGGCTTTGCCATGAACAGTCGGGTGACCGAGCGCGCCTCCTACTCCCAGTGGGGCGGCCTGAACCACATCTTCCGTTATCCGGAAAACATCCAAGGCATCAATCCAGCCTCCTTCGTGTTCGGTGACATCGGCGGGGCCACAAACTACAACCTGCGGGCCAGCAACTTCCGCCGTCAGGTGCGGGCCACCTACTCGCTGTCAAACCGCACCTACAGCAACCGTTTCATGCTGACGGGTTCCACCGGCGTGATGAAGAACGGCTGGTCTGTGGTGGGCTCATTGTCCGCCCGTTTCGGCCATGCGCTCTCCTACGTGGAAGGCACCACCTACAACAGCTTCGCCGGCTTCTTTGCCGCGGAGAAGAAGTTCAACCTGGAGCACGCCCTCAACCTCTCCGCCTTCGCATCCTACACCTCGCGCGGCATGCAGTCCAACTCGGTGCAGGAAGTGTATGACCTTTTGGAAAACAACTACTACAACGCCAACTGGGGATGGTACCAAGGCAAGCAGCGCAACGCCCGCGTGCGCTCCGTGTGCGAACCGGTCGTGCTGCTCACGCACACCTACACACCCAAGAACGGCAAGATACAGGTCAACACAACGTTGGCGACCACCTTCGGCCGCAACAACACCACCTCGCTGAACTGGTACGACGTGCCGGACCCGCGCCCCGACTACTACCGCAATCTCCCCTCCTATCAAATCAACAATGGCGACACCTCCGGCTTCTACAATAATATATTAAGCCTCTGGACCCAGAACGACCAGTCCTACACCCAAGTCAACTGGGACAACATGTACGCCGTGAACCAGCTGGCCGCCGCCCAAGGCAAACGCGCCCAATACATGGTGGAGAACCGCCGTTTCGACCACTTCCAGTTAGGCGGAAGCAGCAACTTCAACGCCACCTTGAGCGAGCACATCAAGCTGTTCGGCGGCGTGGACGTGCGCGGCATGAAGCAGAAGAACTACAAAACCATCGCCGACCTGTTGGGCGGCTCCTACTGGTTAGATGTCGATAAGTTCTCGGAAGGGGATTTCCCGGATGACTACAACATCCAGTACAACGACCTGCTCCACAAGGACGACACCCTGTACGAAGGCGATGTTTTCGGTTACAGCTATGACTATAAAATCTATACCCAACGGGTGTGGGCCACAGCACTGTTCACCTACAACCATCTCGCTTTCCACTTCGGCGGCGAGCTGGGCGGCACGGAATTCTGCCGCGTGGGTCACATGCAGAACGGACGCTTCCAGAACGAGTCTTACGGACAATCCGACTGGAAGGCTTTCTTAGAGGGAGCTGCAAAAGCCGGCATCACCTACAAGATCAACGGAAGAAACTATTTGGTGCTGAATGGCATGTTTGAATCCAAGGCACCCAGTGTGCTCAACGCCTTCGTGGCACCGCGCATCCGTAACAAATATGTGGACAACTTGAAGAACGAGACCATCTACACCGCCGACCTTACCTACGTGCTCTCCTACCCTGCCATCAAGCTGCGCGCCACGGCCTTCTTCACCCAGATCCTGGATGCCACAAGGCTGATCAGCTTCTATCACGACGACTATGCCAGTATGGTCAACTACTCCATCTCCGGCATCGACCAGCGTCACCTCGGTCTGGAAATCGGTGCTGAAATCAAGTTGGGCAGCATGTTCTCCCTGATCTTGGCCGGCAACATCGGCGACTACCGCTACTCCGACCGCGCACAGGTGACCATGAACGCGGAAAACGGCACCGACTTTGAAGGCGAAGTGAGCCGCACCGTATATTGGAAGAACTACCATGTGGCCGGCACCCCGCAAATCGCCACTACCGCCGGCCTGAAGTTCAACTACAACTACTGGTGGGTGAACATCAACGCCAACTATTTCGACAAGATCTACTGCGACCTCAATCCCGAACGCAGAACCTCCACCGCCCGCGGTGCGTTGGATGAGAACTCCGAACTCTACCATCAGGTGGCCGACCAGGAGCGTCTGAAAGGCCAGTTCACCTTAGACGTGTCGGTAAGCAAGTCCTGGCGCGTGGCGCACAAGTACAACATCGGCTTCAACGCCAGCGTGACCAATCTGCTGAACAACAAGAATCTGGTCACCACCGCTTGGGAACAGTACCGTTTCGACTATACAAACTACAACGTGAACAAGTTCGCCAACAAGTACTATTACGCATTCGGAACCACGTTCTATCTGGGTCTCAATTTTTCATTTTAACAACCGAAAACCGCAGTCATTATGAAAAAAACATATAAATACAATCTCGTAATATTATGGGTCGCCTTGTGCGGGCTGTTTGCGGCGTGCAACTGGCAGCAGGACGTGGCCCCGATGCCGGTATATGATGGCGTGGCTAACACCACCATCGCTGAACTGCTGGCCATGCACACCATCGGAAGTCTGGATTCCTACGACCATCTGTCGGAAGATTCCGCCGACATCATCATCTCAGGTATTGTCACCTCCTCGGATGAGCAGGGCAACTGCTACAAGTACATCAACATCGAGGATTCCACGGGCGGCATCCAGATCAAGATCAACAGCTCGACCCTGTACAACAAATACCGTCTCGGACAAAGAGTATATGTCAAGTGTAACGGTCTTGACCTTGGCGATTACCGCCGGCTCCCGCAGATGGGTATCTGGGCAAACGGCAAGATGGAATCCATTCCTTCCAACAAGGCCTATCAGTACATTTTCTGCGACGGTCCCTGCCAGACAGTGGAGCCCTTCGTCACGCTGACAACGGTTCCGGCAAAGGCCTCCGATCTGCCCGCCACATACTTCAACCGGCTGGTCCGACTTGAGGGAGCCACCTTTGAGGATGGCGGTCATTCCACCTATTCGGACGAAGCCGCGGCCACCTCGCACAACATCAACCTGGCCGGCGGAGGCAAGGTGGTGCTGCGCACCAGCAACTATGCCAATTTCCGCGGCGTGATGCTTCCTGAAGGCACCGGCACGGTGGTTGGCATCCTGACCCGCTACAACGATGACATACAGATGGTGATCCGCGATTTGAACGATGTGCAAGGCTTTGTGGCCCCGCCGCATCTCGAATCAATCTTTACGGTGAACTATCCGAACGCCTTCAGCGAAGGATGGACCCAGACAGCCTCCGGCAGTGAGTGGAACGTGCTTTCCAACACCAGTTTCAACGGGTTCTTCATCACGGCCAACGGAGCCACCGACAGCTGGCTGATCTCGCCGGCCATCAACTTGTCGGATGTGGAGTCCCCCGTGCTCTCCTTCACGCATCGCGCACCCGCTGGCGGCGACAACACCATGATGAAGCTCTACTATTCTGCCGCCGGCAGCACTGACTGGATCGAGGTTCCCATGTCCGAGTTTTCCACTTCGGAAACGAATTTCACCTTCAACATTCCTGCGGATGCACAAAGCAACCAGTTCCGCTTCGCCTATCGGTTTACCGGTAGCAGCAAGTCCTGGTATATTAGTTCGATTGCCGTTTCGGCCCTTGTAACCAAATAATCACGATCATTATGAAAAAAACAATCATATTTGCATGTTATGCCATCATGGCATTGTTATTCGTGACCTGCAACCGCTGGGAGGAACCCGAATTCGTGGTTCCTGTCTATACCGGACCGGCGGCCAACCACACCATCGCCGACATCAAGGCCAAACACACCGTGATGGGCACCGGAGCGCAGGACTCCATCTGCCGTTGGGATGAACCCTTCATCGTGAAAGCGGTGGTGGTCAGCTCCGACCAAGGAGGCAACTGCTACAAATACATGACTATTCAGGATGAGACCGGCGGCATTGAAATCTCCATTGACCGTTCCAGCCTCTATAACGACTATCCTGTCGGGCAGACAATCTATCTGGACTGCCGCGGCCTCATTGTGGGCGATTATCATGGCAAACACCAGATTGGATGGAAATATGTAGGCTCCGTGGGTCGCATCCATCCCCAAGCCCTTGACTACTACATCCACAAAGATGGGATGCCTGATCCGAACCATCCTCTTGTGGCCAATCCCATCGAAGTGACCGGCAAGAACGAACTGACGGCAGAAAACGTCAACTGTCTGGTCCGCATTGACGGTTGTAAATTCAAAAGTTCCGACAACGGCAAACCATTGGCCACCAATGATATGACCATGGACCGGTCCGTGTTCATCAACGGGGACTCCGTGGTGGTGCGCACCTCCAACTACGCCAATTTCCGTTCCATCACAATAGATGCCACAAAGAAATACTGTCTGTATGGCATCCTTTCTGTTTACACCACTGGCGGAAAACAGATCTACCAGCTGACTCTCCGCACAAAGGACGACATCCAGTTTGCACACACCATAGAAAACATTCTGATAAAAGACATTGCATTGGACAACAATTGTTTTGTCTCGGGCGGATGGAGCACGCATCCGGCAAACAATGCCTGGATAGCCCAGACGTATGAGGGATCACAATTCGTGTTTCATAATGCCACCTCCACAGAATGTGACGACTGGCTCATTTCCCCGCAAATCACACTCCCGAACCTCGACGGTGTAACCCTACGGTTGGATCATCAGAACACCATCACCAGCCAGCCCGATTATTATCAAGTCTATTATTCCACAACCTATCAAGGCAGTGAATTTAATGAAAGCGATTGGACTCCATTTAATCCCAATTTGAATGATTTTCAATCCAATTTCTCTTTAAGTAATGCTATGGACATGAGTGTTGTCGGTAACAATTCATTCCGCATAGCACTCCGCTACCACAAATATGGTACAACCAACGGATCTCTTTGGGCTATTCGCTCACTGAAGTTCTACCAGCAGCAACAACAATAAAAGAATTTCACAACTCCATAATCTAATATAACAGGACCATATTATAATGGATATTAAACTCAATTCAATAGAAGAAGCGTTAGAAGATTTCAAAGCGGGCAAGTTCGTCATCATGGTGGATGACGAGGACCGTGAGAACGAGGGGGATTTCATCATTGCGGCGGAGAAGATCACGCCGGAGAAGGTGAATTTCATGTTGCAATACGGACGGGGCGTCTTGTGTGCCCCGTTGACCCAGCAGCGTTGTGAGGAGCTGAGCCTTGAGATGCAGGTGAACAGCAACACCTCACTGCACGGCACACCCTTCACGGTGACGGTGGATTTGCTGGAGCACGGCTGCACCACGGGCGTGTCGATGCACGACCGGGCAGCCACCATCAAGGCACTGGCCGATCCGACGATGAAACCTTCAAACTTCGGTCGTCCGGGGCACGTGAACCCCCTGCGGGCGCGTGACGGCGGCGTGCTGGTGCGCGCGGGCCACACAGAAGCCACCGTGGATATGGCTCGCCTCGCGGGCCTCAATCCCGTAGGTGCCCTCATCGAAATCATCAACCCCGACGGCACCATGGCCCGCCTCCCCCAACTGATAGAGGTGGCGCACAAGTTCGACCTCAAAATCACGAGCATCGAGAAGCTCATTGCCTACCGTCTGCAAAGCGAGAAACTGATCCGCAAGGAACAGGAAGTCAACCTGCCCACCCGATGGGGCAACTTCAAGCTCATCGCCTACACCCAGCTCAACAACGGTGCTACCCATCTGGCTCTCAAGAAGGGCGAATGGACGGACGGCGAGCCTGTCATGGTGCGGGTTCACTCTTCCTGTGCCACGGGCGACATCTTCGGCTCGGCCAAATGCGACTGCGGCGAGCAGCTGCACCGCTCCATGGAGATGGTGGACAAAGAGGGCAAAGGCCTGATCCTCTACATGAGCCAAGAGGGTCGTGGCATCGGACTGGTGAACAAGCTGCGCGCCTATCATCTGCAAGAGCTCGGCCGCGACACCGTGGAGGCCAATCTCGAACTCGGCTTCAAAGCTGACGAACGCGACTACGGCATCGGAGCCCAAATCCTACGCGACTTGAATGCCACCCATATCCGGCTCATCACGAACAATCCCGCCAAACGGGTGGGCCTTACCGCCCACGGCATCGAAATCGTGGATACCATCCCCATTATCATCCAACCCAACAAGATCAACGAACGCTACCTGCGCACCAAGCAGGAAAAAATGGGGCACGACCTTCATCTGGGTTAGAAAATGGGGCCATAATGGTCTGGGAACAAAAAAAAAGAGGATGACCGTATGGTCATCCTCTTTTTCTATCATCGGATATTATCCTTATTTCTTGATGAATTTCGTTGTCATCATATTCTTACCATCCGACAGACGCAGGAAATAGGTGCCGGCGGAGAAACCTTGGACATCCATACGAACATGGTTGTCTGTAACCGATTGGCTGCACACCAGTTTGCCGTTTATGTCGTAAATGGCCACGCGCGTAACCTGATATTTGTCCGTGCGCAGCGACACATTGAGCTGGTCAGCAACAGGATTGGGATAGATCACCAAATCATTCTCTGTAAGATATTGTGCGACACCCGTGCCCAGGTCCTCTCCCTTTCTTGGAATCAGGTAATATGAGCCGTGGGTGATCTTGTTGACACCAATCAGAGACACCGGCATGGTGGGGATGGGTGTTCCTGACAGACCAGCCACATTCCAGAAATGGATCCATACACAATTGGCAGACTGGCCATTCTGAGTGACCGTGTATTTTCCATTATTTTCAATGTCACCCGTTTCGGAGAAGGTAACATTATTCATTCGCAAGAGTTCGGCCTGGTGATTGTTCATGAAATTCACATCTTGGATGTCAGAGACAGAAACGACAAGGGGTTCGACAGGGTTGTACACACTAATTGCTTCTTCATGGTACGCTTCCGTGACAGAGAACTGCAACATACCATAATAACAAGTGAGTTTACCCATGATGCCGGAAATCTTGTCACCCGCATTATACGAAGACATCAGAATACCGTTATCATCAATGACAATGGCGCCAGTGGCATCCTGGATGAACGTCTGATGACGATAGCTCTCGTTAACACCGGTAACGATAACCTCACCGGTGAGTTCATACACCACATTGTCGAACAAAATGGAGTCAATATTGAACGTTCCGGGCCATTTGCTTCTCAGTTCGGCGATGGTGGCGCACTGATGATCATGGGAAACGCCGTATGAAAAAGTGGCAGTATCAGGAGACATCACATTGCCGGTGGTATCGGCCACATTGCTGATTATCATCGTATAAAGGTCGCCAGGTGTGAACGGGCTGGTCGTCAAAGTAACCGTGGTACCCGTAAGGGCGGCTGCGGTAACGGTGATGTTGTTATCGATGACATAGTTAGCCACATTCTCTGCTGTGGCGGTGGAGACCAGCTCATTGAAGGTCACATTCACCGTCTGTGTGTCAGTGGCGATAACGGAAGCAACCATCGGGCCCCACACATCGGGACCAGCGCTGGCGGCAGCGATAAGCACATTATCGATACGGAAGGAGCCGTTGTTGGCTGTTGCACCATTATACGTACAACGCAGATAGACATTCGGCTGGTCGTTCAGCGCGGGCACGCCCGTGAAGTCCAAGGTCTGCAGTCTGTACGTATTGACGGTGTCGGGCGTGGTGGAGAAATTGGGCAGCGTGGTGAAGTTGGTGCCATCGGTACTATAAGCCCATACTGTGCTATTAAATCCCGTAGTCGACCGGCGAGCGGCCATGGTCATAATCACATTCTGATAACCGGCCGTAGAGAAATGGAAAACGATAGATTTGCCATTCGCACTCTGGTTGATGGTGGCCAAATCCTTGTCGGAACCCACACCATATTGAGCATTGAGGGTAGATCCGTTATTGGAGGTCAGCTCATCGGATGCCCAGGAGGAGGATCCATGTGTGCCATCCAGGTAGAGCCCTGCGGTACCGGCCTGCTCGCCATTGGTTGAGAGGTAGGACGTCGGCGTGTTAGGGGTGGCTTGGTTACCCGTGAACGGGAAATAGGCCAAATTGGTCAGTGTTTGCGCGAAAGCCCCGAAGGACATAACCATCGCAAGAACAAGAATAAAGATTTTTTTCATAGGGTTTTGGTATTAATTATTAAGAATTGATTGTTAATTTTGAGACGGCAAAAATACGAAAAAGAAATTTCCCACACATAAAACGGCATAAAAAAAACGAGGCTCAAATTCAAGGATTTTTTGTATCTTTGCCGCCTCAAAAAAGGGACACGGAAAGTTGGCCGAGTGGCTTAAGGCAGCGGTTTCGAAAACCGCCGTAGTGTCACAGCTACCGGGGGTTCGAATCCCTCACTTTCCGCAACTGAGAACTCCCAGGAGCACGCATGGCGTGCTCCTTTTTGTTTTGAGGTACTTCGGCGGCAGCTTGCGGGCGCAAGAAGGAACGAAAAACAAAACCCAGGCGCAACTTGGTTGCTCCTGGGAGTTCTCAGTTGCCCGGACGCCCGCGGCAGCGCAAGGGATCTGTAATCCCTCACTTTGAGGTACTTCGGCGGCAGCTTGCTGACGCAAGAAGGAACGAAAAACAAAACCCAGGCGCAACTGGTTGCGACTGGGAGTTCGAAGTTGCCCGGACGCCCGCGGCGGCTGTGCGGACAATGGGGCAACTGCCATACATTGCCTTTTTTATGTGTTGATTCTTGATTTATGCCGTTATCGCCCTGTGCAACCGCTCGATATACTTGCCAACCGACTGCAAGTTCTGCCCCCAAACCTCAACGGCATCGTAGTCGCTGAACGGGCTGTTGTTGATTAACGTGTCCACCTTGATATCGCCGTTCTCGCACACATAGTTGATGATGGTTTTCAGGTATTCCTCTTGCTCGGAGTTAAGGTCGTTCTCATCGATGAATTGTGAAAACATCTTCAACGCCACGGCTCGGTCAACGCCGATAATGGAACGGATGAAGACCGCCACATAGTCGCCGCATATCATGTTCCGTGTGTAGTTGTCGTATTCCTCCTTTGTGCCAAGCTCGCGCCACATAATCCGCTCCAATTCGTTGATGTCAAAGGCGGTCAGCTGCTCGATGTTGAGTATCTTTTGCAGGACGGGGAGGTTTCGGTTGGCGGCAAGGTATTCCAACACCCTCTGCCGATAGGTGGTCAGCACGGGCAGTGCCGTTGCCTCGCCATCATCGGTGATGGTGTCTTCAATGTCCACCTCAAACGACTTCCGTTTCTCTCCGAATATGAACTTCACCAGGTCCCTGAGCTCAATCCTGACCTTCTCCAATCCCTCCAATGTGATGTTCTCCCAGAACACCTCTGAGAGCACCATGTTGATGGTGTCCATCTTGGCTTGAATCTGGGGAATCACAGACTTTTCGGATAGGGCCTGGGCAATGGTGATGATGTTCTTGATGCTGCGTGTTCCCGACACGGCATCGCTGACCTGGGACAGCTCGACAGTCAAGACAAGCAGGTCAAACCGCTTGGCCCCCTCGTCGGTCATATTCTTAGCCAAGAGTGGGGAAATATCCTGTTTAAGGACCTCAACGTCCACCAGGGACAAGTATATCCAGTTTTC
Organism: Bacteroidales bacterium; assembly: GCA_017540505.1. Classification (GTDB taxonomy): domain Bacteria; phylum Bacteroidota; class Bacteroidia; order Bacteroidales; family WCHB1-69; genus F23-D06. Next base: position 6,970 of record JAFYAW010000030.1, on the reverse strand, counting down.
AGGGTCTTTCATCCTCGACACACTCTCCCAACGCTCCCTGACGGAAATGTGCCGGTCGCTGAGCTGCTGCACCTGCTCCAACATCAGCTGCTTTATATCGTCATGCAGCTGCTTGTCAAATGGGATGGCCTGGTGTTGGGACTGCTGTAATTCAAATGCCAAATCCGCCCTGACACAAAACAGACGCTCGGTCAGTGATTGGGTGGGTGTTGCATCTGCCCCATCGGGGTTCTTACCGAAGAACTCAAAGTTCCTGCACCAGTCGAAGATATAGAACTTCTCCTTGTCCCGACCTGCTCCGAAAATATCCTTGCTCAATCTGGTTCCACGGCCCACCATCTGCCAGAACTTGATTTTGGACTTCACAATCTTGAAGAACACCAGGTTCAGGACATCTGGAATGTCGATGCCCGTGTCAAGCATATCCACCGACACGGCTATCTGCGGGTTGGCATCCCGAATCTCCATCTTGTCGATGAGGTCCTGGGCATAGTTGACGTAGTTGTCGATGAGCACACAGAAGTCGGGGCCGTATTCAGGATAGAGGAGGTTGAAACGCTGCACGATCAACTCTGCGTGCTGGTGGTTGTAGGCGAAGATGATGGTCTTTCCGATGCGTTCACCGCCCTGCACCGACAATCCGTTCTTCATCAGGTCTTGCAGCACCTTGTCTATGGTGTCGGTGTTGAAGATGTAGGTGAATATCTCCTTGCTGTCAATGTCTCTGCCCTTTCGGATGTCTTCCGTCAGGGCGTTCACAGTCTGCTCGTATGCCCATATCTTCTCCAGCTGCTCCTTCTCCTCCTTGCTCAGGTTGTCATATTTGATGCCCTCTTCGAGTATCATTGTGCCTTTCTTGAAGGCCGTGTAGGGAACCAGGTAGCCATCATTGACGGCATCTTGCAGGTTGTATTCATAGTTCGGGTAGCCGTCCTCCAATTCAAGAAGCTCGTAGGTGCTCTTGTCCACATCCTCCCTGGGTGTCGCGGTCAATCCTAACAGCATACTGTCAAAGTAGTTGAATATCGCCCCGAATTTCCCGAATACGGAGCGGTGCGCCTCGTCAATGATTACCAGGTCAAACCGCCCCACGGAAAATTCTTTGGTGTCGGTGTCGATATAGTTTATCATCGTCTGATAGGTCGAGAACATGATGCGGGCGTTCAGGTCCTTGTCCTTGTTGTCGGTCTCGCTCAGGACGCAGGTGGTGGTGCTGGGCAACAGCTTCACGAAGTTCTTGTGCGCCTGACGCACCAACGAGGTTCGGTCGGCCAAGAAGAGAACATTCTTCACCCAATCGTTCCGCATCAGGACATCCACCAACGAGATGGCCACCCTGGTCTTTCCCGTTCCTGTGGCCATCACCAGCAGGGCCCTTCGGTGCATCTTGTTCAGATGCTCACAAACCGCCTTGATAGCGGTTTTCTGGTAGTCTCGGTCGGTGATGTTGTCCTTGGTCTTGAAGTCCGTAATGGGGCCGCGTTTCCTGCGCTCGATGAGCAACTGCAAGTCCTTCTCGGTGTGGAAGGCATACAGTCTGCGCGGGGGATAGCCCAATCCGTCAATGATGTCGGTTTCAAAACCGTTGGTGTAATAGATGACTGGCCGTATTCCATACTGGTTTTCCAGACAGTCGGCATAAAGTTCGGCCTGATGTTTCCCCACTTCCGGGCTTTTGCTGGTTCTTTTAGCTTCCACAACAGCCAACGGAATACCATTCTGACCGAACAGCACATAATCAACATAGCCGATGCCCTTCTCGTTGGGCATACCGTGAACCTCGACTTCGACACAGGCCGTTGACGGAAGGATTTTGCCCTCCTCGGAAAGCACTTTCCAACCCGCCTCTTTGAGCATCAGGTCTATGAAGAGCTTTCGGGTTTCGGCCTCGCTGATGTCGGCAGTGAACTCCATCTTCGTGGCGGAATCCGCTGCGGATTTGTCCACGCTGTTGACAAATTCCTCGGACGGTTCGGGATTGTCGGTCGGCACCACGTGGATGTCGGGTTTGTCGGGGATGAGGTTGCGGTTGAATGGAGGGAAACTCTCCACCACTTGCAACTTGACTAACGCGGCTCCGACAAAGTTGTAGATGTTCAGCAAGGCGAAGAAGGATTCCTTCCTCAACACGTTTCCCGAATGCGCCGCTATGTTGCCGACTTTGCGGACGTAGTGGACGGCCATCATCTGCTTGGCATCGTTCACAAACTCCTTGAAGGTCTCGTCCTCCACCATCTCAAACAGGGACGTGCGCTCGCCGATGGCAACGCCTTTGATGGAGTATATGGCTCTCACCATCCATTCCAACGCCTTTCGGCTGTTGACTGCCGACTGGTCGGGGTCTCTGACCTGCGTTATCTCTGCCACGTTGCAGAAACGGTACAGGTCGTTCAGCGAATGGAGGTCCATTATGTAGTCGAAGTTACGCATAATCTCACTTGAAATGTGCTTTCACAAACCCATACCAACTGCCGAAAGTGGCAATATGTTCCGTCTCCTCGTAACGTTTGATCAATTGTTGAAGGTACGCCGATTGTTGAACGTCATCCGTGTTATTCTTTGAATAGGTCATATTCCGTTCCTCCAACATTCTTTTCAAATACCGAATATGGAAACGGGCCGTTGTGGCGAACTTGTTTTCATCCATATTGCCCATCTCTTCCGGATTATCTTTCCCTACATTGTAATAGCGGATAAAATCCAAATATTCGGGGTCTTGCGGATTGTCTTTGAATACGCTTTGATTGCCCAAGAACCAAGTTTCCATACAAACTTTTTGCTCAAAAACAACCAGTTCGGCATTTTGCAAAGACACACTGTTGGATTGCAATTCCGCATTGATCCTATCCAGATGGTATTGCCGTGTCTCCTCTTCTGTATCCAGACAAACCAACAGGTAGTCATACCTTTGTCCGCCTTGTGCGTTAATCGAATTGATGTCCAGAACAGCATTCTTCACGTGCGTATAGATAGAGGGTATTCCTCCGGCGCTGAAGATGTAATAATTGTTCTCATTTACATCCCAAGCACTATTAATACGAGTATAGGTCGGGGCCAGCACAAAAAGCCAAGCCGGATATACCGACATTTCTGTCTTATCGCCCTCAACCACTATGTAAAAGTTCATTTTGTCTATTGATTTGTTTCTTGATTATCTGTTTTGTCCTGTTCTGTATTCCGGGGTTTGCAGCAGTTGCATAAACGCTTCGTGCTTTGAATGTTCGCCGATATGGAGTTCCTCAGCGGTATGTACGTGCACATCGCTCCCGTTGCGCGTGAGGATCTTCCAATCTTTGACGGGAATGGCGTTGATGATATAGGGGTGGTGGCTGGTCATCACCACCTGGATGTCCGCTTCCGGCTCCATAATCAAATCGGCTAGTTCGTTGATACAGTTCACACCCAAGCCATTCTCAAACTCATCAATCATAATCACATCGCCGTCGTTGGCTAAGACTAAGGTGATGATTTGCAGCAGAGTGCGCATCATACCCGAGGAAATGCCGTCTTGTCTAATCCACGTGGGAACGTTTTTCTCTTTAATAACCAGAATGGGGACAAGAGTTTCATTGAAAGTTTTCGCCAACGTGAAATCCACTTTCTCAACAGTAGGGAATATTTCTTGAAACTTTTGGCAAATCAGATCAAATTCTTTCAACTTACTCTCACGAAGCAAGAACAATCTCTCCAATGGAGAGAACATACTCAAAGCCTTCACAAGCATAATATCCAGCGCATTCCGTTTACTCACATCAACTACGGGTGAAACGTGTATTGACGTATCTGCCACATTCAAACTATAACATTGGCTAAAACCTTTGTAAATAGGGGCGATAGCATCTTCTCCTTTCAGAAGTTCCAAGGCACTTTTGGTAGCATCCAACTTGACCATCTCACTGCCCTTATAAGCAAAAGAGTTTCTTGTACGTGACACAATGGTTTTCCCGTTGTCCGAAATGAATTCTCCAACAAGCATAAACTTGTCTTCCTTTGTGTTAGGGATAAACATATTACTATCTTGTTTGGCTTCAAATTCCCCTTTCCAAACATATTCGTGTCCATCTTGCTCAAACATCACTTTCCACTTTGACCCGTTATAAGATCTTCCTTGAGCAATCTGACACAACGCATTTATAAAGTTCAACATACGAGTTTTCCCCACACCTGATGCACCCACCAGAAGAGTAAGCATAGGGTTGAATGGAACGTCACTAACATTCCATCCCGATATTGTGTCCGTTGAGCTTATTGACTTGAATTTCATATATCCTAATAAATTACAGGTTGCAAAAATACAGTTTATTTTGATTAATTGAATTTGGTGTTGTTAACAGGCCTTGAATCTTGTTTATTTCAACCTTATAACACCTAATCTATTGTCTTGATACTTGGCCAGATGAAACCTGCTATTCACCAAATAAATCCTATCGTATGAACTATTGTTAAATGGTGCTCTATCTCCATCGACAATACAAAATTCCTGAAGTGGAATATAAACGCTTAGCCAATACTCCTGAATATCGTTGTTTTTTGGTTTCTTTCTGTACTCCGTCAACTTCTTTTCCTTCTTGACGACGGTTTCCTTAAGGGTGGTCAAATCTTTTTCATTCACCCCACCTCCCTGCATTTCAGACAGTGAAAAATGATCGAAAGTCCTATCTGGAAAAAAAGACAGATACGACAGCTTTTCCAACTTGAACCCATCGTGGTCTGATTCATTCAAACGATTTATGTTATTATTTAACATAAATCTGTACCCATTCAAAATTTCCTCGGCAATTCCCTTATAGTTCTTTTTCCCATCCTGATGTGTTTTGGCAGTATAGATAATAAACCGTTTGGGCAAACAGCTTTTGTCAAGTTCATTTTGAATCATCCGCTCAATTTCTCGCCACTTATTGTTGTCAATCGTACTACCATTGGGAAACCACTGTGTGTGTTCCAAACCAATATGTTTCTCTTCGTAATCAAAGATAAAATCAGGACTTTCACATTTATGGTATATTTCAACTCCTAAATGCTTGAACAGGAACCCCGCTTCCCGCTTTTCCACTTCCGATTTAATATCATCCTTGCTCATCATTCTCCGAAATAATACTCCATCCGACTGTCGAACAGGGTCTGCGCCTCACGGATGGATTGGTTGATCAGGTCTTTCTGCCGCTCGATGGCTCCTATCTTTTGGGCGAAGGATTGTTGGAGTTTTAATGAAGGTACGTTTAGCTTAATACCATCAAGCATTTTTGTCGTTATTTGGTTGATGGTTGCAGTTTTTGATGTTGTTAGCTGGTTTCTGAAATAGTGACTTAAAAAGAACTGGAAAAGATAGTCATTGTATGGCGACCTAATTGTTGTCATAAATGCACCAAATGACATTTTTTCCGATAAGTTCTTAATTCTTGCCACCTTGCCAACCAAACGCGCACTTCCATTTCTAGCACACATTAGTATATCACCATCCTGCACAATTTTCTTATCAGTGATGGTCATATTTACCCTAACGGTATCTTCAAAATCAAGAACATTATTCTGTATGTTGCTTGACCTTAGTACCACAGTACCTTTGTCTGCTACATCATTAGGGCTATAAGTTAAACCAATATAGTATTCAGCCACATCTTTAAGGCATTTTGTCGGGGTTGATTCAAGAATGTCGCCGAACATATCATAGAAGATGGCCTGCGCGAGGTTGTCCAGCTCCTTGAGCTGCGTCTTTTGCTTGTCGATGATGGATTGGAGGAGGTCGAGTTCGGAGACGATGCGGGATTGGGTGGAAAGTGGGGGGACTGGGATAACACATTCTCCATAATCTCTAAAGTAAATATGAGGAATAGCTGCACCTGTAACAAAATCAGAGAGTTTCAAGCTCTGTAATGCGTAACAAAGAAATTTCAGAGAACAATCTTTTTTAGGCAATATGTATTGCATCGTCCCAACTAAGGATGATTTTGCAGGATAAACATCCACTCTGCCGACACCTGAACCATCTTTCACAATTCCTATGTAAGGCTCGTCTCTATGATAAAAATCGACACCTTTAACAAGGCCGCTTGCACCATATAATGCATAGTCACCGACATTGTTCTCAAATTTATTCAAAACAATATTTGACGATGCTTTTTCGCAAACGTCTTTTACCTTTTTATATGTCCAATTCTCTTTCATAACCTACAACTGCGTCCGTTCCAATCCTGTTTTTATAGAGTTCAATCTCTGAATAAACTCAGCATACAATCTTAAATCACGTTGGGGCTTTTCCTCCGTAAGCTGACGCATAGCTTCTTCGCGAAAAGCCACATTATAGGACAAACCTGACTTATTAACGGATTCTATTCCTTCAACTTCTTGCTGGGCTTGCCTTGCTAATAGTTGATATTTCTCTATTTCCAGCTCTACTTGCTTAATGGATGACTCAATCTGCATTTTCGACAATTGTTTTATGCTTTCCACCTCATTGCTGGTATTATCAATTGTCTGACGTGAAAGTTCCTTCACTGCCTCAATTTGTTTCTTCACATCGCGGGAATTGACCCAGGAAACAAAGACTGCAATAATTACTGAAATAACAGGGCTGAGAATGGTTGCCCACTGAACAATTGTAGCATTCATATTACAGATATTTGGTTCTGAATTCCTCCATAGCTTCTGCAATCTCCTTCTGAAGCGTTTCGATGCGGTCAAACACCACCGCCGGCTTCTCATACTCCACCTTCACCCGTTCTACCTCCTTGTATTTGTTGATGCTGAGGTCGTAGTCGTTTTCACGAATCTCTTCCACGGGAACCAAGAAGGATTGCTCTTTCCGCGTGCGGTCCGCCTCCGCTTCAAGATTCCTGAAACGGGCAATCACATCGGGGATGTCGTTCTCCTTCACCGCATCCCGTTTCTGGTCCAAGCTATAGCCATCGGCTTTCATATCGTAGAACCACACTTTGTCGGTCCCGCCCGCGTTGGTCTTGGTGAAGACCAG
>JAFYAW010000029.1 GCA_017540505.1 Bacteroidales bacterium | reverse complement strand
CTCGCGCAAGCCCGCAGTGACCTCGCCCGTGCCGAACAGCAGAGCAAGCAGGCGGGCTCGTCGGTGCTCAGCGCTGCGAGCAACGTCAACGCCACGCAGTCGTTGCGTGAGGAGGCCCGTGTGAATATGGAGAACCTCCAGCGCGACGACTATCGCTACGAACAGTTGCTGCACACCGGCGGGGTTTCGCAGCACCAGTACGACCAGACCCACACCGCCTACCTCGCCGCTAAAGCCCGCTACGAGCAGATCTGCCATACCATCGATATGCAGCAGAATGTGGCCGAAGAACAGGGCTACGGCCGTTCCGCCTCCGAAGCGGCGGTGAAGTTGGCGCAGGCGGCCGTCGAGTTGGCCGAGCTTAACCTGTCATACTGCTACATCATCGCCACCCACTCGGGCGTGGTCGGCGCGCGCGACATCAACGTCGGCGAGCTGGTCAACCCGGGGCAGACGCTCGTCAGCATCGTCGATGAGAACCAGAAATGGGTGGAGGCCAACTACCGCGAAAGCCAACTGCCTCATATCAAGGACGGTGCGGAGGTCAACATCGTAGTGGATGCCATTCCCGACCACCAGTACAAAGGTCGCGTGGAGCGTCTCTCCGACGCCACAGGCAGCGCCTTCTCGCTGCTGCCCGTCGATAACGCCACCGGCAACTTCGTCAAGGTTGAGCAACGGCTCACCGTCCGCATCGCCCTCGATGAGAACAGCGCGGAGGATCTGAAAAAGCTCAAGGCGGGCTACAGTGTGGAGTGCGAGGTAAAATACTAACTAGCTATGCAACAGTCGTCTCACCCTTTCGTGATGCCTATGTTCCGGGCATTCGTGCCACGGCGCATCCAACCGTGGATTTACCTCGCGCAGGTGATGTGCATCCAGTTCTCCGGCGGGGTCTATCTCGGTGCATTGGAAGCCGTGCGTGGCACCACCAACCTGATGATCGAGGACCTGCTGATGCTGCTCTACACTGGCCTGGCGGGCATGGCGGTCTGGTTCCCGATGCTCTTCCGGATGAAGTTCCGCTTCACCAACCAGCAGCTGCTCTGCGGCGCGGCGGCGGTGATCGGCATCTGCAACTTCATCACGATGAGCACCTCCAATATGGCCATCCTTCTGCCCGTCTGTTTCATTGCGGGCATCGCGAAGATACAGGGCACTTTCGAGTGTATGAGCAACATCCAGCTTTGGATCACGCCGCCGCGCGACTTCGGGGTCTTCTTCCCCGTGCTGCACATCGTCTTGCTCACCGCCATCACGGGCAGCGCGTGGCTTGCGGCGGTGGTCGCCTTCCACCTCCCCTGGCAGATGATGCACGTGCTCACCATCGGCACGATGTGCTTCGTCATCCTCGTGCAGCTCACCCTTTGCAAGCCCTTCTGCCCGATGCCGCAGCGGATGCCGCTCAAGGGCATCGACATCACCACCGGGCTGCTGATGAGCGTGCTGATGCTGATGATCAGCTACTTCCTCGTCTATGGCGACTACCTGATGTGGTTCCGGTCACCACGCCTGCGCTGGATTGTCGCCCTCGCGCTCATCCTGCTGGCGTTCATCCTCTATCGCCTCAAGACGGTGGAGAAGCCGTACATCTCGTTGGAGATCTTCCGTTATAAGAACGTGGTGGCCATCTTGTTAGTCACCGTGGTGGCGGAATTGCTGCTCGGCGCGGAGCACACGTTGGAGGAGATTTACTGGAGCGAGGTGCGCGGATTGGAGGAGCACACCAAGACGGGACTGTGTCTGTGGTCGTTGCCGGGCGTGTATGCCGGCGTGGTCATCACCCTTTTCTGGCTCGGGCACCGAAAATGGAGAGTATGGAAACTCTTCGCCATCGGCTTCGGCTGCATCACGGTATATGCGATACGGATGTACTTCCAGATGGACCTCAACGTGCCGATCACGGCCTATCGTTGGGCGTTGGTGTTCCGGGGGTGCGCCTACGCGGTGCTGGCAGTGTCGCTGATGTGGTCGCTCCACGAGTCGGTACACGAGCTGGAGCACTTCTTTATGGCGCTGTTCATCTTCAACGTCATCCACATGTACCTCGCCGGTGCCTCGGGCTACGGACTCTATACCTCGCTGTTCCAGCACTTTATGGCCGACAATATGTCGCGTTACGGTATGTATCTGACCTTGACGGGTGTGGATATGCAGCAGTTTGACATGAACGGGTTTATGAACGGCTACTACCTCCATTCGATGATGTCGGTGACGCTGAAACAGATTTTCGGGCAGATCATCTGGGCGGCGGGCTTCATGACGATGGCGTTCCTGCTGCTGGACATCCCACGGGTGCGCACGGGCATCGAGAAGGTGCCCTACTGGCCGGTGTATGGCATCAAGATGTTGGCGCGGATGGGAGTGAAGAGTCGATCTTCAAATGCCTGATTTTGAACTTTGTCACTTCAGAAAAATAAGTATCTTTGCCTCAAAAACAAGAATTGGTGTAATTTCATCTAACCTTTTGACAATAAAATGACTGCGGGAGAATTTTGCAATGCGTTTCTGTCTGTGCTCAACGCCATGTGCCCCTATCTGCTGCTGGGATTCCTTATCGCCGGAGTCCTGCACGTGTTCGTGCCGAAACGGTTCTATGCCAAGTATCTGTCGCGCGACAACAAGCTTTCGGTGCTGTGGGCGGCATTGCTGGGCATCCCGCTGCCGCTCTGCTCGTTCGGGGTTATCCCCACAGCCGTCGGGCTCAAGAACGAGGGTGCCTCGAAAGGGGCACTGGGTATGAAATTCTTTGACAAATTCAAGAAACAGGAAACCGAAGCCGGGACGGTGGTTTACGCCGTCGAGGGTATGCACTGCAACCACTGCAAGGCCGCCGTCGAGCAGTCGGTGGGCAAGCTGAAAGGCGGAAATACAGCGGCAGCAGTATTCCGACGATTATGGCATTCATAAATTAATCTTTCAAACCGCAAAAATGCACATTTTCTGTCAGATAGGAGTCCCTATAAATGGCTATTTTGCGGGGGAATTGTCATTCTACGGTTAAACGGGCACAATTGTATAATGACTCACATCAGAATATCTCACCATCCCAAAGCATCTTCAGGAAGTCCAGGACATAGACGAGTTCCGTGTCGCCGGACCGGCGAGTGATGGGGTCAAGGGAAACGAGGATCAAGCGGCAATCCGGATGTTCCTCATGGAAAGCTTTAAGCCCCTTCTTGTGCTTGGTCTCCACGTGCTCTGTCGATTTGATCTCGATGGCCACCTTCGCGTCCCCGATGACAACATCCACCTCCTTTTGGTCGTAGGTGTGCCAATAGGAAATGACGTCACGTTTGTCGTTGTATCCTTTGTAGGCGATGATTTCTTGCATCACGTAATGTTCAAAGGCGTGGCCGTAATCGTCGGTGCCGCGCTTCAACGAGTGCCGGCCCATGAGGTAGTTGGCGAGCCCGACGTCAAAATAGTAGAAGCGGGGAGCTTGGACAATCTTCCGCTTGATTTCTTTCCTGAATGCGGGAATCTCGTACCCGATAAGCGTATCGTAAAGAATCTGGAAATACGATTTAACTGTTTTGGCCGACACTCCACAGTCTGAAGCGATATTGGAGTAGTTCAGCATCTCCCCGTCGGAAATGGCGGCAACCTCCATAAACCGTTCAAAGGCGTCGAGCTCCCTCACCTCGCCCTCTTCCCGGATTTCCTCATCGAGATAGACCTTCACGTAGCCGGAGAGGCGTTTGGTGGCATCTTCCACCATATAGTGGCGGGGAATCATGCCGTTCTGCACGGCACGGTCGATTTGGAAGTCGGTCACTTCGGGCCACACAAGCGGATAGAGCGTTTCAGGTATGGCGCGACCTCCGAGTGTGTTTGCTCCTGAACGTTTCAGTTTTCTCGAACTGGAACCGCTGAGGATAAAGAACAGGCCCCGTTCGACCATCAAGGAATGCACCACATCCAGCAGTTCGGGGACCTTCTGTATCTCATCCACTATCACCAAAGTGCCGGCTGGCTTGTCTTGCAGCGCTTCCCAAAGGGAATCAGGGTTTTGTTTGAAAGCTCTTCTCACATTCGGTTTGAGCAAATCATAATAGACAGCCCCCTTGAATCGCTCTTTCAACAAAGTGGATTTACCCGTCTGACGTGCGCCAAACAGGAACATCCCCTCGTCCAATTTGTTCTCAATATCAAAAATCCTCTTATACATATAACCTTTGATTTTGCGGAGTACACTCCCGATTTTTCTATGAAATTCGGGAGTATGGTCACGAAATTATCTTTTTTTTACGTCTTTCAAATTTACTTATTTACCTATATATCAATTAGTTCAAAATAATAACATATTATTTGGCTGCAAAAATAAGAATTTTTCATATATCAAGGCAAAACCAACAAAATAATTCGGGAGTAATGGCTTCCTGCGCGGGCGGCTCTCCACGGATCGCGCGGATCTGCGCGGATTTCCGATAGATGATTTTTGCACGACACCCCAACTGGTGGAAATGCTGACGCAGGTGAGGAACCCTCGCTGAGAATCGGCTCAAATCATTGCGAAAAACAGGGATTTTCGGCTCAGGGCGAGCCGATAATTTTCAAAAAATTACTATTTTTGCCCCGATGCGGAATAGAACAACCTGCACGCTATCAGACACATATATAAATCTCCCTTGAAAAAGTGTGTTGCATTAACAAAAAGTCCCTTGAAAAAGTGTATCTTTGCCGTCGAAACTCATTTGAAAAAATGTCATGTTAAGAAGAAAGATTGAATCCTATTTGGAAGAATGGAAAAGGAATAGCAATCATAAACCTTTGGTAATCAAAGGTG
>JAFYAW010000028.1 GCA_017540505.1 Bacteroidales bacterium | reverse complement strand
ATGGAGAAGCTCTCCAAGAAATTGGCGGCAGCGGAGTACGCGAAGCAGTATCGCGAGGCGCAGACGAAGCGTTACCGCCGGATGATGGTGGCCGTGTTCATTTCGGGCATCGTCACGGGCGCCATCGGCATCGTGTTAATCTTGCTGAAACCACTTTGGCTATTACCATCCGGGATCATCATCGAAGCCCCCGCATTCTTTCCCATGCTCCCGAAAGTACTGCCGTTACTGGCTATATGCTTTGTGAGTTTGTGTGTCACGGGGTTGGTGCGGAAGATCTGTGAGCGAAACGAAGTGACGTGGTGACGGACAGAGCCACCATGCGCAAAGACGGTGCAATTCGTAAAGAACAGTCCAACAGGAAAAACGCACTGACATCCACCATGGGAATCCAGCGCTATAAAAAACTTTTGCCCGACATTCAGTGCCGGGCAAAAGTTTTTTTTTGTGAAACATTTTTTGGTGGAGTTAGCGTTTGGAGAGGCTTTTGTCGAACATGAAGAAGGCAGCCTTGTCATCGCCGACGCACTTCATCGCATCGATGAGTTCCTGGGCATTCTCCTCCTCCTCAACCTGCTCGGTCACATACCATTGCAGGAAGATGGTGGTGGCATAGTCCTTCTCCTTGGTGGCCAGGGCATAGAGGTCGTGGATGAGACCTGTCACGACTTTCTCGTGCTTGAGGGTCTCCTCGAACATGTCGAGCGGCGACTTCCACGAGGTCGGGAACTTGTCGATGGCTTTGAGTTCCACTCGGGCCTGCTGGCTTTCAAGGTAGTGGATGAACTTGAATGCGTGCTCCATTTCCTCATCGTACTGCTTGTGGAACCAGTGGGCGATGCCCTTGTATCCTTTGTTCGAAGCGTCCATGGACATGGCCAAGTAGAGATAAGCGGACCACATTTCCGCGTTGATTTGGGCATTGATAGCCTCTTGCATTTTCACACTAATCATGATAAGAATATTTAATTGTTTGACTATAAGTGAACTGTATTAAATTTAGTAGTCTGCAAAGATATTCTTTTTTTGGGTGACAAACCTCCTGTTGTGCAACTTTTTTTTGAAGCTGAGCCGTATCATGGGAGAATTATTCAAGTTGTGTAACTGTCGGTTTCACATCAATCGTTGTTTTGCTGTTTTATTTTTCTGCAAAGACACAAAAATATCAATTGCAGAAAAATACAAGCATACTTTTGTATGTTAAAGTTTCTGGAATGACAATTTTACCATAAATCAGACGAGCAGCACATTTGAGCATCGTGGAGAGACTTGGTGAGTGTTAGTGCGGTGAAAAAAAGTTCTATTCGCCGCATTTTTGCGGAGAATATTTTGTATTTTTGCCGCATGAAAGAAAGAAGAGCAATCTATATATGGCAACAAGATAACTGGCCGGCATTCTCCTGGGATGCAAAAAAAGTTGAAGAGCTGATGCTGACAGTTCAACGGCGACAAGCGCATCTCGCCGGTATGCTTGACGTGCTAGGCTTTGACATTCAGCAAACGACAACGCTGGAATCCATAACACAAGATGTTGTCCGCTCTTCGGAAATCGAGGGCGAACGGCTTAACATGGACTCTGTGCGTTCTTCCATCGCACGGCATCTTGGCGTTGAAAAAACGGATTCCGTTGCCAGCGACCATTACACAGAAGGAGTGGTGCAAGTGGAACTTGACGCCGTGCAGAACTGTAAAGAACCACTCACCAAAGAACGTCTGTGCGACTGGCACGCCGCCCTGTTCCCGACAGGTCGCAGCGGGATGTACAAAATCACCGTGGCGGACTGGCGGCAAGGCGAGGATCCGATGCTGATTGTGTCCGGCGCGATGGGGAAAGAGCGTGTCCATTATGAAGCACCGCCTTCCGACATGGTCGCGCAAGAGATGGATGTTTTCCTGAAATGGATAAACGAGAGTCAGCCTTACAACGATTTACTGAAAGCTGCCGTCGCACATTTATGGTTCGTGGTCATACACCCCTTCGACGACGGGAACGGAAGGATCACGCGTACCATCACGGACATGCTGATTTCGCGTTTCAATGAAGCAAGGTGGCAGTTCTACAGTGTGTCAGCCGAAATCCTGAAGAACCGGAAAACCTACTACCAGATGTTGCAGCGTGCCTCATGCGGTTCCATGGACATCACGGAATGGACAGTGTGGTTTTTGGAGCGTGTCCGTGACGCTATAGAGACGTCCGAACTTCGTTTGGACAGTGTTTTGAAGAAAGCGGCCTTCTGGAACTCCCACGCACAGACTCCCCTTAACGAACGGCAGCGCAAAATCATCAACCGCCTGTTTGACGGATTCGACGGTCCGTTGACCAGCAGCAAATGGGCCAAGATCTGCAAATGCTCGCCCGACACCGCCCTGCGCGACATCAACGATTTGATTGGAAAAGGGATACTCGCGAAAACATCGGCCGGCGGGCGGAGCACACATTACGAATTGGGGTGATTATTCGAGGCCTCCCCGTCATGTCGTTATTTCAGCCACCACACCACATTCACATTGTCGCTGACAGCCAGGTCGTCGGGGGTGATGTCGAGACTGTTAACCGTGCTGGCTTTAGCTTCTTCGGCATTGTGTATGGCACGAGCCTCCGAATAGATGCGAACTTCCATCTCGCCATATTCAATCTCTTTCACTTCGCCCAGTTCGCACCCGGCGGCTTTTGCCATAATCTCCGCTTTGTCGTGCGCATCCTTGACGGCGCGTTCTAACATCTTCAGCTGTGTGGGACGAGGGTCTCTTTGTGTGTATCCAATGCTGATCTGCGCTCCTTGAATAAACTTGCCGACACCTTTCACAATGTTGTTCACCATTACGTTATCCATCCCAAGGTCAACTTTGATTCGCTGGTTGAGGTCATACCCCTCCTTCTTCGAACCCACATAATGGCCACCTTTGTAGATGCCCTCATTGTGTTCCGAAATGTCCATCCGAATGGTTTTAGCCAATGTACCAGGCAATTTGTTGTATTCCAAAATCTTAACCATCCAAGAGCTATTTTCCTTTGCGCAGGCGTAGGCCTCGTCATAGTTTTGTAACACACGGTCAATACTAATTTCCAACCGTGTCACATCGGGCACCACATGAACACTGCCGGTGCCTACTACTTTTATAGTCGATTCACTCATTTTTTTCGATTTATTTGTGTTGAAAGATTGTTGTTGTTTTCAATTTCGGCATCCGTTACTTCCTTCCTCCGTATCCTCACCGTCAGTTGGATCTGCTCCTCGGGGTGTTCTTCGGGGGCGATGCGACTGATGCGGCAGTCGAAGAGGTCGTCGTGGCCCATGTCGAAGAAGGGGGCGAGACTGCGGTTGTCGCCGCGGGGGATGTAGCCGAGGAGGAAGTCCTCGCCATCGCTGTTGAAGATGACCTGCACGGCCTCGGGGTCGTAACGGTTGTCGGCCTCGCACTCCAAGCGCAGCGGCATTCCAATGCGCAGACGGTCCCACACCAGGTCTGCGTCGTGATACTTGCGACCCGCCAGATGGCAGTCCATGTAGAATTTGCTTTGTGCTTTCATAATCTTGTCGTTTTAAATTACGCGACAAAACTACAACCCGACTGCGCCAAAAAGCGGGCCAGTAGATTTTTTTCTCCTAAAACCAAAGGCCAATAGCTAAAAGCCAACAACTGTTGTCGCATTATTCCCGACGTCCACCACGGGAGATTACTCCGCCGCTTCCAAGTGCATTCTTTTGATTTTCAATGCAATGTATTCCGGCTCTAAAACCTTTAGCCAGCGGCCGCGGGAGAGAATTTGCGCCAAAAAGTCGCTCGTGGGATGCAGCTTCACTTCAAAATCGACATAGTCATCGCCCATGCCCACTTCTTTCTGCGAGTGGTGCAGCGGCAGGTCGCGCATGGCGTAACGCTCGTTTCCGAAGGCGCGCAATACAATCCGCTGTTTCGGCTCGTTCCCGCCCTGCATAATGCCGTAATAGTTCGAGAAGTAGGTCTGCGCGTCAAAATCCTTGTCCAAAACGAACGTTCTGTCGGTCATTGCCATTTCCTGGACGCGGTCGAACGAGAGGGTGAGGAAGCCGCCGTCCTCCAGGCGTCCGAGCAGGTACCAGCGGCGGCGGAAGAGTTTGATGCAGTAGGGTTCTACCGTCCACTGGCTCGATTCGGTCTTGCCGTACCGCTTGTAATAGACGGTGAGGCAGCGGTTCTCGCGCATCGCATCAACCACGGTTCGCAGGTGGTCGCTCTCGCTCGGGATGCTTTCGAGCAGGATACGGTCGTGCAGTCCGCGGGCCTCGCTGACGATGTTGCTGACGGTGAGCGAGCCCAGCATCCAGCGCTGCACGCTGTCCTCGCGGAGCATCTCGGTGTCATCGATATAGTAGCGGTTCTCGTTGTCGCATTCGATGATGATGTCGAACATCTCCTCCACCTCGGCGCGGTGCCGGCGGAAGGTGGTGCGGCTGAAGGGGATACCCTCGCTCATCTCGGTGCGGAGCCATCGTTCGTTGATTTCGCGCAGGGTGATGCGCCCGGCACGGCTGATGGTGCCCACCAGCCAGACATATTGCTTGAAAAGTGCGGATGCTTTCATATTCGATATTTGCTGCAAAGATACGAAAAGTTCTGTTCAGCAGCGTTTCCAGCGGACGTTTCCGAGGGCAGACGCCAAGCCTGCGTAGTCGAGCGACGGGAGGGGTTCCTTGCAGGGGGCGAAGCTGCACGGGGCGGCTTTCTTGTCCCACGACACGGAACAGAAGTTCTGCGGCGGGTGGCATTCCAGCAGACAAGACGGACTTTGGAAAGGTTTTCCGCCTGCGACGGAAGCCAGCTGTTTCGGCGTAGGGGTGTTGGAGTATCGCTGCGGGACAAGGATGATCTGTTCGGGGGTTAGCAGGAGCGACAGCTGTTGATAGACGGTGGCGGCTTTGTCGGCACTGTCGGCGCCCAACAGCAGGTTCACGCCCGGCTTGACTCCGATTCCGGCGATGCGCTGCACGAGGTTCGTCACCCTTTCCACCTCCTCGGGGATGCCGGGCTGGTGGATGGTGACGTGGATTTTGTCGGGCTTGTGTTGCGTGAGATTGTGCCAAACGGCGGGGTCTTCCAAAGGCAGCCCGTTGGTGGTGACCGACAGATAGCACAGGGGGAACAGGGTGTCCACGATCTCGAAAACACCCTCGTACTCAAACGGTTCGCCGCCGCCGAGCGAGACCGCTTTCACCCCTCCGTTGCGGATGCAGTCGGAGGCGAAGGCTATCACCTCCTGCGGTTTCCACAGGGTGTTCCCCGCCCGTGTGCTGTGATTGTAGCAGAACGGGCACTGCTTGCTGCAGTAGTTGGACAGGTCGATGGACAGCAGCTCAATCATTTTCTTCTTGTTTAATTCTTTCCATTTCTTCCACGGAGATGATATGGGGGATGAGCTTCCCCTGATATGGCAGCGACGCCAGCCGTTCAATCTCTTCTCGATGGCTTTCCACTTCCGACAGCAGGTACATCGGGTAATCGGTGCCGTTGATGGTTATCTGGTTTTGTCCGAAGGAATAGACCGCTCTCATAATGGCCTCCGCCGCGCCACTGATGAGGATCACCCGAGGATTGAAGCGCGCCACCTGGTCTTCCAACCATTGGCGGTTCTTCTGGAAGAGATCCAAAAGCCTGCGTCCGCTGACGTGTTTGCGGATGTCTTTTTCAGAAGGATCATATTGGTATTTCTCGGAAGATAATTGATCTGGTTTGAGTCTGACTTTATAAGGAATTTTTGGAAGAAAAGGTAACCATAAACACCTCGATGCGATGGCACCGATTTCCTCTTTCAAGGCAGGGATCCAATCGTAAAGCGGCTCCAGGATAGCAAGTATGGTGGGATGATTTGTGTCATTGTCGGCATATCTGGTATAGCAGTAGCTCCTGCACTCGCTGCAACCATATTTCTCTTTTTCAGAACAGTATTTGAAAAACTCAGAAACAAGGATAATCTCTGTATTAAGATACGCCTTCTTTCCTCCGGTCATAGGAAGCAACATATATTCACAGCCGTCAACCACATTGATTGGGGAGTCAAGGCAATGTGTGAGGTTGCAGGGATGCCATTCGGCTATTTGGAATTTTTGTGTGTCCTTAAATCGAATTGGCAATTTCAAGACCCTTTCTCGAAGAGATTCTGGTAGTTGTCCTAATTTCACTGGATGCTCAGGAACATTCATACACTCCGGAAGATACTCACTCCAATACGGCTGATGGAATATGTAATATGGGGCAGAATTGAAACTTTGGGTATGTACAACTTTTTCCCCATCCCATTCATCATCCATCCAAAAAGACTGTTTCTTGAATACTCGCAAAATGATTTTTTTGTCAAGCATTTTTCTGAGAGAAGATGTTTCAAGAATCTGGTACTTTTCATCTTTTTGAGTTTCTGATGTGCAGTGATAGGCATCTATACTATATAAACCACGTTCTTTTGACACGCAAAATTCAAGGTCGAAATCAGGATGTCCTGCCAGTTCAAGGAACTCATTCTCCTTTGCCACATCTATTTGGATGACGCAGTCCCACCAGGTTTCCTCTTCTTCCGGAGAGTGCGGATTGGTCAACAAATCGTCAATTTGCTCGTTTGACAGAGAGACTAAGAGATATTCTTTTTTTTCATAGTCTTTCTCAAATCCAAATACGAGTTCCTCCACACTGGATTCTTCCGTATGCCACGGCACGGGACCGTTCTCGTTGAAGTCCATGATGCCCACGTTGCCGTCTTCGTCGGCAACATACCAGGCGGTGGACATCGAGTGGGTGGCGGGGTATTCTTTGGTTTGTTTCATATTCGGCACCTTTCTTAAAAACATTTCAATCAATACGTTTTTTCTTCTTTACAGGGGCGAAGCCGCTTTACATCTTCAGTGGTATCATAACCCATTTCTGCCGCTTGCAAATATAACAGCAATGCCTTCTCCAAATCAACTTCAACGCCTTTGCCTTCCTCGTAACAGGATGCGAGATTGTTCACAGCCTTTGCATAGCCGTTATCTGCTGCTTTCTGCAGCCACTCAATAGCCTTTCCATAATCCTGTTCCAGCCACGTCCCTTCGTAGTAGGCATCGGCTATGGCTTCCATTGCGAGGGAACTGCCCTGTTGCGCAGCTTTTGAATACCAATAAAAGGCTTTATCATAATCGTGTTCTATCCATCGGTCTGTAGCATACATTGCAGCAACCACTTCCTGTTTTTCAATATCCCCGTTTTGTGCTTCCTCAAGAAATCTAGCTAAAGATTCATCAATGAATTCTTTGTCATACTCTCGATTGTAGGGGCATTTACTGCAGTCCCCGCAGGGATCCGGTTCCGGATTAGATTTTATTTTAGACTCTGGATATGTATAACCCAAATAAGGGGTGTCCGCATCATCCCTACTATAGAGTGTTCCGTCTTTGGTGAAAAAATAGGGGTTGTCAGGGTGGACCTCAATGAAAGGCAAACACGATTCCGGATCGTCAACGCACACTTCATAGTAAAAATCTTTTGCAAGTTCCTTAAGCGTTGAGGGGAGACTGATGCGGCGGAGATTCCGACCTTCAAAAGCATAATATCCAATATCTTCCACACCTTCTGGTAGGACAATCTCTTCAAACTCACTACCCCCGAACGCTTCATCTCCAATGTGCTTCAAAGTCAAGGGGAATTCGATGGACGAAAGCCAACTGTACTTGAAACACCCTCTGGGAATGGATTCCAGATGCGCCGGCAGATGAACTTTTTCAAGATCGCATCCACTGAAGGCAGACTTTCCTATCGTTTTGACAGAATCCGGAATAAACACCTCTGTGAAGTCAGGATCGACAGAATCCGAAAAAGCATACCGACCAATGGTGAGCAACGAATCAGGGAGTTTCAATTTTTTAAAATCATGCATAATAAAGGCAAAATGGCCGATGGCCGTAATACCTTGCGGTATTTCCATTATGTCGCGCCGTTCCGAATCAATCACAACGGTTCCGGATTCGTCAAGCAGAAATCCGTTTTCCCAGTGAAAAGAAGAGGAAAACTCCTTATTGGCAATGATTTTTCTTAATTTGTGAGGAGCCGTCAATGGCTCGCCAAAACTATTCCACCACGATTCATAATCTGTTTCATACTTTCTTCCATCAACTTCAACAGTGAAATCGGAAATATCTATGCTTTTGAATGAAATCTCTGCAAAAGCGCTTTCAAAATCCGACTCTTTTTCTACCGGCAGCACACCTTTCAGAATCAGGTGCTCGACGCAGGGATTCTGCTTTGCCCACTCTGCATAATTGTTATCAATCTTATACGTTTTTGATACCATATCCTAACAGTTTTGCGGTAAAACAACAAATAATTTTCAACGCGGCAAAATTACCACCCGGCTGCGCCAAAAAGCGGACCAGCAAAGAAAAAACCTATTTCACCAGCCACCATATCGCCAGCGCCACCTGCGCGACAAATATCGCCGGCACGCCGTACTTGAACTTCTTGTGCTGGGTCTTGTGGTGCCACACCTGCATCCCCAACCACGCCCCGACACTGCCGCCGACGGCCGCCAATCCCAACAGCGCGCTCTCAGGAACGCGCCAACGGTCGTGCTGCGATTTCCACTTGTCGATGCCATACACGAAAAAGGTGACGACATTGATCATCACAAAGTAAATCAGAATTATATGTTTCACAGACGCTGCCATTACCACTTTTTAGGAAAGAACCTTCCAGTACGGTGGCAGTACTCTTCATACTCCTCGCCAAAGTCGCGGCGGAGGCGTTTTTCCTCCGTATAGACCTGCATCGACATGATAATCACAAACGCTGCGAAGAAGACCACCGCCTGCCAAGCCCACAGCCACAAACAAATGCCGATGAGGTAGAGAAAGATGCCAGTCAGCATGGGATTGCGGCTCAGTTTGTAAGGTCCGTCCGTCATCAGGTGCTTGGTGCGCGGAGCTACCTCGTGCCCGAAAGCGTCCAGCGGATTGCCGTCGCCCCTGCGACGCATATACACGATGGCCCAAACACTCAATGCTAATCCAATGATAATCAGCAAAATGCCAAGAATCAAACGCCAAGCGGCCATCGGGCACATTTCAGGCTTCCCAGAGCAGAGCCACATCAGCAAAGGAATAAGTCCCACAAAAAGCACACCGCCGAGGGTGTATGCGAAGATCTCCTTGAACAGTTTCATAGAACAACAGGCTTTATTTCACAATAAATTTCCGATGAACAATCTCCTTCCCCACTTGCATTTCCAAGACATAAACTCCTGTGAAAAGCTTGGACACATCAATCCGACTAACGACTATCCCTTCTCCCACAATTTGTCCTGTTTGGGAATAAACACAATACCGACATTCTTTCGTAAGACCTTCCACATAAAGTATATCAGTAGTTGGATTCGGATAAAGGATGATATTCTTGTCTGTATGATGATGAAATCCTGTTTCCGTAGAGTATTGGATATAGAAATAGACTGCATCTTGGGCATCTTCTGTGTTGAAGAAGGTGTATTTCACAAGAGAATTACCCCCATCGACGGCCATATAGGTGGCATGGAGGGCATTGTTCACTTCAGAAGCGGGCACCACGGCTCCGGCGGGCAGCGGGATTTCCATCGAAAGAACACCACTGTAACAGACACCGGCAATGCAAAACAGTGCCTCTGCCCCAGGAGCCATTTCGATATTCTCCCGTTGAACTTTGAAGTTCACATCGGCATCCCCCACGTTGGCGTAGCCCACAAAAACATCCGATACCACATTGTTAATGGTGGTCGCCTGTATGGTATCACCCGACCGCAAAGGCTGGTTATTGTAGGTCAGGGCAAAAGAGCATCCCTCATGATGCGGTTGCGGATCCGACGCAGTCAGCCGTCTGGATTTCTCCGCATTATAAACCCGGCAGTTGTTGATATTACTATGATCGCCCTCGCTGACAAAGGCTACGAGATAACAGAGTGAATCGATGTACTTGTCAGAAATGGTGAATGTATAGGATTTGCTATAAGTGGCCCCGGCGGTGGATGGAATCACATTGTCTTCTCCCCACGTGTTTGTATTGAGAAGTTCACGGATCACGTGATCGTGAGTGAATCCCGCAGGGGCGTAAGCCTGCGTGGGACCGTGTCCTGGGATGGTGTCGCCGTCGGCGATGATGCCATCCTCCAGCAACCAAACATTGAGACGCGGATCTATGGCACCTAACGAATGAACCACCTCGCCCGAAACGGTGACCGTGAGTTGGCGCGTGACCTCATCATAGCTCATCGCACTGAATTCCACCGTGATATAGGCAGGAATAGACAGCGCCGCCGCAAAACCGTCGTTCAAGTCGGTATAAGGATAGAAAACCGGACCGGGAGGTGTGCCGATAGCGTGCGTGAACTCCTGATCTCCAAAATAAGTACGGTCAAGCATCACCGCCGGAGCGTATGTGCTGCCATTATCGTTGAAGAACGCCTCGAATGATGTGCTGGGCGTAATCGTCAGCCGGTCGCTGTAATAACCGGTGTGGTGCGTCACCCAGATGATGTCATTCTCATAGCCAGGCATGGCGTTCTCAATATAATGATGCCCGGCGATGCAGTTCGGGCAACTGGCGGTGGAGAAATGTTCCATCAGCACCTTGCGCTGCACCGCGGTGGTGGATTCGAATATCTCCACAATTACGGATTGTGTGTTATCCGCCAAATTGTCCGCCACACCATTGGGATTGCCTACCGTAATGTTAATCGAATAGTTGCCCACCGAGGAAATCACTACAGGCGTGGGAATGGCAAACTCGAACGCTTCATTGTAGGCCACATTGACGCCTGTGATGGTGTCAGTGGTCGTGTTCCCACCAACCATGCTGGCCACCGTAAAGGAGGAAACAAAGGTGCTGGAGTGGTTGACTATCTTGCCGGTGATCGTAAACGGGGTGTTGTTTCCTGCCATCAGCGGTGCGTGAATCTCCGTCAGCTCAATTTCAGGAGCGGCAGACACTTCATAGAAACTGATATCGTCAATGCCTGTGTAATATTGATTCTGCGCGGTATATTTGATGGCTACATATTTCGTGTTAGCTGGCAGCAGCCGCACATATTGATGCCAGCTGTCCGGATAAATCTCTTCCCCCAAATTTGTAAAGCTGCTGATGCTGTCATTGGTGGTGGAATACATCACTTGGACAGATTCATCATCATATCCGGACATATCTTTTGCATAGAAAGAGAATCCTGTCGGAGCACCCAAAGACAACTCCGGCGAGATCAGATATTGGGCGTAATTGCTACTGGTGCTGCTCCAACTGCTGAAGCGGAAATAGGAAGAGCCACTGTGCGCACTAGTGGAGCTAAGAACCCCGCAGTTGTTGCTACTATTCATCGAAATGGCCTGCCAGCAGTTCAATCCGTTTTCAAAACCTTCATTGTAGGGCAATGACGAAATGATGCCACAAACCTTGATCGTATCGGAAATTGAATTGTCGGAAACCACGTCCGAAGTGCCGTTGGGATTGCTAACCGCCACCACAATCGGATGATTCCCTGCTGTGGAAATTGAGGCGCCAACCGGGTGGGTGAACATGTAAATGGCGGCACTCGGCACGGAAATGCCCGTAATGCTTGCGGTGGTTGGCATGCCGTCTATCGTGTATGTCACATCAAAGCTGTTCAACGTGACCGAACTGCTGTTAAAGACTGCCCCCGATACGGAAAAAATCTCCCCCTCATTGACAAAAGAGGGAATCTGCAAATCGGTTAGGGAAATCTCGGGCGTACTGCTCAACATGGCGATGACAATATCATCAATTCCCATATAATACTGATAATTCGATGTATAATGAAAGGCCACATATCGGGTATTGGCTGGCAGCGTGACCGTATATTTGGTCCAAGTCGAAGTAGGATTGATTACGCTTCCCAAAGCGGTGAAACTGGCAACGGCGCTGTCGGTGGTGGAAATCATAATTTGGAATGATTCCGTGCCATTGGAACTGATTTTCTTGCAGTAATAGCTCATCATCGCCTCGCTGGTCAGGTTTAAGCGGGGCGAGATTAGATATTGATTGTAGTCGCTGGCAGAATAATAGCTGCTGAACTGGAAAAAGGCACTTCCGCCATAAGCGGATGTCTGCGGATGGTTGAATCCGAAATAGTAGTCATTAGCTGTGTTCATTGAAACAGCCTGCCAGCCATTCATTCCACTTTCAAAATCCTGTGTAAGAATTGTTTGGGAGAAAAGGCTAAAACCAATACACCAGAAAAGCAAAAGGATAAAGAGTCGTTTCATAATACTTATTACAAAAAATTACCAATAGCAAATCCACACTTCTCCAACCCACATCCCGATAAACTGCGATGCAAAATTATAAAAAAAATGTTATGTTGCCATTAAAAGCCCCTACTCGCTCAACTCCAGCCATTCCATCTCCTTCTCTTCGAGTGCCTGCTTGGCGGCTTCGTACGCCTGATACAATTCACCACTGGCTATTTCGGCTGAATAGAGGTCGGGTTGGGCCAGTTTCTCCTCTATTTCAGACACCTGCTGCTGCAACTGCTCCACCTCATCCTCCAACTTGCGCAGACGGTTCTTCTTTTTACGGTCTGCGGCCTCCTGTGCCTTGCGCTGCTCATAACTCTCCTTGTTGCTGGAAACGACCTTCTCCCCACTGCCGGAAGAGACGGCTGTATTCCGCTGCAACTCGTTGAGTGTCTCTATCTTGCGCTGTTGCAAAAAGTCATACACATCGCCCGTATAACCACGCAACTGTTTGTCTTTGAATTCGTACGTCTTGGTGGAAAGTCCTTGCAGGAAATCACGGTCGTGGGAAACAAGAATCAGACTTCCCTCATATTGCAGCAAGGCGTTCTTGAGCACATCCTTGGAAGGCATGTCGAGATGGTTGGTGGGCTCGTCGAGGATAAGCAGGTTGAAGGGAGATAACAACAGCTTGGCGAGCGCCAGACGGGCTTTCTCGCCGCCGGAGAGCACTTTCACCTTCTTCTCCGTTGCTTCCGTGTCAAACAGGAAACTGCCAAGGATAGTCCGTATCTTGGGCCGGATATCACCTACTGCCACATCGTCAATTGTCTCAAAGACCGTCTTCTCCGGATCCAATAATTTAGCCTGATTCTGGGCATAATAGCCGATAACCACCTGATAGCCGAGTTCCAATTGTCCGCCCTGCGGAACCAATTCGCCCACTATGGCCTTCACCATCGTGGATTTCCCTTCGCCATTGCGCCCCACAAACGCCACACGCTCGCCACGCTCCAAGTGGAAATCTATCTTATCCAGCACATTCAGCGTGCCATAACCCAACGAAAGCTGCTTGGCATCCACCACCATGCGGCCCGAGTGCGGCGCCGGCGGAAATTTGAACGTGATGGAGCTGCTGTCGTAGTCGTCAATCTCCACCCTATCCATTTTCTCCAACATCTTAATACGGCTCTGCACCTGTCGTGCCTTGGTAGCCTTATAGCGAAAACGCTCTATAAAACGCTCAATCTGCGCTATCTGCTGCTGTTGGTTTTCGTAGGCAGCCTGCTGGTGCTCAATGCGTTCCAGCCGCTGCTCCACATATTGCGAATAGCTGCATTTGTAATCCTGAATGGTACCGCAGGTGATTTCCACGGTGCGGTTAGTCACGCGGTCGAGGAAGGCGCGGTCGTGCGAGACGAGGATCACACAACCGTCATAATTGGCTAAATAATCCTCCAACCACTGGATAGATTCGATGTCCAAATGATTGGTGGGCTCGTCGAGGAGCACGATTTCCGGTTTCTGGAGCAGAATCTTGCTCAGGCAAACACGCATCTGCCAGCCGTTGCTGAACTCGGCCATCGGGCGCTGGAAATCCGAACGTTTGAAGCCCATGCCCACCAGCACCTTCTCCGCCTCGCCCTCCATGGTGTTGCCGCCCAGATGCTGGTAGCGGTCATTGGCATCCGACAATTGCTGGGCCAGCTGCGCGTACTCCTCCGACTCGTAATCCGTGCGCACGGACAATTCGTTGGTAAGACGCTGTATCTTGTTTTCCAGCTGTTTCACTTCCACAAAGGCCGACATGGTCTCTTCCCACACCGTCTTGTAGGATGTCTCGGCCAGCTCCTGCGGCAGGTAGCCGGTCTTGAATCCGGAGGTGATCACCATCGTGCCGGAGGCGGGCTCCATCTCGCGATGAATTATCTTCAACAAGGTGGACTTGCCGGCACCATTATGCCCCACCAAGCCGATGCGGTCGCGGTCGCCGGCCACGAAGGAGATGTCGCGGAACAGGAAGTCGCCGGTGAAATTTACAGACAATTTATTCAGTTGGATCATCTTTCTCAATCATTTCAAAAAGCCGTCGCGCCCAACAGGTCCAATCCTGCGACGGGTTCAAAAAGTGCGTGCAAAAGTACAACAAAAAGGGTGATGCCGGAGCAATCACCCTATCATTATCATAGAAAAATTTGAACGTTTCTACTATTAAGCCATGCCGCCACCGCCCATCATTGGGGGCAGTGTGCTCTGCGGGTTATCCTCAATCACACCATTTTGGTTCTCAAACTTGGCCAAATTGTCAGCCAATGCACTCAACAAGCGTTTGGTGTTCTGTGGGGTCATAATGATTCTCGAGCGAACCTGTCCCTTCTGCACACCGGGCATCATGGATACGAAATCCACGATGAATTCGCTGTTGGAATGGGATATGATGGCCAAATTGGAATATACACCCTGGGAAACCTCTTCGGGCAGATTGATATCTATTTTCTGTTCTGGCATAAATTCAAAAATTAATCGTTATTAACTTCCATCAGTTCTTCCAGTTTGGAAGCCATGAGGGATTCGTACTCTTCGCGGGAGCCGACCTCCACCGTCTGGAAGGAACGGATACCAGTACCGGCCGGAATCTTCTGGCCCACGATAACGTTCTCCTTCATACCGATCAGGTCGTCGCTCTTCGCGTTGATGGCGGCCTCGGTCAGCACCTTGGTGGTCTCCTGGAATGACGCAGCGGAAATGAAGCTGTGTGTCTGCAGGGAGGCGCGGGTGATACCTTGCAGGATAGGCTTACCCGTAGCCGGACGTGCGTCACGCACCTGCACGAGTTTCATATCCTTACGCTTGAGGATGGAGTTGACATCACGCAATTTCTTGGCTGTGATAATCTGACCTTGGCGCACCTCTTCGGACTCGCCCGGATCTTCCACCACCTTCTTGTCCCAAATCATATCGTTCTCTTCCTGGAAGTCAATCTTGTTGATCAACTCGCCCTGGAGGAATTTGGTATCACCGGGATCCTCGATTTCCATCTTGCGCATCATCTGGCGGACAATGACCTCGAAATGCTTGTCATTGATCTTCACACCTTGGAGACGATACACCTCCTGGATTTCGTTGATGATGTACTCCTGCACCTTCTGGGCACCCTTGATGTTGAGGATGTCCACCGGCGTAAGCGAACCCTCGGAAAGCGGCGTACCAGCCTTCACAAAGTCATTCTCCTGCGCCAGAATCTGCTTGGATGTCGGGATGAGGTACGTCTTGGCACCCTCACCATCATCGTTTCTCGGCGTGATCTTCACCACACGGTTACCACGTTTGAGTTTCTTCTCGAAGGATACCACACCATCGATTTCAGAAACCACTGCAGGGTCGGAGGGGTTACGGGCCTCGAACAACTCGGTCACACGCGGCAGACCGCCCGTGATATCGCCCGACTTGCCGAAGGAACGCAGAATCTTGACGAGGATTTCACCGGAATCGATTTCCTGACCCTCCTCCACAGCGAGACGAGCGCCTACCGGCACGTCGAAACTCTTGATGACTTCACCATTCTTGTCTGCAATGGAAATGCTCGGGTTCTTGGTCTTCAGACGGCTTTCGATAATCACCTTGTCGTGGATGTTAGTCTGTTCGTCCGTCTCCACACGATAGGTAACACCTTCGATAATATCGTTATAGACAACCTTACCGGCCACATCGGAAAGGATGACGGCGTTGAACGGATCCCAATCGGCAATCAGATCGCCCTTCTTGATGGCATCGCCATGTTTGAAGTAGAGGTTAGAACCGTACGGCACGTTGGAGGATGCCAACGCAATACCCGTCTTCACATCGATAATCTTGATTTCAGCGGTACGGCCAATCACCTTGTAATAGGTCTTGCCCAGCGCATCGGTCTTTTCCAGAGCACGAAGCTCATCGATGCTCAACACACCGTCGTAGGAGGCTTGGATGGAGCTGTTGGCGGCCACGTTACCCGCCACACCACCGACGTGGAACGTACGGAGGGTCAGCTGCGTACCAGGCTCACCGATGGACTGTGCGGCAATGACACCCACGGCCTCACCAATCTGGACCATCTTGCCGGTGGCCAGGTTACGTCCGTAGCACTTCTGGCAGATACCGTGCTTGGCCTCACAAGTGGGCACTGAACGGATTTCCACCTCCTCGATCGGAGAATCCTCAATAATCTTGCAATATTCCTCTGTCAGCTGCTCACCAGCCTTGATAATCAGCTCGCCCGTCTGCGGATGATACACATCGTGGAGGGTGACACGGCCCAACAAGCGGTCGTAGAGCGTCTCCACCACCTCCTCGTTGTTCTTCAGTGCACTGACGGTCATGCCGCGCAACGTGCCGCAGTCCTCTTCCGTGATGATAACGTCGTGGGAGACGTCCACCAGACGACGGGTCAGATAACCAGCGTCAGCGGTCTTCAAAGCGGTATCGGCCAAACCCTTACGGGCACCGTGCGTGGAGATGAAGTACTCTTGCACGGAAAGACCCTCCTTGAAGTTGGACAAAATCGGGTTCTCGATAATCTCACCACCCGTGGAACCGGCTTTACTCGGCTTAGCCATCAAACCACGCATACCGGAAAGCTGACGGATCTGCTCGGCAGAACCACGAGCTCCAGAATCACGCATCATGTGTACCGGATTGAAGCCCTGACGGTCGGATTCGATCTCCTTCATCAAAATCTTGGACAGACGGGCGTTGCACTGCGACCATACGTCGATGACCTGGTTGTAACGCTCGGTGTTGGTGATGAAACCCATGTTGTAGTTCATCGTGATTTCATCCACCTGGGCATTGGCTTCGGCAATCAGCTTCGGTTTCTCGGCAGGGATAATCACATCACCCAAGTTGAAGGACATACCGCCTTCAAAAGCCATACGGTAACCGAGGGTCATAATGTCATCCAGGAACTGGGCACAAGCCTTGTTTCCGCATTTGATCAGCACATCGCCGATGATATCACGCAAGGCTTTCTTGGTCAGAAGCATGTTGACATAGCCGTAATCCTTGGGAACCACCTGATTGAACATTACACGTCCCACCGTGGTGTCGATGAT
The DNA here is from genome assembly GCA_017540505.1 of Bacteroidales bacterium. Taxonomy (GTDB): domain Bacteria; phylum Bacteroidota; class Bacteroidia; order Bacteroidales; family WCHB1-69; genus F23-D06. Next base: position 59,702 of record JAFYAW010000028.1, on the reverse strand, counting down.
CTTGACCGTACCCTGACCGTCCACATCCACGCGGCATTTGATCTTAGCGTTCAGATGGACTTTCTTCTCGTTATAGGCAATCATAACCTCTTCCGGGCCGTAGAAGATGCCGCCTTCACCCTGCACATGATGGTCGGGAGTGGAGGGCAGTTCCTTTGTGATGTAGTACAGACCCAACACCATGTCCTGAGAAGGCACCGTGACGGGCGCACCGTTAGCCGGATTGAGGATGTTGTGAGAGGCCATCATCAGCATCTGGGCTTCCATGATGGCAGCGTTGCCCAGGGGCACGTGAACAGCCATCTGGTCACCATCGAAGTCGGCGTTGAAAGCCGTACAGCACAACGGGTGCAGGCGGATAGCCTTACCTTCCACCAAACGCGGCTGGAAGGCCTGAATACCCAGACGGTGCAACGTAGGAGCACGGTTCAACAACACGGGATGACCCTTCAAAATGTTTTCCAGAATCTCCCACACGACGGGATCCTTGCGATCCACAATCTTCTTGGCGGATTTCACCGTCTTGACAATGCCTCTTTCAAGGATCTTGCGGATGACAAACGGTTTGAACAGCTCGGCAGCCATATCCTTGGGCAGACCGCACTCATTAAGGTGCAAGTCGGGACCGACCACGATAACGGAACGGCCAGAGTAGTCCACACGTTTACCCAAAAGGTTCTGACGGAAACGACCCTGCTTACCTTTCAAACTGTCGGAAAGGGATTTGAGGGCACGGTTGGATTCCGTCTTCACCGCGCTGGATTTCTTGGAATTATCGAAAAGGGAATCAACAGCTTCCTGAAGCATACGTTTTTCATTACGCATAATGACATCGGGAGCCTTGATTTCAATCAGTCGTTTGAGACGGTTGTTACGGATGATGACCCGGCGGTAGAGATCGTTCAGGTCGGAGGTGGCGAAACGGCCACCATCCAGTGGAACGAGCGGACGCAAATCGGGCGGAATCACCGGAACCGTCTTGATGATCATCCATTCCGGTCTGTTCTCGGCACGCTTGCGGCTGTCGCGGAAAGCCTCAAACACATGGAGACGTTTCAGCAGATCTTTCTTACGCTGCTGGGAAGTCTCACGGTTGGCACGGTCGCGCAGCTCGTAGGACTCGGCATCCAGATCCACCTTGCAGAGCAGATCATAGATGGCTTCCGCACCCATCTTGGCGATGAACTTGTTGGGGTCGTTCTCGTCCAGCAGACGGTTGTCGGCAGGCAGGTTGTCCACAATGTCGAAATACTCCTCTTCGGTGAGCAGCGTGCTCTTCTTCACCTTGTCGCTTTCCGCCACACCGGGTTGGATGACGATGTATTTTTCATAATAGATGATGGCGTCAATGTCCTTGGAAGCAAGTCCGAGGAGCGCACCAATCTTGTTCGGAAGGGATTTGAAAAACCAAATGTGGGCCACGGGCACAACCAGCTGGATGTGTCCCATGCGCTCGCGACGCACCTTGCGCTCCGTGACTTCCACGCCGCAACGGTCGCAGATGATGCCCTTGTAGCGGATTCTCTTGTACTTACCGCAGTGGCATTCCCAGTCTTTGGTAGGACCGAAAATCTTTTCGCAGAACAAACCATCACGCTCGGGCTTGTAGGTCCGGTAGTTGATGGTTTCCGGCTTCAGAACCTCACCATGAGATTGTTTCAGGATGGTTTCGGGGGAAGCCAGGCTGATGGTGATCTTTTGGAATTCTTTTCTTGTATTATTGTCTTTTCTAAAAGCCATAATATACGATATGATTTTTAATTGTCTTATTCAAATTTAACATCCAAACCGAGACCGCGCAACTCGTTGACCAGCACGTTGAAGGACTCGGGAATGCCGGACTGCGGCATGTTGTCGCCCTTCACGATGGCCTCGTATGCCTTGGCTCTGCCGACCACGTCGTCGGACTTCACCGTCAGGATCTCCTGAAGCACGTTGGATGCACCGTAGGCTTCGATAGCCCAGACCTCCATCTCACCAAAACGCTGACCACCAAATTGGGCCTTACCGCCAAGCGGTTGCTGCGTGATCAGAGAGTACGGTCCGATGGAACGGGCGTGCATCTTGTCGTCCACCATGTGGTGCAATTTGAGATAATAGATGTAACCGACCGTGGCCTTCTGATGGAACGGCTCGCCGGTTTCACCGTCGTACAGCTGGGTACTACCGTTTTCGGGCAGCCCGGCCTGACGCATGTATTCGTTGATCTGGTCGATGGAGGCACCGTCGAAGATCGGGGTGGCGAACTTGACACCCAATTTCTTGCCGGCCCAACCAAGAACCGTCTCATAAATCTGTCCCAAGTTCATACGGGAAGGCACACCCAGCGGGTTCAGCACCACGTCCACCGGACGACCGTCCGCGAGGAACGGGAGGTCTTCCTGTTTCACGATCTTGGCCACACAACCCTTGTTACCGTGACGACCTGCCATCTTGTCACCGATGCGCAGTTTGCGCTTGTTGGCGATATAGACCTTGGCCATCTGGACAATACCGGCGGGCAGCTCCGTACCAATGGTCGCGTCGAACACCTCGCGGGTCTTCCGAGCCGTGATGTCACGAACCTTGACCAGATAGTTGCGGATGATGTCAGCCACCAGACCGTTGACCTTGCTGTCGTTCGTCCACTTGGTGATGGCCACCGTGGTGAAATCAACCGTGTTCAACAGCTTCTGGGAGAACTTGGCACCCTTTTGGATGACCACGTTCTTGGCATTGTCATGGATGTTATGGGCAATCTTGCCTTCCAGTATTCGATACAACTTGGTGACGGCCACTTCGTGCAGCTTGTCGTACTCCACCTGATACTTGTCCTCGATGGACTTGACCAGATCCTTGTCTTTAGCTTTGGACTTGCGGTCCTTCACCAGACGGGACAGGGACTTGGAGCCGATGACCACACCCTTCATGCCCGGGGTGGCCTTCAGGGAAGCGTCCTTCACATCGCCGGCCTTGTCACCGAAGATGGCGCGGAGCAGCTTCTCCTCCGGTGTCGGGTAGGATTCGCCCTTCGGCGTGATCTTACCGATGAGGATATCGCCCTCATTGACCTCGGCACCGACACGGATAAGACCGTCCTCGTTCAAATCCTTGGTAGCCTCGCTGGACACGTTGGGGATATCGTTGGTCAATTCCTCGATACCGCGCTTGGTGTCACGCACCTCCAAAGTGAACGATTCAATATGGATAGAAGTATATAAGTCGTCGTTGACGGCTTTCTCGGAAATCACGACAGCATCCTCGAAGTTGTAGCCCTTCCAAGGCATGAAGGCCACCATCAGGTTGCGGCCCAAAGCCAACTCGCCGTGGTCTGTGGCGTAGCCCTCAGTGAGGACGTCGCCCTTTTGCACCTTCTGGCCCTTCACCACAATCGGACGCATGTTGATACAGGAGTTCTGGTTCGTTCTTCTAAACTTGAGCAGCTCATAATTCTTCACGTTGGAATCGAAACTGACCAGTCTCTGTGTTTCCGACTCTTCGTATTCAATTTCAATATGGGTGGCATCCACAGATTTCACCACGCCGGTGCCCTCGGCTACGAGGACCACGCGGGAATCGACAGCCACCTGGTGTTCCAGGCCCGTACCCACGATGGGTGCTTCCGGACGAAGCAAAGGCACGGCCTGGCGCATCATGTTGGAACCCATCAACGCACGGTTAGCGTCGTCGTTCTCCAAGAACGGAATCAAGGAGGCAGCGATGGAGGCGATCTGGTTCGGAGCGATGTCGATCATGTCAATCTCCTCACGCGGGAGGATCGGGTAATCGGCCAGACGACGGGCTTTCACCTTTTCGCCCAGCAAGCCGTTCTCATCCATCGGCGTGTTAGCCTGTGCGATACGAAGGTTGTCCTCCTCCTCAGCAGTCAGGAAGACGGGCGGTTCGTCGAAACGGACCTGGCCGTTGACCACGCGACGGTACGGCGTGGCGATGAAGCCGAGGTTGTTGATCTTGGCGAACACACAGAGCGAGGAGATAAGACCGATGTTCGGACCTTCAGGGGTCTCAATGGTACACAGACGACCATAGTGCGTGTAGTGTACGTCACGGACCTCGAAACCGGCGCGCTCACGGGAGAGACCGCCAGGACCCAAAGCGGAAATCCTACGTTTGTGGGTGATTTCAGACAGCGGGTTCGTCTGGTCCATGAACTGGGACAGCTGGTTGGTTCCGAAGAAGGAATTCACCACAGACGAAAGTGTCTTGGCATTGATCAGGTCCACCGGGGCGAACACCTCGTGGTCGCGCACGTTCATCTTCTCACGGATGGTGCGGGCCATACGGTTCAAACCCACGCTGAACTGGTTGTATAATTGCTCCCCGACGGTACGGATACGACGGTTGCTCAAGTGGTCGATATCGTCCACCTCAGTCTTGGAGTTGATCAGCTCAATCAAATAGCGGATGATGGAGATGATGTCCTCGTTGGTGAGCACGCCCGTTTCCATGGGGATGTTCAGATTCAGTTTCTTGTTAATACGATAACGGCCCACTTCGCCGAGATCGTAACGTTTGTCGGAGAAGAAGAGCTTGTCCAACGTGGCACGGGCCGTCTCCTCGTCGGGAGCCGCCGTGCTCTTCAGCTGCAGATAGATGTAGTCGATAGCCTCACGACCGGAGTTGGTCGGGTCTTTCTGCAACGTATTGAAGATCACAGAGTAGTCAATCTGCTTCTCGTCCGTCTTGTGGAAGAGCACCGTCTTGATGTTCGCATCCGTAATCATGTTGATGTGCTGTTTCTCAAAAACGGTCTCGCGGTCGATGATCACTTCGGTACGCTCGATGTTGACGACCTCACCGGTTTCGTCATCGACGAAGTCCTCACACCATGTCTTGGTGACAGCGGCGGCGAACTTCTCGCCTAAGAACTTCTTCAGGTTTGCTTTGGTAGCCTTGACCTCATGGGCGATGTCGAAGATGCTCAGGATGTCCTTGTCGGTCTCATAACCGATGGCACGGAGCAGGGTGGTCACCGGCAGTTTCTTCTTCCGGTCGATATAAGCGTACATCACATTGTTGATGTCAGTGGTGAACTCCATCCAGGAACCCTTGAAGGGGATGATACGGGCGGAGTACAGTGGCGTGCCGTTGGTGTGATAGGAGAACCCGAAGAACACACCCGGCGAACGGTGCAACTGCGACACGACCACACGCTCGGCGCCGTTGATGATGAAGGTGCCGCGGGGGGTCATGTAGGGGATCATGCCCAGATAGACATCTTGGATGATGGTCTCGAAGTCCTCATGCTCGACATCGTTGCAGGAGAGCTTGAGTTTCGCCTTCAAGGGGACGCTGAATGTCAGGCCTCTTTCCAGGCATTCATCCATGGTGTAGCGGGGGGCGTCGATGGAGTAATCCAAGAACTCAAGGACGTAACTGCCTCTCGCATCCGTGATGGGGAAATTTTCAGCAAACGCGCGGTACAGACCCTCGTTGTGGCGGCATTCGGCATCCGTGTCTATTTGGAAGAACTCCTCGAACGACTTGAGTTGGATATCCAGAAAGTCCGGATAGGGCACCGGTCTCGTGGTTGCAAAGCTTATTCTGTTATTATTATTAGTTGCCAAGGCTATTACAATTAATTTTGGGAAAATAATTCACTGACTTTTCGGGAATACCAATCAGCGGGTATTTAAAACAACAATAAGTACAATCACTTCCACCGGAGTGGAAGTGTTGTACTATTGCAAAGATTATAGGGAAAACTATTTAATCTCCACTTCGGCGCCGGCCTCTTCGAGGGATTTCTTCAGAGATTCGGCTTCGTCTTTGGAGATGCCTTCCTTAACGGCCTTGGGAGCACCGTCCACCAATTCCTTGGCTTCCTTGAGTCCGAGGCTGGTCAGTTCCTTGACCAATTTCACCACCTGCAGCTTCTGGGCGCCGGCGGCTTTCAGGATAACGTCGAATTCGGTCTTCTCTTCAGCGGCGGCTGCGGCGCCAGCTGCGGGACCAGCGGCCACGGCGACTGCGGCGGCGGCGGGCTCGATACCGTATTCTTCTTTCAAAATCTGAGCTAACTCGTTAACTTCTTTAACGGTCAAGTTCACTAACTGTTCTGCAAATGCTTTCAAATCTGCCATAATTGTATTTTTTTAAATGTTTTTACTAAATGATTTTTATTAATTGTAATTATTCTGCTCTTTCGGACAGTGTTTTGACGATGCCGGCCAGTTTGCCGCCGCCAGACTGCAATGCGGAGATCACATTCTTGGCAGGTGACTGGAGCAGGCCGATGATATCGCCGATCAACTCCTCGCGGGACTTGATGTTGCACAGCGCTTCCAGGTTCTCATCGCCGATGTAGGCGGTCTCCTCAATGAAGGCGGCCTTGATGATGGGTTTCGCGTTCTTGGCGCGGAACTCCTTGATCATCTTCGCGGGCACGTTGCCCGTGTTGCAAAGCATGATGGCGGTGGCTCCGTTCAGCGTGTGGTAGAGTTCGGAATAGTCAGACGCGGACTGGTCCATGGCGCGCTTCAGCAGCGTGTTCTTCACCACTTTCAGCTTGACATCGCGCTTGAAACACTGTCTGCGCAGTTGGTTGACTGTACTAACTGTGAAACCGGAAATGTCTGTTACATATACGTTGGCATAGTTAGCTAAGTCCTGAGCTATTTCCTCAATGATTTGGCTTTTCTGTTCTTTTTTCATACTAACTAAACTTTAAGATTATAATGTAACGGATTTGGGATCCACTTGTACTCCAGGGCTCATCGTCGTGGAGAGGTAGATGCTCTTGATGTACGTACCCTTGGCGGAAGTCGGTTTCAGCTTGATGATCGTGCCCATCATTTCGCGCACGTTGTCCACCAGCTGGTCAACCGTGAAGCGGTTCTTGCCGACGGACGAGTGGATGATACCATACTTGTCCACCTTGAAGTCGATCTTACCGCCCTTCACCTCGGAAACGGCCTTGCCCACCTCCATGGTCACGGTGCCGGACTTGGGGTTCGGCATCAAACCGCGGGGACCGAGAATACGGCCCAGGGCACCTATCTTCGGCATCACGCTCGGCATGGTGATGATCACGTCAACGTCGGTCCAGCCTTGCTTGATCTTGTCAACGTACTCGTCCAGGCCCACGTAATCAGCTCCGGCGGCTTTCGCTTCCTCCTCCTTGTCGGGGGTGCAGAGTGCCAGCACACGGACCACCTTGCCTGTTCCATGAGGCAGCGTCACGATACCACGCACCATCTGGTTGGCCTTTCGAGGGTCAACGCCCAAACGGACGTCAATGTCGAAAGAAGCATCAAATTTGGTGTAGGTAAGGTCTTTCACCGTCTGGACAGCTTCCGGCAGGTTGTACACTTTACTCTTATCAAATTTAGCAAAAGCCTCTTTGCGTTTTTTTGATATTTTAGCCATTTGATTGTGTTTTACTTGTTATTAATTCTTTTCAAAAGGATTCTGGCCTCCCTTGACGTTGACACCCATGCTGCGGGCCGTACCGGCCACCATCGACATGGCGGACTCCAGCTCGAAACAGTTCAGATCCGGCATCTTCAGTTCGGCGATGCTGCGGACCTGGTCCCAAGTGATCGTCCCCACCTTGTTGCGGTTGGGCTCTCCAGAACCTTTTTGAAGTTTTGCTGCTTCCTTAACTTGGACAGCTACAGGGGGGGTCTTCGTGATGAAGTCGAACGACTTATCCTTGTAAACCGTAATCACCACGGGGATGATCTTACCAGCCAAATCCTGAGTACGGGAATTGAACTGTTTGCAGAACTCCATGATGTTCACGCCCTTGGAACCCAAAGCGGGACCAACTGGCGGTGACGGATTGGCGGCACCTCCCTTGATTTGTAACTTAATTAATCCAGCTACTTCTTTTGCCATTTTTTTAATGAATTTTATTGTTTGTAACTATTCAGCCGCGTTATATTTTTTCAACCTGCATAAAACCCAGCTCCAGCGGGGTCTTACGGCCGAAGATCTTCACCATGATCTTCAGCTTCTTCTTCTCCGTATCAATCTCTTCGATGATGCCGTTGAAGGTGTTGAAAGGCCCATCAATAACCTTGATCTCCTCGCCCACCACGTAAGGCTGCATGAACGTCTCGTCTTGCGACATGAGCTCATCCACCTTGCCTAACAGGCGAGAGACTTCAGCCGGACGCAGGGCGACCGGAGGGTCGCTCTTGTGCTTGCAGCCCACAAAGCCCAACACACCCGGAACGTCCAGCAGCGCACCGGCAACCTCTCCCGTCATAGCCGCCTCAACAAAGATGTAGCTCGGGAAATAATTGCGCTCGGTCACCACCTTCTTACCGCTCTTCGTGCTGTGGAAAACTTTCTCGGTCGGAATCAAAACCTTCGTCACCTGGTCCTTCAAATGGGAAAGCTCAACCTCTGTCTCGATGTTCTGCTTCACCTTCTTCTCCGTACCCGTGACCGCCTTGATCACATACCACTTGCGTTCAACTTCTGCCATGACTCGGTATTTAGGATATAACACTGACTATGAAGAAAACTAAACAGCCGTGGCCGGGAACATAAGACCCATGCCAGCATTGAAGATGATGTCCATCAAAAACACGATTAACGCGATTATTAGGGAAGCAATAGACACCACCACAACACTATTTCCAAGCTCCTGCATGGTGGGCCAACTCGTCTTGTGAACCAGCTCATCATACATTTCCTTAAAATAATTAACTATTTTCATCTTCTTCGATTTTTTTATTATTCGTATTTTTAGAAACTTTTTTCGCACTTTATGCACTTCACACCCAACCCATATTAACCAACCGTTGTTAAAAAATATCGCCTCAACTTGCCTTAAACCACATACTTACAAATCATATCCCTTCAAATAGACAAGGCCTTTTGCCGATTTTCTAACAAGTTGGCAAATATAGCATTTTTTTTATTCCAAATACCTTAAAAAAAAGTTTTTTTTATTTGTGGCATCATTTTTGTTTGGAAGCCTCCCCGGCACCCCCGACAGCGAGTCGCACATACGAAATGGTGCGCCCCTCCGCCAACCACATTTTCTCATAAAAAGTCTGTATTCCCGTAAGGATGTCAGCACACGGCTGCGCATACACATCCTCCACATTCTCAAGCACTTGCCAACCCTCCGCCGGAGCCGTTTCCAACACATACGCATACAGCATCCGACTGTCCGTCTTCAGATTCAAAATGCCCCCCCCCGCCGGCAACACCCCGCGATAAAAGCCCACAAAACGCGGCGACACCAAGCGACGACGCTCACTCTTGGGCTGAGGATCGGGGAAAGTGACCCATATCTCACTCACTTCGCCCGACGCAAAATAATAGCCGATATTGTCAATGGAAATACGCAGAAACGCCACGTTTGTGAGACCCTCCTCCAACGCATCTTTGCAGCCGCGCCACAACCGAGCCCCCTTGCGGTCAACCCCGATGTAGTTCACATCCGGATTGCGGCGGGCCAACGCCAACGTGTAGTCGCCCTTGCCACAACCCAACTCCACCACAATGGGGTTGTCGTTGTGGAAGTAGTCCCTACCCCACTGCCCTTTCAGCGGGAACGGAATCCCCTGACGGTCATAGTTCGTATGCTGGAAAAGATTGCCGAAAGTCTCATTTTCGGCGAAACGAGCTAATTTGTGCTTTGCCATAAAAAAAATTATACGGTTAAAAGTTCTTAATGCTCTTAATATTTGTAACAATCACTGCTAACAGCTAACGGCTAACAGCCAATTCCCAATTCCCAACTCCTAACTCCCCACTGCCACCATCGCGCTGTAGATTTCCCCGCGCGCGAGCAGTTCCTCGTGCGTGCCGGCTTCCATCACGCGGCCGTTCTCCAAAACAATAATCTTGTCGGCATTCCGGATAGTGGTCAGCCGATGCGCAACCACCAAAACGGTACGGTCCTTCATCACGCGGTCAAGGGCCTCCTGCACACTCTTTTCCGACTCAGTATCCATGGCCGAAGTGGCCTCATCCAAAATCAGGATGGGAGCGTTGCGAACCACGGCACGCGCAATGCTGATGCGCTGACGCTGCCCGCCCGAGAGATTGAGTCCGCGGTCGCCGACGGCATGCTGCAACCCTTCGGGAAGCGTAGCCACAAAATCACCCAGATTGGCCACCTCCAACGCCCGCATCACCTCCTCTTCCGGAATGTCCATCCGTCCCATCGTCACATTGCGGTACAGGGTGTCATTGAACAAGACAACATCCTGCGACACCAACGCGAACAAAGAACGGTAGTCGTGCAGCCGGTATTCCCGGATGTCGATTCCATCCAACAGAATTCTCCCACCCATCGGGTCGTAGAAGCGTTCCACCAAATCCGTCAGTGTGCTCTTGCCAGCACCGGAAGCACCCACCAACGCCACCATCTCACCCCGACGGATCTCAAAGGACACATCCTGAATTACAGGATTTTCCCCATACGAGAAAGTCAGATGCTCGAAGCATAGCGAGTCGCGGAAGGTGTCCACTGCGATGGGATTTTCCGCTTCGGGAATCTGTTCGTCCGCATTGAGCAATTCGCGCACGCGGTCCAGGGCGGCCAAGCCGCGACGATAATTGGCCCCCGCCGTGGAAAGCGACTTCAAAGGTTCGATAACCTGAGTGAACATGGCGATATAGGTAATGAACATCTCAGCAGTCAGGTTCATCTTATTAGCCAACACCATATTGCCACCCACCACCAAGACAATCATCACAATGGTCACCCCCAAGAACTCGCTCAATGGGGAGGCCAGATCCGTGCGCCGGTAGATGCGCGTCTGCACATCGGTGAACTCATCGTTCAACCGATCAAACACAGCCTTCGCGTTCCGCTGGGCGTTGAAACCTTTTATGATGCGCAGGCCCCCGACACTCTCCTCCACATGCGACAGCAGGGATCCGAGGCGTTCCTTGGAAGTGCGCGTCTGCCGGCGCAACCGTTTCGACACACGGCTGATAATGAAAAAGGCCACCGGCATCAGCAACAGGGAGAAGATGGTGAGCGGCGCATCAATCAAAAAAAGTTCTGTTAAGAAAATAAGCAACGTCACTGGATCCGTCATAAACGAACGCAGCGACGTGAGCGTAGTATGCTCCACCTCCTGGGTGTCGTTCACCGCACGCGAAACAACATCCCCCCGTTGACGGGACGTGAAATATCCCAACGGAAGATTCAGGATCTTGTCATAGACCTCGTTGCGGAGAGTCATCAGCAGATGGCTACGCATGGAGGCCATCACCCATTGTGACGCGTATGCGAAAAAATCTTTCAGAAAATAGAGCACCAAGGCCAGCAGCAATAACCCGAAAAGAGGCAGCGCCCCCGAATCAAAATGAAGCCATGGGAGCAAGCGATTCATGAAGAAAGAGGTTACGGGACTGAGGTCATGCATAGAGACATGGAAGAGAATCTTGCAGAAAGGCTCTATCAAAAGGAATACCAAAATGGTAAGTAGAACAGAGCATAGGTTTAGCAGAAAAACAACAAAAAGCCGTCCGGGATACCGGCGGAAGAGCGATAGCATGAAGTTGTTGTTTTTCATAATGGGTAAAAAAAAGGGAGTTGTGTGTTCAGGCACAACTCCCTTAAAAGTATGATGAATTACATTATCTGGTCACAACGAGTTTCTTGGAGATCTTGGCATCGCCACTCTGAACCGTGAGGAAGTACACGCCAGGCGTGAGATCGCTCGTGGTACGGGAGTAGATGACGGAAGCGTTCTTCGTCGTGGTAACCGTCTCCTCAGCAACAACCTTACCGGCCAGCGTCACAATTCTGACGACTGCAGCACCCTCGAAGCCTTCGATTTTAGCATAGACATCGCCGGAAGTCGGGTTCGGGTAAACCTTAACGGTCGGTTCGTCAGCCGTTGCAGGAGCAATAATCGGTTCGGGTTCGGGCTCAACAGCCGGAGTCGGAGTGTACTGCAGATCTTCACCAGTCACCGTGAACTTCAAGGTATCCACCACCAGCTCTGTCAGATTAGCGTTGGATGCGATGGAGTTGTAACCACCGATTTTGAGGTTACGTGCAGTGTCCTCATTGAAGTACAAGTCGTTGTTCAAGTTGTAACGATCCGTAGCGATAAGTCTATAGATAATCTTGTACTCACCAGCCTTCATGGCAGGAGAAACAGTCTTGGTAACAGGACGTTTGTTCAAGAAGTGCAGATAGACATCATCGTAGTTATCGTTACCACCGGCCAGTTTCTTCACCGGATAGTGGTTACCCATTTCCTGAGTGTTGCCATAATTAGCCTGAGCAAAGTCATATCTCGTTTCAGAGTTCACGAGATGTGAATTAGGAGAGTAGGTAAGCCATTCGATGTAGTCGGTGGACATCCACTTCTGATAGTTGGAACCCATACCCTGTTCTTCTTCTTTGAAGTAAACACCGATGGAATCATTCGAGATGATTTGACCATTGAAGTAGAAGTCGAAGGTTACGAATACCAGCTGATCACCAGCAGCACAAGGAGCGTTAACCATCCAAGTATAGTTGAACTTGTCAGCCAAATTGTTGGAAGTGGTCATAGACGGCAGTCTGTGCGTGGTCGTACCATTCACATCCTTGAAGATGAATCTCGGAGCGTCGGTAGCTTCAACCGTTACACTTTCAGGTTTGTAGATCTTAGAATCCTTATCGGCAGTACCGTTGATATTGTAGGTAGAGTAGCAACCATTACCATCCTTAACGCTGACCGTGAAGGTGTGAGAGCCCTCACCAGCGGAGGTGTAATCATAGGTGTATGAAGTAGCACCCGTAATCGTATCACCATCCATGAACCACTGGTAGGAAGCATAGCCATCATACGTCACAGAAAGCGTGGTGGAACCGGTAGCACAAACGGTGGTGTCACCGAGGATAACCGGAACAGGCAGCGTGTCAACCTGAGCGGAAGTGTACACCGTGTCAGAACCGCACTCATTCATCACAATGTAACGAACGGTAGCACCATTGTAGCTGGTGTCATAGGCCTGACCGAAGACTAACGTCTCTGAAGTCGTGGAACCAACCTTGGTAATCGTCCAGAGGGTGGTCGTATCATCAGCAACATTGACGTAGGTCATTGCCTTCGATGCGAACGTATCGCCAGAGCAGATGTGGAAGTCGCTGGTCGAAATCGTACTCGTAATCTCAGGAAGCTTCGTCACAATAAGTCTCACAGCAACGCAAGTGTCGTAACCGCAACGAGTAGCAGCATAGTACTTGACATTCGTGTCTTGTGTGATAGGAGCAGATGCAGAGATTGGTACGTAACCGGAAGCCGTCTCCACTAACCAACCCTGAGCCGTAACTCTGGAGGACTTGGTCGGAAGTGTAACCACCGGAGCCGTCTTGATGAAGTCTTGCAGCGGAGAACCAACACAGGTGTCCTTAACAGCAACCGGAGCAGTAACCTTCGGCTTGCCTTCCACCACAACCAGGAGGCTGTCATTGATAACAGACTCACCACAATGGTTGGTAATCGTGAAGGAAACCCAAGCACTATCAAGATCAGCCGTAATAGTGGTCGGAATCGTATTGTTCCAAGCAGTATAGGTACCGTCGGTCTGCTGAGTCTTAATGTAACCCGTGACAACAGAATCCGTGGTATTGTAAGCATTCAGGCTAACTGCCTCACCACGTTTGAAGGTAGGCGTTTCACCAATGCAGTAGAGTTGTTCACCATTATTGAAAGTGATCGTCGGCAGCGTATCAATGTAAAGTTCGAAGGTGAGGGTCTTGTTCGTAGCCGGACAAACCGAGCTGGAAGCCGTCAGCGTACCTGTGTAGATACCGTGAGAAGCCTGAACATCCGCACCCTTGATGGTATCCGCACCCGTGGTATGGATCACATCCGTAGTAGTGGCATTAGAAACTCTGCTAATACCAGTGATAGTCGTAGGATTGATGCTGTAAGTAGTCTGTACATACGTACCTTCGTAATTGAACACCTGGGTCTTCATAGCGGTACCAGAGCACAGCGTATCCTTGTTCGGAGATAACGTGGTCAGTTTCACTGTGTCATAAACCATCAGCTGTACAGAATCAGAGTAGTTGACACCGCAACGGGTCTCCACAGCATAACGCAGATACTTGCCGTTGTAATCCTTCGTCATCGGAGTGGTCTCGGTGAAATCAGCCCAAGCACCGCTCACATTGCTCTGCCATTTCTCGCTAACCACAGAAGCGTTCGGTGTGGTGAAGATAGGAGTAACAAGCGTAAGTTGAGAACCCTCGCAAACCGTGTCAGCCTTCGGAGCCGTGGTGAAGTGAGCCGTATCAGCAATCGTGAAGCGGATAGTGTCATACTTCTCGCGGTCGCAAGCAGCAACAGCAGAAGAAACCTTGATGTAGATAGCAGACACAGCACTTTGCGTGGCAACCTTCGGAGTGATCTTGAATGTTGTCTGTTTTCCATCACCGTTAACAGCCACCGTAGTAGAAACCTCGAAGTCGGTGCTGGAAAGTGAATAGGTCATCACATTGGACTTGTGAACCGTAACCGTGAATTCACTGGTGTTGTCACCAACACAAACAGTGTCTTTCAAGTTAGCATCGTTAAGAGCCAGGGAAGCGGTATCGTTCACAACAACCTTAATGGTGTTGGAGTTAGCAGAACCGCACTTGTTAGTCACAACGTACCAGACATTCTTGTTGGAGTCAGCCATCGTAAGAGCAGTACCCGTTGTGTAATTAGAACCATCCACCATCAACACAGGAGCAGTAGTCAGCGGAGCCGTAGCAGTTGTGGTAACATTGAGCGTCAAGTCAGAAGTGATGTGAATTGAATCACCAACACAATAGGTAATCGTAGCAGGAGAAAGCGTAGCGGAAGGCACCGTGTCAACCACCACCGGAACGGCGTTGGAGTAGGTGGTACCGCAGCGGTTGGTCACCTGATACTTGATGTAGTTACCATTGTTGACCATATAGAGCTTAGAAGTAGGATCGAACTCAGTGTAGGTGCCGTTCACGCTCGGAGCGATGAGCCAGCCCTCGGAGAGGATCTCACCATTCTTAGCATTGTACGTCGGAGCAACAAGACGTGTGAAGGCATTGCCAGCACAGACGCTATCCGGATTGGCAACCACATTAACCACCGGCTTGTCAACAATGTAGAACTCAACCGTCTTCTTCTCAAACTGACAAGGAGATGTCAGACCAGCAGGAACTGTAGGCTCCTGGAAGGAATAGATATCAACGGAGGAGACACCCACATTGGCGGAGTCAGGCGTAATGGTATAGGTATTGCCACTCTTGGAAACCTTGAAGTACTTGGAATCGAACACCAGGGTGTCGGAGTTACCCGTATTCACTGTGAAGGTGATGTCACCCGTAGTACCCACACACAGGGAATCGAAGGTGTAGGTAAGATCCAGCTTAGCCGTGTTGTAAACCGTCAGCGTCTGCTCGTTGGAGTAAGAGGTACCGCAAGCGTTGGTGACAGCGTAACGGAGGACACCGTTATTCATGCCATAGACAAACTTGCTGATAATCGTATCAACGCCATTGAGCTGCCATCTACCTGTGCAAGTAGCGGCATTGCAGGTAGCAACAGGAGCAGTAAGGTCAAATACCGTGCTGTCGCAATACGGACTGTTGGTCGAAATATTCGGAACATCCGGCAGGGAGTCAATATGCAGCGTATAGAGCTGAGCAGAGAGAACCGTATCGCAAGCATTGTAAGCGTAAGCATAAATCGTTCTGCCATTGTTGGCGAAGGTCATGTTAGCCGTCGGATCGAAGTCTTCATCAGAAGAATTGAAGTCCAAAACGTCGCTGAACTTCCAACCGAAGGTGGTAGTATGTTTCACCGTAAGCATGTCCTCACCGCAGAGCATTGCACCATGACAAACAGAACGCTCGATGAAAGCAGCAGTAGAATCAACCGTGAGGGAAGGACTGCTGTGAACTGTAAGAATATAGGTCACAATACTGTCACATCCGTTAACAGCATTGAACGTATCCACATAGGTGTAGGTGTTTGTACCACCCTCCACAAAGCGGAAGACCGTATCCTTAGCAATGCTCGTGTAGGTGTATTTCAAGCTGTCGCAAGCATCCACTGTAACTGTATTCGTAGCAATCGGCTTGATGTTGACATTCATGTAGTCATGAGCCATACAACCGTTGTGGTCATACAGGTTGACGCAGTAGGAAATCTCCGTCGGAGCGTGATACTTGTAAGCCGGCTCCACGAAGGAGGTGACATTGGATTCAATGTGACCCTGGGTCCAGACGATAGAATCGTAATCAGCGAGAGGATTCGTCACACCAACGGTGTAGTCCTTGTTTTCGCAATTGTAAACGATACCACGGCTCGGGACATTGAGGAAGTTCGGGTTCTCCACGAAGAAGTGGACAACAGGAACCGTATCAATATGGATAGCAACCGTCTTGGTCGTGACACAACCGGTGGCCTTACTGGTCACTTGGACAGTGTATTCGCAGTGCAGACGCGGGTTGGCTGTATTCACAACAACGCAGCTGGAATCAGAGTTAACCGGGAAGCAGTTGCAAGACCACTGGTAGAGGTAACCAAGCGTGTCGCTCGGAACCTGAGCACGCACGTCAACACAGAGGCTACCATTAGCATCCACACAGAAGTTGTACTCGCTAACCTTGTTGTAACCGCTCGGGATAATGGAATCGATAATAGGAGCATTCTCATTAACCGTGTTCACAGCAGCAGTGAAAGGACCATAGATACACTCGGTAGTGGTTTCCTTCACATAAATCGTATAGGTACCAGCAGCAAGCTGCTCGTAAGTCGTATCATTGGTATAAGTCAACGTGGCAGGATCAGCCGTTGCATTGGTATCGAATGCGAACAGGAATGCCGGAGCCGGAATGTCGCTCGTCACGCTATCCGTGAAGAGGCCAACAGCACCGTTGAACGGAGCAACGCAGAACTCGTTGTTCTTG
Source organism: Bacteroidales bacterium (assembly GCA_017540505.1). Lineage (GTDB taxonomy): Bacteria > Bacteroidota > Bacteroidia > Bacteroidales > WCHB1-69 > F23-D06. The sequence continues at coordinate 42,841 of JAFYAW010000028.1, read as the reverse complement.
ATGTACGGCTTCATTGTCACCGTGTAGTCCGTCTTGTTAACCATGACATTCAAGTCACCAGCAACAGGATACGTACAGTTGGTCGTGGTATCCCAAACGAGAACCGTATGGTTACCCTCTTTCAAGCCAGTGAAGACATTGCTGATCTGGTATTCACCACCATCAATACGATAGCGATACACACCGTCGATGTTCGGGTTAACCATGTTCACCGTAATCGTACCATTGTAAGGAGCAAGGCAACGATCGTTGTTGGTGGAGTCAGCCGTAACGGTGATATCGTCGTGATGCAGTTGGACCGTAATCGTATCTTCTGCAGAACATCTGGTAATCGTATCGTTCACAACCACTCTGTAGAGCATGTCTTTCAAGTGGTACATGGTGTAGGAGTCAGGATTGAAGTAGTTCACGTCAATCTGAGCACCAGCATTGTCATAGAAGGAGTAGGTGTAATGACGAGCCTGCGGTTTTTCAACCACGATGGTACCATTACCCGGATGCTCGAACGTAGGAACACACATCGTGTTCGGAGTCTGGGAGAGTACAAGCTCATAGATATGAGCGCTATCGGCCACATTAACCGTACCCTCTGCAGAAACACAACCCTTGGTGGTAATCACATAGAACTTATACTCACCGCTATCCAGATTGTTGAAGGTCGGAATGATGCTGGTCGTCGTGTCAGGCGTAGCAGAAACCAAATAATAGGTAACGTCAGTCACAGAAGAGGTAAGTGTAACGGAACCGTTCTTCTCAGGCTTACAGTTGTAGTTGGCAGCCTGGGCAGCAACGGAAACAGTCGGGATAATCGTAGTATGATTAATCGTGACATCAGCCGTATCCGTACAACCGGTCAGCGTGTTGTAAGCAGCCAGCTTGTAGCTACCATCCTTAAGACCCGTAATCGTGGTGGTCGTACCATAGATGCTATCAGCAGCAAACAGAGAGTATGTGCAGTTAGCTTCCGGAGTAATCGTCACCGTACCGTCATGGATGGTATCCGTACAATAGGTGTTAGCTGTAGTCGTGAATTTGATATCCGGTTTGGTCGTCATATCATTAACGGCGATATCCTTCGTACCCGGACATTGAGTAGCATTGTGAACAACGCTAATCGTGTACGTACCATCATGCAGATTGGCGAACACATTAGCAGGAGTATTGGTGTTGATAGCACCGTCGATGAAGAAGGTGAAGTCGGAAGTGGAGAGGTTGGTTACCGTGATGGAACCCGTACCCGTAAAGGTAGCATTGTCACAAACATTATCAGCAACCATATTGTACTTAATCGTATCAAATCTTGCTCTACCATCCACAACGACAACCGTATCCTCGCGGAAGCAACCAGTGGCAATGTTGTATTTCACAATATTGTACTTACCGGCATCCAAATTGCTCTGGGTACCCGTAATAGCCTGGTTGGAGACATTGCAAATGTAATAGTTGTAACCGTTAGCGGCATTGATGGTGATGGAACCGTCATAGACAGTACAGCTGGTACGCGGAGTGGAAGTGTACTCATCTGCAGCTATCGTGATAGCAGCGGCATCATCCAAAATCTTGCAAATCGTGTCGCTTTCGCAACCCGTAGCGTTGTCACGAACCGTGATGGTGTAATCACCAGCAGCCAGTTTCGTGTAAGCATGAGCGGAAGTCGGAAGGATTTCCGTAGCACCCAGCTTCACCGTGTAGGTGTAGCGAGTATCATCCGTACCCGTCAGGGAGATGGTACCGTTCACCGCCGGAGGAGTAGCAATGGAAACGCAAGTAGGAAGCGTAGCCGTGCAAACCGTATTGTTCGTGAAGACGAAGGTAGCCTTGTTCGGGTTAACAATGTTGGAAGTAACCTCGAAGGTGAAGTCCTTAGCACAACCGAGATCCGTCGTCACCGTCATGATATGATTGTTGGCATCAATCAGGTTGACAAACGTGATGGGGCTCGTACCATCGTATGTATAGGTAGCATCACCCATCTTATAGGTGAAGCCCATTTGCGGGTTGGTCACCGTAATAGAACCGTTCGGCGTGATAGCCTGGTCGCAAACAGTGTTCGGAACAGAATCAACCAGCGGTCTGGCAGGATCCTGCGTGGTCGTAGGAACATTAATACCAGCGAACTGCTGACTACAAGCGGTAACCGTGGAAACAATGGCCAGCGTGTAGTCACCACCATTCAATTGACCGAATGTCAAGTCACCACCATTGCCGGTAAGCGTGACATTGTTCAGCGTGTATTCGTAATCTGTTCTGGAGTTATGGATCGTGATAGCACCGTTCGGAGCAACACAGCTCGTCTTAGGCGTGGTAGCGTAATCAGGCAGTGCCGGAAATTTCGTGCTGTCAGCAACAATCGTATTGTAGATGCTGTACGGACAGAACTTGTCAGAAACGACCTGGATGAGGTAGTCACCATTACGCAGTCCTTCATATTTCAGTTCGCCAGAGGTGTAAACACGCTCGGAGTTCGGAACGTTGATAATCTCATACGTATAGTTCACTTGAGGATTGTTCACCGTGATGGTACCATCGTACGGATCAGCGCAACGGTAGTTAGGCGTACCCGTAGCGGTGGAAATAACCATATTGTTCACAGAGTCAACCACGATGGTGGTAGCATTAGCCGTCTCGCAGTCGTGATCAGACTTCAGGTCGATGCTGTACGTGCCATTGTTAAGACCCGTGTAAATATAGTTGGCGTCATGCCACATAGTATCCGTAGAAAGTTTGTACATGTAACCAGTGGTGATGTTCGTTACATAAACAGTACCATTGGCTTCATTATTGACATTGTAAGCATTCTTACAGAATTCGTTCGGAGTGGAAGCCATCGTCACATCAGCAGCTGCCGGCAACGGGTAAACCGTAACGTTAGCAGACTTGGTAGCTTCGCAATCGAAGGAGTCAACCACAGACAACTGATAGGTGTGAACACCAGCCGTGGTCGGGGTGACGGTCAGGACAGCGTCGGAACCCACAGTCGTGGAACTTTCCGTCCAAGTGTATCTGAACGTACCAACACCATTGGAGATGCTCGGCGTAAGCGTAGCCGTACCATTCAGACAGAACGCAGTATCAACAACTGCGATATTGGTAATCGTAATATTGTCAGAAGGCAGGTTAGCATTGATCGTGAAGACACTGGAGTTACCACAATGGTCAGTGAGGGTAATCTTAACGGCCTTGTTCTCGGTAATTTCCGTACCGGCAACAGGATCCTGCGTCAGCGTCATAGAACCAACCTTGTAGCAATTGTCAGAAACATTGTTGTTATTGAAGAGCTGGGTGAGATCCGGGAGGAAGAACTTACAACCCGGCTGACGAACCAGCGTGGTATCACTGATGATAGCAGAAGCATCCACAACAGGAGCCGTCGTATCGACAACGTCGAACGGGAATTCAGCCTCAGCCACACAACCCTTGACGTTCACGACCTTCACATGCGGATAGTATGTGTAGTTACAGCTGTCAGGCAGGATGTAAACACCCGTTGTGTCATTGGTGGACTGAATGTTAACACTTTCACCAGACCATTCGTAGGTCACCGTGTTGTCATTCGGGATTCTACCAACGGCGACAGCCTCAACGGTCAGCACACCGTAGTTCGGGCAAAGCGGGAAGGTGGCACCGTTACGAATATCTTCGTGGATATAAACGGTAGGCAGATTCCAAACATGAACAGGATCAGAAGAATCTTTTGCAACACAACCGTATTTATCCGTAACCGTAATCGTGTAAACGAAATTGGTGTCAGGCAGAGCCGGAATACCGAGAGCATTCTGCCAGGTATGGTGGATAATCGTACCGTCGTTCGGTCTGCCCGTCCACAAGAAGGAGTACGGAGCATGGTTGTAACCGGCGATGGAATCCGTAGAGAAGCTCAAGTTCACGGTATCATAGAGACAGAGCTCGTTTCTATCAATAGAGACAGAACCATGTTTGATGTACATCGGCTCAGGACGCACCAGCGTGGCGATATGAACCTTCTCAGACTTGTTGTTACATCTGTCAGAAATCTGAGCATAAACATTGACCGTGAGAGAATCAGCGAAAATGTCGGTATTGGCGTTGGAAAGCAGCTGGTTACCATTATAGAATACAGCAGAAGCAACCAACTCAGTATCCGGAGTGCAGTCGTCGCTCACATGACCCTTCAACAGGTTGTAGAAGACAGTGTCATCCGGCATGATGTATGTACAATTCATAGCAGGAACAGGATCCACCTGAGCAGGAGTAGCTGTCAGGACAGGATTCGTATTGTCGCGAACCGTGTAGGTAACAACCAGGTCGGAAGTGTTACCGCAATGGTCGGAAACCGTATAGGTACGAACGAGCGTGGAAACGCAAGAACCATTCGTCACAACATCGCTGTGCGTAACATTAGGTTCGAGTTTGCCACAACCGTCGGTAACCGTAACGGTGAAACCAGTCTGGAGAGCAGCCAGCGTCGTGTGAGCTGCAGGGACAATCGAGAGATCGCAACCATAAAGAGTAATGGCGATAGGATCGGACGGATTGATAACCGGTTTCGTGATATCTTCAACATTGACAACAGCGGTGTCGGTATTGGACTTACAACCATTGTCATCGGTTACGTAAACCGTAGCCTGATAGGTCTTGCCTGTGCAATCCGTATCGCTCGTGTTAATCGTGTTGGTGTTGATCGTAGCATTCACATCAACATCACCAGCCCAAGTATAGGTGTAATCAGCTTTGGATTCCGTGGTCAGGCTTGCCGTAAGATTCACAGACTCGCCCGGACATACTGTAGATGTCTTCGGAGCCACAGCCAAAACAGGATATTTGTAGAAATCGAAGGTGAAGGCCAGCATCGTATCCGAGATACAGGTCGTGGTCGGATTGTAGGAAGCCACAAAATATTTCACCGTCTTAAATTCATTGCCTGCAGGTTTGATGGAGTTCATGTCTACCGTGTAGCTAGCGGCAGTATCCAGAGGTTGACCATTTTCGTCGAACCAAACGCAAACAGCACCCGTAGGAGCCGTGGCGGTCAGCACGTAGGTGGCGGGGATAGTATCATTCAAACAGTAGGATTCGGATGTCGTAGTCGGAAGTGTCGGCTGAGCCGGGATAGGATGGATCGTGATAGTGACGTCAGCCGAAGTGTTACAGGTGATAACAACAACATTATTCACTAAATGATCTTCACCCACCGTAACCGTATAGGTGCTGTCACCAGCAGCCGTCGGCGTAATCTTAAGAACGTTGGTGGTACCCAACGTGGTGGTCTCATCCTTCTTCACCCAAGCATAGCTGTCGAAACCAGCCGTGGCGGTCAGCGTGAACTCAGTGCCAAGACAAGCAGCCGTAGGATCGGCGGTAACCGTAACAACAGGATTGTCATAAACAGTAACCGTAACGATGTCGAAGCTGTCTTTCGAGAAGCAGCCGTTCACAGTGTCCATTTGATAGACATAGAAAGTCTGGACACCTGCCGTAGTGGTGGACGGGGTCAGGGCCGCACCCGTGATTACCGGATCAAATGTCTGGGACATGGACCAGATCAGTTTGCAATCCTTAGCGGCGGTCACATTCTCGTCAACAGAGGTGGCCGTGGCACCGACACAATAATAATAGTTCGGCGTGCCGATAGTCGGTTTGCCTGGAATCTCGTGCACGATGTAGGTGATGGTGTCAATCGGGCCATCACAAATCACAGTGTCTTCGTTGAAGTTTGCGTAGTAGTTCACCTGACGCACATAATAATAATAGGTATCAACCACCGTGGACGGAGTCGGCACAACGGTGTCGAACGTCGTTCCGTCGGTTGACCATTGGATCTCTTTCCAGGAAAGTCCAGTAGCATCCGGAGTGGCGTAAGAAGCCAATGCAGCCAGCTGGTCTTTGCTCAGACCTTCGCCGAAGCAGTTGTCAATACGTTTCTGGCTCACTTGGACGACAGGGTTCTCACGCACAAAGAGGTGCAGGGTGTCAATAGCCGTCACGCTGCAGTGACCACCACAAAGGGTGTCGATGAAAGCAACCACATAGTCGCCTTCGGTGTCGAACGTCATGGCAGGCTTGCCATATTCAAACGTACCACCTTGGCAAATCTCTTTGTCAAAGGCACCATAGTTGTTGAAAGGAGCGATGGAGTCTGTAGCAACAATCCGACCGGGGGCACTCATGTGACCACCGATATATTTGTCTTGGTTCTGATTCCAATAAAGATTCGTCCAATCGGTACCACCGGTACGTTCACGGATGCTAATCACTAAAGAGTAGTCACCAACTTGCTTCCAATTAATGATAATGATATTCTCAGTCTGCTCAAAAAATTCAGCATTGAAATAATCGAGGTGTTGGGAGTAAATACCAGTATAGCCACCGGCAAACTGGTAGTCGTTCGAGTAGGGGAATGTGGTGTCCGGTGACATGGCACCCGGATAACCTTCCTTGCAGGCTCCTGTTTGGATCATAGCATCATAACAGTGCGGATTTCCACCATAAGGGACACCGTGTCCATCCAACACCTGACCACCGAGCCACGGAATCGGAACTCCTGGGCCATCTTGGTTGAGGCGGTTGTAGAACGTGTAGATGCTGAAGTTGGCAAAATCGGACAAATCTCCGTTTACCAACTGGCCGTCGCGATACACTTTCCAGTCAATAGACAGCTTGTCAATGTTACAGCTGTTTATGAAATGGATTTTGTACACGTCCGTCTGGGTGTAGTAACCAGTGTTCACCGGGTTCATGGCGTTGTTCAACACCAACTGCCCACCAGGGACGTTCGCGATGCCTGTCAGTGTGTCTGGATTCATGTTCTCCAGCCATACGCAGCAAGGCGACTGCGCCCGGGCCACAAAGCCCGCTAGCGTCAGTAAGATGCTTAAGAAGCAAATTGATAATAGTTTTTTCATACTTTTATTTTTTGATTGTTATTAATTATTATTATTTCTCTTCTTTATACTCAATCTTTTATAGTACTATACACTACTATACATTTCACTAAAATTTCAACTTGCAAAAATACATTTTTTTTGATTACTTATCTCACATGTATTTTTTTTTTTGAATTTTTTTCAGCGAATTTCAGCGCAAGCCCGCCGCACTCATGCGGTTTTTGCGCTGGAATTATAGCAGAATCAATTGTTATATTTCTATAAATCACCACTTTACATATAACACACTCTTTTGGTTTATAAACATTATATCATGAACTTTTTACCTTGATTTTTTTTAAATGTTACACATAAAAAAGGGAATGTCCCCTAAAATCGGACATTCCCCCTATAGAACACACCCCTTGGTAATGGGAATTAGCGGCTGATAATGCGAAATTCCGTGCGCCGGTTGGCCGCCCTACCCTCTTCGGTAGCATTGTCAGCGATGGGTTTACGCTTGCCGTAACCACGGTACTCCAGCCGGTCAGCCGAAATACCCTTCCCCATCAGATAGTCGTAAACTGCCTTGGCACGATTCTGCGAAAGGCGGTCGTTATACTCGTCGGAACCCTGGTCGTCGGTGTGCCCGCCAATCTCGATGTTCACCTTATGATGGTTGAGGTAGTCCACCAAACGGTCCAGCTCCTCAAACGACTCCTTCTTCAGTGTACTCTCGTTGAAGTCGAAGAAGATGTTCTTCAGCACCACCGTGGTGCCAACATCCGCCCGCTGCAATACAATATCTTTTATATAAGGCTCCAACTCGGTGTAGGATTTCTCCATCTGGAAGTTTTCGGAGTAGAAAGGATAATTCGGATTGGAGACATTGAGCATGACATTGCTGCCCGTATGGATACAGGCCAGGAACGCACCGGTCTCGGCATCCGAAGTGGTATGCGTCAGCACCTGGCGCGTTGCCAAATCCACCATCTCGATTTCCGCTGTAAGCGGAAGACCGCTTTCGGCATCCCGCACCACACCCTTGATATAGGTGACAGGGTTGGGACGCAGACTCTCAGCCAGCTCAAAGCAATACAGGTCAAGGCCACCAAAACCACCCTCTTTGTCGGAGGCCATATAGGCCATCGTACCGGAAGCGTCGATAAAGATGTTAAGTTCATCAGCGGGTGAGTTGATCGGATAACCCAGATTCTGCGGTTCGCTCCATGTGCCATCCGACTGCAGAGTAGCATAATAGATGTCATAACCGCCCATGCCCACTCTTCCGTTCGAGGCAAAATAGAGCGTGCGTCCGTCACTGTGGATAAACGGGGCGGCATCATCACCCGGTGTGTTGATGGTGGCCCCCAGGTTTTCAGGAGCGGTGAAGGCACCCTCCGCCGTCATCGTCGTCTTCCAAATATCCATCCCCCCATAGCCACCCGGGCGGTTGGAGACGAAATAAATCGTACGTCCATCCGCTGCCATGGTGGGTTGGCTTTCCCAGGCATTCGTGTTCACTGGTGCGCCGAAGTTGCGGGGCCGCGACCACTTATCGCCTATCTTTTTCGACCAATAGAGGTCGCAGCTGCCCATCCCGAAATCCGCATCACACATAGTATAAAGCAGATACACACCATCGGGCGAGATAGTCTGCGCGCCTTCATTATAGCCTGTCTTGATTGGGGAGGCAAATGGAGTACGCGTCTGCCATACCGTATCATTCTTGTTACAATAGTAGAGATCCTCCTCGTTGAGACAGAAAGCACAAACCGTCTTGGCGTCTTTCGGGCGTTTCACCGTGAACACCAGCCGCGCATTGTCCGCCGTAAGCACCGCCAGCGACTCATCCCACTCCGAATTGACGCTGCCACCCAGATTCTTCAACTGGAACGGCACCGGATGTTTCATCGCCTCAATGGCAAAACGACAGTTGGCAATGCCTTTCTGCGCATCCGTCAGCACATCCGTATATTGAAGTCCGCGCTGCATGAAAATCTCGTAGTTGCCCAACGCCGACTCGTAATGCCCACACTTGGCCCCCTCGGTGGCTGCAATATAATACAACAGCGGGTCAGGGTTCCCAATCAGGTCGATGGCACGGTTATAGCAGGCTTCTGCCGAATCCGATCTCAACGTGAAATTGTACAGGTCTCCCAACAGGATATAGGTGTCGGGATAAAGCGGATCTTTCGATCTTGCCTGTGTCAGCAAACTGTACGCTTTATCAAAATCATGGGCGTTGATGGCTGTTTTCGCCTTTTCGCATAACGCGGCAGCCTTGCCGGTTTTCTGCGCTTGAGCGGTAAATGGCAGTAGCGAAAGACAATACAATAATATTATATATACTATTTTACAATACATATACAGTATTTGATTAAATACGTTCGTTGTTCTTGGCCTCCTGCCAATACATCTCCATCTCGTCCAATGAAAGATCCGTAATCTTGCGTCCTTCCGACTTGGCTTTCTCCTCAATATAGTTGAATCGGGTGATGAATTTCTTGTTTGTTTTCTCTAATGCATCATCCGGATTCACCTTGATGAAGCGCGCATAATTGACAATAGAGAACAGCACATCGCCCAACTCGTCCTCCTTTTTCTCGGAATCCTTATCCACTTCGGCCTTCAATTCCGACAGTTCCTCCTGCACCTTGTTCCAAACTTGCTCTTTATCCGACCAGTCGAATCCAACACCATTGGCTTTCTCCTGAATACGATATGCCTTTACCAACGACGGAACACTCTTAGGCACGCCGCCTAGAACGGTCCGATTCCCCTCCTTCTGCAATTTGATCTTCTCCCAATTCTCATGCACCTGCTGCGCATCCTGAGCCTTTTCGGTCCCATAGATGTGCGGATGCCGGCGAATTAGCTTCTCGCAAATCTGATTCAAGACGGACGTAATGTCAAAAAGACCCTTTTCGGATGCGATTTTGGAGTAGAAAACAATATGTAACATAATATCTCCCAGCTCCTTACACATATCATCCGCACTCTGGTCCACAATCGCCTCCGAGAGTTCATACGTTTCCTCAATGGTGAGGCAGCGTAGGGTTTCAAAGGTCTGCTTGCTGTCCCACGGGCACTTCTCGCGAAGTTCGTCCATGATGTCCAGCAGGCGCTGGAAGGCTTCCAATCTCTTATCCATAGTATAAAACAGCCAGTTTGTTAATACGAACGGGCGAAGAGCACTCTTTGTTTCGACGGTTTGCCCGTCAAGATGCACTTGCCCTCCTCCAACGGATTATTGAACGGGATGCAGCGGATAGTGGCCTTCGTCAACTCCTTGATTTTAGCCTCTGTCTCAGCAGTTCCATCCCAATGGGCGTAGATGAAGCCCGGATGATTGTCAAGCAGATCCACAAATTCATCCCATGTGTCCGCCTTACGGGTGTTCTCCTCACGGAATTTCAAAGCTTTATTGAAGAGATTTTGCTGAATATCCTTCAAAAGGAACTGAACATGCTCAACCAGGCTGTCAAAGGAGACCTGTTCCTTCGCGAGCGTGTCACGGCGGGCCACTTCCGCCTCATTGTTCTCCAAATCCCGCGGGCCCACAGCAATGCGCACCGGCACACCCTTCAGCTCATACTCATTGAACTTCCAGCCCGAACGCTTGGTGTCGTCGTCATCAAACTTGACGGAAATACGGAGAGCCTTCAGCTGCTCAATCAGCGGTTTCACCTTTTCGGCAATCGCCTGACGTTGTTCTTCACTCTTATAAATAGGAATGATAACCACCTGTAACGGAGCAAGATTCGGCGGAAGCACCAGACCATTGTCATCCGAATGGGTCATAATCAGGGCACCGATAAGACGGGTGGAAACGCCCCACGAGGTAGCCCACACATATTCCAACTGGTTTTCCTTGTTCAGGTATTTCACATCGAAAGCCTTGGCAAAATTCTGTCCCAGGAAATGGGACGTTCCAGCCTGCAACGCCTTGCCATCCTGCATCAACGCCTCGATGCAATAGGTATCGATGGCGCCAGCGAAACGCTCATTCGGAGATTTTACGCCCTGAACCACCGGAATCGCCATGAAATTCTCCACGAAATCAGCATAAACATGCAGCATCCGCTCCGTCTCCTCCACAGCCTCCTCGCGGGTGGCGTGTGCGGTATGGCCTTCCTGCCAGAGGAACTCAGCCGTTCTCAAGAACAGACGGGTACGCATCTCCCAACGAACCACATTGGCCCACTGGTTGCACAAAATAGGCAGATCGCGGTAGGAATGAATCCAATCCTTATAGGTGTCCCAGATGATAGTTTCCGAAGTGGGGCGCACAATCAATTCTTCTTCCAGCTTGGCCTCGGGATCCACCACCACACCCCCGCCGTTCGGGTCGTTCTTCAGACGGTAATGGGTGACCACAGCGCACTCCTTGGCGAAGCCTTCAACATGACTGGCTTCACGGCTGAAGAAGGATTTCGGGATAAAAATCGGGAAATAGGCGTTGGTGTGGCCCGTCTCCTTGAACATTCCGTCCAAGGTGGACTGAATCTTCTCCCAAATCGCATATCCGTAAGGTTTTATCACCATACATCCTCTCACAGAGGAATTTTCAGCCAGATCAGCTTTCTTTACAATATCATTGTACCATTGCGAATAACTCTCTTCTCGAGTCGAAAAACTTTTTGCCATTATTTTTTAGTATTAGAATTAACTTTTTAGTATTTTTGCCGTCAATGAAAAGTTTTGCAAAAATACGAAAATAAAAAGATATAGGAGGTTATTATGAGAAAACTATTTTCCATTGTCCTTGGATGTGCAATTGTCTTGCTTTCAGCATGTTCAACAAGTTCGCTCGCCTATTACGACGACATCTACACCACATCCTCTGATGCGCAATACGGCGCATCCGCCCCCACACAAACCAAAAGTGCTCCCGCAGAATTGCAGCCCGACTCTATCGTTTACGAGTATGATGAGAATGGAAATCTGCTTGACACCAAGACCTATTACCCCGGCCAGACAAATCCGACCGTAACCTATTACGAGATCCCTGTAGAGGAGAGTTCGTACGCCTCCACCGACTATGACGATGACTGCTACGACTACTATTACACCTCCCGTCTGCGCCGTTTCCATACAAATCTGTACTGCAACTACGGCTACTACGACCCATATTTCACCAATCTCTATTGGTATGACAGTTATCCAGGCAACTGGGGCTTAAGCATTTACATGGGTTACAACTGGTGGTGGCCAAGCTACTACTATCGTCCTTACTATTATGATTACGGATGGTATCACTATGGGTTCAACTACGGATGGGGATGGTATCATCCTTACGGATACTGGGATTACGGCTATCATCCTTGGCATGGTCCGCACCATTACTGGGCCGCCGACTACTGGCACAACCATCTGGACCCCAACCACTCCTACTATTACGGTCACCGCAACAACATCGGACCATCCGTGGGCAATCCCGGACGTGAGAACAGGCCTGAAGGCTTCGGTCTCAGCGGCAACAACGACAACAACAATCACTATTCGATTACCTCATCGGCTTCATCATTCAACCAACGGTACGATAACATCGCCGCCCAATACAGCACAAGCGGTGGTGGCGGAGGTTCGTCAACGGCAACCCCATCCGCCCCAACAAGCAGGCCTACAGCACCTTACCCGGCCAATAACCGTGTATCCACCCAGAATGTTGAGAAGCCGTCTAACACCAATATGATGCGCGAGAACCAATCAACGCCGACCACAACCACCGTCTCAAAACCTGCGGCAAACTCCCGCACCGAGATTCCTGGCACAAGCCGGACCAATACCGCTACACAAATCGAATCCAATAGCACAAGTCGGACCAACACAACGACAATTACGAACAACAACACCTCCAAGGCACCGACCATCATCAACCGGACTGTTCCTTCCCAACCGACGGCACGGCCCGCCAACAGCACAGGTCCGGCAGCTACGCCCAGCCGTACCACAACAACCTCTCCTTCCAACACACAGCAACGCTACAACTCCACCCCGTCGAGAAGCACCACAACTCCGAGCAGCAGTTCCAGACCTGCCTCCACTTCATCCATAAGACCCACCTATTCAGGTAGTTCCAACTCTTCTCGTCCAGTCACTACGCCATCCAGCTCCAACAGCAACCGGTCGTCCTACAGTACACCTTCCCGCAGCTCCTACTCTGGCAGCAGCTCTTCATCCAGAAGCTCCTATTCCAGCGGGAATTCCTCATCCCGCAGCTCCTATTCCGGTAGCAGTTCTTCCTCCAGAAGCTCTTACTCAAGCGGCAGCTCTTCTCGCAGCTCCTACTCTGGTAGCAGCTCCTCTTCCAGAAGTTCCTACTCCGGCAGCAGCTCATCCCACAGTTCCAGCAACAGTTCCTCCTCGCACAGCAGCGGCTCGTATGGTGGAGGCAGAAGATAAATAACGAAGTAAAAACACAAAACAATGAAAAAGATAATCGGCATTTTCGTATTGTTAGCCTTTACAGCATTTTCCTTTGCACAAGGCGATTACGAGGCTTTCCGTTTCACCCAGACGGAGATTTCCGGCACGGCGCGCTTCATGGGTGCGGGCGGTGCCTTCAGCACCACCGGCGGTGAGTTTTCCGCCCTCAGTCTCAACCCTGCCGCCATCGGCCTGTACAAACGCCATGAGGTGACTCTCACCCCCATGTCGCTGGCTTTCTCGAACAACACATCCAAATACTACGGGACCAACACCTTCGCGAAAAACCCCAAATACACGGTACCCGAGTGCGGATTGGTCATCAACAGCAAAATTGAGAACTCCAATTGGAAGAGCTGGCAGTTCGGCTTCGGATATAACCGCATCATGGATTTCAACAACACCTTCCGCGCCGATGCTCAAAACGTGAACAATTCCATGGTGAACGCCGTCCTGCGCCATGCACAAGGCACGCCCTACACGGCACTTGCCGGCGATGCAGGACTGTTCTGGAGCACCTGGGCGATTGACACGTTTCCCAACCAACCCGACCACTATTACAGTCCTTTTGAGAATGCAGAACTGAATCACAGTGCCTTAGTGGAACAATTTGGTGCCATTGATGAGATTTCCCTCGCCTTTGGCGGCAATTTCCAAGACAAATTGTATATCGGAGCCAGCCTGGGCATCCCCATCATCGACTACAAGGAGCGGATCACCTATTCGGAAGCCCTGTCCAATGATCTTGAGGTGGGCGATTATCTGACTTCCTTCCAAACAGTAGCCACTCAGCGTGATGCGGGCGGCGGTATCAACCTCAAATTAGGCATCATCTACCAGCCGGTGAGCTTCCTCCGCATTGGTGCCGGATTCCAAACCCCAACCTATTATTGGAAGATTAAAGACACGTATGACCGCGAGATGCTCGCACAATATTACGATGGTACAAACTCCAAAACATGGTCCTACACCAACCGCAACAACTTCACACTCACTACGCCTTTGAAATTTAACATTGGAGCTACCTTCCTCATCAAAAAGCACGCCTTCATCTCCGCCGAATACAATTTCTGCGATTTTGGTATGGCCAACCTCTACTCCAACGAATACAACTACACAACGGAGAATCAAGCGGTTAAGGACAAATACGGCATCTGTCACACATTGCGTGTGGGTGCGGAAGTCAACCTAGCCCCGCAGTTCGCCCTTCGTGCCGGATACAACTTCAAGAGCAGTCCTTACAAGCTCACCTCAGGCCCGTATAACGGCTCTGCTCATTACGCCTCTGTCGGACTGGGATTCAAGTCCAAATATTTCTTCGCCGATCTGGCATACGTGTTGAAACTCAACAAAGACAGCTTCTGGCTGTACGAAGGCAATGACCCCGCTGTTAGTGCAGTGGAGTATGAAAACAGTACCCATAGAATTGTGGCCACCATTGGCTGTAAATTCTAATCCTTCATGAAGAGAATACTCATTATGCTCTATATCCTCGTCGCTCTGGGTGTCGCCAACGCCCAAGAGCGACGACCATTTAGTGCCTATCCCTTCGAGCATTACACGGTCGATCTCTTTGACAACGTTTACGTCTGGACCGGACCTTCCTTAGTGCAATACGACCGTGATGGCAAGCAAGTGCGCAACTATAGCAATCCCTCACTCGGAACCATCACCCACGTGGACGCGTCCTATCCGTCCAAGATTCTGGTTTTTTATCAGGAAGCGGCCTGCATCGTTCTGCTCGACAACCAGCTGTCGCCCATTGGAAACACGCTGGATCTATTGGCCCACAATCTGTTCACCATTTCGTTGGCCTCCATGATTGGCACCAGCAAAATAGCTTTGTATGACCAGCAGAATCAGACGCTGATTCTTTCCGACATACAGCTCAACATCACCGGAACCACGCACTGCCAGATGGAAAACGATTTCCATCCCACCTCGATGCAATCCTCACAAGAAAAGACCATCATGCTTACAGACACCACAAAAGGGGTATATCTGTTTGACATTCTTGGATCTTTTCAGCAAAAAATCATGTTACCCAATGCTATTTGCGCACAAATGGTTGGAGACGAGCTCGTGTATCTGCAAAATGGGAGTCTGCGGTTTTACCACTTGCAACAGCACACCTATCACGACAGCGACCTGCCTGCTTCGGCATACCGCTCATTCCATTTGGGGAGCCAATGTCTTTACATTCAGGACACTGCCGGTTACGTCTATCAGATTCCAAGGTTGTTAAAGCCTTGACGATGTGACCGTTTACTTTCCTGAAAACAATTACCTCTTGATTTTGATTTTCTGACCCACCTGCAAGGAATTCACGTTTGTGATGTGGTTGTATTTGGCCAGTTCCGTCGCTGAAACACCATACCTCCGTCCGATGGACGAGAGTGTATCACCCTTTTTCACCACATAAATAATATCTCCCTGCGGCTTCACCGGCTGCGTACGCACCGAATCTTGGGGCATGGTGGGAGTTTTCGTCACAAGGGAAGCGGAATCCGAAACGGTCTTCGTGCTGTCGGCCACCGCCGGCGCGGGTGTCACGGGTCGCACAATCGTCGTGCCTTTCCGGATCAGAAGTCTCTGTCCCACCCGCAAGGAATTGCTACGCAGATGGTTCAGCGATTTCAGGTGGTTGACCGACACTTTGTACTTGGCCGCGATGCGCGAAAGGGTCTCCCCCTTCCTCACCGTATGGTATTTGTTGGGCGTGACCTGCACTACCTCACCATTCTCGTTGTTCGTGACATTCAGATTCTTAGTCGGATTGAAGAAATCATCGTAGCGATAGGCGTGGATGGAGTCCTTCATATCCAAATATCGGATCACATCGTTGGACTGGAGGCGCAACGGGAACTGCTGCGTGTAGGCAGGAATAATGTTCTTCTTGTATTGCGGATTCAGGGATTTGATTTCATCCAAACTGATATTCAAAACCGCGGCAATCTGCTCAAAATGAACCTCTTTGTCCACCATCACCGTATCCACGTTGGTCGGGATTGATATCTGTGCCGGGTTGATGCCGTACAGATTATGGTAGGTCATCATATACAATGCCCCGATATAGGCGGGGAAATAGTTCTGTGTCTCGCGGGGAAGATAGGGCGACACGCCCCAGAAGTTCGTCTTACCACCCGACCGCTGGATAGCCTTCCGAACATTGCCAGTCCCGCAGTTGTAGGCAGAGATGGCCAGGCCCCAGTCGTTGAAGATCTTATACAGGTCGCGGAGATGGCGGGCGGCGGCATCAGTGGCCTTGTAGGGGTCACAACGGTCATCCACAAACGTGTTGACTTCCAAGCCATACAGCTTGCCCGTGCCGTACATGAACTGCCAGATTCCAGTGGCACCTGCCGATGAGACCGCCTGCGGATTCAACGCCGACTCTATAATGGTGATATAGACCAACTCCTCCGGCACATCGTACTTGTCGAAGATTTCCTTCATCCAAGGGTAATAATATTGGGCCAAACCCAAGATAACCGACGAGGAACGCTGCCTTTGCACGGAATACAACTCAATGAAACGTTTCACCTTGTCGTTGTACGCCAGCGGCACCGCCGTCACTATACGCGACAGCCGCTTGAAAATCATCGAATCGTTGTTGTCGTAGGCGGTGGTGTCGTCCTTCAGCTTGGAAAGAACAGAATTGCCCTTTTTAAGTTCGTTTTTCACATACCACACATTCAACATGGAATCCATCAGAACCACTTCGCGGTTGATGGCAGCATTCGTCAGTTCGGATTCATTCGAGCCTACGGTGGAATCCGGGCTATTGGATGTGACATTCTGTGCGTATGCGTTTGACATTAACATACACCCTAAAAGCAACAACAACCCGATTTTATATTTCATGCAAGTAAATTTCGTTAAACAAAAAACAAAATGCAGGGGATAATTTCCTTCCCCTACGAAAAATGTCATCGGATTTGTCCCGACAACAAAAGCGCAATATGTCTTACGTTAAAACCGTCATTTTATTGTATAGTTATTCCATTTTAATTCTTTTCCCTCTTTAAACAAAGTCGTTAAAAACTGTATTCCCTCTTCGTTATAATAGGACCAGGCACTCTCCTGAAGGCCATCCTCATACTTTCCGGCGACTTTCACGTTGCCATTTTCCCAGAAGGCGGTGTATTTCCCGTCGCGGACATCCTGACGATATTGGATTTTGAAGGCCACCTTGCCGGGCTCGTACGTGGTGGTCCACAGCCCCTCCTTCCTGCCACCTTCGTATTTGCCGGTCTCTTCGGAGGTGCCGTTCCGGTAATACCAGTTACCCTCCTCCAATCCGGCCACATATTGTCCTTTGACCAATGGTTTTCCGTGCTCATCATACTCTACATACTCGCCATCAAGATCGCCGTCATCGTATGTCGCCTTCGACATGGTGTCTCCGTTTGGATAAAACCAGATCCATTCACCGGTTTTCTGGCCTTTGCTGTTGTATTCGCCTTGGATTTCCACCGTTTTATCCTCAAAAAAGAAAAGCCACTCGCCGATGGGGCGGGAGTTCTTGTAGCGTCCCTGCGAGCGCAGTTCGCCACTGGGGTAATACTCCTTCCAGATACCTTGGCGCAGCCCATTCATGTCGGTGATGCCCTCGTAACGGAGAATGCCGTCGGCGAAAACATACCCTTTGGTGATATGGCCGGCGGTGTCAAACTCACGCCGGATGCCCTCGGGTTTGTTTTGGTAGTAAGTAGCTACAATAGAAGGTCTTCCGTTGGAATGGTAGGCCGTGCGCTTGTCCAATTGGCGGGTCTCCTTGGCATCCGTCACCAGCTCATCGTGATCGTATTTCTCCACCGACAGGAAATTTCCGTTTTCATCATAATATTTGAAGAAACCATTTTTCTTGTCGTTGAGGTAGGTGCCTTCCAGGCGAATGTTCCCGTTAGGCCAGAAATATTTCCAGTTGCCCTGTTTGTAGCCAAAATCGTCGATACGGTTGATGCGTTCGCTACGGCTCATCACGCCATGGTAATAGGAGGTAATGGCCACCACCCTACCCTCTTGGTTGTACTCCTTGGCCAGTCCGTGGGGCTTACCCGCCTCGTAAGGCACAGCCCGTTTCAGCCAGCCGGCTTGGTCGTATGTGTTCACCACACCCACGATGGTATCATGCCGCCATTGGGTTTTGGTGTATTCCTTCGAAGCGTACTGGACTTGTTCGCCGTGCTTTTCCCCAGCTTTGTAATTAATTGTCAAGTAAGGTTTTCCTTCAGCATAAAAGGTCCAAAGGCTGTCCAACAGGAAATCCTTCCGGTTGCCCTCCGACACCAGTTGTCCTTTCTCATTGTACGAGCGCCACCAGCCGTCGGGCTTGCCGTTGACCATGCGGCCCTCACTGGATTTCACTCCAGAAGGGTAATAGAAAACCGTCACATCCGCAGGCGCAAGCGTGTCCTGGGCACGGCAGCACACCGTAACCAAAAGCAGCAGTACTGGAAGAACGGATTTCAAGGGCATTTTTGTTTTTACATATATAATAATTGTAGAGACGCGCCATGGCACGTCTCTACAATTATTTTTTAAAGAATCACATCCTATCGCGTACCCGAGAAATTAATAATCTCCACCCGGGTTTGCAACGTGGAAAGGATTTGGATAGTATAATATACTGTCATCTCCATGTAATTGCCCGAAAACATAGTCTCCACCTGGATGTTTTTCACCACTTCGGAGGTGGCATCAATGTAGTTGCTGCCGCCCACAATGGCTTCGAGAATCGTTTTCATATACTCCACATTGTCACTATTGGCCTTGTAAACGCCCGTGGAGACATACTCCAGCGGAAGGCAGGCGTACAGCAGGACGCCGTTCTGGGACAAGGGATTGTTGGTGATTCGCACGGAACCGTCTTTGGTGTGTCCATCTTTAATAAACGTGAAGGTACCCGTATATTTGCCGGCATACTTTGAACCTTCACCCGTGGTACAGGCTGAGAAGCCTAACACGATCAGCAGAAAAATAGGGAATAGTCTTTTCATTGCAGTATGAATTTTAAATTATTGAGCGGCAAAGATACAAAAAAATCACAGAAAACACCCCTCTTATTCCAGCATGGCTTTTGCTTTTCGGACGGCTTCCACCAGACGGTCGATTTCCTCTTTGGTGTTGTACAGGGCAAACGAAGCGCGCACCGTGCCCGGAATCTGGTAATGGTTCATCACCGGCTGGGTGCAATGATGTCCCGTGCGCACAGCAATTCCTTGATGGTCAAGGAGTACGCCCATATCATACGGATGGATGTTTCCCACCAGGAATGAAATAACAGCGGCTTTCTCCTTAGCCTGCCCGATGATACGAAGTCCCTCTATCTGTAACAGCTGTCGGGTGGCATATTGCCTCAAATCCTCTTCATAGTCGGCAATTTCCTTCACCCCGATCTGCAGCATATACTCAATGGCTTTCCGAAGCCCAATGACATCGCCCACGGCCGGCGTGCCCGCCTCGAATTTGAAGGGGAGGTCGTTATAGGTGGTCTTCTCAAATGTCACATTGCTGATCATCTCGCCACCGCCCTGATAGGGTTTCATCTCCCGCAGCCATTTTTCCTTGCCGTACATGACGCCGATGCCCATCGGACCGTACATCTTATGGCCGGAAAAGCAGTAGAAATCGCAATCCAAGGTCTGCACATCCACAGGACAATGGGCCACTGCCTGCGCTCCGTCCACCATAACAGGCACTCCATGTGCATGGGCCATACGTATGATCTCCTGTATCGGGTTTATCGTACCTAACGAATTGGAAACATGTGTGATAGCAACAATCTTTGTCTTCGGGGTGATGAACTCCTCCAACTGCTGCATGTACAGCTCGCCATTGTCCTGAAACGGCAGCACCTTGAGCACCGCGCCACGGTCTTCGCACAGGAACTGCCATGGCACGATGTTGGAGTGGTGCTCCATCTCGGAAATGAGGATCTCGTCGCCGGGTTGGATGTACGTCCTGCCAAACGAGGCCGCCACCAGGTTGATGGATTCCGTGGCCCCACGGGTGAAGATAACCTCGTAATCGTGCGCCGCATGGATGAACTGTTGTACCGCTTTGCGGGCCACCTCGAACTCTTCCGTGGCCTTCTGGCTCAAGAAATGCACACCGCGGTGGATGTTGCTGTTGATGCTCCTGTAATAATCCGACAAGGCCTCAATCACCGACAGCGGCTTCTGCGTGGTGGCGGCGTTGTCGAAATACACCAACGGTTTGTTGTACACATTTTGATTCAGTATGGGGAAATCGTTTCTATTCATTATGATGATAAATTACTGATTATCGTTTTGTTCGGTTTGGTCTTTCTGGGGCTTGCGCATGTATTTGAGCTGCGAGGCAAAAAGCAGGATGATGAAAACAGTCCAAATGATGGCCTCCCAGGTCATCATCAACTTGCCGCCAATGACGAAGTTGAGAATGCAGAAAAGTCCGATCTGACCGATTGTATAAATGTGAAACCCTATGGGATTCAGTTTCCAAAGCATAATCAGTGCTCCGGCAAAGATGGCTATTTCCACTAATATCAGCAAACCGTATTGCCATCCCGCAATAGATTGGAACACCTGGATAACCTCTCTAAAAGCCTCGTCATCAAAAAAAGGTATCTGCGTCAAGTTGCTAACCGCCTGCCCCATCTTGTCCGGGAACAACAGGAACATGGTGTAAAGCAAGATGTTGTTGCCCGCCTGAAACATGGTGGCTAAAGACAGGAACCAAAGCAGAAAGCCGCGCTTGGGTTGTTTTATATTCGGATTGGAATCAATCATTTTATGGAGATTTTATAATAAAAATTAGTGGAAGAGATGATTTTATAGCGTTCATCGGAACGGAACCCCACAATCCAAACAATGTCGTTGCCCGAACAGAGCAGCATCACCTCCTGTTTTTGGAAAACGCTGATTTTATGGTCGGTGAAGAAGTCGCTGAGCTTTTGTTTGCCTTGTCCGCCCAAGGGGTGGAAGAAATCGCCGTGGCGCCAATGGCGCAGCGTCAATGGGAAGACGAGCTTTTCCTCCGGGATGAAAAGCGTATGGTTGTCTTTCGGGTATCGGATGGGCTCATCTGTCGTGCAACGCTCCACCCGGAAATGATTTTGCAGCTCTTCCACCGAATGGATCACGACATCCTCGTCCTGTCCCGTCTGGTTGGGCCGGATCAGAAGATGATCGCGGTTGACGAGAAGCGTGTGCGTGGGCGACAGGTAGCGAGTACCGCTTTGTACTTGCGGGTTGCGCATCATCTCTTCCCCCACCTCAGCCGTGAAGCCATACTCATTTAACAATTCATAGAGAATAAGGTTTTTACAAGGATGTTCGTCCAACGCGTGAAGGTTAATTTGAACGCCCTGCTCCGTTGGAATACGTATTTCATCCATTATTTCATCCATCTGTTTCCGATAAAAAGAATACTGCTGACGGAAGATGTCGCAGTTTTGGGAAAACGTATGGATGATGTTGGGGTTCAGTTCGGCGAGCTGGGGAAGCACCGAGTTCCGTATGCGATTGCGTTTGATGGATTCGTCGGCGTTGGTGCAGTCGATGGCGAAGGGTATCTTGTGCCGACGGGCATACTCCCGGATTTCTTCCGCGGTGAAACGTAGTAACGGGCGGATGATTTTCCCATTTTTCGGGGGAATGGAGGCCAGTCCCTTGAGACCGGTGCCGCGACATAAGTTGAGCAGAAGGGTCTCGGCCACATCGTTGGCCTGATGGGCGGTCACAATGAAGTCGAATTCTTGTCCGATTTCGTCAAACCAATCGTAGCGCAGCTTTCGGGCTGTCATCTCTATGGAGAGGCCGGAGTTCTTCTGGATGCCGATGGTGTCGAACTCGCGGAGGAAGAGCGGCACGTGCAGCTGTTCGGCCAGCTGTTGTACCAAGCGCATGTCGCGGTTGGAGTCCTCGCCCCGGAGATGGAAGTTGCAGTGGGCGATGGCCATATCCAGCCCCGCCTCATGGAACAGGTGTGCCATGACGGTGGAGTCGGCCCCGCCGCTCACTGCCAACAGGTAACGGAAGCCATCGGCCCCGCCCGTCAGCTCCTCCAACGCCGTGCGGAATCGCTCCATCATAACACCGCCGGGTTGCTGATCCTGAAATAGCGCCTCATACACATCTGCATGTACTCGAAACTGCCGAAATTGACCGACTTGGGCGATTCTCCCTTCTTGAACATCACCATGCCGCACGATATCCCGTTGATATACGGGGTGATGTCACAGTCGAACTGCGAGGTCATGTCATAATCGCGCACGGTAATCTGTTGGTAATTCTGGTACACCTCTTCGTAAAGCACGTGGTTCTCCTCGCAGAAAGCCTGCAGGCGCGGGATGCATTCGTCCCACATTTCAGGTTTTTCATTTCTGTTATAGAAAAATATGACGGCATCGTAATCGGGAAGGGTGTCGGCAATCTCCACCATCTCGAACCGTCCGGAAGCGTTGATGACAAACTGCTCGCTGACGATGGATTTGCGATGGTATTTCTCCGGATCCTCCATGAAGCCCTGTTTGGTGGCCTTAGTGAGGGATTTGATCCATTCGTACTCCTTCGTGATGGTGAATGTGTTGCCGTCGGCTTGGCGATAGGCGTTCCACAACTCCGTTTCGAGCACGTCCTGTTTCTGGATGGCCACATTGACGGCCACGGGCATCAGGTCGAGGATGCGCTGGGTGCCGAAGCCGGAGGTGATGACGAGGTACATCCACTCCCGCGACTGCGACTGCAGCAGCCACAACTCGCGGCCTTCGGGCAGACGCTCCTTACAACGCACGCCCCACTCCGTGGGGAATTCGGCCTTGGCCTGCACATGGCTACCGATATAGGTCTGCGCCTTTTCGAAAAAGCGATCCATGAAATCTTCCGATAGCGGATAAAGGGTGTACTGATCCGACACGCTGGCGTGGAGCGTGTCGGGCAGGATGACGACCGGATAATCGACGAAATTGTCGTCCTTGTTCTCCTCTTTGTTGGATTTGTTGCGGCATCCGGCAAGCAGAAGAAGGCCTGCAAGGATGACGATGATGTTGATTTTCGCGTTCATTAGGGTTTTGGTATTGACAGGTGCAAAAATACAAAAAAGTTCATGGTTAGTGCCCCCCGATTTTGTATCTTTGCAGCGCAATTTGATATTAAATATTCTTATTGAAATAAAACCGTTAACCTATGGATAATACCGAACGTTTTCATGAAATCAGCGATGAGCTGTATAATGCTGTAAAAGAATATCTTGCTCATCATACGCAATATGCCACGGATGTGGAATTGGCTGTCAACTGGAACACGCGGGAGGTGAAAATCGCCCGTCCTTCCGAGTTCGGCGCGGACGACACGCCATACGTCCTGTCCGACTTCATCCTGATCAACGAACAGGGTCTGTACGAACCGAAAGTATTTTAATGCATGAGGCGCATTGTCCTTCTTTTCGTATGCCTGCTGTCGATGCTGGCGGTGAAAGCCCAATCCAGCCGGGCGGAGGAGCTGTTCTCGAAGATGACCATGGAGGAGAAGATTGCGCAGCTGATGATTGTGCGCGTCAACACCACGGGTACCGCCGCCGACAACCTCAAGATGCTGAACGACATCGCCCAATACCAGCCGGGCGGAGTATGTTTCTTCAAAGTCCCGAAATGCGGACCGGTGTGGGAGGCAGGACTCACCAACCAGATGCAAGCACTCAGCAAAGTCCCGATGTTCGTTTCCATTGACGGCGAGTGGGGGCCCGCCATGCGTCTGGACAGCTGTGTAGCCTTCCCCCGCCAGATGACTATGGGGGCCTTGTCGGACGGGAATGACTCACTGATCTATCAGATGGGACGGGAGGTAGCAGCCCAGTGCCGCGCCATCGGAGTGAATCTCAATTTCGCCCCCTGTGTGGACATCAACAACAACGCGAGAAACCCCGTCATCAACAGCCGCTCGTTTGGCGAAAGCCGCGAGAAGGTCAGCCGGAAGGCCTTCCTTTACCTCAACGGAATGCAGGATGGCGGCATCATCGGCTGTATCAAGCATTTCCCCGGTCACGGCGACACGGAGACGGATTCGCATCTCGGCCTGCCCAGCATCCGGAAGAGCCGCATCGAACTCGACGAACTGGAATTATACCCGTATCGGCAACTCATAAACGGGAACACGGACATGGTGATGGTGGCCCATCTGAACGTTCCGGCACTGGATTCCACCCCCAACTCGGTCTCCTCCCTCTCGTTTCCCATAGTATCCGAACTGCTGAAACGCGAATACGGCTACACGGGGCTCATTATTACGGACGGCATGGAGATGCAGGGCGTGCGCAAGCAGAACCGCTTCGAGGGTGATGTCGAGATCCGGGCCTTGCTGGCCGGCGTGGACATCCTCCTGCTGCCAAACACCCCCTCATTAGCCATTCAGGCTATCCGCCAGGCTGTGGACAGCGGCATCGTCCCCGTTGAGCTGATCAACGACCGCTGTATGCGCATCCTGAAATTCAAGGAGAGTAAGGGGCTGCTCGACAGCCAGCCGGTGGATCTTTCCGCCGTGAGAAAAAGGATGAACAGCGAAAATGCCATCCGCATCAACAACAGCATTGAACAGAAAGCCGTTACTCTTTTGAAAAATGAGAATCATTTTCTTCCTTTTAATAATAAAAACAATGCAGTAAAAACCGATAGCGTGGTGTTTTTGAGTATCGGAAGAACAGAATACAACAAGGAGTATAGCCGCATCGCATCCCGCTACAACATGGTTTTCATGAGCCAGCCCAAGGCCGTACCCACGAAAAACGCCGAGCTCTTCTGCCAAAAGCTGAAAGAGGCCATTGCCCCATACAAACGCGTGGTGGTGGTTTATGGCGGATCCAACCAGATGGCCAAAACCCAATACGGCACCGATGCCAAGATGCTGAATCTGCTCAATCAGATAGCCGCCCAAAAAGAGGTGGCTCTGATTCACACCAACAACCCGTATGCCTTGAATTATTTTGACAACTTGTCGGATTACAAGGCCCTGATGGTCACCTACCAGGCCACGCCGAACAGTGTGCAGAGTGCCCTTGAGGCCTGCTTTGGCGAGCGTCGCTGCGAAGGCACCCTGCCCGTCAGCATTGACGCCTATCCCGCCGGCGCAGGCATTGTGGACAAGAAGGAGCCTGCTAACTTCTCGCTTCTGCCCGATTCGCTCACCCAAGCCCTCGACCGCATGCTGGAAAACGGTGTCCGCGACCAAGTTTACCCCGGTTGTGCGGCCATCGCCGTGAAAGACGGTAAGACATTGTACCATAAGGCTTTCGGATATTACACCTACGACCATCAGAACAAGATGACCACCCAGACGATGTTTGATGTGGCCTCTATCACCAAGGTGGCCGCCACCACCTTAGCGGTGATGAAGCTTTATGACGAAAAGAAAATCCAGCTCACCGACCACATCGGAGAGTACCTGCCTTATCTGAAGGGCACCAACAAAGCCCATCTCACCTTGGCCGAGTTGCTGACCCACACCTCGGGCCTGCCGGCATTTATACCTTTTTATAAAGACATACAGGGGAAAGAGGCTTATCTGCGCTCGTATAAAACGCCCAACTTCGAGATCAAGGTGGCCGATGACCTGTATCTGCGCAACGACTATCCCGACACCATGCGCCACATCATCGCCCATTGCAAACTCGGGCAGCACCAGTACCTGTACAGCGACCTCAACTTCCTGCTTCTGAAAGACATGGTGGAACATGTCACGGGCCAGCCGATGGACCGTTATCTGTCCGAGAAGTATTACACTCCTATGGGCTTGACGCACACCTGTTTCAACCCGCTTGCGCACGGCTTCAGCAAGGAGGATATCGCCCCCACGGAAAAGGATGTGGATTTCCGAAAACAGGTGGTACAGGGCTACGTGCACGACCAGACCGCCGCACTTATGAACGGCAATGCCGGCAATGCCGGACTCTTCACCACAGCGGAAGAACTGGCCGACATCTTCCAAATGCTGATGGATGGCGGAATCTTCAAAGGCTGGCGTTTGCTGTCGGAAGAGACAGTGCAGCTGTTCACGAACATGTATCCGCTGCATGGATGCAATGTGCGCGGATTAGGATTCCATACGCCCAAAGCCCCAGGCACATCCTCCATTGTGCCTGCCAAGGCCTGCAAGCGCATCTTCGGGCACCAAGGCTTCACCGGAGCTGTCGTCTGGTGCGATCCGGACACCAAACTGATCTACGTGTTCCTCTCCAACCGCGTGTATCCGTCCTGTTATCCTAACAAATTATCCAAAAGCCAGATACGCCTCAAGACACACGAGGTCCTGTATCGTCTGCCATAATACGTTAATGTTTGTTTTTTATGAAAGAAAATCCTATTCTGCTACATATTGAAACCGCTACGGAGATATGCTCAGTAGCCTTGACTCGTGGTGACACGCTTTTGGGTGTTTGCGAAGGACGCGACGGCAATTCGCACTCCAAGAACCTGCTACCCTATATCGACAAGGTGCTGAAAGAGGCGGAGTTGACCCCACGCGATTTGGATGCGGTGTCCGTCAGCATCGGTCCCGGCTCCTATACGGGCTTGCGCATTGGCGTTTCCACAGCAAAGAGTTTCGCCTACACATTGGAAATTCCCGTGTTGACTGTCAGCACGTTGGAGAGCCTCGCCCAAGGGGCGTTGCAGCATCTGCCTGCGGGTACCGATGAGTTCCAGATTGTCCCCATGATTGATGCCCGGCGGATGGAGGTGTTCGCCGCGCGTTATGACCGGCAGTTGCAACTCCTTGATGAGGTGGCCCCGGTCATTGTGGATGAGGAAGTCTATCGCGATTTGCTGGCCGACCAGACCGTGGTGTTCTGCGGCAACGGAATGCCCAAATGCAAGGAACTCCTGGCCCGTTCATCCAACGCCCGCTTTGCCGACTTCGAGCTGTCGGCCCGCTATCTGTTGCCAACGGCCCTCGCCAAATGGCAGAAGCAGGACTTTGCCGACGTGGCCTATTTCGAGCCCTTCTACCTTAAGGAATATGTGCCCGCCAAACCGAATGTTAAAGGATTACACGCCTAATGGAAATTCACGAACCTGTTGACCATCAGAAGAAACTGAACATCATCGCCATTGCCGATGCCTCCGACTATGGGCGGTCGGCGCTGGCCTACGGGCGCGTGCTGGCCCGCATCTTCGGCGCCTCCCTGACGGTGGTCACCCGCTTCGGCTTCACCATGGAAGACAAGGTGAAAGCGACACTTCCCGCATCGGAGATACACTCTTCCGGCAATGAGGAAGTGATTCTCCCCGAAGGCTATTTCTTCCCTGAAGTCCTCTATTCCCACGCGGAAAAGAGCAACACCATCCTGTTCGTCATCGGGGTGGATCGCGACGGAGGCGACGGGCTCTTCCAACCACGGCAGGCCATGCGCTTCATCCGACCCTCGCGGCTACCCGTCATGACCGTTGGGCGTACATTGCCGACGGAAACGGCATTCCAGCAGGTGGTTTTGCCCCTCGACATTGAGCGGCAGGCGAAAGAGAAGGCTCTCTGGGCCGGCTATTTCAACCGTTTCTACCAAGCTGCCATCCACATCGTATATCCCGACTATCAGGATAGCGGATTGAAGCAGCAAGTGGCTGATAACATTGCATTTGTAGAGAAACTCTATCAGAATCTTGACATCAGATACGAGATGCACGTTGTGAATCCACCCCGCAATATGGATCTTTTTGGCATTTCATACGCCGAAACGACGGGAGCAACCCTCTCCGTGGCCATGATGACAGGTTATCGCACACTGGGTGACTGGCTCACCGGTCCGCGGGAGCGGAAAATCATCGCCAATCCGCAGCAGTTCCCCGTGTTGTGCATCAATCCCCGCGAGGATCTGTATGTGCTGTGCACGTAATCACCAATGATGAAATACGTTATGATAAGGTTATCGCAAAAGCGGATTCCTCTCTCATTCCAAAAAGTTTCTGACTCCTTATCCAAAAAACTTATCGCCTCAATATCACCCAAAAGAGATAGCCTATCAGCAGGAACAAGGCTATCCTGAAGAAACGCGGCCAGAATGCCGACACCAGCAAAATCAGGATCAGGGACAGCAACACCTTATAAGCCAATCGTTTATTCTCAGGCAGATGCTCCCATGTCATACGGAATCTCGATTTGATATTCCACCAGGTGGTCCTAAGCCCATTATGACGCACTCCCCGGGCACCGGTATAGTCGTACACATTCTCCGCCTTTGTGGCTTTCATTTTGCGCACGCGCACGCTTACGGATTCGTAATAAGTCTTCCCGTTCAGCGTAGCACTGATAACCAAATGTGTGCGGCCTTTGGAACGGTTGAGACGAAACTTCTTGGTACCGGTAGCTTCCACTGGAATGGTATTCGCTTTGTATCCGTTATCCAATGTAAACTGCACGGAATCAACATTCTCGCACGACCAGTTCAACTCCACGATATCGCCTTCCGTGACTCGTGTTTTATCTACCGACAACGTAATCTTAGGTTTCATATTCATATTATTTTAGGAACAGAACATTTCAAAAATTGTGCCAACTGGGGATTGGGATTTGGGAATTGTTTTTAAGGCTGTAAAGGTACGTTTTTTTTCGTATTTTTGTCACCCTTAAAATACAACAACAAAAGCGACAACCATGACGGCAGGTCACGATATATTGCAAACTCCCATCGAATACCTGAAAGGGGTGGGTCCGAAGCGTGCGGAGGTATTCCGCAAGGAGTTCGATATCCATACATTTGACGACCTGCTGCATTATTATCCCTACCGTCATGTGGACAAGTCGCAGGTTTTCAAGGTGTCCGACATTGTGGAGGACGGCAGCTACATCCAGTTGCGCGGGCATATCTCGAACCTGCAGGTGGTGGGTCAGCAGCGCGGCAAGCGCCTCACCGCCCAGTTCACCGACGAGAGCGGCACCTTGGAGCTGGTCTGGTTCAACGGCATCAAATGGGTGCAGGAACTGTTGCAGAAAAAGCACGAGTTCATCATCTTCGGAAAGCCCACACTCTATTACGGGCATTGGAACATGACCCATCCGGAGCTGATAGATCCCAACGCCCAGCAGGAATCGCAGCTGCCGATGGCATTCATGCCGTTGTACAACACCTCCGACCTTGCCAAGAAGAAAACCTTGGATTCCAAAGCGTTGGCCAAAATCATCGCTACCCTGCTGCCCATTGTCCACGATGTCATTCCCGAAACACTGCCAGAGGAGTTGCTCCGCCAGCTGCACCTGATGCCCTTGCGCGACGCGCTCTGCCAGATTCACTACCCCGAAAGCCACGATCAGCTGTCGCGCGCCACCCTGCGCCTCAAATTCGACGAACTTTTCTTCCTTCAGCTCAAGATGCTGAAGCTGAAACAGATCAACACAAAGAAGACTCTCGGTCACCGTTTTACGACCGTAGGACATTATTTTAACACTTTTTATAAAAACTATCTGCCCTTCGAGTTGACGAATGCCCAAAAGCGGGTCATCCGTGAAATTCGTGCCGACCTGGGCAGCGGGCATCAGATGAACCGGCTGCTGCAAGGCGACGTGGGCAGCGGGAAAACCATCATCGCCCTTTTCATCATGCTGATAGCCAAGGACAACGGATTCCAGTCCTGCCTGATGGCACCCACGGAGATCTTAGCCACCCAGCATTACGAGAAAATCAGCCGGCAGCTGGCACCATTGGGATTGCGGGTGGAGTTCCTGTCCGGGTCCACCAAGACCGCCAAGCGGCGGCAGATACTGGAAGGCCTGCAGAATGGCGATGTCGATATCCTGATCGGCACCCATGCCCTGATAGAGGACAACGTGCAGTTCCATAACCTCGGCCTAGTGGTGATTGACGAACAGCACCGCTTCGGGGTGGAGCAGCGTGCCAAGCTGTGGCGCAAGAGTGCCACTCCGCCGCACATCCTCGTGATGACGGCCACCCCTATCCCCCGCACACTGGCCATGACCCTCTACGGCGACCTTGACGTGTCGGTCATCGACGAACTGCCTTCGGGACGCAAGCCTATCGTCACCAAACACCTGTACGAAAAGGACCGCCTACGGCTGTTCGGATTCATGAAAGAGCAAATTGCCGAAGGCAGGCAAGTTTTCGTGGTCTATCCGCTGATTCAGGAATCGGAGAAGATGGACCTACTGGACCTGATGGCGGGCTACGAGACCATGGAACGCGACTTCCCGCTGCCCCAGTACGCCATCGGCGTGGTGCACGGCAAGATGAAACCGGAGGTGAAAGACTATGAGATGCAGCGGTTCGCCCGCAACGAGACACAGATTCTGCTCTCCACCACGGTCATCGAGGTGGGCATTGACGTGCCCAACGCCACCGTGATGGTGATTGAGAACGCCGAGCGCTTCGGCCTCTCGCAGCTGCACCAGCTGCGCGGACGCGTGGGACGCGGCGGCAACCAGTCGTTCTGCATCCTCATGTCCAAATACGAACTCACCGCTGATAGCCGCAAACGCCTCAATGCCATGGTACAGACCAACGATGGCTTCGAAATCGCCAACTTCGACCTGCAGCTGCGCGGACCCGGCGACATCCAAGGCACCCAGCAGAGCGGAATGCTCGACTTCAAAATCGCCGACATCTCCAAAGACGAAAAATTAGTAACCTACACCCGCAACCTGGCCATCCAAGTGCTGGATCGCGACCCCGACCTATCCCTTCCCGAAAACCGACGTCTGTCGGAAAAGGTGTCACAGATGATAAGCCACGACACCAACTGGAGTGTCATCAGCTAAATGAGAGAAATAACCGGATTATGACAAAAGCTGCTCCACCAGATTGAGCAGATAGACCTCCACAGGGGATTTCTTATCATCGGAATCCACAAGATGATGCAAATCCTCCATAAACTGCTGACGGTCGGCATCGGTTGGTAGCAAATGATGCTTGTTCTGCTCGATACATTCAAGAATCTCAGCATCTTTCATCTTCCCAAACTGGCAACGCATCCTCCGAATCGCTTCTGCATCATACTTTTCCCGTATCGAGCGCCACTCTTCGGGTTGGATCCTACCATCAACGTTGGCCGCATACAGCATCACCAACAGGAGAAAATCTTCTTTATTGAGTTCGGTATTCATTGTTTAACAATTTTATTTATAATAAGATAAGTGAGCATCGAAGGTTTAGTTCTATTGGGAAGAACAACACCACACTAATGGCTAATTAGAACAACTTTTCGATGATAAAGAGGACCAGCCATACAATTAAGCTGCCGCCACCAGCTGTAAGCATGACTTCTCCGCCGGGCCAATGCATGAGCCAGAAAATGAAACCAAGGACTATCACGATAAGTGAATACCAGAGTAGCTTTTTCATGAAGGTATGATATCCTGCGGATTGGAAAAGATTTCTTAAATCTGACATGATTTTTGTGTATTAGCCTCAAAAATGAGGGGGATTATTGAATATGATTGGTTGTGCAAAAATACAATAAAACTTGGAATTGCCAAATCACCTCCACACTGTGCGCACACGGCACACTTCCACCAAGTCCTTTTCGGAATAAATAGAGCATAGGAAATCATTTGGGGCAGTCTCCTGCTTCATGACGGCATACCGGTCATTGGCGAGCGTCTGCTGCAAGTAGTTGATTGCCAGAAAGGAGAGTTTGTGCGTATCATGGAACTCGTTGTCGAAACTGTCCATCACCCATGTCACGTAAGCCGAGTTGTTGGCGTGCCGATTCATGTCGATGTTGGAGTAGACCACAGGTTTGAAGACGGGGTTTTCGCAGGGCACGCCCGTGCGCAGACGCGAGGCGGGAGCCTCTATCGAGTGCAACCCCTCCTGAATGCCCAAGTTGTCCTCGTAGGCACTCAGCTGCTGCGGCTTGCCATTGCCGTCCAATATCACCCAGTTGGAGGTGGAACGCACCAGCACTTCTCCATCCAAGGTCTCTATCTGGTAGTCACGGGGCTGGACTAGGAAGTTGGCCTTCTTGGGCCATGTGAAGATTTCCACCTGCTCCTGCCATTCCGGCATCCGCAGAATCTCCACATCCATGCGCGAGAGTGCCCAGAACTGATTGACACTATGCAGGAAATTCCACCCCACCCCTAAAAGGTCGGCATGATTGACGGCCACCTCCTGCATCAGGTTGAACATCAGGGTCGGAGTGAGCTGCCGCTTGCCGTCCACCATGTAGGAGGCAATGGTCTTTTTCTCATAATGGGTGCGTTCGCGCTGTTCCATAGGGAATTACTTGATTTCAGGAAGGATAGTGTCGATGGTGTCGAGCACGTTCTGTATTTTGACTTCAAAGTCGATTTCCGCATTGATGACGTGGAAGGATGGGTGTTGGTGCCATACGGCTAAGATGTGATCGTCCACGCTACGGGCCTTCTCGATGGATTCGGAGCGGCAGGTGTTGTTGGCGAGGGTGTAGAACTGCTCGGCACCCTTGGCGGCCGTGCAGATGTGCAGCACCGCGTCATAACGCTCATCACGAAGATTGTGTTTTGTCAGCCCCACTGCCTCCAAAATCTTCCGTCGGGTATCATCCGACACGTAGGCGAAGGTGTCCATAGTGCCGCGGTCGCCCACGATAATGGCCGGTTTGCCGGTGGCCTCTGCAATCTCCGCCATACTGTCTTCCATCTGCAATTGGAATTTCAGCTTGGCCGTCTCCGTGACAAACGAGATGTGCGGGTCCGGGGTGAGGAAATCGGCACCCGCCAGGATGAATAGCGTGGCGGATTCCGGCAGAGTATAAACGGTATACCCTAATTGACTGTATTTTTGTACAATACGTTTCAGAATGGTGGATTTTCCGGCACAGGGTCCGCCAGTAAGGACGATTCTTGTAGGCATACGTGAGGATTTATGGGCTGCAAAAATACAAAAAAATAATGGGCGGTCGGGATGATTTTTTGCGATGGCTGTCAAGATTCCCACGGAGTGTTAGGGTTTGTCATAAAGGATGGAGACCACAATTTTCCGCTCTTTGGCCGCCCTGATGCCGTAAACGGTCTCGCGGGTGTCGTCAGTGGTGAAGGCCGGTCCCACAGCACCCTGCGGGTCGGTGCGTAGGGTGAGCCCCGGACGGCTGCCGTCTATATAAGGCCGGAAAAATCCATTCTCCGCCGTACGGAGATAGTTGATCAGGCTGACGATTCTGCGGGCGGAGAGATGCCGGTTGTATGCCGGATTGTGCAGAGGCGAGGCATACCCGCTGATGAGGATGCCCACGCTGTCGCCTGCCGTCAGGGCATCTTTCAGATAACGGGTGAAAGCCAAGAGACGACCATAGCCGGCAGCGACCGAATCACGCATGAAACGGATCATCATCTGTCGAACCAGATGCAAGCTGTCGTCATCCAACCCACTGATGGATTGCGCAATATGATGCTGCATATCGGCCACATAACGGTTGTAGAGAGCCGGATAGTCGGTCTTGGTCGTGTCGGAAAGGGTCTTGGGGTCGGGCTGGTCGTTTTGGAAATAGAGAGTAATGGGCAGCACCGAGGCGATTCTTTCCCGATGGGATATGGTGTCGGAAGATTGGACAGGATCTTTTTCCGGATAATGTTTCTGGAAATGGAAGATATCGTTGCAGCAGGTGTCTTCCGGCTGGAGGTCGTCGTGCGGACGGTTGGAGGAGAAGAAACCGCGTTCCCCGTCCGAAAGCGGATGGAAATAGAAGTCGTTGTATGGCGAATTGTACGGAACACCCATGTTGGCAACTTCACCCCATTGGCTCAAGGCCCCTTCCGCGTAGAAGATGTCGTAATCGCCGATGCCGAGATGTTCATCAGAGCTGAAATACAGGATTTTCTTGCCCGGATCATAGAAGGGGGTAATCTCATTGCCTTCGGTGTTGATGATCGGACCCGCATTGATGGGTACATCGAATTTGCCGTTTTTGCGGATGGAATACCAGATATCCAGACCGCCGAATCCGTTTTTCCGGTTGGAGACGAAATAGAGCACATCATAGTCGGGCAGGGTCACGAGACAGGGTTGCATAGTGGTGGAGGCTTCGGCGTTGATGGCGGCGGACAGTTTCTGTGGGGTGCTCCATCCCCGGCTGTTGCGGCAGGTGCGCCATAACGTACAGCGCAGCTCGTTGGTGTTGTCGCGCAGACAGCGCGAGTAGATCAGCTCGTTTTGGGCGGGATTCCAGCAGAAGTTGCTGTTGAAGGTACGTCGGCTGTTGATGCTGGCAGGCAGAGCCACGGCGGGCGCGTAGTCTCCGTCGGAGAGCAGCTGCGAACGGTAGATGTTGCAATACCAACTGGTCTCGAAATAGCGGTCATCATCCTCCTCGCGGTCGGCACGCATGGAGGTAAACAGGAAAGAGGAATCCGGCAGCAAGACAGGCGAGAACTCCGAGAAACGGGAATTGATGCTAGTGGGAAGGGCGTTTACCGTCACGGGGAGCGTGTCATTCCGGATGAACCGGATCTGCTCGTCCCGCTGGCGGTCCGACAGCCGCACCTGAGCCTGCACAACCCCGCAGGTAATGATGAGTAATATGAACGCAAGAGCCTTTCTCATAATCACATGATATCAAAGGGACAAGGCTCCTTGCCTAATCGGGTGATACTTTTTTTCCGGAAAATATAGGACAATGTCACCTCAAAACCACCACGGATCTTGGTGGCGTGAATGAATCTTGACACGTTGAGGTCGTAGCTGGCACCCAAGCGCAGGTTCTGCCAGTCGAAGAAGAAATCCACCACGATGGCGTCGTTCCAGCGGTAAAAGAGTCCGCCACCAAAGGAGAACAGCGTCTTGTAGCTATTCTGACGCTGGAAATACTCGACGTTGGCACCGAAAAGATATTCGCTGAATTTCCGCTGCCAAGAGCCGTATAAAAGAGGTTCTATCGAGACCTCCCGGGTAAGGCTGATGCGCGACAGGAAGTGAGCCGAGTAGCGTATGGGCAGGCGGGAGGAGAGTGTTCCGAAATCGTCAAACGGGCGGTTGAGGTGAGCAGCGGCAGCCCCCAATTGGAAGGTGTTGGTCTTGTTGGGAGTGTAGCTCCAAAAGAGTCCCGCCCCGCAATCGAAAAGGAACTGGTTGCTCATCGGGATGTTCTCCCCACCGGGCAGGTTGGGGTCGTACTGCCCTTCCCGATACTGGGAACCCCACATGGCCCAAAGGATGTCGTACGAGTTGTTGATCATGCCGGCGTATGCTCCGATGCCGATCTTGTGGCGGCTGCGCCGTCCGACATATTTGATGTAGGACACCGATGCGAGTGCCTGCAGGGAGGTGTAGTGCAGGTCGCCGGCCTTGTCGGCGGTGAACGCCGCCCCAAGGGCCAGCATCTGCTGCCGTCGGTTGTCCTTGAGTACGGCCCCATCCACCCCCGCACCGATGGTGAGGAAGGGCTTGGTGACCGACAGCCACTGGGTGCGCTCGGTGACGGCAGCCCGGAAGACGCCGTCGAAGGCACCCGTCAGGGAGGGGTTCAAGGTGACCGGCTGGCTGTAGAATTGCGAGAAGTGATAATCCTGCGCATGTAGCGTGGGCACAGACAGGCATAACGCCAGCAGCAGCGCGAATCCGCGCAGGCCACGCCACAAGGGAACGCCATGCATATCTGTAGGATGTATCACTGTCTCAAAATCTCGAATGTCTGCAATCTAATCGTATTCGGCATGCGTGCCAATGAAACGGGCAAACATACAAAAATTTTGAATATCATAACAAAATTCGGAAAAACGGAAGATTGTTTTTGCCATGTCAGTTTAATAAAAATTTACTATTTTTGCATCGTTAACCAAACATTTGATCCGCAATATGATTTGTCGGGTTGTTTTTTAAAAGTATTTTTAACATAAAAACAAATATCACTATGAAGAAAGAAGAAATTGTAGCTTTATTTGATGGTTTTGAGCAAGTTGCATGTGAGGCGAATGGTGTCGAATGTTGGAGTGCCCGTGAGTTGTCAACCCTATTGGGTTATACTCAATGGCGAAATTTCACGAAAGTGATTGACAAAGCCAAAGAATCCTGTGCCTCCGCAGGACAAACATTACGAGACCATTTTGCTGACATCAGCAAAATGGTCATATTAGGGTCGGGGGCTGAACGTCAGGTGGACGATATGCTACTGACCCGATATGCGTGCTATTTAGTGGCGCAAAACGGGGATCCTCGGAAACCACAGATTGCCTTTGCCCAGACTTATTTTGCTGTGCAGACACGTCGTGCAGAACTGATTGAGCAAAGACTTTCAGATGTGGAGCGCGTGAAAGCGCGGGCGAAATTACAAGAAACGGAAAAGATGTTGTCAGGTGTTTTGTACGAACGAGGCATCAACGATAAGAGTTTTGCAACTATTCGTTCCAAAGGTGACCAAGCTCTTTTTCGGCTTGGGACAGCAGCATTGAAACGTAAAATGAACGTTCCTCAAAATCGACCTTTAGCCGACTTCCTTCCGACTATCAGCATTAAGGCAAAGGATTTTGCTGCCGAAATGACCAGTGTGAATGTGCAGACAAAAGATTTACAGGGAGAGATGGATATAACACAAGAACACGTGGAGAACAATACTGCCGTAAGACAAATGCTGGTTAAGCGGGGTATTGTCCCTGAGAATCTCCCACCGGCAGAGGATGTCAAAAAGGTGGAGCGTCGCCTCACAGCCGAGGACAAGAAAGCCTTGGAGACAAATGCATGAAAACATATTCATGAATTTCCATTCGATACATTTTTTTCTTATCTTTGCCCCGCCAACCTGAAGGCACATTGCATTGTATGGTTGGCGGGATTTTATTAGATAAAACGAAGCGTTATGCTCGTCTTGCGAATGGAAACGTAGGAAATTTCCAAAACAATGATGCAAGAGAGTGTGATGGCTTGCGCGAATAGCGTGGGCTGGTTCCACATCTCCATCATTGGGTTTTCCTACGACCTCCATTCGAAGAAGTGGCATATCAGTACCACGCTTCTTTTATGTCCATCGCTCTTGGGGTGCTGGGGAGCGGGAAAACCTGATGTGCCGACAGGGTAACAATCGGCGAGAAGGAAAATGGAAGGCGTAAAAAACGTATTTATTTTTATTGGTACTCTTGCTTTACTTGTTGGCTTATTTGTGATGTTTTATTTTACAAACAATAAAAAAACATCAACGACTCATTCATCATCAAAAACCGTTGAGAAAGTAATGTGAAATTAGGCCAAAGTCTGGCGAATGGTATATTTCTAGAGGAGTTCCATCTTTTTTATGGCTTGAATATGAGGAGAGTCTTAATAAAACAAAAGAATGAGTTTGTAATACTTTTATCTTCAATCGTATAATAATGGCCTACGATAAACACATGGCCAGTTGTTTTATACAATTTAACTGTCATCGGACAATGTCCTGATTCTACACCACAAAAAATTGCCGTAAAAGGATGTGTCATGCTGGACGCAATTCTACCGTCAAACCCATAGCAGCGGCAATACGATAAAGAGTTGAAACTGATGGGATAATTAATCCTCTTTCCACACGGGAAACATAACCTTTGTCCGTTCCAATCCTTTCAGCAAGTTCCTGTTGGGTCAATCCAGCGTTTTTTCTGGCATCAAGCAGAATTTGTGCGTTGTATTCCTTCCAGGCTTTGTCTTCAGCCTGCTTTCTGGTTTCAGAACCTTTGGGACCGAATTCACGCTCCAATTCGGCACTAACGTCATATATTTCCTCGTTTTTTTTCATTTTTATACTCATCCTTTAATTTTATTGCTTTTTCTATTTCCCTTTTAGGTACTTTCTGTGATTTTTTCGTAAAACAGTTAAACAACACCACAATCTGCTCTCCGTCATAGATAAAAAATATCCTGAATTCTTTGTTCCCATAATTTACGCGAAATTCATACAATCCATCGCGAATATAATGGATGTAATGTTGCGGTATTTTATCTTCTGTCTCAAAAAGCAGCAAAGCTCTCCTGATTTTAGCACGCTCATTATCAGATAGTTTAGATATAAATTCCTTATAATGGTTCTTGTATGCTATTATCTTTTTCATCGGTGCAAAAATAATAAAATTGTAATATAATACAACTTCTTTGATTTATTTTTTTACTTTTGCTAGATTGCTTGTCTCCTCGTGCTTGCGTAACACTACAGTTACTCCCCACACATCTGCCTACGCACCCATGCAGGCCAACGGCTGGTTCGTTCAGTAGTCAGTAAACTGTATAGCTATGGTAACGGATAGTAGTCAAGTAAAGTTTAGAGTTTAAAGTTTAGAGTTTAGAGAAAAGGCTACTAGCCAATAGCCAACAGCTAACGGCCAACCCCCAAGAACTCAATAATTGTACTTCTCCTTCCAGCAGTTGCGCAGGTATTTGCGCAGCTCGTTCTCGCGCGGGTTGTTCTGCGGATCGTAAAGCTTCGTCCCGCGGATGGGCTCCGGCAGGAACTCCTGGTTCACGAAGTTGTTCTCGAAGTCATGGGCGTACTGGTAGCCCTTGTGGTAGCCCAACTCCTTCATCAGGTTGGTGGGCGCGTTGCGGATGTGCAGCGGCACGGGCAGGTCGCCGGTCTGCTTGATGAGTGCGTAGGCATTGTCGATGGCGATGATGGCGGCGTTGCTCTTGGGCGAGGAGGCCAAATAGACGGCTGTCTGCGTCAGCGGGATCCGCGCCTCCGGCATGCCGATGACATTCACGGCCTGGAAACAGTTGTTGGCCAGCAGGAGGGCGTTGGGGTTGGCGTTGCCGATATCCTCGGAGGCTAAGATCACCATGCGGCGGGCGATGAAGAGCGGGTCCTCGCCGGCTACCAGCATGCGGGCCATCCAATAGACCGCCGCGTTGGGGTCGCTGCCCCGCATCGACTTGATAAACGCCGAGATGATGTCGTAATGCTGCTCCCCGTTTTTGTCGTACATGGCCAAATTCTGCTGTATGACGTGGATGACCTGCTGGCGGGTGATGGTGATGACGCCGTCAACGGGTTTGGTCATCCAGGTGACTAATTCCACAGCGTTGATGAGCTTGCGCGCGTCGCCGCCCGAGATACGCAGGAGAGCCTCAGTGTCCTCCAACTGGATCTTGCACTGGAGATGCTCTTCCAAAAACTGTATCGCCGTGCGGAGGATGGTGGTGAGGTTGTCCACCGACAAAGGCTTGAGCACATACACCTGGCACCGCGACAGCAGAGGGGAGATGACCTCGAAGGATGGGTTCTCCGTGGTGGCGCCGATGAGGGTGACAACTCCCTGCTCCACGGCCCCTAACAGGGAATCCTGCTGTGCCTTGGAGAAACGATGGATTTCATCGATGAAGAGCAGGCTCCGGTGTTCGGATTTCCGGGCCTTATCAATCACCTCGCGGATGTCCTTCACCCCGCTGCTGATGGCGCTGAGCATATGGAATTCCGAGCCGGTCAGCTCGGCGATGAGCAGGGCTAACGTAGTCTTGCCCACACCCGGCGGACCCCAGAAGATCATGGACTGGATGTTGTCGTTCTCAATGGCTGTGCGCAACACAGCACCCGGCCCCATCAGGTGCTCCTGCCCGATGTAGCTTTCCAAAGTCCGGGGACGCAATATCTCTGCAAGCGGTTTTTGCACGGCAATAAAAATTAGTGGGCAAAGATACAAAAAAGATGGCATCTGTAGCCGGATATTTTTCTATTTTTGCCGCATTCTATAAGTAATTAAACGATTAAAGTTGCAAGTGTAATGCTTGTGATTAAAAAAGTATTATCTTTGCCGCCGAAAATATTTAATTATATTACAAATGGAAACTATTGTAAGAAAGAACACATCGTTCCGCTTGCGGGTGGATCTTTTGGATATCTTGAAACGTAATGCTACCAAAGTAAACAGGACACTTAACAACTATGTGGAATGTGTTCTTTTGGAGGCAGTGTATGACAAGCCCAATGCTACGACAAAAGCTGCTATAGCAGAAGCCATATCGGGGCGAAATCCCAATAAGACTTATGATAATGTGGATGAATTATTTGGTGATTTGAATACAGCGGAATGAAAAAATTACAGCCCACCACTCAATTCAAGAAAGATTTTAAGCGTGTAAAGAACAATCCTGAAAAACTTTTCCTTCTCAAAAAAGTTCTTTTGCTTTTGCAAAACGGCCAACCCATTCCTGCCGAACTGTTCCCGCATAAACTCCATGGACAATTCAAAGATTGCATGGAATGTCATATTCAAGGTGACTTTTTGCTGGTGTGGTTTGATAAAGAAAAGGATATCATCCAACTCATCAGACTAGGAAGCCACGCTGAATTATTTGAAAAATAACTTTAGAAGAAAATCTTATAACAAAATAAAACTATGGCAAATTTCAGCATCTGGGAAGTGCTCTTCCTGCTCTGTTTCGCGGTCAGCTGGCCGGTGTCCATCGCCAAATCCTTGAGAACCAAGGTGGTGATTGGTAAAAGTCCTTTTTTCATGTCGCTGGTGATATTAGGCTACATCTTCGGCATCATCCACAAGGCGTTGTACAGCCACGACATCGTGATTTGGCTTTATGTCTTCAATGCCGTTTTAGTGGCCACGGACTTAGTGCTCTATTTCACCTATATCGGGCGGAACAAAAGGGAGTTGCAACAGAAAAAACAACAATAACGGGCCTCTTCGTAAACCAAAACGGCCCCGCATCCGCAGGGCCGTTCTTTTTCCAGCCGAATACTCATTCCAAAAACGGCTGTTTCATAATGTAAAGAAGGGTTATTTTTTCAGGATCTTCTGAATGCCGTTACCGACTTTCAGCAGATAAAGTCCAGCTGGATAATTCATCATGTTGATGGTTGTCTGTCTCCCAATGTTTTCCACCGCCTCCAACAGTCTGCCATCCATGCTGTAGAGTTCCACACGGTTGGCGTTTTCACTAACGACGTGAAGCGTGCCGGTGCAGGGGTTCGGATAAGCGACGACACGTGCCGTTTCGCGGCTGCTGATGCCCGAATGGGTGGTGTCGGGTACGGTGACGGGGGTGATGGTCATCGGATAGACGCGGGTGTACCACCAGTAGCCGTAAGTGGCATCGTAGGTGCTATCGATGATGATACCGGCGGCAGGGTCAGCCCACTTCTCGAAATCGCCGTTGTTGAGGGTCTGCGTCAAACCCATGTCCATGAAGCCGTTGTTGTAACTTTCCCACCAGTTCCCCGGAGTGATGCCCAGCGGTGTGGTCATGCCAGCGGCAGGGTCTAGGTAGTTGATGTCATCGAGAAGACCGCTGGCTGTATAGCTGAAGCGCGGGTCGGCGGCTGCAATAGCTGTCATCATGTCCGCTACGGTGGCGGCGCCGTTCCAGCGGTAGCCCCAAGCCAGGGCGGTGTCGGCCCAGTTGACGGCCATGACAGCCTCATTCGAACCATCGCCCACCCAGTAGAGAATCTCGCTGAAACTGATGGTGGCGTCAACGGGAGCAGGAGGAGAAGGCGGTGTGAGAGGTGTGACAGGCACGATGGTGGTCTCCCATGCATACCCCCAGGTGGTCCAGTCGTTCGGGTCACCAGTAGCGGTCGCACACTCGGTGTTCCCCACTTTGATGAGGTCGCCCTGATGCACATACATGTCCGTATATCCGAAGTTGGCCAAAACGCCGTTCACATTATACATAACAATGCCTGTTGAAGGTTGCAATAACGAAAAATTGTACGTGTTGTCCTGGTAGGTGACATCATAGATGATGCTGCCGCCACCGGAATATCCGAAACGATTGTCGTAAGCTGCAATCGTGTCCATCACGGCCTAGACAGTTGTGCTGTCTCCATTAAAGCGCACACCCCAAGCCAACGCCACATCTGGGCTGCACCAGTTGCCGACGAAAATCACTTCCGTGTTCCCAGTTCCTACCCAATAGGTGAT
The DNA here is from genome assembly GCA_017540505.1 of Bacteroidales bacterium. Lineage (GTDB taxonomy): Bacteria > Bacteroidota > Bacteroidia > Bacteroidales > WCHB1-69 > F23-D06. The sequence continues at coordinate 777 of JAFYAW010000028.1, read as the reverse complement.
ATCATTAGCGGAGATGGAGGCGTCAACAGTGGGTGCGGGAGTCGGGGCGTTAGGGTTGCTGGCAATGCGCGGTGAGCACGTCTGAACATCATGCCCGTTCCGAATAACTGTCTGCTGGGCAAAGGTCAGGTTTATCATACAGAACAAGCCCAAAATGGTTAGAAAATTTCTCATAGCGTTTTTATTTAGTGAATTATTGAAAAATGTGCATAAAAATCCCCGCCGAAAAGAGCATTCCGGATGCAAATCCTTGTTTTCCAATAAAAGACACCAATGCATAATCCTCGGCATTCAGGTTCAACAAAATGCTTCGGTCAATATGGAACGAAGAGCACGAAAAAGGGCTCCATTTGTATACGCCTACCTCCCGAAGCGACAACAACGTGTAAGTGGCAGGTCTTCTGACTTGTTCCAGAAACAGCGTCTTCCCATCTTTCGACAGTGACATATTGCCGTTCCCGTTCGCGGAACTTACAGCAGCGGGTACTGTACAGGATTCGCACCTGTTTCCCTCTCAGGATTTTAACAATGTAAAACCCTTCACCACTTAACGGCAGCAAAAATATAAAAAACATGAACTCATCGGCAGACCTTATTTAAAAAAATAATTTTCCGTTGTTATCTGTAGAAACGTGCCATGGCGAGTTCACTGAAAAAGTCCCCCTCCCTCCCCAAAAAATAAACATCATTTAGCAATAACATCTGCGGTCTATCTTTCAAACACCGCAGATGTTTTTGTTGGTTTTTTTATCAAAGCACTTGGTTAATTAACTGATT
>JAFYAW010000042.1 GCA_017540505.1 Bacteroidales bacterium | reverse complement strand
GTCGTCGTTTGGGCCGAAAGAGGAGGAAAGCTGCCACCCCTTTCTTTCCAGACGTTCCATCCCGAAAAGCTCTCGGATGTTGTTGAGACTGAAGTCGCATTGACTTTGGAAGATGAAATGGAGGATGATCAGCACAACGGTTATACCGAATATCCACCAACCTACTTTTTTGTAACCGCCTGGTAACAAGAATTTTGTGTTTTTCATAACCTTAAATTTTTAAGATGAATGATGATATTTTTGACGTTGCAAAAATACACAATTCTTGACAAAAAGCAAGTATAAATTACAAAAAGTAATTTTTTGAATATATCTTGATGCGCGCACGACCATGCTGCACACGCTGCTGCGCCGCCCGTTAGCGTCTCGAAGTCTCTGGCAGCAAAGCCGATTATTTTTGATTAATTGTTTTGCAATTTTCACGGCATCTCAAACTCCCACTCGCCAGCCGCCACGGTGCGTTCCTGGGGCGAGCCGGGGAACAGGGTGGCGGTGGTGCCTTCGGGAACCGTGAGCTTAAGTGTTGAAGTGCTGGTATGTTTAATTGTCGAATCGACAGAATCACCCGATGTGATGGTCTCTGGCTGATAACGTATTTCCACACGGATCGTGCCGTACTGCGTGGGTTTGGTGGAACGCACCCAATTGATACCCTCGCAAGGCTGCGGGTCGATAAAAAAGTGCTTGTAGCCAGCCTGTTCTGGGTCGGGACGGATGCCGGCTAACGCCTGATAAAACCAAATGCCGACCCCGTTGTAGCAGTTGTGCACCCGACTGCGGTCTTCCACCACCGTTTCTCCGTTGTCGCGCTCGCATCCCCAAGATTCCCAAGTGGTGGTGGCCCCATGGTTGATCATGTGGAGATAGCCGGGGTAGTCGGGCTGGCGCAGGATGGTGGCCATCAGGTCGGACTGCCGCTCACGGATGCACCACTCGGTGAAAATCGGCACACCCATGAGCCCCACCTCGATGTGGTCCTTGTACTTGCCGTGGCAATCGGCCAATAGCCGCTCCTTGACGGCCTCGCGGATACTGCTGTCGGGCGCGATGTCCATGAGCAGGGCATAGCTCAGGTCGAGCGCGTTCCGTTGGCGTAGGTGTGCGTGTCAGGGTGGTAGAATTTCTGGTGGATGTTGGTCTTGAGCCGCTTGCGCCACTGGGCAAATGTTTGTACATCAGCAGGATGCCCTAACACTTTCGCCATCTGTTCCATATCTGTAAGACAATCAACAGTAAAACAATTGCTTACAAACAGGGCCGACTCGCCGCTCACATCCACACCGTCGGGGGCAAGCCAGTCGCCTAAGAACCACATCCGACCCTCGTCGGGCCAGGGTTCCAGCAGACCGTTGGGGCTATAACGTTTTACATAATCCAACCATCTCTTCATCTGCCCATAATAATTGTACATGGGGCCGTAAAAACCACCGTTAACCCAAGGGTTGCCCGGGATGCCGTAATTCAGGTAGAAACGCCACGGAGCCTTGATGATAAAGCCGCTCCAATAGGGCCCGCCGCCGGTGGGGAACGCCGGTGCCACGTAGGGTAGCGAGCCGGTGCTGTCCATCGCGTCGCCCCACGCTTCCAGCCAGTTGTCGTACGTGTCAGCGACGTCGTACATGGTCATTAGCGTCATGGTGGAGGAGTTGCCGTCGCCGCCGTAGCCCATGCGCTCCAGATGCGGACAGTCCATCATGTAACCGTTGAGGGTCAGGCATTGCAAAGTGTGTTGGATAAGGTCATGGATGGCGTTGAGGCGAGGGTCGGAGCACTCGAAGGTGGCAGCCTCGTCGGGATTGAGGGCACTGATCTGAAGGGCGTGTGCCGCCTTGATGTCGCCGCCGGTCACGCGCACGTAGCGGAAGGCGTGGTAGTGGAAGCGGTTGGAGAAGTGGTCGTGGCCGCTGCCGGCCGACACATAGTAATCGCTTTCGGTATGCGGCGGCGTGGCGTGCAGGTGGTCGAGGTACTCCATCGAGACCTCATGGCCGGCAGGCATCGGCTGGAAGTCGGCCTGGAACCAGCCGGTGAGCACCCGCCCGAAGTCAAGCAGCAGGGTGCTGTCGTTTGTCCGCGTGACAGATACCGGCATCAGCGTGTCAATGATGCGGTTGCCCTTGAATGTCTGATTCTTGGACCTATAATCGTTCTTCTTGAAAACAGTTGCGGGCCGCCAGTCGGGTTGTACCCGTGCGTCGTAGCGTTCGCCGCCGAACTGGAGGGGTTGCCAGCTGCCGGTGTATCGGTAGCCGCTCGGCGAGGCCTGCCAGGTGCTGTCGGTCGCAACAATCATATTCGGCATGGAGGAGACGGCTCGCATCGTACTGTCTTCCCAAGGACAGAACACCCTTGCTGACACCGCCGCCGGCGTGTCATACACGCGCCCCCATCCTTGCCCGATCCACAGCAGCAGTTCGTTGTCGCCTTCGTGCACGTAGGGGGTGATGTCGTAATGGACATTGTGCGAACGTTTGTTGAGCTGCGACACGGCGGGCTGCAAAACACGGTCGCCCACCTTCTGCCCATTGACATACACCTCGTGGTATCCTAACGATGTGACGGTCAAATGGATATTCCCTAATTGGATTTTCTTTTCTGACAGATGGAAGTTTGTCCGCAGCATCGGAGTCTCCTCCCAATCGTTGCCATCGTCGGTACGGCAGCCGATGAACGACTGTGCGCGGGCGGGCAGAACGGTCAGCATCAGCACGAACAGCGTCAGCCATTGAAACGCTCTCGTGACAATGGGGGAAATTTTCTTCGCAAATGAAGGGAAGAAAGGGAACATGTTTTTCCGTTTTTAGTAATGCAAAATTACAAAAATTCAAAACATGTAGAGACGTGCCATGGCGCATCTCTTCATATAAAAAAAACGCCGTAACCTTTCGATTACGGCGCAAAATCATTAACCCTGGATTTGAAGATTATCCGATGGTGATGGTGCGGGCGAGTTTGGGCTCCTCCTTCTGCACTCTCGGCAGGGTGATGGTGAGGATTCCGTGCTCCACTTTGGCTTCGATGTGGTCCTTGTCCACGTCCTCGGGCAGCGTGTAGTTCTGCTCGTAGTTGGTGTAGGAGAACTCGCGGCGCAGATAGTGGTGCTTTTTCTCCTCATCCTTGTGTTCCATCTTGTTCTCGATGGCGACGCAGAGGTTGCCTTCGTCGTTGATGCTCACGCGGCAGAATTCCTTCTTGATGCCGGGGGCGGCCACTTCCATCGTGTAGGCCTTTTCGTCTTCTCTGACATTCACGGCCGGAGCTGTGGTGTTTGTGCGCGGCATGATGTCGCTGTTCAGGAAATCTTCAAACATGGTTGGAAACCAATTGTTTTTAAACATTACTGGTAGCATAATAAACTCCTTTCTTTTATGGTTAGACTTTTATTTTTCGTTTCTTGCCGCCTCCGCTATCGCTTCAGCGACGCGTCCTATAGTGCAAGAGGTGTGCCAACCCGTATTCCGTGCCATTTTTCCGAAAATAGGGACAATTTGTCCGCTTTTGTGACAGTATGGCGGGATTTGTGCCAATTATTCTTTTTTTGTTTTTATTTGGGCGTTCCGGCGCGGCTTAATCCCTTTAGGATTCAGGCTACTCGTCTATGACGCTTTCTATTTCATACGCTTCTACATCGCCCACGTCTATGTCATCGATGTCATCGCCTCCCGATTGGGGAGCGCTTTTTGGGGCTGGAGGTTCCTCAATAATACCAAGCACCTCGTAGGTTTCGACTTGGCCGGGCGCCTGGACTTCCGGATCTTCCGTTCCTTCTGTGTTTTGTAGCGTGGAGACTTCTTCGGTGGATTCAGGAGCAAGGACATCCCCCTCCAGCGGGTCCCCTTCCAGAACCGATTCCGGATTGTGGCATCCGCTCATCACCAAGGAGGATACGGCAATGCCCGCCACCGTGATGGCCTTGCCTAAGCTAAGGCGGCGCTGCAACTCCTGTTCCAAGTAACGGACTTCGGATTCGCAATAGGGGCAGGTGCCGCGGCACTCGCCCTCATAGGTGCACTCGTGCTCCGTCAGCGGGATGTCGTTCTCTTGCGCCACGCGCCGGCGCACGTCCTTCAGGACCTCACATGTACGCTTGCCTTTTTTCATTTCTGTGATGTTAAATCAGTTTGCAAAAATACATAAATTCCAATATGCACAGGCACATGGAATTACCGTATGTAGAGACGCGCCATGGCACGTCTCTACGAATAACAGGGAAATAATCAATGGGACACAAAAGATGCTGCTTTTTACAAAAAAAAGCTATTCTGGTGTTTTGTATGTAAACCGGTCAAAACTTGAGAACCCCAGGGCCTTAAGCCGTTCCACACTGTTCTCCACATCGGTCTGCGTGTTGAACTCCGGAATCTGCGGCACGCGTACCACGACACGCTCCAGATCGTAGTTTTCGGATAACCATGCCAGATTGTCCCAGACAAGCCGATTCGTTTTTCCTGTATAAGCTGTATAGATGCCATCATCAGCATCTTTGATGTCGATGATGAACAGGTCCACAATCGGCGCAACGGCCTGCAGGGATTCCAGTGGCACGTTCAGGCATGTCTCAATGGTGATTTTCCAGCGGGCGGCGCAGAGGCTGTGAAACTGGCGGAGAAAGTTCGGGCGGAGCAGGGGCTCGCCGCCTCCGAAACAGACTCCGCCGCCCGTGGCCATAAAATAGAGGTTGTCGATGAGCAGCTCCTGATAGAGTGTCTCCGGGGTGTGCCGCCGCACCGTCGCTTTCGGGTCCAGACAGCTTGGATTCAAACAATACCGGCAGCGCAGTGGACAACCGTGAAAGGCCGCCAAGGTGGTCACGCCTTCGCCGTCCACCCCGATACGGTGCCTGCTAATACCAATGAATGGTGCTTCTTCCAGCGATTGGTTATCCGTAGCGTTCATGCTGGCATCCTTGGTCTATTGGTTCACAATTTTCCGTAATACCGTTTCTCCATTCATCTCGCAGCTGAGGATGAACACGCCGCTGGCCGGAAGCCGCAACTCCATCGTCTCCTTGCTGGGAATTGTCTCCTGCACCAATGTGCCATCAATGGCGTAGAGCCGGACGACTTTGGGCAGTTCATTCCTGAATTGCACAATGCATTGGCCGTGCGCCGGGTTAGGATATACTTGTATGCTTTCGACCGTATAGGTCTGGATGCCGGTGTTGTCACCATGGTTGTCCGACGGCAATGTGTCGGTGCAGAAGGTGATCATGGACCATTCGCCGCCGAGGGTGTCGCACATACAGCGCACATAAACGTCATAACAGGTGCCGGGAGTCAGGTCCGGCAGATACAGATAGCTTTCACTGACGTGAACCGTGGTTCCGCTGCCCTGCGTGAACCCCTGTGCACCATATTCAGCTTCGAAATCGAGTATATCGCCCTCAAAGTTCCAGCCTATAGTGGCGTGTGTGGTGTCCACGATGATGATGTGCAGATTGAAAACCGCGCTGCAGGTGTCAGGCTCGGGTATGGCGGGCGGCACTAATGTGTCGGTGCAGAAGGTAATCATGGACCAGTTGCCCCATAGGCTGTTGCCGCACCCGCACCGTACATAGATGTCGTAGCAGGTGCCGGGCTGTAGGTTGGAGAGGTGCAGGAAGCTCTCGCTGGTATGGAGCGTGGTGCCGCCGCCCTGCGTGAACCCCTGTGCGCCATATTCCACTTCAAAATCAAGAACATTACCCTCAAAGCCCCAGCCTATCGTGACGTGCAGGGTGTCCACCTCGATGACGTGCAGGTTGAAAACCGCGCTGCAAGTGTCGGGGCTGGGAATGATGGGTGACACTGATGTGTCGGTGCGGAATGTTGTCATGGCCCAGCTGCCTGCAAGGGTGCTGTTGCACACGCAGCGCACATACACGTCGTACGGGGTGTCTGGCTGTAAGCCGGAAAGGATGAGGCTGTTGCTGTTGGCATTGACAAGCGTGCCGCTGCCTTGCGTGAACCCCTGAACGCCGTATTCAGCCTCAAAATGGTTGGGTGTGCCCTCGTAGGTCCACCCCAGCGTGGCGTGTGTGGTGTCCACGTTGCTGACCGTCAGGCCGAAAACGGCACTGCAGGTGTCAGCGGGGACGGGGTCCACATGGGCCCACAGCTGGAGATTGTCAAGGAATAGCGCAGACCCTTGTTGTGGTGACATGTTGGCGGAAGAGAACAGCAGGAGGATGAGCGAATCGGCTTCGATGTATGGCGAGGAGGGATTGATGTCGGAGAGTGGGGAGTAGGTTATCTCAAACGGGGTGTAGCTGGCGATGTCGGTGAGATTGACGGTGTAGCCGGCACCCACCACTTCGCGTTTGTGCGTGGAGGTGTTGTACTTGGTGCCGAGCATCAGGATGCCGCCGTTGTCGCCACTGGTGGCCGAGGTGTACTTGTACTGTCCGGTCAGCCGGCTGGGCTTCGCCCCATTCAGGTCAATGCCGCCATCAATGAGGGTGTTCATGTCCACATTCGCGAATAGGGACACCATCTGCGACACGCTCCCGAGATGGGAGGATATATTACTCATCAAAGGTAGCAGCTGGTCTATGTCAACCACGCCGGTGGTGAGCACGGTGGGGAAGACCGTGGTGGTGAGTGTGGAGTCCAGTGAGGAGGATGCGAGGTTATAGACGGTGGAGCTGATGATGTCGGAGAGCATGAAACTCTGCAGCTTGAGCGCGTGGCTGCCATGAGGCGCACCGTTAGTGATGTTCTCCACTTTCAGCAGCGGAATATTGGTGTTCACGTTGACATTCATGCCGCTATAGGTGACGGTCTGGTTTACCGGATACGCCGGATAGTTCCATCCGGTGGGGTAGGTGTAGCTGCTATATACGGTCAGGGGAAAGAAGAGTACCGTGACGCTGTATCCGCTGCCGTTCGACCAGTTCTCGAAGCTGCTGTTGGGGATGGCGAGAGTGGTATCCTGGAGTTGGGCGGTGGCCCTAAAGGAGAAAAGGAAGTTCAAAGCTATTAGAAATAAGGAAATCTGTTTCATCTTTTTATGAATTTTAAAATGCAAAAATAGGTTTTTTATTCTTTTGTGTGATGCTGTTGTGGTTTTTTTGTCCGAGTTGTTGAAAATACACGAGCGATACTTGGTCCAATGAGAGGAAAAATGGTTTGTTTTTATGCTGCAAATTCATAGGTTTCATTTTTGCTGCGAAATTCGTATCTTTGCGGCAATTCTAAATCTTAATATTATGTCATTGGAACAACGTATTAATGAAGACATCAAGGCCGCGATGCTGGCCCGTGAAAAAGAGAAACTGAATGCCCTCCGTGCCGTGAAGTCTGCGATCCTGCTGGCCAAAACCCAGAAGGGTGCTGCCGAAGACCTGACTGAGGAAGGGGAGATTAAAATCCTGAAACAGCTGGTGAAGCAACGCCAGGATTCCGCCGAGATGTACAAGGCACAGAACCGCGACGACCTCTATCAGGAGGAGAAATTCCAGTTGGACATCATCCAAACCTATCTCCCGCAGATGATGTCGGAGGAGGAAATCGAGGCCGCATTGAAACAGATTATCGCCGACAACGGTTTCGCCGGTATGAAGGATATGGGCAAGGTGATGGGACAGGCCACCAAGGCCTTCGCCGGAAAGGCGGACAATAAAATGGTGTCCGATATCGTTAAACGACTGCTTTCGTAAGCGGTCTGACACCCGTTTCCGCTGGTGGAACTAAATGGCACGGCTATGAAATATTACATCATCGCAGGCGAACCTTCCGGCGACTTGCACGCCTCCAATCTGATGAAGGCCCTGAAGGCCCGCGACCCGCAGGCGGAATTCCGCTGCTGGGGCGGCGACCTCATGGAACAGGCTGGCGGCGACATCGTGAAGCACTACAAGGAGTTGGCCTATATGGGATTCTGGGAGGTTTTCGTTCATCTCAATACCATCCTCCGGAATATCCGTATCTGCCAGACCGACATCCTGCTTTATGAGCCGGATGCGCTTATCCTTGTGGACTATCCCGGCTTCAATCTTCGCATCGCTGAGTTTGCGAAAGACAACGGATTGAAGGTCTATTACTATATCTCACCGCAGATTTGGGCGTGGAAGAAGGGTAGGATCAAGAAGATACGCCGCTGCGTGGATGAGATGATGGTAATCCTGCCTTTTGAGGAGAAATTCTATGCCGACCACGGCATGAAGGTCCATTATGTGGGCCATCCGCTATTGGATGCTGTCAGCCGTGACCTGCACCAGAGTGATGAAGCTCGGGATTTCCGGACGGCTAACTCCTTGGATGAACGGGAAATCATTGCACTGCTGCCAGGTAGCCGCAAGCAGGAAATTACGGCCATTCTTCCGCAGATGCTGAAGATGGTGCCTCTGTTTCCGCAATACCAATTCGTCGTGTCGGCAGTGGACTGGCAGCCGCGAAGCCTCTATGAAAAGTATATGAAATCCTGTCCGATACCGATGGTGGGAGGGAGCGCATACCCCTTGTTGGCGAATGCCAAGGCTGCCATCGTGGCATCCGGCACGGCTACGCTCGAAACGGCCATGATCGGAACGCCGGAAGTGGTGTGCTACGCGGGCAGCGAACTGTCGTATCTGATAGCCAAAAACCTGATTTCCGGCATACGCTACATCTCGCTGGTGAATCTCATTATGGATAAGCCGGTTGTTGCTGAACTTATTCAGCATGAGTATAATACGACAAATCTGTCAGAGGAGTTGCGTAAGATTACGGAAGATGAAGGCTGTGTTGAATCAATGAAAAACGATTATCGTCAACTCTATACGCTGCTGGGCGATGGCTCTGCGTCGGCCAAAGCGGCGGATGTTATTCTGCGGACATTATGAATAGAATCCTCCTGAAAACGGCATTCGTCCTGTTTGTGCTGCTGATGGCGGCAGACCCGATGACGGCACAGACTGACAGCTCTTCCGCTGTAATGGCGGCCGAGCGGATAGACACCTTGCCGCCGATGGCATCAGGATACCAGTGGATATCCTATCGGGGCAAGGCCGATATTACCGACACGGGAGGTACTCGAACCTGCAATTATTTTATGGTCAACAGGATAGATAGTATCCTGTATTTGAATGTCCATGCATACGGGGTGGAAATCATGCGTATGGTGTTCACCCCCGACAGTGTCATCTATGTCAATAAGTTGGGCTACAATTATTACAAGGGAACATACGAGCCTCTTCGTCTGCTTCTGGGCGTGCCGGTGAACTTCAATATGCTGCAGGCGGCTTTCAATGGGGATACGGACAAGTTGCCGAAACGGCAGAAGCTGGCTTTCGAGTATCACAACTTCACTGCGGTTGATTCTACCCGTTCGTTTTTCACACAGATGATTTTCAAGGATTTGGATCATGTGTTGGAAATCAATGCGACACTGAAATCCCTCAAATTCGATGTTCCCGGGCCCACGAGTATTCGGATTCCTGATAAGTTTCAGGCTATTAAATGGGGACGATAGACGTGAAGCCGTTAAGTTCACAATGGGTTAAGCAACTGGCGTTGGAGTTGGGCTTCAGCCGATGCGGCATCGCCCGTGCCAAACCGTTGGAGGATGCCCGCCACCGTTTTGAAGATGCGCTGGCTATAGGTGCTCATGCCGGAATGCGTTTTCTGGAACGGGATATTGTAAAGCGTTTCGACCCAAGCGAGCTTTTGCCGGGTTGCAAAAGTGTGGTGGTGGTTTTATACAATTATTTAATAGAAGAACAGCCTGCTAGCGAACGCTACAGGATGGCGCGCTTCACCTGGGTGGAGGATTATCACCGCGCATTGGCTGAACGGATAGAGGAGCTGGCTGGCAAAATCATTCCTCCGGAAGCCCATTACAGGATTACGGTGGACAGCTCCTGCATATCGGAAAAGAATTGGGCCGTGGAGGCCGGCGTGGGCTGTTTCGGAAAAAACGGCCTGGTTCATAACGAGGATGGATCCTATTTCGTCATGGGGACGATATTGACCGATTGTGCGGCTGATTTTTACGATTCTTTCCGAAATTCGGACTGCGGTGAGTGCCGTTTGTGCCAGGACAAGTGTCCCGCAAAGGCCTTGGAAACCCCTTTCCGCGTGGATGCAAGCCGGTGTTTTGCCTATCATACGGTTGAGAATAAAAATCCTGATAATGAAATACTTGCGAGTAGTCCCTTTGTCTTTGGATGTGATGTTTGTCAGGAGGTTTGTCCTAAAAATAAAAAAATACATCCGACATTGACGAACATATTGAAAAGTTCATTATTTTTGCAGCTCCAAAATCAGGAGATGGAAGACCTCACAGAAGAGGATTTCAAACACTATTTTGGAGACACTTCCATAGCGAGAAGGAAATACCAGCGTTTTCATCACGCGATTGAAGTGAAAAAGCAGACAATCAAGAATAAGGAATCAACTTGATGGAGAAGACGGACATCCTATCGTATGCTGAAAAGGTTCTGCTGGAAGAATCGGAAGCAGTGAGCAATTTGCGACGGTATCTGGATGAAGATTTCGTCAAAAGCGTGGAAGCGATTCTGCATTCGAAAGGTCGGCTGGTTGTGACGGGAATTGGCAAGAGCGCCATCATTGGCCAGAAAATTGTCGCCACACTGAACTCCACTGGCACTCCCGCTGCGTTTATGCACGCAGCGGATGCCATCCACGGAGACCTGGGCATCATCCAGCCCGACGACATCGTTCTTTGCATATCCAAGAGCGGCAACACACCTGAAATTGCTTTGTTGACGCCCTTTCTGAAGAAAAATGGCAACATCCTGATTGCAATGGTCGGCAATCTGGAGTCCGTGCTCGCAAGGGAAGCGCATTTTGTGCTCAACTGCTCGGTCGAGCGTGAGGCCAGCCCCAACAATCTGGCCCCGACCTGCAGCTCCACGGCGCAGCTGGCAATGGGCGACGCAATCGCCTCCACACTGATCAAGCTGCGTGGCTTCTCCTCCGAGGACTTCGCCCGCCTCCACCCCGGTGGTGTTTTGGGCAAACGACTCCTGATGACCGTCAAGGACCTCTACAAGTTCAATGACGTGCCGATGGTCCAACCCAATGCCCCCATGCAGGAGGTGATTCTTGAAATCTCTGGAAAATGCCTCGGTGTGACGGCCGTCGTGACCGACGGTCATGTGGTGGGTGCCATCACCGACGGTGACCTCCGGCGAATGCTCCAACGAACACCCGACTATTCCAAACTCACCGCTCAGGATGTCATGACCAAAGAGCCCAAAACCATCCACGAAAACGCTCTTGTCGTGGATGCTTTGGAACTCATGAAGAAAAAAAATATCACAAACCTCTTTGTGGTGGACAATAATAACCGTTATATGGGCGTTATCCATATCCACGATATCATCAAAGAGGGTATATATTAACCTTGCCCGGATGGCGGAATTGGTAGACGCGTACGTTTCAGGTGCGTATATCGAAAGGTGTGCAGGTTCAAGTCCTGTTCCGGGCACAAAGGGGGTTCCAAACGGAATCCCCTTTTTTTGTGCAAGAAAATCCGAGCCGTACTTATTTCTTTATTCTTTCCATTCTCCAGAATTGAGTTTTTTGTGCTTTTGGGTGCAATTACAAAAAATTTTTAATTATTGTTATTGCCTGATAGTCAAATACATACTAATTTTCGGATTATTTATATAAAAAAATGGAAATTTTGTTTACATAATTTTGATGTTTTATTTTTATTTTTTTTATTTTCTTTGTGGCTTTTAATATTTATGCTTGATTATACTACATGTGTTCAAAAAAAGACGAGTCAGTGTGTCATAATTAGTTGAAATTGCTGCCTTATGAAGAAAAATATTTCGAATTTAGTAGATATTCATATCGGAGAGATGATTCGACAGGAATTGAAACGGCAGGGAAGAAGCATCACTTGGCTTGCCCAAAATGTAAACTGCTCCCGGGAGAATCTCTACAAGATATTCCGTCGCCCGTGGATATATACGGATTTGCTGATGCAAATCAGTGAAGCGTTGGATTTTAACTTTTTCAAGGTCTGTTCCGATCTTGTGGATGCGAAAATACGGGAAGCCAAACACGCTCAGTAGATCGAATTTGGATGATGGTGAGAATGTTTTCGACAAAATCCCCCATCGAATAATGTTCCCTGACTTTATATTGATGTGACGGCATCTGTTGTATATTAATGAATTATACAGCAGTGGTTGAAGGCTTGTCCTTTTTCTTGCAAATGTGCAATATATTTATTGTATCTTTGCCGCCACGATTCTTCCGGCATGTCCGGATGTTGTAAAAAACGTATATGAAGCTGTTTGTAATCCCAACTCCTATTGGCAATTTGGACGACATCACCCTGCGTGCGCTCAATGTGCTCCGGTCGGTGGACTTTGTCCTGTGCGAGGATACCCGCACCACCCGCAATCTGCTCCGTCATTTTGAAATCGACAAACGCTGTGTCGCATACCATATTTTCAATGAGCACGAGAGACTTCCTTCTATCATACGGGAGATTCAGGCTTGTGAGTCGGTGGGGCTGGTGAGCGATGCGGGCACGCCGGGCATCTCCGATCCGGGCTTCCTGCTCGTGCGCGCATGCGTGGCCCAGGGCATCGAGGTGGAATGCCTGCCGGGTGCCACTGCCTTCGTGCCTGCGCTCGTTCAGTCGGGACTGCCGTGCAGCAGCTTCTATTTCTGCGGTTTCCTTCCCCACAAGAAAGGCAAGGAGACCCTGCTGAAACGTCTGGCCGAAATGGAGGAGACGGTTGTGATGTACGAGTCGCCGCACCGGCTGCTGAAGTCGTTGGAGAAAATGGTGGAGATTATGGGGCCGGACCGCCAAATTTCCATCTCCAAGGAGATCTCCAAGATCTATGCCCACACGTTCCGGGGTTCGTTGGCTGATGCTCTGGAGTTTTTCGGGAAAACAGAGGTGAAAGGCGAATTCGTGATGGTTCTCTCCGGCAAGTCCTGACGTTTTTTTTTTGTTGGTGGCGCGCGTTTCCCGCTGCCTGATTTTTTGTATTTTTGCACCGTTTTTAATAGTTAAATATAAATTATTATGAGTCAAATAGTTAAAATATTAGCGAGAGAAATCTTGGATTCTCGCGGGAATCCAACGGTAGAAGTGGATCTTTATACGGCAGCTGGTGCCATGGGACGTGCGGCGGTTCCGTCGGGAGCCTCCACGGGTGTGCATGAGGCGGTAGAACTTCGCGATGGCGACCCGGACCGCTTCTTGAAAAAAGGCGTGCTCAAGGCCGTGCAGAATGTCAACAAGACCCTTGCTGAACAGATTGAGGGTATGGAAGTCAGCGACCAAGCGGAGATTGATGCCCGCATGATCGAGATTGACGGTACGGAGAACAAGGGCGCGTTAGGTGCGAATGCCATTCTGGGTGTTTCATTGGCCGCTGCCAAGGCTGCAGCCCAGGAGACCGGTCAGGAGCTCTACCGCTATGTGGGCGGCAGCAACGCTTCCGTGCTTCCTGTGCCGATGATGAACATCCTCAATGGCGGTTCCCATGCCGACAACAGCGTGGATTTCCAGGAATTCATGATTATGCCGGTGGGTGCCCCCACTTTCCGCGAGGCCGTGCGTATGGGTGCTGAGGTGTTCCATAACCTCAAACTGGTCTTGAAAGGTCAGGGATACTCCACAAACGTGGGCGATGAGGGCGGTTTCGCTCCGAACCTCAAATCCAACGATGAAGCCATTGAGCTGATCCTCAAGGCTATCGGACAGGCTGGCTACAAGCCGGGCGAGGATGTGTGCATTGCATTGGATCCGGCCGCTTCGGAATTTTATGATGAGGAAAAGAAAATCTATAAGCTGAAATGGTCCACGGGTGATGAACTCACTTCCGAGCAAATGGTTGATTTCTGGAAACAATGGACCGACAAATACCCCATTATTTCCATCGAGGATGGTCTGGCTCAGGATGATTGGGATGGTTGGAAACTCTTGACGGATACCATCGGTCATAAGACGCAGTTGGTTGGTGACGACCTGTTTGTTACCAATTCGAAACGTCTGGAGATGGGTCTCGAGAAGGGTGTCGCCAACTCCATCTTGGTCAAGGTGAACCAGATAGGCACCTTGACGGAAACCATCAATGCCGTCACACTGGCTCAGCGCAACGCCTATACGGCCGTCATGTCGCACCGCTCCGGCGAGACTGAGGACACGACGATTGCGGATTTGGCAGTGGCTTTGGGCACAGGCCAGATCAAGACCGGCTCCGCCAGCCGCACCGACCGTATCTGCAAATACAACCAGCTGATGCGAATCGAGGAGATGTTGGGAGGACAAGGTTATTATCCGGGCCGGGATTTCCCGTTCAGAGGATAATCCTGTGATTGCTAAATGAAAAAAAGATGGATGGGTCAATGACTCATCCATCTTTTTTCATGCTATTATGGGATTAAGAAAACGGGTTACATGACAAATTTGAATCCGATGCCGTGGACGTTAATGATCTGGATGGCGGGCTCGCTTTTGAAGTACTTGCGCAACTTGGTGATGTACACATCCATGTTGCGGGCGTTGTAGTAGCTGTCATCGCCCCAGATCTTCTTCAGCGCATAGCCGCGCTCCAGCACGTCGTTTTTCTTTTCGAGCAACATGGTGAGTAGTTCGGCCTCGCGGGTGGTGATTTTCGTCTCCTCTCCGTTGATGGTGAGTGTCTGGCGCTTTTTGTTGAAGGTGATGCTGCCGAGCTCGATAACGGAATCCTCTTCCTTTTCCGGAGTGGTGCGGCGGAGTAGGGCCTGGATGCGTGCCAGCAGCACGTCAATGGCGAACGGTTTCGTGATGTAGTCATCACCCCCGATGGACAGCCCTTTGATCATGTCTTCCTGCAGGTTCTTGGCTGTCAGGAAGATGATGGGGATGCGCTTGTCCAGCTTGCGGATTTCCTGTGCCAACGTGAAACCGTCCATCAACGGCATCATCACATCAATGATGCAGATGTCGTAGGAACCGGTGCAGAATTTCTCGTACGCACTCTCCCCATTGTTGGCATGGTCGATTTCAAAACCTTTTTTTGTGAGATAGGTGGTGAGAACCTTTCCAAGATTCACATCATCCTCGGCAAATAATACGTGTACGGTTTCCATATTATAACAGTTATGAAATTAAAAACGCTTAAGACCGCATAATGTTGCATCGGTTTAAAAATAATTTTTTATAAAATATATCTTATAGGTATTGAATTAAAAATTAATTTGTATATTTGCAGCGTTTTTGTGCGCATGTTCTGATTTGGTAAATCTGCGTCAAATACTTGTTTGTACGCTTTTCAACAATGATTATTACAATTATGAAAAAGTTAAACAAATTGCAAATCAGAACATTTTTTGGATTCTTCTTCCTCGCTGTGTTCCCGTTGGCTTTGGGAGCGCAGACAGTACTTTACAAGGAAAATTTCGGCCTGCCGACGGCCACCACGCTGGTCCAGCACTATTCCGGCTGGGAGGACACAACGGTGGTTTACACGGGTGACGGCACCTGCGACTTGCGTGTCACCTCCGCCTCCTCCGGGTATGGCGGTGCCTCTGGTGGCGGGAATGTGATGATAAACGATACGGTGAAATGGTTTCAGGTTTCGGGGCTGAATACGCTGTCATACAATAACATGTCCCTCTACTGCGGCCTTCGTAAGACGGCATCGGATGACGGGACTCATCTTGTGGTGGAGGTCTCTGGGAATGGTGCCTCGTGGACCCGCTTGTTGATGGAGGATTCGCTCCCCAGCGGCTCGGGTACATCGGGATGGTATCGGGTCCGCTTCCCGAATGTGCCGGCAACATCCGACCTCCGTATCCGTTTTTCCAACTCTTCACAGAAAGAATACCGTCTGGATGATCTGGCTCTGGTTGTGGGAACGGAGGAACAGTTGGAAACGGTCTCCACGCCCACATTCTCACCATCGGCCGGGACCTACTATGAGCCCCAGCAGGTCACAATCACCACCAACACCGCCGGTGCGGACATCTACTACACACTTGACGGCTCCGCGCCCACGCGCACGAGCCTGCTCTATCAGAGTCCTATCACGCTGGACCGCACAATGACACTGAAAGCGATTGCCGTGGCCGACAGGATGTACGACAGCGAGGTGGCAACCGCCTCATACGTGATACTGGATACGAACTCCCTCGTTGTCTTGCCGTTAGACATTTCGGACAATAGCTCTAATGCACATCTGGATATCACGCACCTCGACGGTTTCCGCGCATACAATCTGGGTGCATCGTATGCCGACGGGTCAGCGAAGTTTGAAGCCTCTAATGCCGGGTCCGCGGCCCTGGTGGCCCATTTGGACAGTGCTCCGCTCGAGCTGATGTTCGAAGTGAGGGGAAAAAAGGCTGGATCCAACCCGTCCGCATACCAGGGAATCCTCTTCTCGGTAAGCCAGTCGCCGGACGGACACTTCTGGAGCGACCTGATCACCCTGACGGAACAGGATATCCGGGAGGATGATTTCATCAGCGTGAGCAATCTGACGCTTCGCCCGGAAACCCGTTACATTCGCTGGAAACTGGAGCAGGCCGCGAAAGGGAACACCCAGCTGAACAATATCGTCATCACACGCAATCCAAATCCGCAATCGGGTGACACGACAGTGGTGTTGGATTATAATCATTACCCGTTTGCCTTGTATCCGAATCCGACATCGGACAGGGTTAATCTGCATGTCGGAGGAATGCACCTGATTGACCTCCAGCTGTTTGACATTCATGGGCACATGGTGGAGATATGGGAGGGTAACATACCAAAAACCATATCTCTGGCACACTTGCCGCAGGGATCATACGTGCTTCGAATTCATACGGATGACGGTTTCTTGTATCGGAAAGTGGTGAAATATTAGCCCTGATGGGAGCAGGGAATGTTCTTTGCGCTCGGAGTGATGTTCTCTGCTCCTTTTTTTGTACTTTTGCAGCCGAAGAAACAGTTCTATTATGAGAAAGATAACTTCGGTTGCTGCTATGGTTGTGCTTGCGATGCTGCTGCTGTCGTGTGCGAAAACGGAAAGAAACTACTATCCGGACGGACATGTGCAGTCCATCATCCAATATCGTTTCGGAAAGGAACATGGCAAGACACAATATTATTATGATACACCCAATACGCTGGAAATAGAGGTGCAGATGCGTCGGGGCAAGCGCAACGGCGAATTGTTCCGCTATTACGAGAATGGGGCGTTGGATGCGCATGCTTTCTATGTGAATGATTCCCTTGACGGAGTGGAGACGCTCTATACAGCCAATGGGGAGAAAACACAGGAGACAACTTACTCGCACGGTCACCGCGACGGACCCTTCAGGGCTTATCACTTGAATGGTGATTTGAACATTGAGGGTAATTATAAGAATGACCTGTATGAGGGTAAATGGTCGTACTATGATGAGCGCGGTGTGCTGGTAGGGGAGGCCGATTTTAAGGAGGGTACAGGCGAGATGCTCTCGTACGATGCCCGCGGCATGAAAGCCCTTTTGACCCGCTATGTGCGCAATGAGAAGGACGGGAAGGAGGAATATTATGACCAGAATGGCCGTGTTATTCGCGAGATTACCTATAAACAGGGTAGGATAGTCTCCCAGTGGGAGGATACGACGAGAACCAAATAAGCGGATATGAGGAGGTTGATATTGCTTTCCTTCCTGTTTCTGTCCATTTGTGCTTCCGTTGAGGCACAAGGCGGCCGTAAAATCCAGTATCGTGCGGATATGGGTTTTTATGATGACGACTACCTGCCTGGCGCACAGCGTCTTATTGGACATGTGGCCTTCGCACAGGACAATGTAAGGGGCTATTGCGATAGTGCCTACTTGTACGAAAAGGAGAACTATCTGGTGGCGTTCGGTGACCGCGTGCGCATACTGGTGGGCGACTCCGTCCGTCTGTTTGGGCGCAGGGCCTATTATGACGGCAACAACCGCACAGCCTCCATCGCGGTGCGCGTGCGGCTGGAAAAGGACAAGGCGTATCTGACGACCGACAGCCTTATTTATGACCTGAACACGGATATTGGCTATTATCTGACTGGCGGCAAACTGATTAGCGAACAAGACACGCTGACCAGCCGTATTGGACGTTATTATACCAAAACCGATGACGCATACGCTTTTGAAAATGTTTGTATGCAAAGCTCATCGTATAAGGTGGATTGTGATTCGCTGCAGTACAATACGGTATCCAAGAGGGCTTTTTTCATCTCCCCGACCCAGATGGTCTCGAAAGAGAATACGATTCTGACCAACTCGGGATGGTATGACACCGACAGAGAGATTGCCTTGTTGGTGGGTGATGTTCGTCTGCACAACGAATCGCAGATTATGTCGGCTGACAGCGTTTACTATGAGAGGGAACGCCGCTTTGGACAGGCGTGGCACCGGGTCTCTATTGCCGATACTGTCCAGAAATATGTGGTGCAGGGCAACTATGTGGAACATTATGAGAACGGCGGCACCTCCTTAGTGACAGACAGCAATCTTGTCATTTTGATTGATGATAACAACGACTCGCTGTTCCTCCATTCCGATACTATAAAAGTTCTTTTCAATGAAGACAATGAGATGGAGCTGATGCGGGCGTATAATCATGCGAAATTCTATCGGAACGATTTGCAGGGTGCTTGCGACTCCTTGATCTACAATGCGCAGGATTCGATGGTGATCATGTTTTATAATCCGGCAGTCTGGTCGGAGGAGTATCAGCTGACGGGCGATACGATCCGGTTTGTCCGCTTGGACTCTTCGGAAATGCGCATCGATTTGTGCAAATCGGGCTTTATTGTCGGCGGTTTGTTCGATGATTCGGAATTCAACCAGATAAAGGGGTTGAACATTACAGGATTTATCCGCGATAAGCAGTTGCGGCAGGTAAACATTGTGGGCAATGCCGAGTGTGTGTATTATGTGCAGGAGGAGGACAGCTCGCTGATCGGTATCAATTCTTCCATTACGAGTGAGATGCGCATCTTTTTTGATGACAATAAGATACAGCAGATCCGTTTTTACGATGCGCCGGACGGGAAGATTTATCCGGACGAGCAGTTCGAGGAGAAGAACCGGCGGCTCCAGGATTTCCGCTGGTTGGACGTCTATCGTCCCAAGCGGATTGAGGACCTGTATGTTTCGCCAATCCCTCGGGAGAAGAACAAAGAGGAAGGCACTGACAAATGAAAATGATATTAAACGAACTGTAATATACCACAAAGCTATTATGCCTATGAATTTCAGCATTTTATTCAAGAGAATCACTGTCTTGGCTCTGTTGGTTTCGCTGTGCGGCATGGGTTTCGCACAAAAAACCAAGGAAAAAAAACAGAAAGAAAAAACAGCCAATTCATTCTGGCTTGATTTCCGGATTGACTTGGGATCTGTAACATGCCTCGACAAGAGCACTATCCCGTTTGTTTATAAAGGTCTTAACCGGGACTACACCTTCGGTTTCACGGATGAATGGGGACGCAACCGCATCCATTTCGACTTTATGTGGGGTAAAAGCACCCTGACCTCCCTGTCGGGCACCCAAACCGCTGTGGGGCCCAGTTTGGAGTATCTCTACAGCTGCCTGAAACCATCTGTCAGCCGCTGGCATTTCTGGGCGGGTGCTTCCGTGACCACACTCTTTGACTTCAAACAGATTCCTGTGTTGGGCAACGCGTCCACGTCCTTTTCGGTATTTGGCAACCTCAATGCCGTGGCATTGGCACAGTGCGACTTCGCCTATGACAAGAAAGATGCCACCCACCCGTGGATGACGGCTTTCTTTAAGTTTTCATTACCCGTTTTCGCCATCGCCTCGCGTCCGCAATTCGCCTACGTGCAGGATTTGCCAAAGGATGAAGGCCTCCTGCGCACGTTGCTGGGCAACAACGAGCCGATATTCAAACCTTTCCCCGGTTGCGACATCGACCTCGGGTTCAATGTCAACTTGCGTAACGGCAACATCTTCAGTTTCGGATACCGTTGGGATTTCCTGACGACAGGCAAGAAGGGGACCTACCCCTATTCCAATGCCTTCAACACTGCTTATGTTTCATTCATGTTCAAACTGTAATTCCAAAGCTATTATGAAAAAGACAAATATCATCCTCTTGTGTTTCTTGGCCGTGACTATCTCCTCCTGCAACCGTGTTTTGATGGGGGGCGATGAACCTTCTAATCCCGTCAATGTGTTCCAATATCTGTGGGATAAAGTTGACCAGCAATACGCATTCTTTGATATCAAAGGTGTGAATTGGGACTCTGTTTACACGGTATATCGCCCATTGGTGAATGATGAGATGAGCGATGACAGCCTTTTCCGAGTCTGCGCCGCCATGCTCAACACCCTGCATGACGGACACACCGACTTGACATCAAATTTCGATTATGGGTTCAGCGACACCATGTTTTATTGGAATCTCAATAACAATAACTTCAACAGCGACATTGTGCGGCGGAACTATTTGACGATAAACGCACACTATACCGGAAATCTCGCCCACAATGCTATCCGCGACGGCAAAGTGGCCTATGTGCGTTACAGCTCGTTCAGCAGCAGCATCAGCGAAAGCGACTTGCAATATATCCTGAATCGCTACAGCAACTGTAGCGGCATCATCCTGGACTTGAGGCAGAACGGCGGAGGCAGCGACCAGAATATCACGAAGCTGCTCAGCATTCTCGACTGTCACGGGCAGCCGCTTTACTCTGTGCAGCACAAAGCCGGCCCTGGGCATAACGATTTCACCAGTCCGGTTACGATGTACGCGCCTGCTAAAAGCATCTTGGAGAATCCATACACTAAGCCAGTGGCTGTGCTGATTGATCGGGGGTCCTTCAGTGCCACCTCCTATTTCGCCATCTGTACACAGGCGTTTGACAACGTGAAGCTCTTTGGCGACTATACGGGTGGGGGCACGGGAATGCCCAATGGCGGACTGCTCCCGAACGGCTGGAACTACCGCTTCAGCTGCTCCCGCTCCATCGCGCTCGACGGCGGCAACTACGAGAATGGTGTTCCTCCTGAGGTTCGCGTTCTCCTCGATCCTGCCGCAGTGGCTCAAGGCATAGACAATATCATTGAGACTGCTGCCGACTGGATTGTGGACGGTAACGCTGCAGTTGCCGCTCAATGAGAGGATTACCGGTGCCATCTCCCTTTGCCGCATTGTCAAGTATGAAAAAGTTTCTCAGTCTTGTCATCATCCTCTTTCTCGCAACAGCCTTCCTGCCTTTATCCGCGCAGCAGAACCGCTGCAAGGTGACAGGCATCGTTTCGGCGGCGAATGGCCACACCCTGACGTATGCATCCGTATTTGTCTCCCATCACGATAGCGTGATAGCGGGAACGCTGACAAACCAAGAGGGCCATTTTGAATTGGAAATTGCCCAAACAAAAGACTCTTGTTTTCTGACGGTGGTCTTTATGGGGTATAAGACGAAGCAGTTGCCTTTTGTGGCGAATATACCACAAGTTCAATTGGGTACAATTCTGATGGAAGCCACATCGCAACAGTTGGACGAAGTGTATGTGACCGCCAAACAGGCTGGTAATGGTAGTAAATATGTGGATGTTACAACGACCCGACTGCAACCCACGGACGCCACTGCGTGGATGGGCGGTTCCATTGGCGATGTGTTGCGGACAGAACCTTCCGTGACAATCGATCCCAACGGTAATATCTCCCTCCGTGGCAACGGCAATGTTCTTCTCCTTCTTGATGGCGTACCCACCAATCTCGGCTCCATTAATGCCATTCCATCGTCCAACGTGGCGAGCATCGACATAATCAAAAATCCCAATGCCAGCTACGATGCGGAGGGTACCGGTGGCATCATCAATATCGTCACCAAGAAGGGTCCGGCCCGCGGACTGAGTGGAATGGCCTCTGTGAACTATGGCTTCAACCACTTCCCCAACGGTAATCTCGCATTGAACTATTCTCGGAAAAAGTTCGCTTTTCGTTTCAACTACCAGCTGAAATACGAGGATGATGTCAACAATGGTTCATTGTACCGATATTATCGCACCACTGGCGACAGTCTCAGTCAGCAGATTCACGCGCTGCGGACGACTTTCAACAACAATGTTGCTTTGGGGTTCACCATCCGGCCGGATCTCAGAACTACTGTCGATTTTGATTTACGTTTGATTATACCGCGGTTGAATACGGTGCAGGACCTCTCCAACGACTGGTTTTACGGTGGCACTTTGGTACACGAAAACCGTCGTAGCGACGTGACTTGGAACCGCGAGAATATTGACGGCACCTTTGCGTTCAAGCGAGTCATAACGCCTGGTAAGCTCTCTTTCAGCGTCAAGGCGAATGTTTCCAAAATATGGGGACACCGCCCGTCGTACTATTTCTTGGAGGGCGACTCGGTCAGTAAGTCGGTGTCGGGTGGTAGTCCGCTGCTCACCTCCGCGCAGACTGACTGGCGCATCATCCGAAAGTACGGTTTTTGGGATGCCGGCGTGAAGTTCTCCTACCGGCAGAACAATATTTACCACGAATTTTACGTAAACGCTCCTGATGGGTGGGAATACTCTCAACAGTTTAGTAACGATCTGCTGCATAGGGAGTACGTGCCCGCCGCCTATGTGCAGTTGACCTCCAAGTCGGGAAAGCCCTTCACCTGGAGCGCGGGTTTGCGTGCCGAATATAGCCACACACACCTGCATAGTGAAAAGGAAGTGCTGGACGAATCAACACAACATTTCTTCCTAGGGCCGTCGCTCTCCCTCAAGTATGCTTTTTCGGAGAAGCATTCGCTCTCGTTCGCCTATTCGCGGCGTATCACCCGCCCCACTTATCCGCAGCTCAACCCCTACATGAGCATGATTGACCCGCACAACTTCGAGCAGGGCAATATGAACCTCAAACCCGAAAGCTCCGACAATGCCGATTTGCTCTATCAATACAAAGCGAAGAAATGCCGCATCTCCACTGGTCTGTACGCCAACTATATCCACAACTACATCACGCAAGTGGCCCGTTTCGAGGAAGACGTGCTGCTGATGACCTACATCAACGCCACGTCGCAGACCAAGGCAGGATTGGACGTGAACCTTACCGTGGATCCGTGGAAGTGGATGTCGGCGATGGTGGGCACGAACACCTTCTACCTTCGATCGGTCGGCAACATCGATTCGTGGGACATCTCGAACAGCGGTTGGGTTAACAACAGCAACGTACAGCTTAGCTTCAAGCCCATCAAGGGGATGAACATTTCACTGCAGTATTTCCTGAACACGCCGCAGTATTACCCGCAGTTCACCACGCTTTTTTCGCACTATATGAACATTGGCATCAGCCAAAAGTTCCTGAAGGGTGCGCTCACGGTTTCCGCGCAGCTCACCGACGTCTTCAATACCCGCAAGTGGGAGGTCTTCTCCGACAATCAGTACTACCGATTGGAGAATATGTTGAAGAATAAGAGTCGGATGTTCTGGTTAGGAATCAGTTACAACTTCAACGCCTATAAGAAGGCTGGCGCGCCCAAATCTTCGAACGACGACCGCAGCATCATCCGGACCGGAGTGTAGGTGTGAAGAATAATCTTGATAATTGTTTTATGTCAATTGGAAAAAATAAATACTTTTGTTGTGTGAATCATAGGTCCATGTACAATGAGAATCTTTAAATTGAAATTGATAAAACAAGTGTTGTTGTTACTTTTTTAACCTAATGAAAAATGAAAAAATCATTGTTTGCTGTTGTGGCACTGGCCACATGCTTGATATGCGCTTCGTGCAATAATTCCCATAAACGGTCCGAAGATGTGTCTGGAAAAGGAACTGTTGATACGGTGTCACAGCTTTCTGTGACTAATCCAGACCTCACCTTCTTTGAACTCCACGGACCTGTGAAGAAGATGAGTGAAGACTTCCTCGTTTATGAATTTGATGAAAACGGAAATCTGACCAGGCATAATGGGGAATTCACATTTTCCCGAGACAAGCAGGGCCGGATAGTCAAGATGAACGGGTATGAGAATCATGTCACGTATCTGTGGGATTCTGAGCGCCCTATTGGAAGCGAAGCGGCTGCCGAAGGGATGTCACTGTTGGAATCCTATACTTACGACAATCGAGGCTTTGTGGTAAAGATCAAACACACGGAGGATGGCGAAGTGTCGTACGAAACCCTCTCGTATTCCGGTCTGGACAAATATGGGAACTGGACGAAAAGGAGCAGCGAAGGCTACGAATATGGCAGGGGCTCCGCATCCCGTACGATTGAATACTACGAGTAGAACAACATTATTTTCTCCAGACACCGTTACCATTCTGATGGCAAGAAAAAAAAGACACCGACAATCTTTTTGATTATCAGTGTCTTTTGTGGTGTTTCGGGGAGCTATTCCCCTGTTCCAAGTGGAGCCGGGGGGAGTCGAACCCCCGTCCAAACTGGCCGCAGAATTGCTTTCTACAAGTTTAGTCTCCGTTTGATTGTCGGCACCGGAATGGTACGGGACCAACCTGTCTGGCGCGTATCCTCAAGATTTTCGCTTGTGCATCGAGGCCTGCACTCGCTATCTGTCCCTTTATGACACTTCTGACCGGACGTCGGACCGATTAACTTCCGGGGAAGCGCCCGCGGCTGCAGACCTTGTCTGTGCGGCGGGATCCGCAACGGTTACGCTGCGAATGCATAAGAAGTTTCGCCGTTTATTGGCATCGAGAGTTGATTTTTGACGGAGTCGGCTCACAATCTCCGACCTGCTTACAATTCCCCGAACCCGCTGTCAAAACCAAACGACCCCAGGGATAGGGGAGGCCTTACTTGACCTCACCCTTCAATTGCAATATCACTCTGTCGGTGTTCGCATTGGAAAGCACCGTCAGCCGCTTGCTGATCAGTCCGGTGTTCTTGGCCGTATAGGTGGCCTTGATGGTCCCCTTCTGACCCGGCATGACAGGTTTCTTCTCCCAGGTCACCGTGGTACAATCGCAAGAGGAGATCACATCATCCAGGATCAGCGGTTTCTTGCCGATGTTGGTGAATGTGATGGTCACCACCTTCACGTCACCCACTTTCAATGTCCCGAAGTCAACCGTGAGCTTGTCGAACGTGATTTCAGCACCCGTTCCGGTATATACCTGCTTGGTGGTCGAGTTTTTGCTCGCCGGGGTAGCCTTCTTCGTGTCTTGCGCCTGTACGAACAGGATGCCACAGAGTAAGATTCCGATAATGAGTATTCTTTTCATTGTTTTGTTAGTTGTTGGTCTTCATAGGACTTGCTTCGTTGCTGGGAGCAGCCTCCACGGGCTTAGCGGCCACATTGCCTTTGATGTTCAGCACCACGCGGTTGTTGATGGCATTGGACTCGACGGTGATCGTCTTGTTGATGGCACCGAGACGCTGGGTGTTGTATTTCACGGTAATGACAGCCTTTTTGCCTGGAGCGATGGGATCCTTGGGCCACTCGGGAACGGTGCATCCACAGCTGGCACGGCAGTTGGTGAGAATCAAGTCAGCCTTGCCGGTGTTTTTGAAGCGGAATTCGCACGTTCCGTTATCACCCTGCTGGATGTTGCCGTAGTCATGCGTGAGGCTTTCAAATGTGATTTCGGGTTCTTTTACTTTCTTGGACTTTTCACCGCTATCTTGGGCGACAGCGGCGAAAACAAAAGCCATAACCATCAGTAAACTAAATACTTTTTTCATAACATTTATGATTTTTAAGGTTTGTGATTTTCAAAAAAACAGATGCAATGACAATATGACAGGTCTGAAGTTTAAGAGTGTGAATTTTTTTTTTGTAATATCGATTCAAGGGCCAGCCGATAGCTGTCCAATCCAAATCCGCAGATGAAACCTGCGCAATGGGCCGCCAGTTCGGAGTGGCGGCGATACCGTTCCCGTCCGAACAGGTTGCTGATGTGAACCTCGATCACCGGGGTGGTCGTAGAACGCACCGCGTCGGCAAGTTCGGGACTTGTGTGCGTGTAGGCACCCGCATTCAGCACCACCGCATCGTATGGTTCGGAATTGCTGATGGCCGAACAGAGTTCTCCGAGAATGTCAGATTGGATATAATCCATCTGAGTGTCCGGATAATCCGCCCGAAGTTGCACGAGGTAATCCTCAAAGGAAAGATGACCGTACAGGTTCACTTCCCTGGTGCCCAGTTGGCTCAAGTTCACACCATTGATGATGAGGATCCGTATGTCGCGTTTTTGGCTATTCATGAATGATAATAAAGACGTCTTCATCGGCGCGGTGCATATTGAGATGTTCGCGCGCGTATTTCTCTAAAAGAGTACTGTCGTTGTTCAGTTGCTCGAATGTGTAAACATTGCCCACCTGGTTCTTCGTAGAGGTTATTTTTTCTTCGAGATTGTTGATCTTGCGGTCAAGGGAGAGGTGGGTTTTGAATGAGTGGGAGGAGAAGAAAAAGAAATAGACGAGGAATGCGAGCAGGGTGCCGCCGTATAACAACAGGAAGTTGCGTCGCCGTTTGTTGGGTTTCTTCTCCTCTTCCATAATGGGTTTCTATCGGGCATAGTTGACGGACCGTGTCTCGCGGATGACCGTGATTTTGATTTGGCCCGGATAGGTCATTTCATTCTGGATTTTCTTCGACAGGTCGAAGGAGATCTGGTTGGCTTCGGCATCGGTGACCTTTTCAGCTCCGACGATGACGCGAAGTTCACGGCCGGCCTGGATGGCGTAAGTCTTCACCACGCCAGGGTAGGTGAGGGCCAGATTCTCGAGGTCGTTGAGGCGCTTCATGTAAGCCTCCACCACCTCACGGCGTGCGCCGGGACGTGCGCCGGAGATGGCGTCGCACACTTGGACGATGGGGGCGATGAGGGTGGTCATCTCCATCTCGTCATGGTGCGCTCCGATGGCGTTGACGATTTCCGGACGCTCCTTGTATTGCTCGGCCAGACGGGCTCCGAAGAGTGCGTGCGGCATTTCGGGCTCCGTGTCTGGCACTTTGCCGATGTCGTGGAGTAAGCCGGCACGGCGGGCGATCTTCGGGTTGAGGCCCAGCTCGGCGGCCATGGTGGCGCACAGGTTGGCCACCTCCTTGGAGTGTTGCAGCAGGTTCTGCCCGTAGGACGAACGGTAGCGCATTTTGCCGACCATTCGCATCAGCTCATGCGGCATGTTGTTGATTCCAAGGTCGATGCAGGTGCGTTTGCCAAGTTCGGCAATTTCCTGTTCGATCTGTTTCTTCGTCTTGGCCACAATCTCCTCGATACGGGCCGGGTGGATACGTCCGTCGGAGACCAGTTTCTGGAGTGACAAACGGGCGATTTCACGGCGCACGGGGTCGAAGCTGGAGAGCAGGATGGCATCGGGCGAGTCGTCGATGATGACGTCCACGCCGGTGAGGTTCTCGAGGGTGCGGATGTTACGTCCTTCGCGGCCGATGATGCGGCCCTTGATCTCGTCGTTCTCGATGTTGAATACGGAAACGGTGTTTTCCAAGGCCACCTCCACGCCGGTGCGTTGGAGGGCGTTGACCACCACTTTCTTGGCTTCGAGGTTGGCGGTGTTGCGGGCCTCGTCCACAATGTCCTTGATGAGCACCATGGCGTCGGCCTTGGCTTCGTCCTGCATCAGACTGATTAGCTGCTCCTTGGCCTGCTCGGAGGTGAGTTCTGCGATGGATTCCAGCTTGGCTTTCTGTATGGCGGTCTGGCTGTCCAGCTCTTTCTGCTTCTGGGCGGCTGCCTGCAGCTGCTTGTTAAGGGTCTCCTTCAGGGAGGCGTTCTCGGCGGTCTTGCGGTTCAGTTCCTCCATCTTCTGGCCGAGGGTGTTCTCTTTCTGTTTGATGCGGTTCTCGGCGGAAGCCAGCTGCTGGTTGCGCTCGTTCACGGTCTTCTCATAGTCGGCTTTCAGTTGCAGGAACTTCTCCTTTGCCTGGAGTATTTTCTCCTTTTTCAGCAGTTCGCCGTCTTCTTCCGCTTTCTTCAGGGCTTCACGTCCGGATTTGGTGAGTTGTTTTTTGAGTAGGGTATAGGCTAGTGTGATGCCGGCTGCGGCTCCAATCACAATGCCTATGATAATCCAAAGTACTGTCATATATAATAGGTTTTAGTTAATATTGTATGGGCACTTCAAGCGGTTGGGTGTGTTGGGCGGGCGGCATAAAAAACCGCATAAGCCCCATAGGGTTTCGAAAAACTCCTATCTGATATGATCGAAGGTGCCGACTTACTTCGCGCTTCCCCGGGAATGAATTCCATCCGTACGGATTCGGGCCTGTTCTAGGTAAGGCAAGCGTCCCCTTCGTTTGAAAATGTGTTGAGTTTAACAAACGTATCTGGACTTATGCGGGATGTCTTTTTCAAAGAACGAATCAATCAACTTCGAATGTGTCAGTGAGGCTTTTCAGGGATTCCATCATCGGAACCAGCTCCTCGTCGTATGCTTTCAGTCTCTCTTCATCGGCCAGCCATTTCACCACAAAATCGACCAGTATCTTGGAGAGTAGGTCCTGTTGGTCTTTGTATGTCCATCTTTTGGCGAATGTTAGAAAACTATCGTTGATTATCTTTTCCGCTTCCCGGAAGTAGTGCTCCCACTCTTTCTGTATCAGAATCGTGATCGGCCTCTGCGCTACCTGTATTGTGATCTTTATTTTTTCTTCCATCACTACTTGCTCGTGAGAAGGGTTATGCAATTGTCAATCTCCCGCACCCAATCTTGTATCTGCCTTTTGGTTTCTTTCTTATCTTCTTTGTCTAATATCGTTTTTGTAATTATTGTTAATTTGATTTTCTCTTCCATGTCAGCCAGCTGCTTCCTCAACCCCTGCTGTTGCTGGCGGAGCAGTTCCACCTCCTCCTGCAGCATTTCATTCTCCTTCCGCAGTTCCGCCATGCGCAACGCCGCCGCTTTCACGTTGTATTCTATTTTGTTATACAAACTTTCAAACGAGGCCATGGCTTTTTCCTTTTGACGTGCAAAAATACAATTTTTTCGTCTTTTGGACACCCGTCGCCCCGTTTTTACTCCTGATTTTTCCTGTGGTTTTTGATATATATCTTATAATTAAATAGTTATGGATAATTATAAACATTATACTGTGATTTTTTTTTGAAAAAACAGTTTTTTTGCTTGCGGATTAAAAAAAAATGTATTTTTGCAGCGTTCAAGTATTAGATAACAAAAACAGCATTCTATCGAAAAACATTTACTTTATTAGTTCGTTCATATTAATAAAGAAAGGAGTTTCTGATGAAAGCTAATGTTTTGTCTGATAATGAATTAGTGCAACGTTACCAGTATGGGGACGAGTCTGCACTGAAGGCCTTGATTTCCCGTTACGAGAAGCGGCTGTTCACCTATATAATGATTTCTGTGAAGAACAAGGAACTGGCAGAGGATATCTTCCAGGATACTTTCATTAAAGTTATTAACACAATCCGTTCCGGAAACTACCACGAGGAGGGCAAGTTCTTCCAATGGGTTATGCGCATTGCTAACAATCTCCGCATCGACTACTACCGGAAAGTGCAGCGTCTGCCGCTCTATGAGAGTAATGGGGAGTTTGACATCTTCGACGTGATCAGCACCCGTGAGGAGTCGGTGGAGCAGAAGCTCATCCGCGAGCAGATCTTCGAGGATGTGTCCAATCTGGTGGACTATCTCCCCAAAGAGCAGAAGGAGGTCCTTGTCATGCGCATCTATCAGGATTACAGCTTCAAGGAGATTGCCGAATCCACTGGCGTGAGCATCAACACGGCACTGGGTCGTATGCGCTATGCGCTGATCAACCTGCGGAAGATGATTGACCGACACG
Organism: Bacteroidales bacterium; assembly: GCA_017540505.1. Classification (GTDB taxonomy): domain Bacteria; phylum Bacteroidota; class Bacteroidia; order Bacteroidales; family WCHB1-69; genus F23-D06. The sequence goes on along the minus strand of JAFYAW010000042.1, from coordinate 5,586 downwards.
GTGTTGTTGTGGATTAATACAATAGATTGATAATCAGTTTTTTATTATTAAAGTAATCGGTGGTAAGAGGCGCAAAAGGAAAAAAAGCGTACTTTTGCCGCCGATTATATTTTAAAATAAAAACACACGTATATGGCAACGACAGCTGATTTTAAAAATGGATTGTGCATCGTCCATAACAATGAATTGTGGACTATCGTCGAATTCCTTCATGTGAAACCCGGCAAAGGCAACACCTTTGTCCGCACGAAACTGAAAAACATCAAGTCCGGTAGAGTGCAGGAGTTCCGCTTTGACGCCGGCATCAAGATCGAGCTCGCCCGCGTGGAGCGCCGCCCGTACCAGTTCTTGTACAAAGAGGACGATAATACGTACAATTTCATGCACACGGAGACTTACGAACAGCTCTCCATCGACAAATCCCTCATCAACAACCCCAGCTTGCTCAAAGAGGGCCAAGCCGTTGAAATCATGTATCATACGGATACGGACACCCCGCTGACCTGCGAGCTTCCCCCGTTCGTGGATCTGGAAGTGGTTGAGGCCGATCCTGGCGTGAAGGGCGATACGGCCACCAACTCGCTCAAACGTGCGGTGGTGGAAACCGGTGCGGAAGTCTATGTGCCTTTGTTCATTAACGTTGGTGAGATGATCAAGGTGGACACCCGTAATAACAAATACTCCGAAAGAGTGAAATAGTTGTTACGGATGCTTTGGCATTCGGACACGCTCCTTTAAATTCCTGTTCATGCGTTTCGAACATCCCATCCCTGTTGAGGATATTTTGGCCATGATCGGCCATCCCGTCCAGCAGAAGGGCAATTTCGCCGGTCCGGTGACGGGCATTAACGAGTTGCATTCTGTGGTGCCGGGCGACATCTCCTTTGTGGATAACGAAAAGTACTACAAACGGATGCTCCAAAGCGATGCTTCCGTGGTGCTGATTGACAAGGCGGATGTGGAGTGCCCTGACGGCAAGCTTCTGATTGTCACGGAGGACCCGTTGCAGGATTACCTGTCCGTCGTGCGGCATTTTGTGCATTTCAACCCGCAGCAGACGGCCATCCACCCGACAGCCGTCATCGGCGAGGGAACGGTGATACAGCCTTTGGTGTTTATTGGCGAGAATGTGAAAATCGGGCGCAACTGCCTGATCCACTCCAATGTGAGCATCTACGCCAACACGGTCATTGGGGATAATGTGATTATACACTCCAATTCCACCATCGGTGGGGATGCCTGCTATTTCCAGAAGCGCCCCGATGCCTGGGTGAAGCTGGAATCCTGCGGTGACACGTACATCGGCAATGATGTGGAGGTGGGTTGCTCGTGCTGCATCGACAAGGGCGTATCGGGCACCACCTACATCGGCGACGGCTGCAAGTTCGACAATCTGGTGCAGGTGGGGCATGACACGCATATCGGCAAACGTGTACTGTTAGGTGCCCAGAGCGGTATCGCCGGCTGCACGTATGTGGACGATGACTGCAAGATTTGGGCTAAGGCCTGCGTCAACAAGGATTTGTATATCGCCAAGAATACAGTGCTTTACGCCTTCTCCGCCGTGAACAAGAATGTGACGGAGGAGAATCAGACCCTTTTCGGGATACCGGCCATTGATGTGCAACAAAAATGGAAAGAATTGGTCTATACCAAAAATCTTTCCACTTTGTATGCGGACGTGGCCGCGTTGAAAAAAGAGTTAGAAAGCAGGAAATAATTCCTGCTTTCTTTTTTTACCGACAGATTATTTCATGCGGTTTTTGACGGCGTTGAGGTCGGATTCGATTTTGCGGATCTCCTCAGCGTTGGCCTGGTGTTTTTTGTCGATTTCAGAAATCTCTTTCTGGAGTTTCTCGATTTGTTTTTCAGCTTTGGCCTTGTCTTTTTCCAGAGCCTTTTGATCTTTGTTGAGTTTGTTCAGTTTCTCCTGCAAGGTGTTGGCCTGCTGTTGGAGTGAGTACTCGTGGATGTAGGTGCCGAGGTCGTTGAGGAAGGCCTTGATGGCGGTGGCGGTCTCCGGGTTGTTCTCGGAAGTGATGGTGTTCATGTTGCCGGAACAGACGATGAACGAGAGCAATGCGGTTTTGGCACCTTTCTTGCCGCTTTCCGTCACATTGTAGTACATGTCGTAGTTGGCAGTTCCGAATGGGGCGAAGGACTGGTTGAGATAGGCACGGAATTTGCCCTCTTTGGAGCCTTTCATGTTGTAATTTTTCTCCATACGCTCGCGAAGGGCTGCGTACACCAAGTCGGAATTGGCGGACGGGATGCTCAGCGTGTAGCCGGAGATTTTCTCCTTGCCGAATTTGATCATGGATTCATGAACGTTTTGGGCTGACAGGGTGCAAACAAGACCGAGAATGGTCAGCAGTGATAGAATTTTTTTCATAGCGTTTTTTTTTAATGGATAAATGTATGAATGAATTAAGTGTTCGCGTTGTCGTTTGTAATTCGTTGCAAAAATAAAAAAATTATCTTTGCGGGCTGTATGATTTCGATAAAAGATTTGATTTCCGGTATGCCATTTCCGTTGTATCTCGCTCCAATGGAGGGGGTTACGGACCGTGCTTTCCGTCTGGCCTGCAAGGAACAGGGCGCGGATGTACTGATTTCGGAGTTCGTTTCTTCGGACGCGTTGTCGCGGGAGGTGGAGAAGAGTATCCGGAAGATGGCCTTTGATGAGCGGGAGCGTCCGTTCGGCATCCAGATTTTCGGTCACGACGAGCTTTCGTTGGTGAAGGCTGCGCACTTGGCGGAGGCGGCGGGTCCCGATTTCGTGGACATCAACTGGGGCTGTCCGGTGAAGAAAGTGGTGAGCAAAGGGGCGGGGTCTGCGATTTTGCAGGATATTCCGAAGATGGCGGTGCTGACGGGTGCGGTGGTGCGCGAGTTGCGGATTCCGGTCACGGTGAAGACGCGTTTGGGATGGGACAGTACTTCCAAGCCCATTGTGGAGGTGGCCGAGCGGATGCAGGATGTGGGCGTGCAGGCGATTGCCATTCACGGGCGCACGCGCGCGCAGATGTACGGGGGCGAAGCCGACTGGTCGTTGATCGGGGAGGTGAAGCGCAACCCCCGGATGTCGATTCCCGTCATCGGCAACGGGGATGTGAACAGTGCGGGAAAGGCTATCCTTTACCGCGAGCGGTATGGGGTGGATGCGGTGATGATCGGGCGTGCGGCTATCGGAAACCCGTGGATTTTCCGACAGGTGAGGGATCTCCTTGCCGGACGGGAACCTTATGTGCCGGATTATGCGGACAGGATGGGGATGGTGTTGAGGCAGCTCCGCCAGACGATGGAAGAGAAAGGCGAGCGTCGTGCCGTATTGGAAATGCGCAGCCAATATGCCGGATATTTCAAGGGTTTGGACCATTTCAAGCCCGTGCGCATGCGCCTGATGGCGGCCACATCCATCGCAGAATGTGAGGAGATTTTGCGGTTGTATCAGGCCGTTTGAAAAAATCTTTTCCTACCCGTTGGATTTTCAATAAAAAAGTGTATTTTTGTCGGCTTTATTGTATAATGTGTATTATTATACAAAAGCTGTTCTTTTTGCTAATAAAAAAATATCCAATACAAATGAAAAAGATTTTCGCTGCTATCATCACCTTAATGCTGCCTGCCATCCTTCTCGCACAGCCGATGGACACGGCAACAGTTTACTTTGAGAATTTTGATGGAGCCAATCCGCAAGTGACCACGACCAGCATCTTCGATGCGGCGGCTGGTGACTGGAAAATCGATGCTACCTTGAAGGTGTCATCGCCAAACTCCTTCCATTCGCCTGTTTACACCCACTCGGGTGCCTCAACAGTGTATTTGGCCACCATCGATCTGACCAGCACCCCCATGATAGATTCGGTTCGGAAGTTCTATCTTGAGTTCGACCACATCTGCAAGGTGGACAAGCTGGATGAGGCATACATTTACTTCAGCAAGGCCAGCGGTCTCGACTTCACGGGCCAGCCGAACTGGGGTAACCCGGTGAAACTGACTTTCAATCAGACTAGCGCATGCTATCTGTCGGCAGGTACCCTGAATCCGAACGGCACCGTGAACACGGGGGCGGCGGATTTCTCCCAGGCGGGTTTGGGGTCGGGCCAGTTTGCAGCGAGCTGGTATCCGAGCGGCACAGGCAACTGGCAGCCGAACACGCTGAACGCGAACCCTGCCGCCACCTGGTGGCGGCATGAGAAGTTCGACCTGAGCTCCTTCGTGCTTGACGGCACGACGAAATATGTGCGTCTGGAGTTCCGTGTGAACAAGTCGTCCCCCTCCACCAGTAACACGGAGCAGTGCAAGGGCTGGTATCTGGACAATGTGCATGTGCTGCTGTCCAACTGCGAGCTGATCCCGCCGACAATCACGCTGACCAACCCTCTCTACATCAATGTAGGTACTAATTTCAACAACAACATAGGACCTTACACGATCCATGCCACCCTGAAGGACAACGACACGATAGACCTGACCAAGCTGCGTTTCACGTACCAGATATGCCCGTTCCAGGCCGCGGCCGGTCCGGTGGTGACGGTTCCGAATACGATCACGAGCAACAACCTGAACGCATCGGGACACACGGTGCTGGCGGAGTGGGACTTGCCGACCATCTGTTACAAGGACACAATCCACTACCATATATATATGGAGGATGTGCACGGCAGTGTCGCCAGGAAGGACGATTTCCTGGTGGCGCACCACACCTACACGAACATCCAGAACAACGACTGTGCGCTTGACAGCCTGAATACGGGTGTGTGGCCTCACTGCTTCACCACGGGCACGGCGCATCCGGTGAAACTGTATTTCAAGAACCGCAGCGACGCGGACCATTCCATCCAGACGGGCAGCAGCTACCAGACGGCCCTGACGGTGGGCCTGGAGGTGCGGAACGAGGCCGGACAGGTGACGCACAACACGACGCACAACTGGACGGGATCGCTGTGCTTTGACGAGCGCGACACGCTGAACCTGGGCACGTTCGTGCCGACGCACGGCTGGAACCACATCAAGGTGTTCGTGAAGACTCGAAATGGTGCGGCGGACGGATACCATGTGAACGACACGCTGAAGATCTCATGGTATTCGTGCGACAGCCTTCTGAGGGGCGACTACACGGTGGGCGGCTCCAATCCGGACTTTGCGGATATGCGGGAGGTGCGCGACAATCTGGAGTACTGCGAATTGGGCGGACCGGTGCGTTTCCACCTTCGTCCGGGGACCTACCAGGACTGCTATTTCCGCCAGCGGTATAGCGGCCAGTCTGACGTGAACACGATCACGTTCATCGGGGACAGCCGCGACAATGTCATCGTGACGGCCAACGTGCCGGACACCTCCGCCACTGTCTATCAGGGTGCCTTGACTCTGATAAATGTGGAGAACCTGCATTTCCAGAACATGACGTTCCAGGGCCGCCAGCAGGCGTCCTCGCGTGCAGTGGTGTTCCGTGGCAATGGCAGCCGCGACATCACTTTTGATAATTGTAAGATGGTGGCCTATCCGACGAACACGACGGCCACGACGAGCTATGCGGTGGGCCGCGAGACATCGTCAACGACGAAACCGGACACGGTGGTG
>JAFYAW010000027.1 GCA_017540505.1 Bacteroidales bacterium | reverse complement strand
GGCATTTTCATCGGTTTCTCCCGCAATAAGGAAGACGACGAATTCATCGAACAACTTCGGTATGAGTCATTGATCCTTTCGCTCTACATCAACAGTGGAATCGTACTGCTTTGTCTGATATTCGTATGGGGTCTTCCCTTCGTGTGGGTGATGATGATCAACATCTTCTCTATCCTTTATGTCTTCATCATTTGTTTTTATCTTCGTCTGTACCTTAACAAACGTTCCATGCGCTATGAAAAACAGGATTAAAGTGGCACGCGCCGAAGTGAACATCACCCAAGGCGAACTGGCGGAAAAGATCGGCGTGACCCGACAGGCGGTGAACTCCATCGAATTAGGGAAATATGTTCCCAGCACCCTCCTGGCGCTGAAGATGGCGCGATATTTCGGCAAGACCGTGGAGGAACTGTTTATGCTGGAGGAAGGAGATTAATCTTTCTGCAAAATCTGCGGGTTCAGCGGGCACATTTTCTCCCGCAGGACTCGCAGACTTACGATGATATATACATGGACAGGAGATTGAAAAAAGCGTATCTTTGCCGCAAATTCACGAACAATGAACGAAAGCTCCGCCTCTCAAACAATCCATCAGCTGAACCGTTTCCGTATGGATTTGGCGGTTCTGTTGCCGCTTTCCGCATTGCTGACGCCCAAAGATCCTTCAGTATATCTGTCAAAATGGGGTGTTGCCGCCGTGACATTATACACATTGGGCTGTTTGAGCATCCTTTGCGGAGACTTTTTGCGAACAAAATGGAAAATAGTTGACGACAACGATATCAAAGAGAACAATATAGCGAACTGGTTGTTTGCAACGGGAATTATCGGCTATCTTATTGTATGTTACTTAGTGAAAGACCATTATTTGTCACACATGGTGCTTGGAGAAACTTGGTTTGAGGGCGGAGTGGCTTTTGTTTTCATATTACTCATTCGGTTCATTACGCGGGCCATCTGTGAAACACGTTGGGGAAAATTCACTGGAATACATACCGTGCTGAACAAAATAGCCGGATACTCTTTAATGTTCTACATCCCTCTAAAAACATTGGGAATTCGATTGTTTTGGCTCAACAACTCCATATCATCATTCGATGATTGGGTATTATCTGGTATATATTTTATCGGAATCTTTTGGCTCATTTACCTCGTCGCGTCTGTTGAGGAGCTGATTATCGCTGTCGTTATGAAAGAGCGGTTCGATCCGTTCCGGAAAAGTATCTTTCAAAAAAGACAACAGTGATAAGCAATAACAGGGAAAAGTATTTATATAAATAGTGTATTTTTGCAAAAAATATCAAAAATACAGTTGTTATAGAAGTTAAATTAGAGAAATTAAGACTTCATGTGTATGATAATGAAGAGGCTTGCACATATTGTGTGCCAAACGAAATCAAAACAAGCAATATGGAGTGGAATAATTTTGCAAACAGTTCCCATCCGTTTGCCAACGACATACAAAACGCCGATATGGTTTATGTTATCGAAGATATAAACCACTCTGATGAACAATACGGTTTTTTCTTTTTTAAGAAATGGGTATCGGATTCAAATAATATTGCTTATAAACTTGAGAAAGTTGTTTTGGATGAATGTTTGGAACAGGGTTTTATTCGTCATATTGTAAATATGTTAATATGTGTTTTATTCAACGGTGGACGTTTGCCAACAAGTAGGATAATTTTGAGTCCCGATATTAATTATCAGTTATCTGCACAGCAGCTACAAGATACATCAAATAAAGTGGCTGATGTGATTATTTTAAAATTTACCGATGAAAGAGATGGTATATGGAATAATGACAAGAATAAAGAACGGTTGAAACGAATGGTTGTGAAAAATAAAAACCAGCCTTTATAAGATGAACTTTGTGCCATCAGGTATATAATTACCAAAAAATATCAACAAGCTGCAACCTTTTGGATTTTTGTGTCCTGTGAATAGATAAAAGAATTAATTTTGCAGCGTTGTTTGCTTATCTTGATGTTTAACGGACTTCGCATCAAGGTCGGCGGCAGCGCGAAGAAGTAAAAAATAGAAGTCCCCAATATAATGAATCAGAGATATTACTATAGTAGAATTCCGTTTCTTAAGGCAATCATAGCCTTTGCGTTGACCTCTTTTTGTATGACGGGCTACGCCACCGATCAGGAATCTGACGTTTTCCTTGATAATGGAAAACAGTATCAGTTATATGTCAACTGGGGACACCCGTCTCCGTTACAGGTTCTCTATATTCGTACTGGAACGGAGTCGCCATTCAGAAGCTTTAGCACAGGAAATTATCGCGGACATGTCGCTACTTGGCAAGTCTGCGACAGTGCACTCTATCTTGTCTCGGTGGACTCTCGCTCTCATTTTGGCGGTACAGGTACCTATTGGCCAAAAGACAGCACTCGCATTGACACGATGGCCAAACCTGCCTTTTTCGGTATCCAGTCATTGTCTGGGGCCGCCCCGGAAAAAGATGGTACGGTATTCGCGGATTGGTTTTCGGGAGTTTTGGAAATCACCCCGACATATCAGGATATTAAAAGCGGCGCATCTGAAGAATGGGTCCGCTATCTTTATTTTCGTAATGGTAAAATGTTGAAGGACGTCACCATAATGCCAAAGGATTGGGAAAAAATGAAGGATTTCAAGAAAAAATACAAGTCAAATGCAGAATTGATGGAAAAATATCAGATGGCATATCTCAACCAATGCTATCTTTCGTATTATTTGCGGAGCGGTTTGTCACACGACCAAGTGGTGTTTGGCAAGCATCAGGGACGGTTCCCTGCCCGAGATTTCCGTCCTATGCTGATGTTGCTGTATGACAATGACCCGTTGCAGTTTCCTTTCAATTGGGAAAATTTTGAAAAGAATGGTGCTCCGGTCTGTACCTGGGTCATTCAAAACGACTCTATCTTTCTCACCCAAGTGGTGCTCCAGAGCGGGTTGAGCTTGTTTGAACACGAAGAGGAAAGCGTTAGTCTGACGGAATTATTCCGTCCGGAGCGAATTGTCAGCAATCGTGTTTTTGCCTTCTGGATGAGCGGTAGTTTTGTTGTGGAGTATGGGAAAGAGGAAGAGGATATGTTTGGGATGAAAGAGATGAAAGTGGATAGAAGACAGACGATTACGTTAGATTCTGGTCGGGTAGTGAAAACAGAGTGGTCCCCATCCGCTTTTGATGAATAACTAGACATTTGTTTCAGCATTGAAGAACTGCAAGAGATTCGGAATTATCAAAATCTTTGGAGTCGTTAGTTTGCAACACCATCACACCCCCGTCCGAATCTTGCTCCTGTCTTCCCCTTCCGTTTTTCCCGCACCGGCCTTCTTGTAGGCTTTGAAGTTGTAGCTCACGCCTAACCAGAACATCCGGCTCTTGCCGTGCAACATATTGTCTAACTGATAGTACTGGTTGTCGGCGAAAATCTCCCACTTGCGGGTGTTGAAGACGTCCGTGAGCTGCGCGGAGACTGTGAGCGCACCCTTCAGGAACTTCTGGCTGATGCCGATGTTCAGGTAGTGCGAGAGGCGCGTGGTGAACTGCGGGTAATACTGCGGCGTGTTCACGAAATACTGCAGGTTGATGTTCATCCCCTTGATCGGGCGGAAATCTAAGCGCACGTTCTGTTGTTGACCCATCCGCTGTTCGAGATGTCCCACTCATCGATGTTGCCCACCGAACGGAGGTAGTAGGTGTTCGTGCCGAGCGTCGCCGTCATCCACTCCCATGGGTCGGCTTTCACGCTCAGGTCTAATCCCGCCTTGGTCTGCGAGGTGGCGTTGATGTAGGTCATCAACAGGATGTCGCCCTCGAAACGGGCCACCTGCGTGATGTAGTTGTGGATGTAGTTGCCGTAAACGCCCACATTCACAGCCCATTTCGGCACCTTGAACTGGTAGAGCAACTCCGCGTTGTCGGCGGTTTCGGGCTGGAGGTGCATGTTGCCCTGCTCAAAATTGTGCGGGTCGATCATGCTCATGTAGGGGTTGAGCTGCGGATAGGTAGGTCGCGTGATGCGCCGCGAATAAGCCAGCGACAGACTGTGCTTCTTGGAAATCTTGTACTTGAACGACAACGACGGACCGAGGAAGAAATGTTGCGACCACTCGTCCAGCACCTCCTTCTCGCTGTGCAGGTGCGTGCGGCTGTATTCGGCACGGAGACCGGCACTCCACGTGAAACGGTCGCGCCACTCCGTAGAGGTGAACTGCACGTAAGCGGCAGGCACATACTCCCTGTGCATCAGGTCATTACTGAATTGATGGGAGTAGTCCCAACCCAGACTGTCGCGAGTGTAGAAGTTGTAGTAGATGTCGTTCTGGCGGTAGGAGAACTTCACGCCCGCATCCCAAAATCCGTATTTTTTAATGACGCGCCAGTCCGTCTGCGCGGAGGTGAGCAGCGGACTTCCGCCCGACACCGACTTACTGACCGAGTCGCCCTCCAAGAAGTAGTACGACGGACGGTGGCCCCAGATTTTGGAGACGTTCGCCTTGACGGAGAAGGTGAGCTTCCCGGGACGGATGGCGTGCCAATAGGCGAACGTCCCGTCGAGGTTCTCGCGGTTCCAGGTCACGTCGCTGCGACGGTTCTCGTGCATCAGGATGCCGTCGTGGAACCAGTCGTTGGAGAGGTCTTGCACTGTGTTGAGGCGGGGCAGGATGAGCCGAAAGTCAGCATCGATCTTGTTCCGCATATTAGGCTTGATAGTGACACCGAGGGCGATGTTGTTGTTGAAGACCGTCCGCATGGCGCGGATCTGCTGGCTGAGGCTGTCTCCGGTAGTGCGGTAGTAGCGGTATAGGTAGCCATTGTTGAGGTCGTCCTCATACCTTACCTGGTAGTTGAAGCGCAGGGCGAACTTGTTGCGTGTGTAGTTCAGCGCGAGGCTGCCGTTGGTGAAGTGGTTGAAGCCGTAGTTGACCGCCGCCATCCCACTGAGGCCCTTCTTCCCGTCCTTCTTGGTGACGATGTTGATGATGCCGCCCGTACCCTCGGCGTCGTAGCTGGCATTGGGATTCGTGATGATGTCGATGCTCGCCACATTGGAGGAGGGTATCGCGTTGATAGAACCGAGGTTCGTGGGCACCCCGTCGAGGAGTAGCAGCACATTGCCGTTACCACGGATGGAGATGTTGCCGTCGGGATCAATGGTCACGGAAGACTGCTGGCGAAGCAAGTCACCAATTGAGCCACCCATCATGCCCGTTGGGTCCGTATAAGTGATTTTGGTATGCGTAGCAGTTGTAATCGGGCCGGTCTGTTCACCCAGTGCGACATTCACCTCATCCAGCATCAGCGAAGCGGCTTCCATCAGGATATTACCCAAGGAGAGTTCTCCCTTATCGGCCGTAAAATCAAGATGTTTCGTCTTATAACCCATCCAAACGAGTGTCAACGTGTAGGCTTTCGGCGACTGTGGCACCTTCAGTGTAAACTGGCCTTTCTGGTCCGTCAAAGTGCCCGCCACCACGCTGTCCTGAAGCGATGCATACACGGAGACGTAGGGCATTTCGAAGTTCTTCTCATCTACCACCTTTCCGGTCACCTTGCATGGTGTATGCTGCGCAAAGGCGGACAGGCTGATTATCAGCAGGATGAAGAAGAAGAGGATGGAGCGTTTGGGCATTAGAATCGGGATTAATAAGGTGTTGCAAAAGTACACAATTTTGAGAAAGAAGGAGATTTCATCGAACGGTCTCGTGCCGGAGGCACGAAATCCTAATAACCCCATACAAGCGGAACGAAGTGGAGCGCAGTATGGGGTAGCAGGTACGATGCACGAACATGCGTGCTGGAGGCACGCTACTTCACAGTGACAGTAGCGTGTCTCCGACACGCAGCCTCCCTCACGCGCACGTTCACCCCCACACGGCACTCACTTTGTTCGTTTCGTGTGGGGTTACTAAGATGGCGTGCATCCTGCACGCTTTGGAAAAGTCAATAGTACAAGTTTTCGTAAGTGTTCACTCCTCCGGATACCGATTGTAATATGCATTCTCATATTCCCAATGCAACGAGCGGGCAAAATCGTGGCCTTCTTTGGCATTGGCAAGAACAAAAATCGGATCCACCCGTCCACATCAGGATTTTCAGGAAAATTCTCATTATCGTATAACTGAACAGTTTCGGCAACGCATTTTCAGGATAATTTATTGCCTAAAGTATTATAGCATCATCATAGTGTAGGAAACAATTAGCAAAACACTATTCCGCCCCCAACTCCACCGCGAACTGATAATCAGCCTCGTCCACCGTGTATTCCACCACATATTCGTCACGGTGCTTCTTGCTGGTGTTCTCCAAAATGTTCCAAAACTGCTTCAGGGCTGGAGACTTGCCGTCGATTTCACCTTGATATTCACTTTGATAATATGCCTTAATTCCATCCGAATACAGGATGCAATAGTGATTACCCATCATAAAACCAGACCATTTCATGTTTTGGCTGAAATAAGAATGGTCTCTTCCATTGGCAAAATACACGAAAACGCTTTCGCCCGGATTTATCGTTATCGTATCATATACATGGTCGTCAATATCCAATTTCAGGAATTTAATCGGCTCCGCCAGACCATTTTTGAAATAATATTGATCTTCCACCCACGGATCATAGTGGCAGGAGGTGAACAACATCGCAAACAGCCCCATCAGGCAAAAGATTGAGAAACATATTTTCTTCATATACCAGTATTTTAAAATTCGAGTGACAAAAATACATTTTTCCCTATATACAATTCACCCCCAACCAAATTTTATAATCCACTAAATATCAACAATATACACTAAACATCATTTTAAAACGCAATAGAAGCATACGAATTTTTCGGCGAATCATACGAATTGTGCGAATTATTGTGCCGTCCCTGCCGGGGCTATTCGGGAATCGTACCGATGTCCCCTACTCGTAACATGCATCGCAATGTCCCGACAGGGACAAAAGCTCGGTAGGACATTGCCGTTTCGGCTGCCACAAGACCCCGGCAGGGGTCAAAGCTCGGTAGGACAGCGCGATCGGCTTCCCCATGCCCCGATTAGGGGCAGAACCTTGTCCCGATAGGGACATAAGCTCGGTAGAAAAATTGTCACAAACCCCGCCATACTGTCACAAAAGCGGACAATTTGTCCATTTCTGCGGAAAAACGGCACGGAAAACGGGTTGGCACACACCTTGCACTATGGTATGCGTCGCCGATGCGAGAGCGGAGGCGGACAGAAACGAAAAAATTTAAAGTCTAACCATAAAAGAAAGGAGTTAATCATGCTACCTGTAATGTTTAAAAACAATTGGTTTCCGACCATGTTTGAAGATTTCCTGAACAGCGACATCATGCCGCGCAACAACGCCACAGCTCCGGCTGTGAACGTCAGAGAAGACGAAAAGGCCTACACGATGGAAGTGGCCGCCCCCGGCATCAAGAAGGAGTTCTGCCGCGTGAGCATCAACGACGACGGAAACCTCTGCGTCGCCATCGAGAACAAGATGGAACACAAGGAAGAGGAGAAAAAGCACCACTACCTGCGCCGCGAGTTCTCCTACACGAACTACGAGCAGAACTACACGCTGCCTGAGGACGTTGACAAGGACCACATCGAAGCCAAGGTGGAGCACGGAATCCTCACCATCACCCTGCCGAGAGTGCAGAAGGAGGAGCCCAAGCTCGCCCGCACCATCACCATCGGGTAATCTTCCAAACCAAGATTCGTGATCTAAAGCCGCACCTATTCTGGTGCGGCTTTTTTTTTGCGAAAACCCAAAATCAGACTATGCCGTAAACCCGCACACCCGCACGCTACTATTGCAACCAAAATTATTATACCTTTGCAGCCTTGTTACCAAACTGCCATCTTTTATATAAGCACTTGATATGACCGACTTTGCAGCCATAGATTTCGAGACAGCCAACGGGCAGCGCAGCAGCGTGTGCAGCGTGGGTGTGGTGGTGGTGCGCGGCGGTGTCATCACCGACACTTTCTACTCGCTCATCAAACCCGAGCCCGACTACTACGCCTGGTTCTGCCAGCAGGTACACGGTCTCTCGCACGAGGACACCGACAACGCACCCGTGTTCCCCGTCGTGTGGCGGCAAATCGAGCCGCTGATTGAAGGACTGCCTTTGGTGGCGCACAACAGTCCTTTTGACGAAGGCTGCCTTAAGGCCGTATTCCGCGTCTATCAGATGGACTATCCTGATTATCAATTTCTCTGCACCTGCCGTGCCTCGCGCAGCCACTTCGGGAGACGACTGCCCAACCACCAGCTGCACACCGTGGCCGCGGCCTGTGGCTGTCCGATGACCAACCACCACCACGCGTTGGCCGACGCGGAGGCTTGCGCAAGGATTGCAATGCGGTTGTTGTAAAAAACACACCATAAGCCTTAACGCATTATTTTCAGCCATTTATACATCTTGAACAAACAGAAAATATTTGTATTTTTGCCGATATGAAAAAACGAATTGTTTTCCTGTTTGCCATCATAACGTTCCTCGCACCAGCGGGCCGGGCGCAAACCGTCTATCAGAAAGACAGATGGGGGGCGAAGCTCTATTACATGGAGGAGAACACTATCCGCCAAAAGGACCGTTGGGGACTGCAGCTACTATGGTACGATGCGGCGACGCAACAGGTGCGACAGAAAGACCGTTGGGGACAGCCGCTGCTTTACATGGACGGTCCGACGGTGCGGCAGAAAGACCGCTGGGGCGCTCCCCTGCTCTATTTTGACGGGCAGACCATCCGCCAGAAGGACCGCTGGGGTGTGGCCCTCTACTACCTCGACGGCACCACCTTGCGCCAGAAGGACCGCTGGGGCGCACCCGTCTATTACTTCGACTTCATCCCCGACCGCTGGCAGCTGGCGAGTGTGATACTGATGTGAGCACTGTGTTTTTTAATAACCTTCAGAACCTTTGCCCAAATGAATAGACGAATCCTGTTTTGCACCCTCATATTCACGTTGGTTCTTGCGGTATCCGCGCAACAGGAGAAGGACTTCCGCGAACGAATCTCCCCTTGGGGGATGGACGTGACGGTGGCACCGGGCGGCGATCTCTGGTGCACCGAAAATCTAAAAGGGATTCTTTATCATGCGGAAGACACCCACTCGCCATGGCACCAGGTGAACTCCATCGGCAAGGGCCATCCCGGCAGCAGCCATTACGATGGCGGCGGGGAATACAAATACGTGATTTGTCCGGACAGCAATACGGTGTTGGTATTCGGTAAAATATACAATCCCTTCAAAAGCAAACATATCCATAATGCCTATTGGTACTCGAACGACCGGGGCAAGACTTGGGAGTCCAGAACGTTTGCCTCCAACAAAGAGGAGATCAACAGTACATATTGCGCACCGTCGGGTGAGGTCTGGATTGCGGGTGATAGCCTTTATTTCTCCGCAGACAAGGGATTGACCTTCACCAAGCTCAACCATTTCCCACATATAATCGCCGACATCAGCATGGACAAGGACGGGCGCACTGGCGTGGCAGGTTGCTACGCTGACGAACTCTACTATACAGAAGACAATTGGACCACTTATCGTAAACTGCCCACACCCCAAAAACAGCATTTGGTTAATATCAACACGACAAATAAGCGATCATTATGGTGTTCTGTCGCATTCCTTTTCAAGGAGTGGATCATAGTAGGCCAAAATGGAGAAAACTTCTATTCTTCCCGCGACAAAATCCGTTGGAAACGCCTCCCTTCCAGTATTTCCCCCAGACCTACCGATATCGAAAAGGGTATTCTTTTTGCCACAACAGAGAACAACAATATTACAGAAAGAAAAATTTTAAAAACCACTGATCTACAACATTTTGACACGGTTTATCATTCGCATGGGGATGTTCTTTACGGACTTTGCGTCAGTAATGGACAATTATACGGCAACATCAAAACAGCCACCGACCACTATTTTTGTCATTTCTCCGATGACTCTTGTATCCGTATGGGATTCTTCAGCGACAACCATCCGATTAAAGCTCCGTGGCGCAGGGCAAGCGCCCAATCGGACTGGTATAACTACGAAAAAGAAGATATCGATGACCTTGTGAAATCGGAAAAATATCCGTGGGGTTGGGAGAATCGTGACATTCTCCATTTCGACAGGGACAAACAACAGTGGTACAGGGTGACGACCGTACCATTTGACATTCAATTCATGTTCCCATATCGCGACATACAACATCCAGACACACAACAGGTTGTCGTCAGCGATAGCAAGCAGTTTTACTTGATAAGCGAGCACAATCCAACGCTGCAACCGTTCCGTATAGAACGACCTCTGGAGAATTTCTTGCGCTATCCCATCGTCAGAGTCACCATCACCCCATTCACCAGAGGCTGCTTCCATTTCTGGGAAGATTCCATCAGCTATATCCGAAACAACGATATTTTCAGAGCAACGAGTGCCATCATCCATGAGGACACCGTAGCTATTGAGCACATTTTCCGGGCAGAGGAATTGGAATCGTTTCTCCGCGACCTCAACCTGCACTACGACACAGCCATTACAATGGGGATGTTCTCGTTTACACAATCCGATTACGATTCGGTAAGGAGCCTTTACAAAAGGTACCCGTGGGAGTATCTTTTCAAGTACGCCGAACTCAAGGACATCTATCGGCTGAAAGACACCGTCTCACACTTCAGCGATTCGCTCATCCGATACATTATGACCACCGGTTTTCATGATGGCTGCACCACACGTGAAACTTTCATAGCGCGAATCACCAACCAAAACGGAGACGTGCTGACTATCAGCGGAGAAGACGCGTCCTGCGGCTTCGGGGAGCATTCTTTTATGATGCCGATAAAACTGCGGACAGATGACCTCATCCTGCCATGCACGCACATCCCGTTTCTACGGTTCCTTGGCGAAGCCATGCCGCAAAACATGCTGACCCACCACAACTTCACCGACCTTGACGTACTGCTGAAATGCCTACGGTACCTCACGCACCCAAAAGACAACTGGGAGTGGTAAAATATCCTGATTGGCTATTAATTCCCATAAAAATGCTATTTTTGCGCCGAGTTTTGTAAAAAACAATGGCACTTCCTTTTAAATTGCTGAATCGGACTACCCCTTACAAGATTGCCTTTATTGACATTGAGGCCGACTCAAATGGCAAAAAGATACATGATTATGGTGCCTTGACAATTTCCGGCAAGGAGTTTCACCAATCCTCCCAATCCGATTTCCTTGATTTTGTTAGCGGAGCAGAATACCTTTGTGGTCACAACATCATCCATCATGACCTGAAGTTATTGTCAAAAAACTCCCTAAACAAAAAGAAAAAGATCGACACTCTATATTTGTCGCCTCTTCTTTTTCCCAAACGTCCTTATCACAAACTACTTAAAGACGACAAGTTACAAACAGAGGAACTCAACAACCCGTTGAATGACTGCAAGAAAGCACGGGATCTTTTCAATGCTGAAATAGACGCCTTTTATAATCTTCCTTGTGAGCTCCAACAAATTTATATTCATTTACTCCACTCATCCAAGGAATTTAAAGACTTTTTCGATTATGTAGAAAAGATTCCTGAAAAAAATGACATCAAAAATCTTATTCTTTCCTTTTTTGACGGAAGAATCTGCAAAAACGCTAATCTCTCCACTTTCATTCAACAACAACCAATAGAACTGGCATACGCATTAGCCCTTATCAACACTGACGACAACAAATCAGTAACACCACCTTGGCTACTACACAACTTCCCCGCCATTGAATATATCATGCGGAAACTTTGCAGCACTCCGTGCCATGATCCAAGCTGTCTGTTTTGCGATGACAAGCTCAATATTCGCAAGGGATTAGAAGAGACTTTTGGTTATACAGAATTCCGGACATTTGACGGTGAGCCGATGCAAGAGCGGGCCGTGCAAGCGGCCATTGATGGGGAATCGCTGCTGACGGTTTTCCCAACCGGCGGTGGAAAGTCGCTCACTTTCCAGCTTCCTGCCATCATGTCGGGCAGAGCGGTACATGGTCTCACCGTTGTCATTTCCCCTTTACAATCATTGATGAAGGATCAGGTGGACAACCTGTCGGAAAAGGGCTTTACAGAAGCCGTCACCATCAATGGACTCTTGGATCCCATTTCAAGGGCTGACGCTTTTGAACGCGTAGCCGATGGTCGCGCCACATTACTATATATCTCACCGGAAATGCTGCGCTCCAAAACCATTGAGAAGCTCCTTTTATCCCGTAATGTGGTACGATTTGTCATTGATGAAGCGCACTGCTTTTCCTCTTGGGGACAGGATTTCCGTGTGGATTACCTATACATCGGGGATTTCATCAAGCAGCTACAGGAGAAAAAACATCTGACTGCCCCTATTCCGGTTTCCTGTTTCACTGCCACAGCCAAACAGAAGGTGATTTCTGACATTTGCGACTATTTCAAGCGGAAGCTGGATATTGACTTGCGATTATTCGCCTCTACTGCCGACCGCCAAAACCTAAAATATGCAGTAATCCATGCGGACACCGAAGACGAGAAATACAATTTTATGCGGAATCTTCTGATTGGCAATCCAAAACCCACTATCATCTATGTCGCGCGCACAAAAAAAACAATCGAACTGGCGCAAAAACTGACACGGGACGGATACTCGGCCCTTCCATTCAATGGTAAAATGGATGCAAACGACAAGGTACACAATCAGAATGCATTCATCAACAACGAAGCACAAATCATGGTGGCCACTTCCGCTTTCGGCATGGGTGTGGACAAGAAAGACGTGGGCATGGTAATCCACTACGACATATCCGATTCCTTAGAAAACTATGTTCAGGAGGCAGGACGTGCAGGACGTGACCCTGAGATGCAGGCCAAATGCTATGTGCTATACAGCGACCATGACTTAGATAAGCACTTCATCCTTTTGAATCAAACAAAACTGAGCATCAGTGAAATACAGCAAGTATGGAAAGCGGTGAAAGACCTCACAAGACAGTTCAAGACCGTACAATGCTCTGCTTTAGAGATTGCGCGGCAAGCGGGATGGAACGACGATGTCCCAGACATTGAAACGCGCGTGCGCACGGCCATCTCAGCCCTTGAACAAGCTGGATACATAACCCGAGGGAATAATGTGCCTCACGTCTTCGCCACCGGAATTACCGTGAAGAATATGGACGAGGCACGACAACGCATTGAAAACTCCAAACTCTTTGACAACAATGACCGCCAAAATGCCATACGGATAATCAAGTCTCTGATTTCCAACAAGAACACATCCAAATCAACCCAAGCTGATGGGGAGGATGCTGAATCTCGCGTGGATTATTTGGCTGATATTCTTGGTATGAGCAAAGCGGCTGTAATCAATGCGGTGAACCTTATGCGCCAAGATGGGATTCTGGCGGACACCCACGACATGTCCGCATACCTTCATACTACAGACAACGAACGCAAATCATGGAACATCGTTAACAAATTTGCGCGATTAGAGCAATATCTGACCGAGACATTCTCGGAAAGCGAAAAAGAAATCACCTATAAGACATTAAACGAGCAAGCCAACGAACAGGGCATCCACTCCACCGTTAAAGACATTCGCACGATACTGAATTTTCTGTCGATGAAATCCCTCATCATCAAAAAGGAATACATCCGTGGGAACAGCGTGCAAGTGACAATAAAGCATGATATTGAACAACTTCAAAAGAAACAAGGGATTCGCATTGACATATGCAAATACATTATTGGAGAACTGTTCAAAATCAAACAACAGCAAACCCTATCCGCATCCGACTGTCCCATTTCATTTTCATTAACGGAAATGCTAAAAAACTATTCGACACAATCTCAACGGAATCTGTTTGCACAAAATCAAGGCTTACAAATGAAGGACATGGAGGATGCCCTACTCTATTTGTCCAAAATCGGAGCGTTAAAATTGGAAGGAGGTTTTTTGGTAATTTACAACGCCATGCAAATTCGCCGCATATCCGACATAAAATACCGCTACAAGGTTGAGGATTATCGGATGCTGGATGAGTTTTACAAACAGAAAATCAGACAAATACACATCGTGGGGGAATATGCAAACCTGATGGTGCGGGATTATGAGGCGGCTTTGAAATACGTACGGGACTATTTCCAGATGGATCACAACAAATTCGTCGCCACTTATTTCAAAGGAGAGCGGGCTAAAGAGATTGAGAAAAACATTACCCCTGAAAAATACCGCCAACTTTTTGGAAAATTATCTGAAATACAGCGGACAATCATTACAGATAAAATATCCAAGCACATTGTGGTAGCTGCTGGCCCAGGAAGCGGAAAGACTCGCGTGTTGGTTCACAAACTAGCATCTCTGCTATTATTGGAAGATGTAAAACACGAACAACTCCTTATGCTGACATTCTCTCGTGCCGCCGCCACAGAGTTCAAACAACGTTTGATAGAACTCATCGGCAACATTGCCTATTATGTGGAAATCAAGACATTCCACTCCTACAGTTTTGACCTACTCGGCGAAAACGGTTCACTGGAAGATTCCGAAGATGTTGTTATACGTGCCACACAGATGATTGAAAGCGGACAAGTGGAACCCAGCCGAATCAGCAAAACCGTTTTGGTGATTGATGAAGCTCAGGATATGGATGCCCACGAGTATGCCTTCGTCAAGGCTTTAATGAAACAGAATGAAGAAATGCGTGTCATTGCCGTTGGCGATGATGACCAAAACATCTATAGTTTCCGCGGCTCCGATGCTAAATACATGCGGATGCTGATTGACGAATTTGATGCTGTGAAATATGAACTGACAGAAAATTACCGTAGCAGACAAGCGATTGTCTCCTTTGCGGAAGCATTCGTGAAAAGACTTCCTAATCGAATGAAAACACACGCTTGTTCAGCAGTTAGCCAAGAATCTGGGAATGTGAGAATAACTGAATATCTCTGCGATAATCTACTCTTCCCCGTGTGCCGCGACATTAAAGCCACCTATCAGGGAGAAATAGCATGTTTGCTCACTACTACTAACGATGAGGCTGCGCAAGCAACAGGACTTCTGAACAAGATGGGCCTACGCGCACGATTAATCCAATCAGCTGATGGCTTCCGCTTCTACAATATGATGGAAATCCGATATTTCCTGAGAAAAATTGACAAGAAGATTGTATCATCCATTATCAGTGACGATCTTTGGAACGAAGCAAAGCAACAAACGATTGAAAAATACAAAGAGAGCTCCTGTCTGGAATACGTCAAAAATTTCTTCACCGCTTTTGAGAAAACAAACAAATCCAAATACCGTAGTGATCTTAATGAATTCTTGTTTGAGTCAAAATTGGAAGATTTCTGCGGAGAGGACGACACCACCATTTTTGTATCCACCATTCACAAATCAAAAGGTCGGGAGTTCGATACAGTTTATTTGCTTTTGAATCATCAAGAAACGGATAAGGTAGAGGAAATCCGAAAACTATATGTAGGCATCACACGCGCCAAACAGAACTTGTTCATTCATTGTAATACCCCGATTTTCAAATCACTAAAAGGAAATAATATCACATACCACTATGACATGGAACAATACCCCGAACCAGATAGCATTGTATTGCAACTATCCATGCACGATGTGAACTTGAATTTTTTCAAGGATAAAAAAAATTTTATTTTCCAACTTAAAGGTGGTACTACACTCTATTATGACGAGGGTTGCCTGAGAACCTCTTCCGGTAATAGAGTAGTCTTATTATCCAAAGACAAACGTAAGGAAATCGAAAGTTGGAACGAGAAAGGTTATCATATAACTGCTGCAAGAATAAGCTGCATATTGGCTTGGAAAGGTAAAGATGACAGTGAAGAGAGTGCTGTTATCCTTCCTGATTTGGTATTGCAGAAATTATCTTCTAACTAATCTGACTCTTTATTTTTACAACTGCCAATCAATCGGCGTTTTGCCCATCTGCATCAACAACTGGTTGGTCTTGGAAAAATGCTTGCACCCGAAGAAACCACGGAAAGCCGATAGCGGCGACGGATGCGCGGCAGTAAGCACATAATGCTTGCTTGTGTCGATGAGGGCGCGCTTGTTGATGGCATAGTTGCCCCATAAGAGGAACACTATCCCCTCCCTCTGCTCCGAAAGCCGCTGGATGGCGCAATCGGTGAAGGTCTCCCAGCCATGTCCCTGATGCGAGCCCGCCGCGTGCTCACGCACCGTGAGCGTGGCATTGAGCAACAACACGCCCTGCTGCGTCCATTTCTGCAAGTTGCCGCTCCGTGGCGTAACAAAGCCCACATCGTCACTCAACTCCTTGAATATGTTAATCAGCGACTTGGGGAATGGGACCCCGTCCTGCACGGAAAAGCACAACCCATGCGCCTGCCCCACCTCATGGTATGGGTCCTGCCCGATAATCACGACCTTCACCTGGTCGAACGGCGTGCTGTTGAACGCATTGAAGATACAACCGCCCGGCGGGAACACCCGGTAATGCTGTTTCTCTTCAATTAAAAAACGCTTCAGCTCAGCGAAATAGGGGGCCTGGAACTGATCCCACAGCACCTGCTTCCAGGAATTTTCAATTTGAGGGGTTATCATTGGGATTGGGGTTTTGGAGGGTGAGAATTTAAAATTGCTATTAGCCATTGGCCTTTTGTCATTGGTTAATAGCTATTTTATTAAAAAATTATATAAGTCAAACAATATCATTAATTAACAATCGTTATTTAGAATATAATAAACAAAAGATAGCATGAGGGATTTTAGGAAATATGGAGTATGGAATGACGCAATATCATTAGTAACAGACATCTATAATTATTTAAAAGGTTTTCCAACATACGAACGCTATGCTTTGTCAGATCAAATGAGGAGATCCGCAGTATCAATTGCAGCCAACATAGCAGAAGGGGCATCGAGAACATCCAGCAGGGAATTTATCCATTTCTTAGAAATCAGCATTGGATCTGCATTTGAATTAGAAACACAAACAATCATAGCTTATAATTTGAAATATTTGGATGATACCCAATTAAAACAAATCTGTGCTAGATTATTGATTATAGAAAAAAGGCTTAATAAGTTAATATCCACATTAAAAACCTAATAGCTAACGGCTAACAGCCGATCTCAGTGCTTAAAATGCCTAATTCCCGTGAACACCATCGCGATGCCTAACTCGTTGCAGGCCTTGATGGAATCCTCGTCGCGGACGGAGCCGCCGGGCTGGATGATAGCCGTCACGCCGTACTGGGCCGCCATCTTCACCACATCATCGAAGGGGAAGAACGCGTCGGAGGCCAGGCAAAGTCCGGAAGTGATACCCTTGGCTTTGGCTTCCTCGAAGGCAATATGAGCGGCCCCTACCCTGTTCATCTGTCCTGCCCCAATGCCGGCAATCTTGCCATCCTTGGCCACCGTTATCGCATTGGAACGTACGTGCTTGCAGATCTTCATCGCCAAAAACAGGTCTTCGTATTCCTGCTCCGTCGGCTTTTTCTCGGTAACAACGTTCAGCGCATAATCCTCCGTGGACTTGTTGTCAATAGTCTGCTGCAACATGCCGCCGCGCACACTGATGAACATCTTATCATCGCCGTTTTCCGTGCTTGGGTCGAAGGTCATCAAACGGATGTTCTTCTTGGTGGCAAGATGGTCGAAGGCCTCTTGGGTGAAGCTCGGGGCGAGGATGATTTCGAGGAAGACCGGCTTCATGGCTTCCGCCGTGGGCAGGTCGATTTCACGGTTGGAGGCCACGATGCCGCCGAAAATGGAAACGGGGTCTGCCTCGTAGGCACGTTGCCAGGCTTCCAGCGCGTTAGCACCCAGACCCACTCCACAGGGGTTCTTGTGTTTCACCGCCACCATGGCCGGCTCGTTGAACTCCTTCAATATCTGCAAGGTGGCATCCGCATCTTGTATGTTATTATACGACAACTCCTTGCCATGCAATTGCTCGGCCCAAGCGATGGAATAGCCTTGCTTTTTCCCCGCATAAAAGGTGGCTTCTTGATGAGGGTTTTCGCCATAACGCAGGCTCTGCTTGCGCGTAAAGGTCATCGTTAGGCTCTCCGGCTCCTTCTCGCCGGCTTGTTCTGTGAGATAGGCGGAGATATAGCTGTCGTAGGAGGCTGTATGCCGGAAGACCTTGGCGGCCAAGCGACGTCGCGTCTCAAACGTGGTGTCGCCGTGCTCCTTGATTTCCGCCAACACCGCGTCGTAATCGCCGGCATCCACCACCACCGTGACGAATTTGTGGTTTTTGGCGGCACTGCGCAGCATGGTAGGTCCGCCAATATCGATATTCTCAATGGCATCTTCGTACGTAACATCCGGCTTTTCAATGGTTTGTTTGAACGGATAAAGATTCACCACAATCATGTCGATGGGCTCAATGCCGTTCTCGCTCATCTCCTGTTGGTGTTTCTCATTATCACGGATGGCTAACAAGCCGCCATGCACTTTCGGATGCAGGGTTTTCACACGTCCGTCCATAATCTCCGGAAATCCAGTTATCTCGCTGATTCCAATGGTTTTAAGACCTGCTGCATCCAGGGCCTTTTTTGTTCCGCCGGTAGAGATGATCTCATAACCTGCTTCTATAAGTCCGGCGGCGAAAGGTACGATGCCGGTTTTGTCGCTTACGCTGATAATGGCTCTTTTCATATTGTTTTGTTGTTTATTGATAATCAAATTTTTACACTCCTCCATCAGCCACATGGGCGTGGAGGTGGCACCACAGATGCCCACCGACTGGTAGCCTGTCAAGTTCAGGGCGCCAATCTGGCCGGCATGGGAAACCATATAGCTGTTTGGATTGTTTTTTTTACAGATGTCGAACAGATAGAGACCGTTGGAGCTCTGTTCACCCGACACGAAGAGGACAGCGTCGTGCTGACGGGCGAAGGCGGCGATTTCATCCGTACGGTTGGCCACTTTCCGGCAAATCGTGTCAGCATAATGGAACATGTCGCCATGTCCGACGGCCTCATAGCGTTCCTTGATCAGCCCAATTAGCTGATAATACGGCTCAAGGCCTTGTGTCGTCTGAGAATAGAGCATGGCCGGACGCTGGTAATCGATTCGGTCAATTTCCTCTAACGAAGAAATCACGATTACGCGGTTGTCGGCCTGTCCCATCAGCCCCACCACCTCTGCATGGCCTTTCTTCCCGAAAATAAGAATTTGTATATCCGCATTTTCAGGGTTTCGATAGAAGTCGGCGATGCGCTGTTGCAGTTTCAGCACCACCGGACAAGTGGCATCTATGAGGGTGATATTGTTCTCCTTAGCCGTCTGATAGGTCTGCGGCGGCTCGCCGTGGGCGCGAATCAGCACCGTGGTGTCGCGCAGTTGGCGGAACTGCTCATAGCGGATGACCCGCAAGCCGAGGTTTGTGAGCCGTTTCACCTCCTCATTGTTATGTACAATATCGCCCAGACAATAGAGGGTGTCGTGCTCCGACAGGTATTCCTCCGCCGTTTGGATGGCATGAATCACACCGAAGCAGAATCCCGAATTGTGGTCGATAGTAACTTGCAAGGTATCAGGATATTAAAGTATTTTCAAATGGTGGTTTACCAGTTGTCGGGGAACAGGGAGTCCACAAACTCGGCGCGGTTGAACACCTGCAGTTGGTCGATCTTCTCGCCCACGCCGATGTATTTGATGGGGATTTTGAACTGGTCGGAGATACCGATGACCACGCCGCCCTTGGCAGTGCCGTCCAGTTTGGTGATGGCCAGTGCATTGACTTCCGTGGCGGCGCAGAACTGGCGGGCCTGTTCAAAGGCGTTCTGGCCGGTGGAGCCGTCGAGGACCAGCAACACCTCATGCGGCCCTTCAGGCACCAGCTTGCGTATCACGTTCTTGATCTTGATGAGTTCGTTCATCAGGTTTGTCTTGTTGTGCAGGCGACCGGCCGTATCGATGATGACCACATCGCTCTTGCGGGCGATGGCGGACGCCACGGTGTCGTAGGCCACCGCCGCCGGGTCGGCACCCATCTTCTGGGTAATGATGGGCACGTCAGCGCGTTTGGCCCACGCCTCCAACTGTTCGATGGCGGCGGCGCGGAAGGTGTCGGCGGCACCCAGCGTGACCGAATAGCCCTTTTTCTTGAACTGGTAGGCGAGCTTGCCGATGGTGGTGGTTTTGCCCACACCGTTCACGCCCACCACGAGCACCACGTACGGGCTTTCCAACTTCGGGATTACAAAATCATTGGCCTTCTCGATGTCGTTCTCCAACAGCAGGCCGGCGATCTCCTCCTTCAGGATGACATTGAGCTGCTCCGTGCCGATGTACTTGTCGCGGGAGACACGGTTCTCAATGCGCGAGATGATGCGCAACGTGGTCTCCACACCCACATCGGAAGTGACCAGCACCTCCTCCAGACGGTCCAGCACATCGTCGTCCACCTTGGACTTGCCGACCACCGTTTTGGCGAGTTTGGCGAAAAAGCTCTCTTTGGATTTCTGGAGGCCTTCGTCCAGTTCCTGTTTTTTCTCTTTTGAAAATATAGAAAAGAATCCCATGCGTGAAAAGTTTAGAAATGACGCCCGCCGGAGCGAGGAAAAATCAGGTGCAAAGATAGCGAAAAAAACAACATCCGGGCACAACTTCCCCAAACGAAAAAAGGCGGCCCGGGAGGGCCACCTTTCTTCAACCATGAAAACAAAATATTACTTTTTAGCCAAAAAGTCTTTTACAGTGGAGGAGTCAATCACAGCCTCTTTAAAGGTGTAAGCTCCCGTCTTCGGTGAGCGTTCCATTCTCACGACGCGCGTATAGGTAACGCCACCTTCTCTTTTCAATGTTGCAACAACCTTCTTTGCCATCTCTCTACGATTTTATTATTTAACTTCTTTGTGTAACGTCATTTTCTTCAGATACGGATTGTATTTCATCAATTCCAATCTATCCGGCGTGTTCTTTCTGTTCTTCGTCGTGATATATCTTGACATGCCCGAAACGCCACTTGCTTTTTGTTCCGTACATTCCAGGATAACCTGTTGACGAGCTTCTTTTACTTTCTTTGCCATTTTTCTATCTCCTTTTTCTTTCGTTCTTTAACGGCGCAAAAATACACTTTTTTTCAATATGGCAACTCCGTTTGTATTTTTTTTATCCTTAATATTTGAATTTTTGTTATATTACTGACAATCAACATTATAAAAATCAATCCTCTGAAGTCAAAAGCGCCCAAAGGCAATCTTTGAGCTCCGTAAGGTGCAGATTTGTTAAGGATGAAATGTTCATAACGGGAATATTTTTCGGAAATTCTGCCAAAAGACGCTCCACCTCCTCGGGAGTGGTGAGGTCACATTTGGTGAGGGCGACAAGATAGCGTTTGTCCAGCAACTCATCATTATATGCCTCGAGCTCGTGGCGGAGGATGTTCCACTCGTGCACAATCTCATCCGCCGTGCGAAGCCCCTCCTCCGAGACCACCGGAATCATATAAAGCAGCACCGAGTTGCGTTCGATATGGCGCAAGAAACGCAGACCGATGCCCTTACCCTCGGAGGCTCCTTCGATAATGCCAGGAATATCAGCAATGACGAACGACTGGAAATCGCGGTAAGCCACCATGCCGAGATTGGGTGTGAGCGTGGTGAAGGGATAGTTGGCGATTTTAGGTTTCGCGTTTGACAATTGGCTGATCAGTGTGGACTTGCCGGCATTCGGGAAGCCTACGAGGCCAACATCTGCCAACACCTTGAGTTCCAAACTAATCCAACCTTCCGTTCCTTCTTCTCCCGGCTGTGCGAAACGCGGTGTCTGCATGGTGGGGCTTTTGAAGTGCACATTGCCGAGGCCTCCTCGTCCGCCTTTCATCACTACCAGTTCCTCGCCATCTTCCAGCACCTCCCCGACAAACTCGTCGGTGTCAACCATCCGCACCACCGTACCCAAAGGCACCTCAATATACGCATTCTCCCCATTCTTGCCGAAGCATTTGTTCTTCTGCCCATTCCCGCCGTTCTCAGCGAAGATGTGCTTGGTGTAGCGCAGATGCAGCAGCGTCCACAGGTTACGATTGGCCTTCAGGATGACACTGCCACCCTTGCCACCATCACCGCCGTCAGGACCGGCCTTCGGGTTACGCGCCGTATGCGCCAGATGCGCCGATCCCGACCCACCATTGCCCGAACGGCAGAAAATCTTCACATAATCGATAAATTGTTCTTCGCCCATTTCCTTTTGTTTTTACCGGCGCAAAAATACGAATAAATTCGATTAATCCTAATGCAAAACAGCAGCCAGCACATCCACCGACTCGATGGTCCTGATCTGCTCGTTGTGTATTATATAATATTGTATAAGATAACGGAGCAAACTGTTCCGCAGGGTTCGGTCCGCCCTCACCAACCCATCATCACATATCAGCTGCGACAGATAGCGGCTCTCATCCTCCGGAAGATCATTGCGCTCGTCCACATAATAGGACTGGAAACGGCCTTCCGCCAAGGAGAAATGGCACTCCCTTTCCGAATAATTGTTTTCCGGGAAAAAGCCCAGCACCACACTCAGCCGTATCATGAAGCGCAACGGCCGATCGGGGAACAGCTCCCCCACCCCGGCCACATCCGTTATCTCCTGCTCCAAAAAATGGAACAGCACAACATCCTCCCCCGCTTCAGGTAGCAGTTTATACAACAACTCATTGTAAAACATCAAGATAGAGCTGCGCACCGGATCAAAAGAGAGGTCCGAGGGCGTGTGCTGAAGAGACATCTCGCGGATGTATTTCAGATTATGGCGCGGATTGTCATCGAACGTAAGATTCACCAATGCCAATGAGGCGAAGAGTGCGGGGCGCAACTTGCCCTTCTTCCCGAAAACCCCTTTCACGATGAACGACTGCGTACCGCGCGCCTCCGTATAGATTTTTACCACTAACGAGGTGTCGGAATATTTCGTCGAATGTAGGATTATACCCTTGGTGTTAATCAGCATAACACGTTCTGTTCTAATGCACAAAGAGAAATTTAGAGACGATCTTCTCCTTGCCGTTCTCATCGGAGGCCATCACATAATAGACTCCCGTGGCCGGACGTCTGCCGAAATGGTCCAAGCAATTCCACACCAGCTCGCCGCCGTTGCTGTAGCCCTGCCACACCAACCGTCCAGCCGAGTCAGTTATCTTACACAACGAATTGCTTTTCAACCCCTTTACTGCCACCGGACCGGTATAGCCGTGCCGTACCGGATTGGGGAAAACCAGCAAATCGCTGTAATCCTCGGAGCCGTGCGTGGCCGCCCCACGATAGCTGACCAGACCTTTTGTGCTTCCGAAGAAGACCTCCCCACTCAAAGGATCAATGCCAATAGTGGAAATCTGATTGGAAAACAGCGGGTGGTCTTCTGCCGTGAAATGAAGCAGCTCCTCGGTGCCGTCCTCACTGATCAGGAAAACGCCACCTTTGCTCGTGCCTACCCACTTGCGGTTCGCGCCATCCACTGCAATGGCAGTAATCTCCTCAAACTCAAACAGTACAGACGTGTATCCATCCTGTTCCAAAAGGATGTTTTTGGGATAGACGTTGCCATCGAAGACCTTATCGGGATAATAGATCACCTTGATGCCCTTGTCCGTACCAATCCAAATCTCACCGTCCAGATCCTCCGCCACGCAAAAGACATTGGTGGAGTTGACTTCGGAGGCGGCATTCATGTTGATACGCACGAACTTGTCGTCCCCAGGATTGTCGTAGGTGCCGCTTTCCGTAAAGGCCACCAGATGGTAGCGGTTGACATTGTCGTCGCGGGGGAAATTGACCCACTTGTACCCACGGGAATCAATCAGCAGGTTTTCGGCCACCACGCCAGCGGGGGAAGCCGTGAGCACCCCTTGTGTGATGTTGTACTCGTGCCACGTGCCGTCAGGCTCCATCATCTTCAGCATATTGTCGCACTGGCTGTTCGTCATCCAGATATTGCCATGCTTGTCGTATGCCAACCCCGACACGAACACCCAACCGTAGGCGGTGGAATCGAGGATGCTGTTTTGCGGGGTGTAATGCGCCACGATTTCATGGTTCACGCAGCGGAAGAGGCCGTTGCCCCACGATGCCACGTAACATTCCGATTCGTTATTGGGATTGATGACCACATTCGTAAGGTCAAAGGTGGTATGCAACGGATCATAATCGCGGAAGCCAGTGGCATAATCCCACTTCTGGTTAACGAACCAGCTGACAGACGGATACTGGAACCCCTGAATATACGCCGGCCCCTTGCGCGAACCGGGCACCACCGCCACCACACCCTTCTCGCAACTGACGCCCTCCACGCTGCTCGCATACGGACCACTCTCCGTGAAGATTTTGTGGCCCTCATCTTCCTTCTGGATACGGACAAGCCCATACCGGTTATCGGCCACCCATAGATAATCCCCCCGCAAAACCGATTCCTGATTGTCAGGATATGCGTAAGACTGATACCAGTGATAGGTTTTCTCCAGATTCAAGTTATCATCCAGCATATCAATATGATCCCAATTGCCGATCAGCAAATGGCCGTTTGCAGCCGTAAGGGAACGCAGGTCATACGGCACATAGTCCGTAGGAATCCACTGTGTCCCCTCCTGCACAAAAAGCGTGTCAGGGACAGGGTTGTCGGAAGTGGGGTTGTTGGTGTTCTTGTTGGCGAAGAGCTTTCCGCCGAAGAAAACTATGTGGTCGTATTCCGTATCTCCAGCCGCCTCATCCTGAACCCACTCCATGAAATTGGCCGGATTGGGATGATTGGCACGGATATGAAACAAACCATTAGAGGTACTGATATAGAATTCGTTATCCGTTTTTGTAAAATCCGTCACACTATACTGCCGACCGTCCCGCTTGGTAAACCACGTATCCAACACGAGAAGATCGTTCAAGTCGAGCAACACCACCCCGAACGGGTAGGTTATATAGGCAATGTCGCCCAACACACGGATATGGGAGGGTTGTTTGGAACCGCTGATGGTTTTATTTTTGATGTCACTTAAATTATACAAGATATCCTCTTTAATCAAATCCAGATTCCCGTTACGATAGCAGACGAGCAGGCATTTATGGAGTTCGTCATAATAGATTTTGATAATGTCAATGTCAGACAGGCCGTCCACTTTGGTCCATGACTGCAGGTCGGGTTTCTTGTCATCCATCGTGGACAAATCCAGCAGCATCATGCCGTTGGTGGTGGCGGCATACGCATAATCCGGGGCCACCGCCACGGAATGGAAGGCATGCATCGGGATGTGGCTGCGGAACCGCCCGACCGAAATCTGGCCGAACGATGGCAACAGCAGGCCCAAACAAAGGATTATAAAGAGCAGTTTCTTCATGACATATAGGGATTTGAGGTGGCTTGTTTCAATTTTCTGGCTGGCAGGAATGAGGTGAGCAGGCTCACAATCAAGATTGTAAGCAGCACAAGGAGGAGATCTGTAACACGGATATGCACAGGATAATAGGGGATGATGTAGCCGGTGCTGCCGTCACCGATTTTCACCACATGGAAAATCTGCTGTATCAGGCAGATCACCACGCCAAGCAGAACACCCAGCAGTCCGCCCACGAACGAGACGGCCACGCCCTCATACAGGAACACGCGCCGGATCAACGATTCGCCGGCACCCAGATGACGCAGCACCGCCATATCGTCCTTCTTCTCCAACATCAGCATACCTAACGAACCGATGATATTGAAGGCGGCCACTAAGAGTATGAAGGCGAGAATTATGTATATGATGAGTTTCTCAGACTGCATTGTCTTGAAGAGAGAGGCCTCCTGCTGGTACTTGTTCTGCACCTTGAACCGGTCCCCCACAACTTTCTCCACCTCCTTCTGACATTTCGCATAATGGACCGACGGGCGGAGCTTGACCTCCACAGAGGTGACCTCACCCTCGTAGTGCATCAGGTCGCGGGCAAAGGCTATCGGGCAGAAGATGACATCATCGTCATAGTTTGTGTTCGACATGAAGACACCGGTGGGGAACAGGTAGCGCGTGTTGAAGGCATCCGCCGCCTGCGCCAGGTTCTTTTTCGTCCGTTTGGGATAATAAGTCTTCATCAGCTCGTAGTTGAGCAGGTTGATCTGGAGCTTGCCGGCAGCGACGGCACCCGCCACCACACAGGGCTGCTCGCCCTGCCACAAGTCAAATTTGCCATCTATGAGAATCTCGTCCAACCGGTTTCTTGACACATAATCGTCCCCAACACCCTTGATGGTCAGCAGTTCCTGCCGATCATTATAGGTGATGAGGGCCATGTCGCTGACCACCTCATCCACCGCCTCCACTTCGGGCATCCGGCGCAGGGCATCCATTGGGAACGAGTCCACCGGAAAGGATTTGCCCTCCACCAGCGTGATCTTGAAATCCGGATTGAAGGAGTTGAACCAGCCGCCGATCATCTCCTCCATGCCGTTAAACACCGACAGCACCACGACGAGCGCCGCGCTGCTGACCATGATGCCGAGCATGGAAACAAGGGAAATGACGTTGATGATATTGTGTTTCTTCTTCGAGAAA
Organism: Bacteroidales bacterium; assembly: GCA_017540505.1. Classification (GTDB taxonomy): domain Bacteria; phylum Bacteroidota; class Bacteroidia; order Bacteroidales; family WCHB1-69; genus F23-D06. Next base: position 8,138 of record JAFYAW010000027.1, on the reverse strand, counting down.
ACATATCGCAACGCAATGAAGCCGGCCGTTTTCTGCTGTGATAATTCCAATTCTACTTTTTCAAAAGGCTGTCAATATGCTCCATATAGTCCAACGTGTCATCGATGAAGAACTCCAAATGAGGGACCACGCGCAGCTGGTTCCTGATCTGCTGGCCGAGGCGGAAACGGATGTCCTTGGTGTTCTCCCGAATGGCTTTGATCACCACATCCTTATCCGGGGCCATATAGATGCTCAGATACGCTCTCGCAATGGAGAGATCTGAGGTAATGGTGGTCTTTGTCACCGTTATCATACAGTTATACAAGCTCTTGCTATCTTGCAAGAAGATGTTGGCCAATTCCTTTTGGAGCAGGGATGCTATTTTTTGTTGTCTTGTCGAGTTCATTCTTACGTGTTTAAAGGCCCACTATTTGATCAGGTTGCCGAGAATGTCGCGGGTAATCTCCCGTGTGATGGTACGGGTGGCCGCGGAGGTTGTGTTCTTCACCACCCTGCCGGCCGTATTCGTCTTCGATTTGGTCTTCTTGCCCGTCACCTTGTCGCTGACCGCCGTACCCACGATGGTGCCCAAGGTGGCTGTCAGAGCCGTGATGACGGCTTTCAGCACCTTGGAAAGAAGTCCTTTCTTCTTGGATGTTCCGGCAGCCTCCTTTTCCGTCTTGGCCACCTTGCCATCCTCCTCTTGTGTTTGAGGCAGATTCGATTGCGCCTCCTCCTTCATCAGCACCTCGTACGCACTCTCGCTGTCCACCATCGTATCATATTTCCCATAAATCCGACTCATGCGGATGTTCGTCTGACGCTGTTCGTCCGTGATGGCCCCGATTTGTGACAGTGGGAAGAGGATCTTGGCCCGTTGCACAATGCCGGGAGCACCCTTTCCGTCCAGGAAACTGACCAATGCCTCGCCGGTCTCCAACGTGGAGATGGCCTCCTCGGTTTTGAACTCTGGATTGGCACGGAACGTGTCGGCGGCCACGCGCACAGCCTTCTGGTCCTTGGGCGTGTAGGCCCGCAGGGCATGCTGCACACGGTTGCCCAACTGGCCGAGGATGTTCTCCGGCACATCATTGGGATACTGGCTGATGAAATATACTCCGACACCCTTGCTGCGAATCAGACGTATGACCTGCTCAATCTTGTCGGTGAGAGCTTTGGAGGTGTCCTCGAAAAGCGTGTGAGCCTCATCGAAGAAGAAAACCAGTTTGGGAAGATCCTGGTCACCCACCTCGGGCAGTGTCGAGTAGAGTTCGGAGAGGAGCCAAAGCAGGAAAGTGCTGTAGAGTTTCGGCTGCATCATCAGCTTGTCTGCCGCTAACACACTCATCACCCCGCGTCCGTTTTCGGTCTGAAGCAGGTCGTGGATATCAAAAGAGGGCTCGCCGAAGAACTTGTCGGCACCCTGGTTCTCGAGTTGCAGCAGCGCGCGCTGGATAGCACCCACCGTGGCCGTGGAGATATTACCGTAGAGGGTGGTGTACTCCTTGGCGTGTTTGGAGACGTAGTCGAGCATGGAACGCAGATCCTTCAGATCCAGAATCAGCAGGCCGCGGTCGTCGGCGATGCGGAAGACAATGTTGAGCACACCGTCCTGTGTCTCGTTGAGGCCGAGGATGCGCGACAACAGCTGTGGACCCATCTGGGAGACCGTGGCGCGTATCGGATGTCCCTGTTCGCCATACACATCATAGAAGCGCACGGGACAGGGCTGGAACTGAGGCGACTCGATGCCGAATTCCGGCATCCGCTTCTCGATGAAGCTGCTGAGGGCACCCGCCTGGCTGATGCCGGACAGGTCGCCTTTCATATCGGCCATGAAGCAAGGAACACCCGCCTGGCTGAAAGTCTCGGCCATCACCTGCAAAGTGACGGTCTTACCCGTTCCGGTGGCACCTGCAATAAGGCCGTGCCGATTGGCCATTTTCCCTTGTATGGAGAGTGCGCCTTCCGCGCAATGGGCGATATAGAGCCCGCGTTCGTTGTCGTACATGTTTCTTCGTTTTTTCCGGCATACAAACCATCAATTCCCCGCCTGTCCGGGCGACGAGGAACCGTTATTTTTTATTACCGTGCAAAGATAGTCATTTTTCAGACATCCCCGCACTAAAACAATTCCTCCCCTTTCATCAGACTACACAAGCGTACGGATCAGCTGTTCCTCGCTGCCGGGCAGGAGATAAATGGGCGGGAGTTCAATCATGGTGAACGCCCCGAAACGCTGCTCCTCGCGCATGCGCATGGCCGCACGCGCACACGATACGAGCACCTGTCCCGTGAGGGCCGGGTTGTTGATTTCCATATTGAACTCGAAGCGCTGGTTGTGGGTGTCGCCGCTCACGCCGGAGCGCACCAGGTTGACCCCATGGGCCACATTGTTCAGCACGTCGATGGAGGGCACCGGCACCACGTGGGTCTCGTCATGGGCGAAATAGTCGTCCTGCAGCAGCAGTTTCTCCACGGTGGCGAAATCCGCACCCTCGTCCAGCTCCACATACACCATGCGGCGGTGGATGCCCGTGCCGAGCGGGATGGTCATGGAGAGAGCGTTCTTCACGCCGGGAATGGCCTTGGCGGCGACCGTGTGTCCCATGCTGCGCCCCGGGCCGAAGTTGGTGTAGGTGATGCCTTTGGGAGCGAGGGCCAGCAGCAGCGCGCGCACCACGGAGTCGGAGCCAGGATCCCAGCCAGCGGCGATGACGCTCACCGCACGATGTTCTTTTGCGACGGGCAGCAGGCGCGCGCGCAGGTCGAAGATCTGCCCGTGGATGTCAAAGCTGTCCACGGTGGAGATCCCGCGGGCCAGCAGCTTCTCTGCAAAATCCGGCACCTCGCGGGTGGGCGTGCAGAGCGCGACCACATCCGCGTCGATGCTGTCAAGATTGTCGTTATGATGGTAAATGCCAGCCAACAGCATGTCGTTGGCAGCCAGCACGGCCTGTTCCACAGCCTTGCCTATGTTTCCATATCCTAAAATGGCGATTCGTGTTTGCATTGTATTAGGGTTTTATAAAAGGCGCAAAAATAAGAAAAAAAACGCTACCTTTGCACCCTCAAAAACGATTCTGATGACTCTTTATAATTTTGACGAGATACTTCCCCGCCGCGGCACCAGCTGCGTGAAGCACGACATGCTGAACGAGGTGTTCGGCACCGATGACGTGCTGCCCATGTGGGTGGCCGACATGGACTTCAAGACCCCGGACTTCATCGTGGAGGCCGTGCGCAAACGATGCGACCACGAAGTGTTCGGCTACACCTTTGCCCCAGAGACCTACAAGATGGCCGTACTCAATTGGATGCGGGAACATTACCACCTTGAAACCCGGTGGAAAAACATCCACTTCATCCCCGGCATCGTGCAAGGCATCGCCTTTGTGCTGCAGGCCTTCACCAACCCCGGCGACAAGGTGCTGATCACCACGCCCGTTTATCCGCCCTTTATCAACGTACCGCACCGCAGCGGGCGAGTCTTCGTGAGCAGTCCGCTCAAAACCGCCAACGGGCGTTTCGCCATCGACTATAACAACTTGGAAGAGAAAGCCAAAGGCTGCAAGGTGATGATCCTCGCCAACCCGCACAACCCCGGCGGCACCGTGTGGACGAAAGAAGAGCTGCAGATAATCGCGGAAATATGCCACCGACAACATGTACTCGTCATCGCCGACGAGATCCACGCCGACCTCACGCTGCCCGGCTTCACGCACACCTCTTTTTCCACCGTTTCCGAAGAGGCCCTGCACAACTCCATCACCTTCATCGCGCCGAGCAAGACCTTCAACATGGCAGGATTAGCATCCTCCGTGTGCTACGTGCCGGACCCCGACATCAAAAAGACCTTCTTCGGCTTTTTAGATGCCAATGAGCTGTCTTTAGGCACGTTATTCGCCTACGTGGCCGCAGAGGCCGCCTTCGCACACGGCGAGTCCTGGCGCTTGCAACTGCTGGACTATTTAGTCGGAAACATTGATTTTGCAGAGCAATTCCTGCAACAGGACATGCCTGATATCAAGATGATGCGCCCCGAAGCCTCCTTCCTGCTTTGGCTCGACTTCCGGGCATTGGGCCTTCCGCACAAAGAGCTGGTGGACAAGCTCATCCGCGAAGCGAAAGTGGGGCTCAACAGCGGCCTGGACTACGGTCCCGACGGCGAAGGCTTCATGCGCATGAACATCGGCACGCCGAGAGCTATCGTGCGGGAGGCATTAAACAGAATTTCCCACATTCTTTAATTTCCAAATTTGTTATGTCCTCAAGACTCATGCCATATCTTTCCTACCCAATCTCTTTTCTGATCGGAGAGTTTCTTTTGTATATGCTTTTAGGAAAACCCGCATATTCGCAGCCCCTCACCGGCACCATCAGCACATACGTGAACAAAGACTGCATGGGTCGAGGGTGCGAATACAACGGACCCACCATCTTAATCAATGAAATCATGCTGATGCCTTCAATTGTCTATGACGGATCCATTGTGGGACAACAATTCGGCCAGACGAATCCGTCACAAGGAGAGTGGATTGAGCTTTACAACCCACACAAATGCGAAGCCGCCGACATTTCCTGCTATTTTTTAGGCAACAACGCCCATGACGTTTCAGGGGGTGACATATGGAATTACACCTTTGAAGACTATCCAGGAGGTTTCTCTATCCCCCCAGGGACAGTGGTCCCGCCTCAAGGATTTGCCATTATCCGGGGAGTGAATGCGCCAGCTGTCCCCGCCAACCTGTTAGTGGCTAACGGAGGTAATGTTGTAGAAGTAGAGGTCAACAGCCGATACTGTTTTGGTGGCGGCAACAGACTATGGTTCCCCAATGCCGGAGGGTGGTTTGCCTTTTACGACCAAAATGGTGTACCTCAAGATGCCGTATCCTGGACCACCAACGACAACGCAAGCTACTTTTCCTGCCAGCCATGCATACCCTCCGTATCCGACTGTGGATACAATGGCACACTGGCATCATACAATCAAATCCCATCTAACAGAAAAAACCAAATCAGCACGAACCAACCAACGGAGAACCTGTCATTGCGCCGCATACCCGACGGAGGCAATTGGGCTGTCAACCAACCTGCTGCAGCCACATATGGCACATGCAATTCCACCTGCGAGAATCCCCCCATTATCACATGCAATGGTACAGCCGTGGTTCACGTGTCGGGCGGGACCCCACCCTACACCTACCGTTGGAACGACACGTTGCACCAAACCACAGACTCGGCCGTCGGACTTTGCATGGGCGACTATTCTGTGTTGGTTCATGACGCCACAGGAGCCTCCATCACTCTGACATGCCATATTGACAACTACATCCCTCCCGTCACCCATCCCGATGTCAACATCTGTCGAAGCCAACTGCCTTTCACCCTCACAGGAGGTTCGCCATCCGATGGCTCTTACCAGGGAGGATGGATTAACGGCAGCCAAATCACAACAAACACAATGGGAACATCTGCGGCCACATACACCTTCACCGACACCAACGGATGCGTGGGCAGCACTTCCTTCAACATCACGGTTGCCGACAGTATCAAAACCACCGACAGCATCACGTTATGCTCTTATGAACTCCCCTACACCCTTCAAGCCGCCAATACAACTTTAGGTCGAAACACTCCTGAACACTCCAAACTCACTTACACCCTGAACAATCAAGCAGGATGTGACAGTATCGTAACACTAAAAATCCGTATTATAGATGCACAACTGTCCATCATCACACCCTCCGAGGACTACTGCACCGACTACATGGAGGTGCTGCAGGCCACAAGCACATTCAACAATTACGTTTGGAGTACCGGGGAAACTGGTTCCGTCATCACCGTCACAAAACCAGGCACATATAGCGTAACTTCATCCTTTGACAAATGCTCACTGACAAAATCCCACACAGTGTCACCATGTTCCCTGAACCTGTATCTACCCAATGCCATCACACCAAGCAAACCAGATGGCCACAATGATTTTTTTGCCATCCCCTACGGAATACAGAACCAAATTAACGACTTTACCATACTAATCTTCAACCGATGGGGTGAATGTGTTTTCTCCAGCAAAGACGTTAATTTCAAATGGTATGGCGAAAAAAACAATCATATAAGACCCAACAATGTATATACATACAAAATCACCTGCACGGATTTCGACCATTCTGAATACATATTCACCGGAACTATCACTGTTCTCTAATCTAAAATATCCATAACCCTAAATAATAAAACAACACACCATAATGGCAGACGACAAGAAAATCATATTTTCGATGGTGAACGTCAGCAAGACGATTCCACCGCAAAGACAAATCCTCAAGAACATTTACCTCTCCTTCTTCTACGGGGCGAAGATCGGCGTACTGGGTCTCAACGGCGCGGGAAAATCCACCCTGCTGAAGATCATCGCCGGCCTCGACAAGTCGTACCAGGGCGAGGTGGTCTTCGCACCGGGCTACTCCGTGGGCTATCTGCCGCAGGAGCCGCAACTCGACGACACGCTGACCGTCAAGGAGGTGGTGCAGCAAGGCGTGCAGAAGATTGTGGACGTGCTGAAAGAGTACGAGGAGGTGAATATGAAATTCGCCGAGCCGATGAGCGACGACGAGATGAACAAGCTCATCGAACGGCAGGGCGAGCTCACCGAACTCATCGAACAATACGATGCTTGGGAACTCGACTCCAAATTGGAACGCGCCATGGACGCCCTGCGCTGTCCCGACGGCGACACGCCCGTGAAACATCTCTCCGGCGGCGAACGCCGTCGTGTGGCACTGTGCCGTTTGCTGCTCACCGAGCCTGACATTCTCCTGTTAGACGAGCCCACCAACCACCTGGATGCGGAATCCGTGGAGTGGTTAGAGGCTCATCTGCAACAATATAAGGGCACGGTCATCGCCGTCACCCACGACCGCTACTTCCTCGACCACGTGGCCGGCTGGATCCTCGAACTCGACCGCGGCGAGGGCATTCCCTGGCAGGGCAACTACTCCTCCTGGCTGGAGCAGAAATCCAACCGCCTTGCCATGGAGCAGAAACAGGAGAGCAAGCGCATGAAGACATTAGAGCGCGAGTTGGAGTGGGTGCGCATGGCCCCGAAAGCGCGCCACGCCAAGTCGAAAGCGCGTCTCAACGCCTACGACAAACTCCTCAATGAGGACGTGAAGGAGAAGGAGGAGACCTTGCAGATCTTCATCCCCAACGGACCGCGCTTGGGCAACGTCGTCATCGAGGCCCAGCACGTGCGCAAGGCCTTTGGCGACAAGCTGTTGTTCGACGACCTCAACTTCAACCTGCCACCCAACGGCATCGTGGGCGTCATCGGACCCAACGGTGCGGGCAAGACCACCCTTTTCCGCCTCATTATGGGGTTAGACAAGCCCGACAGCGGCGACTTCAAGGTGGGTGAGACCGTCAAGGTTGGCTACATCGACCAGCAGCACACCGTCATCGACCCCGAGAAGAGCGTTTGGGAAGTAGTTTCTGAGGGCAACGAGCAGATCATGATGGGCGGGCGGCTCATCAACTCGCGGGCCTACCTGTCGCGATTCAACTTCAGCGGCACGGAACAGAACAAGAAAGCCGGAGTCCTCTCCGGCGGTGAGCGCAACCGTCTGCACTTGGCCCTCACACTGAAATCCGAAGCAAACGTGCTGCTCTTGGACGAGCCCACCAACGACATTGACGTGAACACGTTGCGTGCGTTAGAGGAGGGTTTGGAGAACTTCGCGGGCTGCGCGGTGGTCATCTCCCACGACCGTTGGTTCCTCGACCGCATCTGCACCCACATCCTCGCCTTCGAGGGCGACTCGCAGGTCTATTTCTTCGAGGGCGGCTACACCGAATATGAGGAGAACAAGAAGATGCGCCTCGGCAACGTCACCCCGAAACGGATCCGTTACAAGAAGATTACGGTGATTTAGTCGGCTATTGGAGATAACAGTTAAGAAGTTAAGGAACTAAGGAGTTAAGAAACTAAGATCCAAGACCAGAGACCAAAGACCAATGTCAATGCCTGAAATAGGTTGACCGCCCAAGGTGAAAAAATAGTTTAGAAACCCAAAGCGAGTCAACATGGAAAAATTAACAAAAGAGGAACGCATCAGGCGTCGTTTCAGCGAGAGCTTCAAAAGAAAGAAAGTCCT
>JAFYAW010000026.1 GCA_017540505.1 Bacteroidales bacterium | reverse complement strand
GGCTAAGAAAGCCGGCAGCCCCATCTGTCCTTGCCACGGTTGCGAGCTTGAGTCTGAACTGTTGGCCAACAAGGATTTCCTGGCAAAACGCAGCCAGTGGATCTTCGGTGGTGACGGTTGGGCTTACGACATCGGTTTCGGCGGTCTGGACCACGTGCTGGCCAGCGGCGAGGATGTCAACGTGCTCGTGCTCGACACGGAGGTTTACTCCAACACGGGTGGTCAGTCTTCAAAGGCTACTCCGGCAGGTGCTGTGGCCAAGTTTGCCGCTTCCGGTAAGAAGGTCCGCAAGAAAGACCTCGGCATGATTGCCAAGAGCTACGGCTACGTGTATGTGGCACAGGTCGCTATGGGCGCTTCCCAGGCTCAGTACTTCAAAGCCATCAAGGAAGCTGAGGCTTATCATGGTCCTTCCTTGGTCATCTGCTACGCTCCGTGTATCAACCATGGTATCAAGGTCGGCATGGGTCGTTCCCAGCACGAAGAGGCCAAGGCCGTCGAGTGCGGTTACTGGCACCTGTGGCGTTTCAACCCTGCCGAGGAAGAGGCCGGCAAGAACGGTTTCCACTTGGACAGCAAGGAACCCGACTGGAGCAAGTTCCAAGACTTCATCATGGGCGAGGTCCGCTACAACAGCTTGCTGAAGACCTTCCCCGAAGAGGCCAAGGAATTGTTTGCCAAGACCGAGCAATTCGCTAAGCTGAGATACGAAGGGTATAAGAAGTTGAGCGAGGAGAAGTAAGCTCGAAAATCAATAATTATGGAGGGGAGAGGTATTTAACACCCTCCCCTCTTTTTAACTTTAGGTAAAATGAAAGCAAAACCATTCGTCAAGTGGGTTGGCGGCAAAGGTCAACTCATCGAACAACTGGAGGCACTACTTCCTGCTGACTTTGATAGATGGGAGAATGTTACTTACATTGAACCCTTTGTGGGAGGGGGAGCTATGCTCTTCCACATGCTACAAAATCACCCAAACATTACGTTAGCTGTTATCAATGACATTAATGAGGATTTGACAACTTGCTATAAGGTTGTCAGAGATGCTCCAGATAGTTTAATTACATCACTCAAACAAATACAAAAAGAATACTATTCTTTACAAACAGAGAATTCTCGAAAAGAGTTCTATTTAGAGAAAAGGGATGAATATAACACAAAAAAGTTGGAGCCTATTCGAAACACCACTTTGTTTTTCTTTCTCAATAGAACCTGCTTTAATGGCTTATATCGCGTGAACAAATCGGGGCTGTTCAATGTTCCTTTTGGGAAATACGAAACTCCGATGATATGCGATCCTGGTACTATATATGCCGACAGTGAGCTTCTTCAACATGTTGAAATTTGCACGGGTGATTATCAACAGACATTTAACAGGGCAGAAGGTACAACATTGTTCTATTTTGACCCTCCTTATCGCCCATTGAGCAACACATCAAGTTTTAATGACTATACTAAAGATGCGTTTAACGACCTTGCCCAAACAAGATTAAAAGAATTTTGCGATCGTATTATGCAAGCTGGATATTCTTTTATGTTAAGCAATTCTGATTGTTTTAATACACCTATACAAGACCGTTTTTTTGAAGATTTATACCTTGAATATATTATTGACCGAGTTTGGGCATCGCGTAATGTGAATGCCAATCCAGCCAAAAGAGGGAAATTGCAAGAGATACTTGTACATAATTATGTACAGACCAAACGAATGTTAGCTATATAATTTATGACAGATTTTAACACTTTTATGTCTCAATTGAAGGAGACTAATGCGACACTTAATTTCTACTGTGATTTCAAGAAAATTGCAAAGAATGTAGATGATATTGCTATCAGCCTAAATATGCTCAATTTTCTGATAGGCAAAACTGATTTAAGGGCGGCTGTTGAAGCATTATGGAATCGAGACAAGAAAGTCTTTGATGTTATGGATATTCTTATCGCCACACGCAAGAAAGACAACAAAATGTTCTTCGATGAGGCAGGACGATTCCGAAAAGTACATTCTTTGTTTCAGACTGTTGATGGTATAATGGAATTTCTCGATGGCACAGGGCTTGCCGATGTGTTCCGTAACCAAGAAATAAAAGATCTTGTTGATTATGTGTTTGGAGTGGAAACTGGCTTGGATACAAATGCTCGCAAAAACAGGAGTGGTGAGATAACAGAATCACTCGTAGCAAAAATATTCACTACTGCAGGAATTGCATACAGACAACAAGTGTCGTCAAATGAATTTCCACTTGTTGCAACAGCATTAGGAGCAGATCAAAAAGTGTTTGACTTTGTTATTTCAACTGAAGATAAGACATATTTGATAGAAGTGAACTTTTATTCTGGTGGAGGCTCAAAACTGAATGAGGTAGCCCGTTCATATACAGATATTGCACCTAAGATAAATGCTATTGACGGATTTGAGTTTATATGGATAACCGATGGTATTGGTTGGAATAGTGCAAAAAACAAATTGCAGGAAGCCTTTGCTGCAATTCCATCTGTTTACAATTTCACGACGTTAAACGAATTTATAAACCAGATAATACAATAATTATGTCAAAAAAGAATGTTTACACACATGCTATAAATCTGTGTGAACTTCATATTAACAATGCACCTCGTACAGATTTTGCGGAAAAGGTACGGGATATAGAATACAGAGGATATGAGGTTGAGCAATGTGAAGATGGCAGAAAAATTGTTATTACAAAACCAGGAGGAAAGAGTGTTTACGGTCGTCCTAAAAAAGAAGATATTTTAGTGTTTATTTTCAATCCTACGAACAACTCCTTGTGGCAAATCTCACATCAACAAATATTAGATGACATTACTGCAAAATGCAAAGAAGATAAAGTTCAAGGGAGAGTCCTTATAGATCTACTTGAACGAACGTTAAATGGAGAGGAACCTAATGATTTTATAGGTGAAATATTATCTCTTTCATTTCAATCAGGAGAAAAACCTGAAGAATTAATAAAAGCATATAAATGGATTTGGGGACAAGAAGATGTTAATTATCCTAATGGAGAAGGTCGGTATATGTCATGGAGAGCATACCAAGAATTATTAAAAACACTATGACAAAAAAAGCCACATACCCAGATTTTAAACTCCTTCATGGCGATAGCATGAAGATTATCGGGCAATTTCCCGACAAGTCTTTCAATGTCATTTTCGCTGATCCGCCCTATTTTTTGAGTAATGGAGGCATAAGCGTTCACAGTGGCAAAGCTGTGTGTGTTGATAAAGGGGATTGGGACAAAGGGGGAACTCCGGAATACATTTATCAGTTTAATAAACAATGGTTGTCTCTATGTCGCGAAAAATTGACGGACAACGGAACCATTTGGATTAGCGGGACCTATCACAATATCTTTTCTGTTGCGAATTGTTTAACCGAACTTGGATATAAGATATTAAATGTAATAACTTGGCAAAAAAGCGACCCACCGCCAAATCTCAGTTGCCGCTACTTCAATTTTTCGACAGAATATATTATCTGGGCCCGAAAGTCAGCTAAAGTACCCCATATTTTCAATTATGAGGTGATGAAACAGATGAATGGGGATAAGCAGATGACAGATGTTTGGAAGATTCCAGCAGTCGGCAGTTGGGAAAAGCATTGCGGGAAGCATCCGACACAAAAGCCGTTGCGTTTGCTTTATCGTATTGTTCTTGCTTGCACTAATGAAGGCGATACAATTTTCGACCCATTTGCAGGCAGTTGCACAACTGGTATTGCAGCCAATTTATTGGGAAGAAATTTTGTTGGCATAGAACAAGAAAAAACATTTGTGGAGTTGGGACAACGTCGCAGGCAGGAAATAGAAGACCCTGTTTCAGCACAAAAGATTTTCAAAAAGATGAAAGAGAATGCCGAAGAAGTCACTGTGCTTGTCAACCATGCTCGCACAGGGTTGCGAGAGAAAATGATATCTACAGGAATCTGCTACCTGCGTGCCGGTGAATCCAAAGGTTCTTTACAAGTTGTCCCTGGATTTGAAAGGATGAAATATGTGTTACTTCACACTAACGGCGACAATCTCCAATTATTTCGCTTAAAGAATCCCGGACGATTCAAAATTTGGACAAAAGAAACGCTGGAAGGACATGGTTTTTCCCCTGAACACGCAAAGTACTACGTTGTTCTTGAATTTGATAACAAACCAGTAGATTTTAAGATTATACCCAATCTTAAACAAAGAAGCAACACTTATAAGGCTAAAATAATCCCATTAAGTGATTTGGTAGGACTTAGATAATAATTATAAAGAAAGAATTATGGCATTTAAAGCACAGGAAAGAAAAGTTAGCGATCTTTTAACCGGATCTATTCTGGAAATACCAAGAAACCAACGTCGTTACGTGTGGAAAGAAGAACATTGGAATGATCTTTTAGATGATTTGAAATTTGCAATAGCAACAAATGATAGTACCAAAAAGCATTTTATTGGTAGTATTGTTCTTAAAGAGGAAGGTACGGTTAATGGTATCAATCATTTTACAATAATTGATGGTCAACAAAGAACATTTACTTTATTACTCTTTCTCACCGCTATTATGGTTCTCTTTAAAGAACGAAAAATGGAAAATGATTTTAGGGGAAATTCAAAGTTGCTTATAGCAACTGATTTAAAGAATAAATCTTATTGTATACTTAATTCTGATTTTTATTTATCATTAAGTAAAATAGTTTTAAAAATATGTGATTGGGAGAATCATTCAAGTTTGAACGACATAATAAAGGATGATGTAAAGAACAAAAAAATTGAGAAACCCCTTACTAATTGTATCATTTACTATTACAATGCTCTAAAAGAACACTCAGATGACTATATACTTACAATTCGTGATGCTCTGATTGAAACCAGCTTTGTGGAAATCATAGCAACAACCGAAGAAGATTCATATACCATATTTGAAATCCTGAATGCCCGGGGACAAGATTTGGAGGATCATGAACTTTTGAAAAACTATATAATGCGGTATATCCGCCCACAAGAGCAAACAAAAATCGATGAAGTTAAAATTAGGTGGACAGATGATATAGACAAGGGATTGGGAAGCAGCATAAAAAAATTCTTTAAGCACTATACTACGCATAAATATTCTACTACCAAAAAGGATAGTGTGTATAAAACCATTCAAAGAGGAACACCTAATAAAGACGTTAATACTTTATTTGAAGATATTCTCAAGAAAGCGGATTATTACAAAACTATTCTTAAGCCTGTTGCAGAAGGAGAAGAGTCTAATTGCTCTTTGATGGAGCACCAAATATTTTCGTTCTTTATAAACAAAAAAGCTGAACAGTTTAGGCCAATGTTTTTGAGTTTAATGCATCAGCGTAATCTAAACAACATGGACAAAAAAAATATTTAAATACTTTAAATTATTTGTATCTATTCTTTGTCTGTTATAATATAATAGGTGAAGAAAAATCTAATAAATTGGAAGATCCAATTTACAAATATTCTCCCATGTTGGAGAATGATTTTTCTGAGGATACCCTTAATATGTTTATTGATTCATTAAATAAACGATTACCCAACAAGGATGCTTTTGTCAATCTCTTTAAAAATATCGGGTGGTCAAATCACACAACTTTTTATAATGATTCTAATAATAAGGAACGAGTGAAATTAGTTTTGGAAATACTAGAAAAGAACAAATCAGGGCAAAATATTACAGATTATACAATAGAACACATATTACCAGATTCAGAGAGTGAAGATAATGCTCAAATAGGGAATCTTCTCCCATTGGAAAAAGAATTAAATAGACGCTGCGATAATCTATGTTTGAACAAGAAAATTTCCATTTACAAAGAATCTAATTTTGCCATTACAAGAGGCTTTGCCACACGATTTGAAAGTAAAGCAGAGATGTTTAATCCCGTAGAGCGAACAAAATATTTAGCAGAATTGATATACGGGTTTATTACAAATAACAAATAGATAGTATACAAATGTCTTTCAACATGAGGCAAATATAGGGAGTCTGTTGATACCCTCTATAAATATACTCTCTCATAGTCCTTCCACACCAGATGTTTGACGAAGAAGTCGTGTTATCCGCCATCATTTCAAAAAAAACACTACACTTTCGTGGCCGCTTGCGAAAAGTGCGGTTGCGACTACTGCAAGCAGATTGTTGACCTGAAAGACCACCTGGTGAAGAAGAGCCAGTGGATCTTCGGTGGTGACGGTTGGGCTTACGACATCGGTTTCGGCGGTCTGGACCATGTATTGGCCAGCGGCGAAGACGTGAACGTGCTCGTGCTCGACACCGAGGTTTACTCCAACACCGGCGGACAGAGCTCTAAGGCTACCCCTGCAGGTGCTGTGGCCAAATTTGCTGCCTGTGGTAAGAAGGTGCGCAAGAAAGACCTCGGCATGATCGCCAAGAGCTACGGCTATGTGTATGTGGCAAAGGTCGCTATAGGCGCCAGCCAGGCACAGTACTTCAAGGCCATCAAGGAAGCTGAAGCTTATCAGGGACCATCATTGGTGATTTGCTACGCTCCTTGTATCAACCACAGAATCAAGGTCGGTATGGGTTGTTCACAGCACGAATAGGCCAAGGAACTCTTTGCCAAGACCGAGTAATTTGTGAAGCTGTGATACGAAGGTTGGCATCAATTTTTCGTATTTTGTATGACATTATTCATCCCTCTTATTTTCTCACCTGTCATTTCATTCAACTCAAAATGGTTTGGGTAGTCTGGCAATGTGTAGTGTTTCTTGTATTCAATGTCCAGTTCGTTTTTAAAACCAAGACCTATATGATAATAGGCATCAAAAACTACGGCCATGTTTGGAGTGGTACAGATTGTAATGTCTTTATCTGCATATTCTTTGAATTGATTCCTATCGCAAAGATACCATCCGCAGATTTCCAATTCGTCGGCACACAATACCCATTCCTGAAGTCTCTCCCTATAATCAAGAAACTCAACAAAACGGGCTGGAGCCAAACCCTTCAACATCTTGCGCATCAAGAGGAACAAAGCCTCCAAATCATCCACACACACCGACCAAGGATATAATGCCTCTTCATCTTTCTGCAACAAAGAGCCAAGATTTGTCTGGATTTGACCATACTTGAAATCGGTAACAACTATCGACCACACGTCACCGATGTTCTTGTTTTTTAAGCAATAAAGCACTTTGCGTTTGTTATCGGCATCCAGTATATCAACATCTTTGCCAGCCATCAAAACATCCTCAACCCGTTTGCATTGTTCATAGCCCAACTGGATGGCATTTTCATAATCTCTTTTGATACGACTGTATGCTTTTATAGGGTCGCGGAAAGGAGGACGAAAACCACAATCCTTTATCTCAACAACTATGCAGGTGTCGTTGTAAACAACAAGCAAATCATTTTCAGCCACTCCATCAACACAATAGTTCGTGAAGATTTTTGTCTTTTCTGGAAAGAAACGTCTGAAAAGTTCCACCACTTTGTCTTCAAATGCATCGTCTTTATGTTGCTTGTACTTCTTCCCAATAGCCTCGTCTTTTTGCAACGCCTCATCTATCCTGAAATACAACCCTTCAATCAAAAACTTGTCCAGACAAATACACTTATCCCCAAACTGAATTAAGGGATTCAACTCAAAATAATGCTTATCGGCATAATATATGGTTCGGCCTTCCAACGCTTTCTCGTCGTAAGTGAAGAAGCCAACTAACCGTTGCAGGTGATCAGGAACAATATCCACATTAAATAACTCTTCCTTCAAATGAATGTATATTTCTCCCGGGTTGGTCTGCATGGTTTCAAGCAACTCACTCAATTCTGGTTGGAACAACCATTCTCGTGGATCTGTAACGCCCCTGTCAATAAACTTTTGCGTCAATTTTTGCCATTCCTCTGGATTGTTAGCATAACGAGAAAACGTATTTGTATAAGGATTGACAATGGCATTCAACTTGTCGTTATTAATCTTTCTCACATGTAAGAAAAAACGCAAAGCCTCATCTATTGTAAAGCCATAGCTCGCCTCTATCTGGCTGTTGTATGGCTTAAAGTACCTTACAATCCTATCAAGGGTTTGCTCCTCATAAATAAGCAGAGCGTTGCCAAAATAGCCAATAAAAGTAGATAATGAAACACCAACATGGTCGTCACGTTCATCGTGAAACAAATCACCATCATTAGGGAAAGCGATGTTAACAAAATAAGTCATTTCTATCTCATCAAGCAATTGAGCTATCCTGTCCCAACGTGCCTCGTCCATTTCCACGGTTTCAGTTCTATCTACAATGGAATAAAAAACATCCACCATGTATAACGTTTGACGCATTGGCGATTGAAGATGCTCAAAAAGCGACGATGCAGCCCTATTATCCAATTCCACAAACAACCTCATCGCATGAACAAGCAACGACTCTTCCTTTACGGGTCGTAACTCATTCTGCAAATCCTCCACAATCTCCTCTATTGTTCGATGAGAATTCTTTGCAGAAATTAATTTTTTATAAGCCTCAATATAGTTATAATCGCAATCTTCCATTCTTATCAAATAACTCTATCATAGCTCTAAAATGATCATCTTCCAAATATTTACTTCAGTATATCCCTTCTCAACTTGTCAAAGCATCGGTGTCTTATCCTGCTGTACTCTTCTCCGAAGATATCCTCATAACTATAGTGCTCCGTATAGCGGTCCAGTTTGTCAGCCATACCCCTCAACAGATTGCTTATCATACTGATACTTTCTGCAGAATACCGTTCTTTTAGGTCCAATAATCGAAGCGCAAATATTATATGGTAGTTATATCGTTGTTTTAGCCTGAACAAATCCACACTCTTCTTAAAAGTGGTGTCATGACGGGTAATATCAATCGAATACTTCTTCAGGTTCTTGACAAAACCATAAGAGGAGGCTCTTCATTTTTATTCATCAATCATTTTCAATTCCTTTGCATCAAGAAATTTCTCCATAACCCCAAAGTGTGAAAATTTAATGTTTTCTTCCTTTTGTTCGTAACCTTTCAAATCGAATGAACCAACAGAGAAGTTTTCACCTTGTCTCAACACCTCAAGGTCATAATACGTTGGTGAGGTCAGCTTGAAATAATCTACAAGACGTTTGCAATACTTCTTGCTATCTAAAGGTTTTAGAACAGGAATGGCATAATTATCGAAACTGTCATCTGGGAATGCAAAATCGTCATTCTTTTGCGACGAAGTGTACACAATACCTAAAATCTCGCCGTCAACCTTATCTTCCCTGTTTTTCGAAATGATCCACTCTGTCAACAGTTGCGGAATCAAGTATTCAGGCTTATAAGTATCCTTGTTGTTTTTCACTTGCACCATCGATGCAATCACCAAGGGGAAAAACGACATATATCTAACCATATCCGTATCCCAGTCGTCCTTTGAAGGCACCCTGAGGTCAAGCATCTTAAAATCCTTTTGCGCTTCGAACTTTGAAATCATCGTCGTTCCAAAATCAGGTCTACCCATCTCCTCCCAACAGCCGTACACTCTATGGGCCAAATACAAACATGGATAGCCCGGGACACTATAGCGCTGCGTCAACACAAGTCCCCTCTTATCCAGAGGAATGTGAAACATATCCTTGGGCTTTAGTTTGTGTTGTTCCTCCAAAGCTATAGTTCGCATCCTATAAGCCACCGTATTGCGTTTCACATCAAAAACATTCTCTTTCAGCGCAAGCCCAGGTATTTCAGTTTTTAGCGTTTTATAGCCGTCAAGTTGGTTTTTAATTGTGGTGTATGCTGAATGGCGCATACCACTGTACTCACTCTTAATGGCGCGGTTGATTCCCTCACAGAGTTGTTTAATCCTATGCTTTATTTCTTCCCATTTATCCGGGCGTTCATTGACATCCAATTGTTTGACGAATTGCAAGTATTGATTGAGATTTTCGCTTACTACTTCCCTAAAGTCCTTTTTTTCATCGGACTTTACAGGTACCATCGAAATAATCTTCTCGTATAGCTTGTCTTTATTCATAATACTAAATTTTCAATATTAATACACATCATCTATCTTCCATCTACCATCTTCACTTCTATCTTGGCCAAAATAATATAGTTGCTCCCCCCCCCCCACACACTTTCAACCCCTTCCTAATTGTCAACTATCAAATTCCCTTCCTTCTCATGCTCCACATACGGTCCCTCTTTGCACTCGAAGATGACGGAACCCGGCTCCAGAGATTCCACGGTGTGCCAGACATTCTTTCCTACGTTCACGCCGTAGCGGCCTTCCGATGGGTTGAGGACCATGTCGTCGATGATGGTGCCGTCGTCGTTGTAGGTGATGACACGTATCCTGCCGCGCAACACAACAAATGACTCCTCTTTCTCCGGATGGCGATGAACGGGGATGTTGGCACCTGGTTCCACGGCATTCAGAAAACGGTGGCACTTCTCATCCAGACTCTGATGAAAGTTCAGATTCATCCGCAGCCGGGGCGATGCCTTGGCCTGGGCGGTCAAGCTGTCAAGTATCTTGTTGTCTATAATCATAATGTTTTCTCCTGATACGAAAATGTGTCAACCCCTCCTTATTCCTCTTATTTTGTGTAAAACAAGGGACAAAAATATAAATTTTTCTTATTCTGTCACTATGCACCCTAAAATATTTGTCCTCTTTGAGATAAGACATTCACTATACAACTCCAATTGAACACGTCATTACCCATGAACTTTGTCATTTGGTACATCAAAATCACACCAAAGAGTTTTATGCGTTGTTGACCAATGAGATGCCACATTGAGAGAAGTGGAAAACGAAGTTGGAAAGGATGATAAGGTGACCTTGATAGCAAGCAAGGAACCCGACTGGAGCAAGTTCCAAGACTTCATCATGGGCGAGGTCCGTTACAACAGCTTGTTGAAGACGTTATATAAATTCGGCTTCACCTCAGCAAAGCAAACAAGTTTGTTTTGCATTCGGTTTGCACGAATTTTCCCGGCCGAAGCCAAGGAGTTGTTCGCCAAGACCGAGCAGTTCGCGAAACTCCGTTACGAGGGTTACAAGAAACTGAGCGAAGGGAAATAATCTTTGATAATCCTGTAGAGACGCGGCGCGCCGCGTCTCTACAATTACCCAAACCGGGCGCTGACCGATTGCAGTCACGCCCGGTTTTTCATATTGGATTATTTTGTAATTTTGCGGGGTTGAAATATAGTATATCGAACAGTCACGTCTGACGACAAGAATTTAGTGCAATGATAGGTATTCAAGATTCTACAACAAACCATTTTGGTTCACTAATACGAAGCGGTGGAAAATATATTATTCCCAAGTTTCAAAGAGACTACTCTTGGGATGAGGAACAATGGGATGACCTTTGGCAGGATATCGAGAACATGATTAACGAACAAGGAGAACATTATATGGGATACCTTGTTCTGCAAACAACAAAAGGTAAAGATTGCCTCATTATTGACGGTCAACAGAGATTTACAACCATTACAATCATCATTTTGGCAGCGATAAAGGCAATCCAAAAACTTATTGACAAGGGAATCGAAGTTGACGAAAATAGGCAAAGGATGCAGACTTTGCAGAATACATATATCGGAAATGTTGACCCTGTTTCGTTGGAGTATGACAATATACTGGTATTAAACCGAAATAACGACGCATACTTTAAGGAGTACATTGTTAAGCTTGGTGAGTTGCGAGTAAGAAATACTTCATACACTGAAAAACTGATGCGAAAATGCTTCGAATGGTATGATTGCCAAATGACCAACAAATATCAAACTGGCAGAGAGTATGCCGAATTGATTACAAAAATCGTTGACAACCTCTATTTTACCATTATTCGTGTGGATGATGAAATGAATGCGTTCCGAGTGTTTGAAACTTTGAATGCCAGGGGAGTGCAACTTTCTTCTGCCGATTTGCTAAAGAACTACTTGTTTTCACTTGTTGACAATTCTTCCCAATATCCTGACAGAATTGCCACACTTGAAGAAAAATGGTCTAAATTGACTCAAAACATTCAAGCCGAAAAGCTGCCAGATTTCATTCGCTATTACTGGAATTCCAAAAACAAAACAGTCCGCACCAATGAATTGTTCAAGGCAATTCGGGGTAAGATCAAAACCGATACTGAAGTTTTTGCATTAGTGAATGAAATGATGGAGTACAGCGACATCTACATGGCATTACGAGATGCTAATGATGAGCTATGGCAAGGCAATCGAGACATATCTGACAACATTGAATTGCTGAATCTTTTTAACATGAAACAACCCTACTCACTTTTAATGTCTGCATATAAGAAACTTGACATTAGTCAATTCGGTAGGCTGTTGTCTGACATTATTATTGTGGGATTCCGTTACAACATTATTTGCGGGAAAAACCCCAATGATATTGAACGAGTTTACAATAATATTGCCACACACATATACGCTGAAATAAACTATAACAGAGAACAGCTAAAGGACATTTACGTTGACGACAATGAATTTATAACGGTATTTACACACAAGGTATTCACACCAAGTACGCGAAACAACAGAATCGTCAAATACATTTTAGGCAAATACGAACGATTCAAAGGTGGTACAAGAGACGTTTCTTTATCGAGCGAAACAGACACATTGGAACATATTCTTCCTCAAAATCCTGGATTGGAATGGGGTGACAACAATTACGACTTTGACTCTCTGATATACCGGATTGGTAATATTTGCTTATTGGAGAAAAACTTTAATCGTGATTTGGAAAACAGGCCATATAATGAAAAATGTGAGGTTTATTTACGCTCGGCATTCGAGACAACGAGAAGTATTCCTGACGAATTCCAAGAATGGAATAGAGATACTATAAACCAACGGCAATTACAAATGGCGAATTCTGCTAAAGGCATCTGGAAAATAGATTTTTGACCATTCTACGTCACCAAATACTTCCAAATATTTCCCCCAAACGGGCGCAACCGATCATCGGTTGGCGCCCGTTTTTTCATATCGGATTATTTTGTAATTTTGCCTGTTCAAAACCGGCTGCCTTGACAGCCATAAAAACCTTTCGTATGAAAATTTACTCTGTAGAAAATTTACCGGGCAAGGATTATGAGGTGCTGGATGTTGTCACCGGCAGCACCGTCCAATCGAAGAATTTCATCAGCGATTTCGGACAATCATTGAAAAACATAGTGGGAGGCGAGCTCAAAGCCTACACCCAGATGATGGAGAAGGCGCGAAGATTGTCCACCGAACGTATGGTGGCCCAGGCGGATGAGATGCGGGCGGATGCCATCATCGGGGTCCGCTATTCCACCTCCGCCATCATGGCGCAGGCTGCGGAAGTGCTGGTGTACGGCACCGCCATCCGATTCAAGTAACGGGCGATTATTCGTACCTTAACGCGTTTATAGGATCCATGTTGGCGGCCTTCTTCGCGGGATACCAGCCGAAGAAGATGCCGGTGAGGGCGCATACTAGGAACGAGCCCAAAATGGCCATCTCGCTCACCACGTAGGGCATGTGCATCAGCTTGGAGGCCACATACGCAATAATCAGCCCCAATATGATGCCGATAACACCTCCTATTAAACTCAAGATCACACTTTCGCACAGGAACTGCAGCATGATATCGCGGTTGTGAGCCCCGATGGCCATGCGCAAACCGATCTCTTTCGTTCTCTCTGTCACCGTGACATACATGATATTCATAATGCCAATACCGCCCACCACCAACGAGATGGAGGCGATGGCGGCCAACAGCGTGGTCATCAAACCCGTAACGGAACTGATGGTGGAAACTAATTCTTCCTGCGTACGGATGTCGAAGTCGTCATCGGCCCCGTTCTTGATACCGTGGTTGCTGCGCAAGATGTACGTAATCTCCGTGGCAGCCAATTCGGACTCCTCTTCGGAGGTGGCCGATGCGAACATCATGTTGAAATAGGTGATGCCCAAAAAACGCTTCTGTATCGTGGTGTAGGGTGCCAGCACAATATCGTCCTGGTCGTCACCCATACCACTCTGGCCCTTGGAGGCCAACACTCCGATGACCGTCATCGGAATGGAGCCGAAACGGATGGACTTGCCTATGGGGTCTTCGCCATTGGTGAACAGCTCCTTCACCACCGTCTGCCCGATGACACACACTTTGCTGTAGCGTTTCACATCCTCATCGGTGAACATCACGCCCTCTTCAAGCTCGTATTTCCGAATGTCCAAATAGGAGGCGGACACGCCGTTGATGGAACAGCTGTGGTTGTTGTTGCCGTAAATCAGCTGCTTGCTGGTGCTCACGTTCGGCGAGACGGCAGCCACGTAGCGGGTGTTTTTGGAAATGGATTCCAAATCCCTGTTATCCAACGATTTGGATGATGACATACCCATATCCACACCACCTCTGCGCTGGCGGGCGGGCATGATCATGATCATGTTAGAGCCCATGGAGGAGAGTTCGGATTTCACACTCTGCGTGGAGGCCTGCCCGATACTGACCATTGCAATAACCGACGCGATGCCGATGACGATACCGAGCATAGTGAGGGCCGTCCGCATCTTGTTGCGGAACAGGGACTGTATGGCTATTTTGATAAGGTTTCCAATATTCATAGTCTAATCTTCTTTTTGAAGGTTGATAGCAGCCAATGCCTCCGCTGCCGATTGCGTGTTGATGGATGCGTCCTCAATGATCTGTCCATCGCGCAGTTTGATTTTGCGCGTAGTGAAGGTGGCGATGTCGGGCTCGTGCGTGACGAACGCGATGGTCTTGCCCTGTTCGTGAAGGTCCTGGAACAGACTCATGATCTCGTAGGAGGTGCGCGTGTCAAGGTTACCGGTGGCCTCGTCGGCGAGCAGGATCACGGGGTCGTTGACGAGTGCGCGCGCGATGGCCACACGCTGCTGCTGACCACCGGAAAGCTGGTTGGGCATGTGCTCCATGCGGTTCTCCAACCCCACTAACTTCAGGGCCGCCTCCGCACGCTCGCGCCACTCCTTGGCCGGCACGTCATTGTTGTAGAATAGCGGCAGCTCCACATTCTCGATGGCTGTGGTACGCGCCAACAGGTTGTAATTCTGGAACACAAAACCGATCTTGCGGTTGCGCAAGGTGGACAACTCGTTTTTGCTCAAACTCTTAATAGAAACCCCGTCAATGATATAATCACCGGCGCTGGGTGTGTCCAAACAACCCAGGATGTTGAGCAGCGTGGACTTGCCCGAGCCGCTCGTGCCCATAATGCTCACGAATTCGCCCTCCGTGATGGTGAACGTCACGCCCCGCAAGGCGTGCACGTCCTCACTGCCCACGCGGAACACGCGCTCCAAATTCTCTACTCTTAAAATATCTTTTGCCATTTATTCCTAATTTATGACTGTGGCCATTAGCATGTAAGCCGTATTTAAAAACCAAAAGCTAATGGCTAAGAGCTAATAGCTATCGTTGTTTCTTTTCCGGAGGACCTGGCATAAACGGATTGGAGCTGCCGCCATCTTTCGGTTTCATGCCCGCCGGCATACCCTCCATGGCTTCGCTGACACCGATCACAACCTCTTCCCCTTCATTCAAACCGTCGGTTATCAATGTCTTAACTCCATTGTTTAACCCCACTCCCACACTTCTCTGCTCATAACTGTTCTCGCCCTTCTTCACCCAAATGGTTTTCTTGGTGATATCTTTCAGCCCCTGGGCCAACTCCTCATTGTTTTTGTATAAAAGCTGGAATGAATATCCTTTTTTCTCAAATTGTTTCATTATTGTAGGATCAATAGTGGAATACAAAGCCGTCATTGGGATGCAGATGCCGCTCTCCTTCTTGGTGGTGATGGTCACGCTGGCGGTCATGCCGGGGAAAAGCTTGGTTTCCGGATTGGGTGCATTGATGATGACCGTGTAGGTGACCACGTTGGCGGTGACGGTCGGGTTGATACGCACCTCCTTGACAGTGCCGCTGAAGACATCGTCCGGGAAGGCGTCCACGGTGAACGTCACGGGCTGGCCGGCCTTCACCTCGCCGATGTCAGCCTCATCCACCTTGGCCTCCACCTGCATCTGCGTCAGGTCGTTGGCAATGGTGAACAGGGTAGGCGTGTTGAACGAGGAGGCCACCGTCTGGCCCTCCTCCACGGCCTTGTCCATGATCACGCCGTCAATGGGCGAGTAGATGGTGGCATATGACAGGTTGGTTTGCGCACGCGACAAGTCCGACTGGGCCGTCTTCAGCTGGTTCTTGGCCAGATTCAAGGAGTTGACCGCCGACTCGTACGCTTCCTGTGTGGCGGCCTTGTTGTCGTACAATGCCTTCACACGGTCAAACTGCTGTTGTGCCAACGTCAGATTGCTTTGGGCGTTCGATACGCTGGTCTTCGCCTGCGAGAGTTGCTCGTTGAGGTTGGAGCGGTCCAACTCGGCCAGCAGCTGGCCCTTTTTCACTACGGAGTTGAAATCCACGTAGATGCGCTCCACGATACCGGACACCTGCGTACCCACATCCACCTTATAGACGGGTTGCAGCTCGCCGGTTGCCGTCACTGTCACCTCGATGCTGTCCATCATGCTCCGAGCTGTATTGATTTGCATCTCAGCATGTTTGCCTTTTTTTGCCACAAGGATTATGATTAACGCGATAATCAACGCCGCGATAATGCCGATAATCCACCAGAGTTTTTTCGATTTTTTCATATTGTTAGTGTTATTTTTTTTCATTTAAAATGTCACCGGCAATCCCATCATCACATCCAAAATCTTCCGTTCCAGCACAAAAGCATACTTGGTCTGCATGTATTTGTTGAGCTGGTTCAGATAGTTGGTCTGCTGCTGGATGAGGTCCACCGCCGTGACGGATCCGTACTTGAACTTGAAGCTGTAGGCGTTGTAGTTGGCCTCGTAGGCATTTTTCTGCGCTTCGGCCACGCGGTAGTCGTTCTGCGCGGAAAGCACATCAAGATAGTACTGCTGCAGTTCGCGGCCGATTTGGTATTCCGTCTCCTTCTGGCTCAACTCGGCCTGCTGCACACGCAGTTCGGCCAACTGCACATTATGGCGCACCATGCTGCGTTGGTAAATGGGAATGCTGAGGTTGAGCCCGATGTTTTCACCCAAACCATGCCAGAGTTGCGTACCCCAACCCAGATTTTCGGATAGATTATTACCGTTGTATCCTGTACTGATGCCGGCGTTGAGCGACAGACTGGGATAGAAATTGGATTTCTGGATTTTAACGTCGTACTCTGCATCGGTGACGGCGTTCTCCTTGATTTTCAGCTCCGGCAGATAGTTCTTCGCGCGGGTCAGCAGCTCTTGCAACTCCGGAATCTCCAGACTCTTGAAGAGGGTGGCGCTGTCCGGACGCACAATCCGGATATCCGCAGCGGGATCAATAGCCAACAGGTTTTTCAGCGTCAGATAATTATTCTGGATATTGATTTTGGTGTTTTCAATGTTGTAAAGGTCGGAGGTGTGTTGGGCCTGGAGCATCTTGTATTCGCTCTCTAAAATTTTGCCCACTCTGAACTGCTGTTCCCCCTGCTCCATTTGTTCCTGGCTGCTTTTCAGCACCTTTTGCTGATATTCCAGCATATCCTCATTCATCATTATATTCAAAAAAGCCTGGATGAGAGATACTTTGATGCTGTTTTTATTCTGCTCCAGCTGTAATTGCGATTGTTCAACCTGCAATTTACTCTGTTTGATGGAATTATAATTGCTTAGACCGTTGAAGAGGGTCATGCCGGCACTGATTCCATAATTGCCGTTCCAGGAAACTGATTTCTGGTAATGATTGGTTCCCAAGCCTTGGGAGACAGAGGCTGAAACCGACGGCGCGATGTTTTCCTTGGCCTGCTTGAGATTGATTTCCGAAGATTGGATGTTCAAACCATACGTCTGTAGCGTGTAATTGTTCTCCTCGGCATACCGGATACACTCTTCCAAAGAAAACCGCATCGGATTCGAAGTCGTTGATGTAGAATTATTTTGGAAAAAGGAGAATGGTATCAATCCCAGTAAAAGAATGTTTAATATAAAAATGTTTTTCATCTTTGAAAAAAAAGAAAAAAGATTAAATATTTGGACCAAGGTTTAAAAGACGATGATTTTTTTCATCATAATATTTCTTCATAAGGCTTGATTTTTAAACAAAAAAATCTTTCTTTTGCATACTAAAAATGAGAAAAAAAAGGTTTTATCAAATCGTTCGGAATTGGGATGTCGGAAAGATGTCAAGTACCAATGACACATATAATTACAGCCACCATGTAACAATGGCACTTGAAACTACGACTACCATTGGTCTTTGTTTGGATTTTATGCCTTTGATATAATTGTGCTTGATATGAGAAAAGTCTGTTTTGTATTGTCTGTTTTGCTGATTTTATGTTCAGCCTGTCATAAAAAAGAAAAAGTAGCCACGCCCACGCTCACCAAAACGCAGGAAACGAAGGTCAAGGAGGTGAAAGTTAGCATCAAGCGGTATGAGCAGGCGCTTTTCGAATTGGATGCCAACAAATTGGCCGAAGGGATGGAATCGCTTTACGGTCAATATCCCGACAACCTCGTCTCCAACGGATGCTGGAAGAACCCTCAGATGATAGCCGCCCTGAAAGGTTATCTTTCCGACCCCACTATCCGGGATTTGTACAAGGAGGTGCAGAAGCAGTACCCCAACACCGACGACCTCAACCGCGAGCTTACCGCCGCTTTCAAACAGTACCTCAAGCACTTTCCCGATGCCGTCATTCCCAATGTCTATACGTTGATTCCCGGTATGGATTTTTCCACCCCAGCTGTGTTCGGCTATGAGGACAACCTGTTTATCTGCTTAGACATGTATTTAGGCAAGGACTGCAAATATTACGCATTGGCCGGGATGCCGAAGTTCATCGCTGCCCGATGCGACCGGAAATACATGGCCACCGACTGCTTCTCACAGGGAATATGCTACCGTCATCTGCCCGACAAAACGCCCGTTTCCGCGTTGGACAACATGATCGAGGCCGGCAAAAAACTCTTTTTCACCCAAACCATCTTCCCGGAAAAAGCGGAGAAAGACATCATCAAATACAGTGAAGAGCATTACCAATGGGCGAAAAAGCATGAGGCCGCCGTATGGCAGTATCTGATAGAGAAAAACATGCTTTACTCTAAGGATGAGGATGTCATCCGCCGGCTGATTGACGAGACCCCGTTCACCCGCGACTTCGGCAATGACTCACCAGGCAGGATGGGCTGCTACATGGGTTGGCGCATCGTGCAGAGCTACATGCAGAACCATCCGGAAACCACCCTTGCCGAGCTAATGGCGAACACCAAGTCACAGAACATTTTAACCCAATCAGGATATAAACCAAAATTTTAAAATTCGTTGTCGCGAGAATTGATTTTCTTGTATCTTTGCCCGCGTCTTTTCAATGTTGAAAAACCTAAATCTTTCTTATTATGAAAAAGCATCTTGTAATTCTAACTCTCTTGTTCTCAGTTTGTTTTGGCTTAAAAGCCCAAAACTGCGATGTTCCAACTAACGTAACGGTCACAGGCACCAGCGACCATTCCACGCATATCACATGGAATTATCCGGGCTCTTCTACCCGACTGTTGTTATATAACAACACCAACTTCATCAACCTGCCTGGGGAAGGTTATCAGGGTGCGGATGTGAGCAGCCTGTATGCCGGGCAATCCTCATTGGGTAAAAACGCCACGTCGCCGGGATTCGCCATCGCCGACGACTTCACGCTGACGCAGGATGCCCAAATCACCTCCATCGACTTTTTCGCCTACGTGGAAAACGCATCCATCACCAGTTCGCCCATCGCGTATGTGCTGGTGAAGTTCTACAACCAGCTGCCTGTCAACAACCAGACGACGCCGGTATGGACCTCCACGCAGCAGGCCCCGATCTCCTGTGATTGGACAGGTGCCTACCGCACGGAAGACATCATTTACTATACGAACCATCATCTGGACACCATCCGGCCCATCTTCCAGGTGAAAGCCAATGTGAACACCACCCTGCCGGCCGGTCACTACTGGGTGTCGGTGTCCTTTGTCGGGGTTACCACCAACGAGGTGTATGGAATCCCTTTGGTGGATGCCAATCACGTGACCACTGGCGACGCCCTTACGTTCAATTCCACGGACGGCACCTGGGGCCCCTGGACGGACGACGCCTCTCACGAGCAGATGGGTATGCCCATGCGTATTTTCGGATACTTCACCGATAACGGCCTTACGGGCTTCAATGTCTATCGCAATGGCACACAGGTGAACACCCAGTTAGTGGAGACTCCCTATTATGATGATGAGGACACCAGCATGACCGCCCTGACCCAATACTGCTACACGGTCAAAGCCGTCTATACCTCGTGCACATCCCCTGCATCTGCCAGCGGCTGCGGTAGCACGACAGCCGACCCGTGCTTCGTCTCCACACTGCCCTATACGGAGAATTTTGACGACTATGGCTACGGCGACAATGTCTTACCCAACTGCTGGCGCGGGCATACCAGCTTTTTGGGCAGTGCCAATCTGCCCTGCATCCAACCGCCTACCGCTGCCACATCCTATTCGTTGAGGCTTTATGCCAGTTCGTCAGAACAGAACTATGCGGTGGCCCCGAAAATCAACACTCAGGATTTGCAGCTCAGCGACATCGTGATGTGTTTCAAAGCCTACAAGACTTCCGGCAATGCCTCCGCCCAGTTGGTAGTAGGCTACGTAACCGACCCTGACGACTACTATTCCTTTGTCCCCATTGACACCATCACACCTTCGGCAACCGGTGTTTTCGAGGATTTCTACTATGAGCTGTCACAATACACCGGGTTGAGCGACTATATCGCCTTCCGGGCTTTGAATGCCACCATTTTCATTGATGATTTCAAATTCTTACCAGTGACCTGTATGCACCCGTCTAACCTCACTATTGCGGAGGTGGGCTCGGACTATGTCACAATAGGCTGGCACGCCTTCCAAGGCACCGCCCCGTTTACCGCCCAGTACAAGCAATCCTCGGAGGGCAGCTGGAATACAGTGACCGGCATTCTGGATACGACTTTCACCATCTACGGTCTGACGGTTCTGGAAAACTATTCTTTCGATGTCATAGTCCGTTCTGAATGCGGCACTGCCGACAACAGCATCTCCAAAACCTTCACCTTCTCGACCACCTGCCAAGTGTCGAGTGTGCCTTACATGGAGAACTTCGATGATTTTTACACGGCAGCCAATTCGGGATTTGTCGTCCCCGATTGCTGGAACAAGGCCAACTCAGGAGGCACAAACTATGGATACCCATACGTGAGCACATCAGGCAGCTCCAACTGCAAATCCCTTTACCGTTGCATTGGTTTCCAAAGCAAACCCATCGGACAGACGGGACAAGGCGACAACTACGCCGTGATTCCGATGTTGGATGCTCCCCTCAGTACCTTGACCGTGCGCTTTTTCGCCAGGACATCCTTGGACACGGCTTACCTTATCGTCGGCGTTGTGACCAACATCTCCGACCAAGCCAGCATCATGAGCAGTTTCACTCCATACGATACTGTTCTGCTGTTTAAGGGCGGGTTCTTCTATGAGTTGCCTTTGACAGGTATCTCCATCAACGGTCATCTTACGCTGATGAGCCCGAAAATAGTGTCAAAAACCAACTCTTTCAATATTGACAATGTAGAAGTTTTTCCAAGTTCCATCACTTGTCGTCATCCTGAAAACATCCAGCTCGTGGGCGGATCTCCCAATTCCCTCAAAGTGTGCTGGTCTCCCTGGGATGCCTATTCCACCTCCTATACACTGGCTTACAAGTCGGTGGATGATTACGTGTGGACGGAAGTGCCGGGCATCACCGACACGTTTTACACGGTTAATGGCCTTGTTGACAACACAAAATATGAGTTCAAGGTAAAATCGCATTGTTCAGGAGGCGGTAGCAGCACATACTCCTTTGCCGAAAAATTCAAAACCCGTTGTTTTAATCCTGTTTTTGTTCCCTACAGCAACGACTTTGAAGGCGAGAATCCATTAGACTGTTGGGCGGTCACGTCCAAACTTTACACTGCACCCGGTATCAACTCCACCGTCTCGCAAGCCCATGCCGGATCAAAATCCTTGAACATACCCTGCAACTACGTATGGGTTTCCACACCTGCCATCGGAGCACCCATTCAGGACCTGACCATGAGCTTCTATTTGGCACGCAGTGCATCAGAAAGTTACTCGGGCGTTTTGGAAATCGGCATTTCCGACAATCCCATGGATACTACCAACTTTGAATTGGTGTCAACCCTGCATTTGGCAGCAAACAACACGTACTATCTTCAAGAGGTTGATTTTGCCAATGTGACGAATACAGGATCCAACAAGTATATCGTTTTCCGCATCCGTCATGCCCAAGCCTCCGGAAACTACCGTATTGATGACTTGGACATCTACTATTCTACACCTTGTACTACCCCGACACAGCTTACTGCCACGGGCATAACAGACCAGTCTGCCACGCTGCAATGGCACAACGATGCTTTCATGACCTCCTGCGACCTGATGTACAAATCCAATTTTGACAACGACTGGACCATTATTTCCAACATCATAGACAGCACATACACCCTCACAGGCTTGGTT
Source organism: Bacteroidales bacterium (assembly GCA_017540505.1). Taxonomy (GTDB): domain Bacteria; phylum Bacteroidota; class Bacteroidia; order Bacteroidales; family WCHB1-69; genus F23-D06. The sequence goes on along the minus strand of JAFYAW010000026.1, from coordinate 58,757 downwards.
TTCAATACACAATATACTGCCCAAGTGCGCACCACCTGTAGTTCCGGCACCAGCCGTGTCAGTCCCGCCGTTACCTTCACAACCCCCTGCGGTCTTATCACCAATCTGCCCTACAACCACAATTTCGACAGCGATGTCACCGATAGCGACCCCAACTGCTGGACAGTGAACAATACGGGAACGACGGCAAGCTACATTCCTGTTGTGAAAACAAACTACCATCATTCGGGTTCCAAATCATTGTATATTCGCCGGTCCAGCAACGACAGCAATATTGGATGGGCCGTGCTGCCGGAACTGGACACTACGCTCAGCATCTCCGACCTGCAAGTTTCTTTCTACCATTTGATGCCGAATGGTACTAATTACAATGCCATGATCGGAACCATGTCCGACCCGAACGATTTTGACACGTTCACACCTTGGGACACCTTTGCCTGGCCGCATTACGGGGAATGGCAGTATCACATCACCCGCTTCAACGGATATACGGGTGGTGACCAATACATCGCCTTCGTGCCCGGACCCTATGCTTTTTCCATGATGTATTTGGATGACATTTTGATTGAGCGTATTCCAACTTGCTACAAACCGTTGGCCGTGAAAGTTGCCGATATGGGTAACACATGGTGCAAAGTAAGCTGGAATCGGGGGGGGACCGAGCAACAATGGAAAGTGGCCTACAAGGAGCAAAACGATCTGGTGTGGTCATACGTCACCGTAAGCGACACGTTCTGTCTCCTTACGGGATTGACCAGTTCCTCCACATACTTCTATAAAGTGTGTGCGGTATGCTCCGCCACCGATGAAAGCGAATACACCGACGGGGGAACCTTTACCACCTATTGCGATCCTCTTACCCAATTGCCCTATCTGGAGAACTTTGACACGTATGGAACAGGCACCACCAATGCCTTCCCCACCTGTTGGATCCGAAACAACACCGTGAACCTGACCACAAAGCCCTATATTGCCACCTCGTCCTATTCCGGTGTGGGCGGCTTGTATATGACCGTGAACACCAACAACTATAGTATAGTATGTCCACCACCATTGGATACTTCTCTCAACATGAGTGATTTAAAGGTGTCTTTCAAAATGAGGGACAACTACTACACCAGTTATTACATTATTTTCGGTATCACCGACAATCCGCAGGATCTGAATGCCTTTGTGCCCCTTGACACCATTCGGCCCGTTTATAACACATCGAATAGTTGGAGCGATGTGGTGTTGTACCTTTCCGACTATAATCTGCCTGGAGGACGATACCTTGCTATCAAGAAACCGTTCGTTTCAAACGGTACAAACTCCAGCTATGCCTATATTGACGATTTCTGCATCAACACTTCTGTCTGTTCCGCTCCGCAAAATGTTGCCGTCACCAACATCGGCTCCGACTGGTGCGAGGTGTCATGGCCGGTGACTCCGATGGTTCAGGAATGGGAATATGTGTATGGTCCTGTCGGTTTCACCCCCGAGGATTCCGTCCCGCATATTATCGACACCAACATCGCCCATATTCCTGGTTTGGACGATATTATACACTACGAATTCTATGTTCGGAACATCTGCCCGAACGGCGATCCCTCCGACTGGTCAATGCCGGTCCTTCTCCGTGTCAGTTGCCAGCCTGTAACGTCCATTCCCTACTATGAGGATTTCGACAGCTATGGCACACGTCCCACCTACAACCATTCTGTATTCCCGAACTGCTGGACCAAGACCGGCAACGCCAACACGCATCTGTCCGACCTGAGCCTGCAATACTACTACAGCTGGCCGGGGGCCATGGCCATCAGCCGCACGTTTGACAAATATGTTTACCTGTCCCTGCCAGAAATCACCGACACCATCGCCTACCTGCAGCTCTCCTTCCTCGGAAAATTCAATACGGCGGACGGCTTCGTGGATGTCGGTGTGATGACCAACCCGATGGATACGAGCACCTTCACGTTAGTGGAGTCTGTCCACGCCCGTTCCACGGTCTGGAACGAGTTCACCGTTCCGTTGACCTCGTATGTTGGCACTGGCCACTACATCACATTCCGCTCCAAGGGATCTCCCGGCTACGACCTCTATATCGACAACCTGTTAGTGGACAATGCGCCCGTATGCGTGAAGCCTGTGAACCCCTCCATCTCCAATATCCAGCTCCACTCTGTGCAAATGGGCTGGACACCGGGCCGTTTGGAAACCAGCTGGCAGGTTGCCTATGGTCCGCAGGGATTCCATCCCGATGCGCCGGGCTCCAGCACATACGTCACCACAACGGACAATCCCGTCACCATCACAGGCCTTGCCGACGGCACTTTCTATGACATATACGTGCGTTCCGCCTGCGCCGACAGTGTGTATAGCGAGTGGTCGTCCGTGAACTCCTTCCGCACCCGTTGCGTCTCCATTGACTCCGTACCCTACTACGAGAGCTTTGACAGTTACGGCACCGGAAGCAACTACAACTACGTGAACACCTATCCCACCTGTTGGGACAAGATGACCAACAGCTCGCGAGAGAACAACCACATCAACTGGTACCCGTACCTCAGCACGTTCACCCATGCCGATGGCAATGCATCCTTGTATTTCTACACGACTGGTGGCCAATATTGCATCGGTTCCATGCCACCTGTGGGCGACAACCTCTCTATAGACAGTCTGCAGGTTATTTTCAAGATCAAGGGCAGCAGCAACACAGGCTCTTTCCAAGTAGGTGTGATGACCAACCCAGAAGACACGAGCACCTTCACCCTTGTGCAGACCGTAACGATGAACGGAAACGGATGGAATGAAATCACCGTCCCGTTCAACAACTATACCGGCACTGGCAAATATATCGCCTTCAAGATGGTGAACACCTCCTCTGGCAGCAGCAACTACTTCTCTTGTTTCATCGACGCCCTCTCCCTGGTACGCATTCCCACCTGTATTGAGCCGGTATTCATCGAATCTATCGGACAAACAGAAGGCAGTATCACACTGTCATGGTTTGATACCGTAAGCACACAGGACCACTGGCAGATAGCCTACGGACCGAGCGGCTTCGACCTGGATATGGCTCCCAATCTCATCATTGCGGACACCGTGCCCTTCACCATCACCGGCTTGGCGGAAGGCGTGGACTACGATTTCTACCTGAGAACTTATTGCTCGGCTGACGACCAGAGCTTCTGGATTGCGCCCATCACCGTGCGCACCGCCTGCTCATCGGCCAAACCGCTGCCCTATAGCGAGAACTTCGACTCCTATCAGGGAACCAGCCTGAATAGCGACGGCACCGTTCCCGGTTGTTGGTTTGCTTACAAGGAAGGCAGCAACATCAACTTGCCACATATCGTAAACCAGAACTTCAACTTCACCTATCCGAATGCCTTGATGATGACGGCCCGTTCCAACGGAGCAAATTCATACGTTGTCCTGCCTGAGTTCACGGATTCCCTGAACCGTCTCAACATCACCTTCTGGAAGCGTATGTACAATGTGGACAGCACCGCCATGTTGACGGTAGGCTACATGACGGACAACATGGACTATACCACCTTCGTGCCGTTGAAGACCGTCACCAATGTGCATGACATCAGCGGTGCCTTCGATACGGTAAAATTCTACACCTTCCAAAATGTTCCGGCGCATGGTTACATCGCTTTCCGTTTCAGCACAAATTATCCTGGACAGTCGCAGTGCGGCATCGATAATGTTCTGGTCACCAACACCGATGTGATCGACTGTATGAATCCCTCCAATCTGACCGTCAGCAATATCGGATACACTACCGCCACTTTCAGCTGGACACCCGGCGGCGACGAGAACTACTGGTATCTCGAGATCTGGCCGGCGGAAGAGCCGAACCCCATCATTTCCGGCATCGGCACGGATTATACCTCCATTAATCTGAATGATCTGGAGACAAACACCGAATATATCGTGCGTGTGAAGGCCCTCTGCTACGGACAATGGGAGAGTGATCCCTCCGACACCATCCATTTCCGCACCCTCAACGATGATACGTTAGGTGTTTCCGGCTTTGCAAGATTCATTTCCTTGTATCCCAACCCTACCAACGGCCAAGTCACTATTCACAACTCACAATTCGACATTCAAAACGTGGATGTCTATGATGTGTATGGCAAACTGTTGAAGAGGGTGGAGGTGAATGGCAACCATACCCGCCTCGACATGACACCGTTTGCCGATGGTATCTATTTCATCCGCATTGAAACCGAAAAGGGCATTGTGACGAAGCGGTTAGTGAAGAAATAAGCAACACACAGGAACAGGATTGAACACAAAGGGAGCCGATGCCGGAAGGTGTCGGCTCCTTTTTTTGATAGGGAGAAGATTTTATTTATTAAGATATTAAGATATTAAGAAATTAAGAAGTTAAGAAAATTCATAGTTAATAGTGAATGGAGAACAGGGACAAGTGACTGCGTTTCCCACAAAGCCCTATAACTATTAATTATTAACTGTTAATTATTAATTGTAAATTGGGACTATCCTTCTACAAAAAAAAAATATTATCTTTGCCTTCCAATTCTTTTTAAGAAACAGCTTATGAATAACATCAAAAAAATCTATGCTTTTGTGCTGGTTTGTGTCATGGTGGTTTTGTTCGCCAGCTGCCAGAAGAAGTACAACTGCTCCTGTATGTCGGGCGGAATCTATGAGATTATCGATACAGCCCGATACGAGGCGATGGGATTCCCGGTGCCCAACACACCTTTCGACACCACCATCACGTCTGAATGTTTTACCCTTAACTTGAATGACACCAACGGGGTGTACTATCCCACGTATGGTGTTATCATGTATCCTTTTGTCACGTGTCACGAAAAATAGCCGATAACGCTCTTGCCCTTTTGGACCGATTTCGTGTCTTGTTTTACTAATAGTCTTTATATCAATAAAATAACTCTTGTTTGGAAGGGTTGTTTTATCTGATATATTTTGTATCTTTGCCGAAGAAAAAAAAATCAATCATTTTATTATAAAAAACACATAATCAATTAATTATGAAAGAAGTGCATAATTTTAATGCGGGACCGTGCGTCCTTCCGAAAGAAGCCGTTGAATCCACAATCAACGCCATCCGCAATTTTGACAACACCGGTGTGGGCTTGATGGAAATCTCCCACCGTACTCCGGGTTGGGAGCGTGTTATGGCTGAGACCCGCCAGCTGTGGCGCGACCTGCTCAACATCCCCGACACGTACGAAGTGCTCTTCCTCGGTGGTGGTGCCAGCACCCAGTTCTTCATGGTGCCCGCCAACCTGATGAAGACCAAAGCCGCCTATCTGCAGACTGGCGTTTGGGCTAAGAAAGCCGCCAAAGAAGCCAAGAATTTCGGTAAAACGGAAATCATCGCCTCTTCTGAAGACAAGACTTACAACTACATCCCGAAAGGATGGACCGTTCCCGCCGATGCCGACTATTTCCACATCACGACCAACAACACCATCTATGGTACGGAAATCCGCAAGGACTTCACCGCTGAGGAGTGCAACAACGTGATGCTCGTGGCCGACATGAGCTCCGACATCATGAGCCGTCCTGTTGACGTGACCAAATACGGTCTCATCTACGGTGGTGCGCAGAAGAACGTGGGTCCTGCCGGTGTCACCTTCGTCATCGTACGCAAGGACATCCTTGGCCAGATTGGCGACCGCGCATACATGAACCCGCTGCCCACGATGATCGACTACCGCACGCACGCTGCTGAGGAAGCCAAGAACATCTCTATGTTCAATACGCCTCCCGTGCTGCCTATCTTCGTGATGCACGAAACCCTCACATGGCTGAAGAACACCATCGGTGGTGTGGAAGAGATGAACAAGATTAACATGAAGAAATCCAACTTGTTGTACGATGAAATCGACCGCAACAGCATGTTTGTGGGCACCGTGGCTGACAAGGCCGACCGTTCCATCATGAACCACTGCTGGGTGATGGCTCCCGGTTACGAGGACAAGCAGGATGCTTTCATGGCTTTCGCCAAAGAGCGCGGCATGATCGGCATCAAGGGTCACCGTTCCGTGGGTGGTTTCCGCGCCTCCCTCTACAACGCCTGTACCGTGGAAGACGTCGAAGCACTCGTTGCTTGTATGCAAGATTTTGAAAAAGCTAATAAATAACAAATAGTTTGGCTGTTGGCTATTGGCTTTTAGCTAATAGCCAATAGCTAATAGCTAATAGCGAAAAAGGTTAGCATTTAAATTTTAATCCGATAAGTAATGAAAGTATTAGTTGCAACCCAAAAACCTTTTGCAAAAGCCGCTGTGGATGGCATTCGTGCCATCGTGGAAAAAGCCGGCTATGAATTAGTATTACTGGAGAAGTACGAAACTCCTGAGGAACTGTATGCCGCCGTGGCCGATGTGGATGCCATGATTGTGCGCTCCGATAAGGTGACGGCCCAGGTGATTGACGCCGCCAAGAACCTCAAGGTGGTGGTCCGCGCCGGTGCCGGCTTTGACAACCTTGACCTTGCCGCCTGCACCGCCAATAACATCGTGGCGATGAACACTCCGGGTCAGAACTCCAATGCCGTGGCTGAACTTGCCCTCGGCATGATGATCTACATGGCCCGCAACACCTTCAAACCCGGCACGGGTGCCGAGCTGAAAGGCAAGAAGATCGGTATCCAGGCGTACGGCAACGTAGGTCGCCTCGTGGCTGAGAAAGCCCGCGCCCTCGGCATGGAAGTCTGGGCTTTCGACCCCTTCATCCCGAAAGAGAAGATGGAAGCTGAAGGCGTTATCGTGCCCGACACGCTGGAAGACCTCTACAAGAACTGCAACTACATCTCCCTGCATATTCCGGCCAACGACCAGACCAAGAAGTCTATCAACAAGGCTCTGGTGGGTCTGATGCCGAAAGGTGGCTGTGTGATCAACACCGCCCGCAAGGAGGTCATCAACGAGGAAGAGCTCATCGCCCTGATGACTGAGCGCGAAGACCTCAAATACTGCACCGACATCGCGCCCGACGCCATGGAAGAGTTCAGCAAGTTTGAGAAACGCTTCTTTGCCACCCCGAAAAAACAGGGTGCCGAGACCGCCGAAGCCAACATCAATGCCGGTTTGGCCGCAGCCAACCAGATTGTGAACTTCTTCGTCAACGGTGACAAGAGATTCCAGGTGAACAAATAACAGTTCACAGTTTTACTGAAAAAAAGGACGCGGTTTCCGCGTCCTTTTTTTTATTCCGTCTTCACATCTCCTATCACCTCCAACGCCTTAGCTATGGTCTTGTCGGATTGGTTGATGACGGGATAGAAGGCATCGTTGCCGTAAAGGTTTCGCCCGATGAGAGCCTTCAACCATACTTTCAGTTCCTTCCTGGATTCTGCGGAGAGTGTCGGAGCCTGCTGCTTGCTTAGGGTTTGATAATACCGCAGCAGTTCGCTGATTTGCGCATCCGTGACGGTCATTTTAGACACGAAAGAGACGGCATTCGGGTAGGCTTTCGTCAATGATTCCTTGTGACTGTTCGTGTAATGGAAGGCATACTGGTTGAGGGCGGCGGTGTTGGCCACCTGGTAATAGCCGTCCAAAGCGTTGCCGCGGTCAAGGGGTACGAAATAATCGGGCATGATACCGCCGCCGCCATACACGGTACGACCGCCGACGGTTTTGTATTCCAACGCTTTATCTATTTTTATGCTGTCGGCATTTTCCATCTCGCCGCGCATGTATCGTTCGTATAGTTCTTCATAGTAGGCTTCAATACCCTTGCGGTAGTCGCGCTGGATGCAGCGTCCACTGGGCGTATGATAACGTGCCGTGGTGAGCCGTATGGTGGATTTGTCGGATAGGTCGAACTGCCTTTGCACCAAGCCTTTACCAAAGGAACGGCGTCCCACTACATAGCCGCGGTCATTGTCCTGCACGGCACCGGCCACAATCTCGGAGGCCGAGGCACTGAAGTCATCAATAAGGACCACCACAGCACCCTGTTCGAAACTGCCCTTTCGGGTGGCTTTGAAGATTTCGGGCCGCACTTTCAATCCCTCCACCGACACGATGCGCTGCTGGTTGGGAAGCAGCTCATCGCACACACCGATGGCCGCGTCCAAATAACCGCCTGCGTTGCCACGCAGGTCAAGAACCATGCGCCGCATCCCACTGCGCTGCAGCTTGGTGATGGCCTTCCGGAACTCTTCCGTCGTGGTGGCCCCGAACTCGTTCAGCCGGATGTAGCCGGTTTGCGAATCCAGCATGTACGCCACATCCACCGTATAAGTGGGGATCACGTCGCGTTTCACCTCATACGTATAGGTTTCCGAAAATCCGGGCCGCCGGATACCCATCTTCACCTTTGTGCCTTTTTTTCCACGCAACTGTTTGAAAACCTGCTCGTTTGTTGCCTTTATCATGGATTTACCATCCACACTCACAATGCGGTCGCCGGCGCGCACCCCCGCTTTCTCAGAAGGGCCGCCCGAAATGGTGGAAATCACCATCACCGTGTCATTCATGATGTTGAACTGGATACCCACTCCTTCAAACGCCCCATTCAGCGACTCCATCATGGTTTTATTATCTTCAAAAGAGGAATAGGCGGAATGCGGATCCAGACTTTGCAACACCGTGCTGATGGCCAGGTCATATACCGAATCCATATCTACCGAATCCACATAATAAGCACCAATATAATGCATCACCTCGTCCAACTTGTTGAGCTGGCGATGTGTGTAGGATGCTTTCTTGGAGGGAAGGAAATTTACTGCTACCGACACGCCAAACAGGAATGCGATGAGCAGATAGAGAAACAGAATCCAACCGTTGTATTGTTTAGTAGCCAAGGAATTTTGTTTTTTGTTATTATATATAAATATGTATAATCGAATCAATCGTGTTGTTGCCGTGAGATGGACGCTTGGTGCAGGAGATCCAAAAACCGCTGTATGAATGCCTGATAGGCTTCATCCTGATAAGCCTTTCGATAGCGTTCCACCACTTTTTGCCACTGCAGCGGTTGCACCACCGGCAGATGGTTTTCCTGTTTTATCTTGGAAATATCGTCCACCACTTGCATCCGCTGTTCTAAAAGGGCACTGAGCTGGGTGTCGATGTTTTCCAAAATGGCCCGTTGCCGCACCAGGTCCAGATTGGGTGCATTGGCTGTGAATTGGATTCCGTCAAGCATTTCACCCCATTGTGCGGGCGTCATCTGCTGGTCGGCATCGCTGAGTGCGTGTGCGGGGTCGCAATGGCACTCCACCATCAGGCCATTGAAGCCATACACCTGTGACAGCTGGGCCATCTGCGGGATGTAGCGCACATTGCCGCAGAGGTGCGAGGGATCGCAGAGGATGGGTAGCTCCGGATAATGGATTTTCAATTCCACGGGAATCTCCCAGCAGGGCGCGTTGCGATAAACATTCTCATTGCGGTCGGAGAAGCCTCGGTGGATGGCCATCACAGCAGCAATGTCGGCATTCAGGAAACGCTCCACATTGCCAGCCCACAGCTTGAAGTCTGCCACCAATGGGTTTTTCACCATCACGGTGAAAGGCTTGCCCTGCACGGCATCGGCTATCTTCTGCACGTCCAACGGGTTCACGCACGTACGCGCCCCCACCCAAAAAGCGGTGATGCCATGCTTTTCGCACAGGTCCACTTGTCGTGCTGTCATCACCTCCACACAGATGTTGAATCCGAACTGCCGGTGTATTTCTGCCAACCAGGGAAGTGCCCGCTCCCCCAAACCCGTAAAGCTGTCGGGATGGCTGCGCGGCTTCCACACGCCGGCCCGGAAGAAGTCCAGGCGTTGCCCGCGTGCCTGCATCACATCATGCAGCTGCGTCGCAGTTTTGTTCAACTGCTGCTCGCTTTCCGCGGCGCAAGGTCCGGCTATGAGGATAGGGTGGGACATGTAGGTTTGTAAGGTTCTTTTAGGTTTATGTTTTTAAAAATGGTATGTAGAGACGCGCCATGGCACGTCTCTACAAGGAAAGGTTATTCGTTGGTTTCGGGTTCGTCTTCCTCTTCCTCTTTATCTATGTTGGTGAAATAGTTCTTCACAAATTTGTTCTTCCATCCGCGATTGCCCAACTTGTAGGAGAACGATGGAAGTCCCTTGGTATTGTCTGGGGCTAATGATTTATTCTTGGGCTTGGTGTTTTTGATGGCGTCGTTGAAGTTCTTGTCAGAAGAGAAGGCTGACACTACGTTGTTGTCGAATTGGAAGTAGTAGAACTGCTCGTCAAATTCGAAGTAGAGATACAACTTGTTGCGGGAACCGCGTTTCTCAATCACAATACGGCCAGGAACCATCTTATACACGGTTTTGGAACCGCAAATGATAAGTGGCAATGTCGTTTGTGATTTGAACGTGGATTTGTCCTTGTCCCATTCGAAATCGATATTGGAAAACAGGAAACGGACCTGCAGTTTCTCGGGCAGACGTCGTTGGGTGCCCAATGCCACATTGCGGGTATAGCGCTCATATTCCGTTTTGCCCAAAATATTATAAAGGGCCATGTCGTAGGCCTCATCGTTGGAGACATCCACAAAATCCAATGTGGTGGAGTTTTCCAACGCTTTGTTCATCAGCTTCATGGATTCATCGTTGAAGAAGAAGTCGATGGAGGTGGTGAGGTGCATTTCTGCCGAATCGGCAGTGATGTAATTCACAATAGTACCGTTGGTTACAAAGTCCACGCGGCCCAATTTGGTACCCATGTCAATTTTGCCGGTACCGGTGGCCACACAGTTGTCCTTGTTCACGGTGATGATGTTGCCGGGTACGGTGGGATCCAGCAGCTTCTCTTTGGATGCCGCTTTGAACTCGTGCGTTTCCTTGTCGTAGGTGATGTAGCCGAACACGTTGATGTATTCGGCATCGTTGAATTGGTCTTTGGCCACACCGAAGGCCGTATAGATACGTCCGGTCTGGTTGGAGGAGGTGATGGCCACCACCACTTTGCGCTCGTCCATGTCTTTGGTGCGCTCATGCACCTGAAGCATGATGTTGTTGGGGTCCACCTGTTGCAGGATTTTCATGCGCGCATGACGGAGCGTATCGCAGCCGGTCCGGATCTCCACGCCGCCGAAATAGGAGAGGAATGGCTGTGTGCTGTGCAGCTCTGCCCGTCCGTCAAAACCGAACTGGTCGCTGAACTGGAAGTCCTTCTCCCGAGGGATTTTCGCCTCGCCGAAGGTCTCTTTCATAAAATATACGGTGTCAAAATAGAGCTGCTGCACCAGTTTGTTCTCATCCACATAGTCGTAATAGCCGTTGCCGTAGAACTTGGTGGCCGTCTGCAGGCGCACGTTGCAGTCGTACAGTTCATGGTACTTGTTGTCGCGTCCGGCGAGAATCCTCGACTTTTTCAGCTGGTCGATGGTGGCTTTCTTCCGGATGATCACTTCGCCGTCGTGGGGAATCACCGCCGCATCACCCACATTGATATAACGTACACCATGAGCGTAGATGACATTCTTCGTGAAATCAAATTCCGCACTTAACGCGGTGAAACGGAAGCCCTTGGAGGGGTCGGAGGCGTAAAGCTCGTTGCCCTGGCTCCGCATGTCCACCAGCTCACGTGAGGGCGTGCCGTTGATGTCCACATCTTTGTAGGGGTCTTCCCATTTGAAACGCAGTAGGGTGGAGTCGATGGGATCCCAGTCAAACTCATGGGCCTTTGCCTTAAATTCATTTTTCACAAAGAAAACCTCCGAGGCCTCGCCGTTGGCTTTGAAGTTACCCTTGCGGGTTTCGAAGTCGATGTGCGAGCGGTAGTTGTCGGTGGAGAAGGCGATGTTGTCGTTGCCGTTGCTGATGTCGTAAATGCGAAGGTCTGCCGTGTCCGCCAGCAACTCATGATGTTTGTACGAGAACCGCTTGGAGGTGATGTCAGCCCGTCCGAAAGTCTGCGTTCCCGCACCGAACATGCCGTGCGGCGTGATTTCCGTGTTGCCAGCCAATTTGGTCTCCTTGAAAATATCCACTGGCTCCGAAATGGAATGGATGAACATCCTGTCCTTATAGGGCTCCCAGTGCATATATGCGTCGTTCACAGAGGCCGGAGGAAATTCTGTACCCGCTATCTGCTCATCCACTACATGCTTGTCTGCGTTTCCGTTGGTGGAGTCCAGATAGAAGACCAGACTGTCAGAAGTGGTGTGCGAGGTCACATAGTCAATGATGCCCCGTCCGCGCAGACCACGGTTGCTCAGGTCCACCAAGCCTTGATATTTGCCGCGACCGGCATACATGGGCAGTCCGGCGGTTTTGTGGCGGAAACCTAACGAGAAGTCGGGACGCACCTGCAAAGGCTCTGCAATGTCGGGGAAGATGCCGCCGGAGACGAGGGCACCTGTGAATTTCATAGAGTCGATTTCAAAGTTGTCCAAGTTCACCACACGGAACTGGTTTACCGCGTAGTAGAAACGGTCGCGCGTGTAAACGCCATTCAGCACGTAGGGCTGGTCGTAGAAGACCCTTCCGCCTTTGCGGGCCTCGAAGATGGGGTACTCCGGATAGTCGGTCATGCCGCTCTTGTTGCCCGGCGCATCAATATAGAGGATGCCGGAAATCTCCTCGATGGCACTGCGCACGCGCCGCAGCTGGTAGTCGCCGTACATGTCCTGCGGGCCGTTTTTGTCCTCCACATACATGATGAGCGTGTCAATGACCTTCATGTCCACCTGGAAGCGGTCGTAGTCAAAATAGCAGTTGTGGGCTACGAAATCGAACAGGCCGCCAATCACCCGGCCTGAGAATGTCATATCGCGGTTCTTCTTGACGGTCACCACCTCATTACTCGGATATACATTCACAATCTGCGGATCACTATAGACGAAAAAGTCACAACCGGTGATTTTCAAATCATTGGTGAGCAAGTCCATGGAGGCATAATGGGTCTTGGACTCCAGCTTGATGTAGTCGTAGTCTTTCTTTTTCACCTGGTTGTTCAGATAGCGGGCGATTTTACTACGATAGCGGATATGGTTCTGGTTGATGTCGTACTCCACAAAACCCCTGGCCGCGAAATCGATCATCATGGCTTTGATGTCCAAGGGTGGCTTGTTGAACCAGCGGATCACATCTTCGATGGTGATATCTTCGTATCCGGCACTGTTAAACAGCTGCCAAAGGGTGTAGAGCGGGTTCACATTGTTGTATCCCTCAATCTCATGCATCACCGATTTGTCGAAATAGTTCTGTGATTCAAAGAAAGCCGGCTGCTCACTGGTCTTCCCCACGATGGGCTTGAATTCGATGCGGGATTCCTCCGTGTTCCATTGCACGGATTCAACGGTAATGTCCAATTTATGGTAGGAGTCGAAAAATGGTGAACGTCCCACACCCTGTTTGGGTCTGGAAATCAAAAGGTTCTTTTTTTCATTATCATATTTGAAATTGGCGGCAGGATGATAGATGGAATCTTCGCCCAGATAGATGCTCACTTTGGCGTCTTCCGACAGGAGGTTGGTGGGCTTGATGAGGAAGCTGTGGGAGGAGGCACTGATAATCGGTTTCCCTTCTCGGAAGATGGTCACAAGGGCTAACGTGTCGCCCGTGGTGGTACCGTAGATGGAAGCGCCACGCAGGTCAAAGCCGCCCTGATAGTCCACATCCTTATACAGGTTTTTGATTGTCAGGGTTTTATCATCACTTAAGAAACGGGGATAAACAGCCTTTTCTTCGGAAACCGGCAGCATGGCTTTATCCTCCACTCGTCCCCGGATGGGGGTTGAGAAAAGTTGCGGGTAATGGAACAGCGCGTGCTCCACCGTCACGTGCGGGAAGCGCAGGTCGATGGTGTATTGGCCATATTCGGCATACACATCCTCTCCAAGGCCGGCACGTTCCCAGTAGGTCTTGCCACCACGGGCCTGGAATTTCAAGGTGGCTGGGAAATAACGACCGGAAACATTCTGGATGATCAGACTGTCCTTGTTGGAATAACCCACCAGATCCACATCCTTGAAGTCCACATAAGGTTCTTTGTCAAAGCCGATGGCTTCCGGCCATCCTTGCGACACCCATCGTACATTATCCTCTTTGTTTAACACATTTTCCTTGAAAAAAAGGACATACAACTGCATTTTCGTTTGAAACTGTGTCACATTGTGCGTGGCATGATAATCCACAATCTTGTTCCACGTTTCAGTTTCGGTGGCAAAGTCGCTGTGCACGAATGCCGAATAGGCATGGATGAGGGCCTGGAAATGCGGAATAGGACGCATTTTCTTTTTCACCATCTTGTTGGCCGCCTCAATGAAAGCCTCCTGAGTCTCATAGTCCACCGAGGTGGTCCAGAAAAGATTGAACTCATCCAACAGGGCGGAGGCCTCCTTCTGACGTTCCTTGGGAACAGAGGAGAAAAAGGTTTTCATCTCCTCCACCGTCTGTTCGGGATTCGTGGAAAAAGAGGTGAAACGCTGTGCCTGACTCCATAAAACCGGGCACAACAGCACGAATAACAGCACTAATTTTTTCATACCTATGCTTTAATGAATTTGACCGCCACCCACTGGTCTTTCACTTTGTGGGAGACATATTCCATGCCGTTTGCGGCGCAACATTTCCGGATGGCCTCCAAATCATTGCCGTCGTAAAATCCGCTCATAAAAAGCAACCCTTTGGCATTCAGGCATTTCACGTATGTGGGAATGTCGTTCAGCAGGATATTCCGGTTGATATTGGCCAAAATGATGTCGTAGTTTTCGGTACCAAGCAGGGATGCGTCGCCCAAAAAGACTTTGATGTCGGTGCAATGATTGTGCTCCACATTCTCCAGTGCGTTCCGGTAGGCCCACTCGTCGTTGTCGATGGCCGTCACGGGCGAGGCACCTCTCATGCGGGCCAGAATGGCCAGCACGCCCGTACCCGAACCCATATCCAGCAGGGATTTGCCCTTCACGTCGGTCTCCATAACGTATTGTGCCATTTGGAAGGTGGTGGCGTGGTGGGCCGTCCCAAACGACATCTTGGGCTCGATGATGATTTCGTATTCGCTTTCCGGCATGGCAGGGTGGAACGGGGCGCGAATATAGCAGCGGTCGTCAATCAGCACCGGGGTGTAGTTGGCCTCCCATTCGGCGTTCCAGTCCTTGTCGGGCATGGCCTGCACCGCGCAGGTCACACGCACGCCGTCGAAGCCGTGCTCTTCCACAATGCTTCGGATGGTCTCCTCATCGTAATCTTTCACTGGAATATAACAGAGAAGCTCGTTGTCGTTTTCTCCGTCCATAAAGCTGTCACAGCCGGCATCGGCCATCATGGATGTGAAGATATCCTTCCACGGCTCGGCTGGCGTGATGGTGAGTTTGATCTCGTTGTATTGCATGGGTTGGTTAATGGTTTGGTTTGCTTAGTATTCCACGGGTCTTCCCGACAAGTTGAACCATAGGACATCCTCTTCGCCGGTCTTCTTGTTCTGAATCAACACTTTGTATAAATTCAGCTTTTCGGCGATTTTCTTCACAGAATAATATTCCACCACTTTGAATCCCTTATGGTCCTTCTTGATGTTGTCCTGAATCGTACTGGAGAGGTTGTCCAGTTTGCCCATCACCATCGTCTCTACGATTTCGCCATAGTTGTTGATAACGCAAATCTCTTTGCCTCTCGCGCTATAATAAACGGCCTGATAGTTCATGTCATCATCCTCTTTCCATTCCACATTGGCCACTTTGGGGTATTTGAGTTTGAACACCGCCACCACATTTTCGGGAACGCTATGCGCATCGTCGCTCTCCAAACTCATGTTCATTTTTTCATAGTACTTGATCAGGTCTTCATCCTCGCCGTTGCCAGAAGCTTTGCCACCACCCAACTCGTAGTCGGGATCAATAGTGCGGATAAGCTTGCCGGTTTTGTCAAACAGGGCGGTGGTCACCAGTTTGGATTTGTAATTGGCCTTTTCATAAAATTCGACCATCGTCTTGTCGTTCTTGTCGGCACGCTGCTCCTTCATGGCCGACTTGAAACGCCAGCCTTTGTAGTAGTCGTTCAGATGTTTCAGCATCGGGCCGGTCACCGACTCCTCGGTAAGGGCGGTCAGGGTCTTCTCCCACATACCCTGCGGGGTGATGTAGCAGGCCGTTTTCTTTCCGGTGTTCAGACACTTGGCCACATACATGCTGTCAATGAGGTACCAGTTCAGTTCTTCAGGATGCATGATTTTCTTTGTCAGTGATTTCTTCACAATTTCGGGTACAACATTGGGCTTGAGGGCCACATTGCCCTGCTCGTCGGTAATGACCGGTTCGGGTTTCTCTTTTTTGGGCTTTTCGGGTTTGGCCTCTTTCTGGGGCTTGGGTTCTTCCACCTTGGCCGCTACCGGCTTTGGTTTGGGTTCGGGTTTGGCTTCTGGTTTTTTGTTTTCAGGTTTAGGAGCGGGTTTTTCGGCAACCGGTTTCGCTGGCGTAGCAGGCTTGGTCTGGGCAGGCTTGGCAGGTGTTGCAGGTTTTGTGGAAGAGGAGTTGGCAGGAGCCGGTTTGGTCTCTTTTTCCTTGGCGGCGACAGGCTTCGGAGCGGGTTTCTCAACAGGAGCCAGCGGGTCTTTGAAATTGTCCGGGTCCTTACGCGAGATCAGCTCATTCTTGCCCGTTGTGCTGAACGTCAGCACGGAGGCCTGCTGCCCCACACCGTCCGGTTTCACTTCCAGATAATAGCGCGTCTTCTCATTTTCTTTTTCTTCCAAACAGGACACGGCAATGATAAAGTCGGGATAATTGGTTCTCACATAATCCCAAATGGTGGTGGGAAGCTCGGTTTGCGGCACATTGAACGTGGTGCGCAACCAGGTACCGTTGGAGGAAATATAGACTTTGCCTGCGGAACCTTCATCTTTGATGTTGGCCACATAATTGCTGCCATCTTTCATCCAACCCGTGACTTTTACGTACGGATATTGGAATTCCAGCGTCTGCGTTACATCCGCAGGCACTTCCGATGGTTTCAGCTTTTGGGCGGAAAGAATATTGTTGGAAAAGATAACTACCTGTAAGACAAATAGTAAAAGCAATAGGCGGCCAAATTTTTTCATACATTCAATATTTTACAATTGGAGGGCAAAAATACAAAAAAAGCGCAAAATCACATTTTTTATTATTTTTGCATTCAATTTCACATTGTTATGGAACAAAACAATACCTATCCCATTCGGATAATTCCGATGTCTAGGGGCGAGTTTTCCGGCAAGGAGAAGCGGCTGACCATCAACTACTGTTTGGTCAATGTAGCCTCCCATCGTTACTTGATTGCCTCCACTTCCAAGGGTATCTGCTACCTTATGCCCGGCGAGATGCGCTGGGAACCTATCGAACAGTTGAAACGGCATTTCCCGCACGCATATTTCCGGTGTCGGCAGGTGGAGTTGCATAGGAAAGCTGTTTGGCTGCTGAAGCGGAAACCCGAAAAAGCCGGGCGACTGGATCTGCACCTGTGGGGCACCGGATTCCAATTGGCTGTCTGGCAAGATCTGCTGAACATCCCATCCGGTATGGTCACCACCTATCTGAACATCGCCCGCCGTATCGGACTGCCTAAGGCGGCAAGGCCTGTGGGTGGGGCTGTCGGCAGCAATCCGGTGATGTATCTCATCCCCTGCCATCGCGTCATCTGCACCAGCGGCAAGCTGGGCGGTTACCGCTGGGGCATCAACCGTAAGATCAAATTCCTTAACCAGGAGGCCCGCACCTTCACGCGGACCGAAGGCAAATCCCATTGGGAGCCCACCCTTTTCTGACATACTAAAACACTCATTATTTCGTTAGTTAACGCATGTTTTTAGTAATTGACATCGGCAACACCCGGCAGAAAGCTGCCATCTTCGACAGGCACGGTGAAATTGTGGAGTTGTTACAAAGTACGCTGCTTTCCCCTGAAGAGCTGCAGCCTCTGTTTGCCCGTCATGCGGTGAGGGCCGCCATCCTCTCCTCTGTGGGAAACGCACACCCGCAACTTTCAGAATGGCTTGCCGGCCAGGTGCATACCCTTACATTCTCCACCCGCCTGCGGCTGCCTCTGACCATCGGATACCATACGCCCGAGACTCTTGGCACCGACCGCATCGCCGCCGCCATCGGGGCTAATGCCCTGTACGCCAACACACCTGTGCTGGTCATTCAGGCGGGCACCTGTCTGGTGACGGACTTCGTCAGCCGCGACAACGAATATCAGGGCGGCAGCATCTCTCCCGGTTTGCGGATGCGTTGTGCCGCCCTGCCGCACTTCACCGCCCGCCTGCCGTTGGTGGAACCTCTCCAGCCCGCCCCTATCACTGGAAAAACCACCGAGGAGTCCATCCTGTCCGGCACAGTCAACGGTTTCCTCTTTGAAATTGAAGGCTTCATCCATCGATATCAGGCCCAATATCCCGACTTAATCACACTCCTGACAGGAGGTGATGCTCCCTTGCTTTCGGGAATGATAAAAAATCGTATATTTGCCGCCCCAAATTTGGTTCTTTTGGGTTTGTTTAAAACCTTGATTTTAAATGTTTCTGAAACACAATAGGTTCGTATTTCTGATCTTGCTTCTGCTGGGTTTTGCCCCCGTTCTTCGGGCGCAAAACGAGATTAGTATGCCCTATTCGAGCTTCGGAGTGGGGTCGCTGAACACCTCCTCCAACGGCCATCTGGATGGCATGGGCGGTGTTTCCTACGCCATGCAGAATCCCTATCGCATCAATTTCAGGAACCCCGCCTCATACGCCGCTTTCGATTCGCTCTCGTTTGTGGCTGACGCTGCGGCCTCCCTGTACGTGTCCAACATCCGGCAGGGAAATCTCACCCAAAAGAATTCCTATGCCAAAACGGGTTACCTTACCATCGGGCTTCCGGTGACGCCGCATTGGCGCACATCGGTGGGCATTGTGCCTTACAGTACGGTGGGATATGATATCGCTGATAAACAGACTCTTGATGATATAGGCGGCGTGTCGTACAACTATACAGGCAAGGGCGGCCTCAACCAGCTCTACTGGGGCAACGCTTTCCGTATTTGCAAAGGCCTCTCCATCGGACTGAACGCATCTTACTTGTTCGGCTCGCTATACTATTCCAGTAACACCTCCTTCGATGGCAGCAACTATTTTAACACCTATATCCTTCATTCATATCTTATTGATGGCATCTATCTTTCTGGAGGTTTGCAATATCTGGTGAAAATTAAGGACAACCACACCCTCGGCTTCGGGGCCACTTATAGCAACTCCGCTTACATTTGGGCCAAGGAGAAAACTTTTATCAACTATTATACAGGCGATTACAGTACTACTACCACGTATGACACACTCCTTTTGGATGAGCGTAAGGGTGGCAGACTGGTCCTCCCGCAGGCTATCGGCGGCGGACTTTCATACACGTATAAGGACAAGCTGACTGTGGCCGCCGATGTGACTTGGCAGAATTGGGCCAAATACAGCCTGATGGGTCGTGGCGACTCCACCAAGAATGCCATTGTCACCTCCGCAGGAGTACAATTCATCCCCAATCCCCAGTCCGCCAAGTTTGGACAACGGATGTCGTTCCGCTTGGGTGCCAAGTATTCCACCGGTATTTTCATGATACGCAATAAACCTATCACCGAATTTGCAGTCTCTCTCGGCGTTGGCTTCCCCCTTACCACTTTCAACACACATTCATCTATCAATCTTGCATTGGAATACGGGAAAATG
The DNA here is from genome assembly GCA_017540505.1 of Bacteroidales bacterium. Classification (GTDB taxonomy): domain Bacteria; phylum Bacteroidota; class Bacteroidia; order Bacteroidales; family WCHB1-69; genus F23-D06. The sequence continues at coordinate 39,118 of JAFYAW010000026.1, read as the reverse complement.
GGGACCTTGGACAACAACCTGATTCGGCAGAACTACTTCAGATGCACCTTGAACTTCACTTTGCAGGAAAGATGGTACCAACGTTTGAAAATGGATTAATTCTTAATGAAATAACCTACTAATAACATATAAAGAGATGAAAAAATTATTCGTAGCAGTATTTCTGCTTTTAGCAAGTTCCTCCTTATTCGCCCAATGCCCGTACAAATACGGTGCCACGGAGGAAGATTCGTTGAGCTGCCTGGAAAAGATGACACAGTTCAACATGTTCTATAAGGCCAAGAACTATACGGACGCATACGAGGCCTGGCAGTACATCGTGCAACACTGCCCCTGCGCTTGGGATGGTATCTTCACCAACGCCCAGACATTGTTCGATGCTCTTATCAAGGTGGAAAAGGATTCTGCCAGAAAAGAGCTTTTGATTGATTCCCTTCTGATTTCCTTTGACATTCGTGGAAACTATTTCCCGAACAAGTTCAGCAAAGGCTACTGCATGGGTTTCAAAGCCTATAATACATTAAAATACAGAGGCAAACAATTGGCTCAAAATTTTGATCTGATTCAGGAGAATCTGAACCTCTTCATCCAGTCAGTGGAAATGGAGAAGGAGAAAACCCAACCGGCTATCTGGGATGCCTATTTCAGACTGGCCGAGCAGATGACCAAAGCCACGAAGGACACCTCCATCGTCATTGAATCCTACGGTCGTGCCACCGACTATCTGGGTATCTCCATTGATAATGCTCAAGTGCAGTACGAAAAGGCCGTTTCTGACATCGACAGCCTGACGGAACTCTATAATAAAGGCCAGTTGGATGGTGTCAACTACGACCGCCAGACCAAGGCTCTGGGCAAAGACACGGCCCGTCAGATGAAATATATCGTGAACTACAAGAAATCGTTGGGTAAGATTGAAAAGTCCATCACCCCGTATGCTTCCTGCCAGGTGCTGGAAGAGGTATATGGCAAGAAGCTGCCGCAAATCAAGGATGACCTTTCCGCCGTCAACAAGATCGTCATCACCATGTCGAAGAGCGAAAACGGCGAGTGTGTCACCAGCCCTGTTTTCAAAGAGGCTCTGGAAATCCTGCACAAGGCCAACCCGAACCGCAGTTCCGCCTACTGGATGGGTAACCTCTCGCTGAGAAGTTTCACGAAAGAGAAAGACCCTGCCGAGTTGGATGCCGCCATCGACTACTTCACGGAAGCTGTGAGAATGAGCGAAACCAACGAGCAGAAGGGTGATGCAAACTACATGCTTGCGCTGGCTTATCAACTGAAGAACTCTTACGCTGAGGCCCGTTCTGCTGCCTACGCCGCTCTCAAAGCCCAACCCAATATGGGCAAGGCGTATATCCTGATTGGCGACCTCTACGCTAACTCTTACGGAAGATGCGGTGGTGAGGAAATCCCTGCCGCGTGCGCTTGGGCAGCCGCCGACAAGTACGCCAAAGCTGTAGCCGTTGATCCGAGCTGTTCCGAAAAGGCCAACCAGCAACGCGCCAAGCTGAGATTCCCGAGCAAGGAAGAACTCTTCAAACGTGGTCTCAATGCCGGCTCCTCCTATCATGTAGGCTGCTGGATTCAGGAGAACACCACCGTCAGATAATCGGATATGACGGCTTGGGTTCTTTTCCGAAACACAAGTCCAATCGCAAAAAACATCATAACGGCTCTATGCCTTATGATGTTTTTTGTTGGTTGCAGTTCTTCGTCTAAGGAGAAACAGCTGTTGGAATACAATGGCCGCTATCCTGACGAGTCGGCGGAGAACATGGTGATTACCACCAGCGATTCGGGAAGAACCAGCTTCATCGTCAAAGCCCCGCTGATGAACAGCTATTCCGGGGACTCCTCCTATATGGATTGTCCGAAAGGCGTTACCATCATCTCGTTCAATGAGATGGGACGGAGACAGGCTGTCCTTACTGCCGGATATGCCTGCGCCATCAACAACGCCATTTACAAGGCCTCCAAAAATGTTGTCATCTGTGATGTTGTCCAGGGCGACACGTTGGAAACGGAGGAGATCAATTGGGACCAGCGCAGTAAAACCATTTATTCCAATGTGTTGGTAAAGCAGAAAAAGGCTGACGGATCCGTTAATTATGGTGACGGCTTCACCGCCGACGAGCATTTCACCAAATACACGATTATCCACCCGCGCGGCGAAATCAACGGTTTTGATTTTTGAGCCGGCGGATGAAGAAACACTTTGGAATTTTCCCATCATTCCAATCAAAAAAATTATCAACACCCCCAACGGTTTGATAACAAAAATTTTGTACTTTTGCCGCCCCAAAAAAGACGAGTTCTTTACAGGGATTATTATTAACATAATTATCTAAAAATTAAAATTTTATGGCAACAAGAATCAGATTACAGAGAAGAGGTAAAAAGAACCAACCTTTCTACCACCTTGTAATTGCGGATGGTCGTGCACCACGAGACGGACGTTTTATCGAAGATCTTGGTACTTACAATCCCCTGACCAATCCGGCAACGCTCAACATCAACTTTGACCGCGCCCTCTATTGGTTGGAGACCGGTGCCACGCCTACGGATACGGCCCGTGCGATTCTCAAACGTGAAGGCGTTTATTTGATGAAGCACCTCAGAGGCGGTATCGCCAAGGGTGCCCTCTCCGAGGCTCAGGCCCAGCAGAAGTTCGAGGCTTGGAAGAAGGAGAAGGACAGCAAGCTCAACAGCGTGGCTATTGAGGAGCGCGACAAGAAGCGCGCCATCGTCAAGGAGCGTCTGGCCGCCGAGACCAAGGTCAAGGAAGCTATGGCTGCCAAGATAGCCGCCCACAACGCCGAACTGGCCGCTGCTGCCGCCAAGGCCGCTCAGGAAGCTGCCGAAGCTGCTGCCGCAGAGGCTGCCGCTAATGCAGAGGAAACGGCTCCGGCCGAGGAAACCCCCGCTACCGAAGAAGCCGCTCCCGCTGAAGCATAATGGAAAGCGAATTCTTCTATTTAGGCACACTGACCAAACCTTTCGGATTGAAAGGCGGTCTGTGTGCCTTTTTTGATACCGACCATCCCGAAAACTACCACAACCTCGCCGCCGTGTTCCTCGACCTGGACGGCGAGAAAATCCCCTACACCATCGAAAGCATCACCTGCCGCGGCAACAACCAGTTCATCCTCCAGTTCGAGGGGGTGGGCGTCAACGAGGCCCGCGAGCTGGTCGGGGTGGAGCTGTACCTGCCCCTCAGCGACCTTCCCAAACTGCCCGACAACCGTTTCTATTTCCACGAGGTTATCGGCTTTACCGTGACGGATGCCGCAAAAGGCGACATCGGCACGTGCCGCGAGTTCTTGGAAGTCAGCAACAACCCCATCATGGTGGTGGATCACGACGGCACCGACATCCTCATCCCCGCCAACCACCAGTTCATCGCGCGCGTGGACCGCGACAACAAGACGCTGCACATCAACGCCCCGGAAGGGCTCATTGACGTGTATCTGTCGTAGGGGCAGGACCGCTTTTCCATAAACAGATCAATTTATCCGTCACCAAAACACGTTTGAAAAAGCAGTTTTGGCGAAAGATCCGAATTAATGTTATATCTTTGCACCGCCAATGGAAAAAGGTGGAACCGAAGGATTTGGCATACAAAAAAGGTAAGAAAACATATCGTTATGTTAAGTCGGAACATACAAAAAATAATCCCCATTAATATGAAACACATTTTCCTCTCTTTTTTCACCTTTGCTGCTTTGCTTTTTGCAATCCTGCCTTGCCAAGCGCAGACTTTTAGTGCAGTGACACCGAGCGGACATACCCTTGTTTATCAGATTTTGAACGGCAAAGCTCAGGTAACAAGGCTAAATTCTAATGATTCTGGATGTATTGTAACAGGTTTTTTAATTATACCTGATACTGTAACATATAATGGGCATTCATACCTCGTCACCGCCATTGGAAACGAAGCTTTTCGTGGTTGTTCTTTACTATCCGGTTTTTCCATCCCAAATTCCGTCACCTCCATTGGAAACGAAGCTTTTAAAAATTGTTCATCTTTAACTAACATTACCATCCCCAATTCTGTCACCTCCATTGAAACGAAGCTTTTAGAGCTTGTAATTCTTTGATTAATATTGTCATTCCCAATTCTGTCACCTCATTTGGATTCTTAGCTTTTGAGTCTTGCTCATCTCTAACTAACGTTACAATTCCCAACTCCGTCACCTCCATCGAACAAGGCACTTTTATGGATTGTTCATCTCTGGCTAATGTTACAATTCCCGATTCCGTCTTCTCCATTGGAAGCGATGCTTTTAGAAATTGCATTTCTTTAATCAACATTGTTATTCCCAATTCCGTTACTTCCATTGGATTTAATGCTTTTAGCGGTGACACCAATATGACTTCAATGGTTGTTTCATCGGATAATCCCATGTATGATAGCAGGAATAATTGTAATGCTATTATTGAAACAGCCACTAACACTTTAATTTCGGGATGTAAAAACACCGTTATCCCCAATTCCGTCACTTCCATCGGAGACTGTGCTTTTGAATATTGTTTGTCCCTGACTAACGTGACAATTCCCAACTCTGTAACCTCCATTGGAAGCGTTGCTTTTAGGGGTTGTTCATCCCTGACTGACATTACCATCCCTAATTCCGTCACCTCCATCGGGAGCGGTGCATTTATTGGTTGTGTGTCGTTTACCAGCGTTACCATCCCTGATTCCGTCACCTCCATTGAAGGCTCTACTTTCTGGCGATGCTATTCACTAACTTACGTTACTATTCCCAACTCCGTTACCTCCATCGGACAAGGCGCTTTTCAGGATTGTTCATCTCTGACTAACGTTACAATTCCCAATTCCGTCACCTCCATTGAAAACTCCGCTTTTCGTGGTTGTTCTACACTATCCAGTGTTACCATTCCCAATTCTGTCACTTCCATTGGAAACTCGGCTTTTAGGGATTGTTCTATTGACACGTTAAATATGGGGCATATTGTGCCACTCGCTTTGTCTTCTAATAATACGTCATTACCCCAAGCAAACATTATTTTCATTCCCTGCGGAGCCACTGCAAATTACCAAAACACATGGGGTGCGGGCAATTATCACGAGCCTGATCCTGCTATTCTTATACTATCCGTACTGGATAATAATGGAACAGCATTCATTGAGCCACAACATACTCAACAAGACACCCTCTGTTCTGGTTCAACAGCTGTTATACATGCCACTGCCAACTACGGCTACCATTTCACCCAGTGGAATGACGGCAACACCGACAACCCGCGCACCATTACCCTCACGCAAGACACCTCATTCGCCGCACAATTCGCTAAGAATTTGTACCATATTGACGGAATCCCCAATTTTTCCGGAAGAGGATCGGTTTCGGGCCATGACACTGTGGAGTATCTTGACACTGTTGTTCTTACGGCCACTTCCAACTACGGCTATCACTTTTCCCAATGGAATGACGGCAACACCGGCAATCCTCGATATGTAACGGCTACACAAAATCTCACCTTCACCGCCCAATTTGATTATAACCAATACAGCATTTCCCTTGATGTTAATGACAGCATACGGGGAACGGCAAGCGGAGAAGGAACGTATAACTACTTGTCAGAAAGGACAATTTCAGTTACCGCCAACTACGGCTACCACTTCACCCAGTGGAACGACGGCAACACCGACAACCCACGCACTATCACCCTCACACAAGACACCTCATTCACTGCACAATTCGCTAAGAACCTGTACAGTGTCACGGGGGTCGCTCAAAACGGAATTCAGGGAGCGGTTCTTGGCAGCGACACCGTGGAATATCTTGATACGGTAATGCTGACGGCTACTTCCAACTGCGGATATCACTTTGCCCAATGGAATGACGGCAACACCGACAATCCTCGATATGTAACGGCTACACAAAATCTCACCTTCACCGCCCAATTCGACTACAATCAATACAGCATCAGCCTTGAGGTAAATGACGGCATACGGGGAACGGCAAGCGGAGAAGGAATGTATAACTACTTGTCAGAAAGGACAATTTCAGCTACCCCCAACTATGGCTACCACTTCACACAGTGGAATGACGGCAACACCGACAATCCGCGCACCATCACCTTAACGCAGGACACCTCTTTTACGGCGCAATTTGCTAAAAACCAATATACGCTAACCGTTTCCGGCAACGACACCACCATCGGAAGCGTGAGTGGGAGTGGTGTTTATGAGTATCTTGACACGGCAACCATCACGGCCTCTGTCACGGCTCCTCATCATCACTTTGTACAGTGGAACGATGGCGTGACCGATACCCTTTGCAAGATTATTATCACCCAAAACCTCTCCCTGATGGCCATCTTTGCCATCGACACCCACTATGTGGCTGTTACTGTCAACAACAATTACTATGGCGCCGTGAGCGGCGTGGGTGAGTTCCCCTACGGCAGCACCGCCACCCTAACACCCAATCCCGAAAACGGATACTATTTTGTACATTGGAACAACGGCGATACAACCAATCCCAACATTTTCACTGTTACGGGCGACACTTCATTGTCCGCCCTATTCGCTCCCGAAATTGTGCCCTCCATCTGCATGGTCAGCGTGGAGAATGACCGCAATGTGCTGTCGTGGGAGAAAGAACAGCCCGTGTCGGGTTACAACATCTACCGGGAGGGTATCACCTCCAACGTGTACGAGTTGCTGACCACAATCCCGTACGACTCCCTCTCCGTCTGGACAGACACCTCCTCACGCCCGCGCACGCGCAGCTACCGCTACCGCCTGAGCGCTACGGACATTTATGCGCATGAGGCGGACATGAGCGACATACACAAAACCATGCACCTCACTATCAGCCAGGGCGTTGGCAACCAATGGAACCTCGTGTGGACCGAATACGAAGGCACCAACTACACCACCTACGTCATCTACCGTGGCTCCGATGCCTCCAACATCCAGCAGATCGATGTGATGCCCTCGGGCGGCAACACCTCCTACACCGACGTGAACGCCCCCGCGGGCGACGTGTATTACAAGGTTGGCATCATGTTGTCGTCACCCTGCAATCCGAGCAAAAACAACTACATGATAATGTCCAATATAGCCACCAACAGCACGGTGGGCATCCCGGCGAACGACATTGACAACATAAATGTTTTTGCCCAGAACGGACATGTCATCATCAACAGCAGCAACGATTTACAGGATGTCCGCATCTATGACCTCACCGGCAAACTGCTGAAAACCGTCCAGGTGGGTGGAAACAGCGCGAACATCAGCATATCCGATTTCGCTGCGGGCATTTACATGGTGCAAATCCGTACCGAGAATGGAACCGTCACCCGGAAGGTGGTGAAATAATACCTCCTCCCCCTTTGATTATTGAACTTTTTTCACTACATTTGCAGCCGTGTTTGACACGGCTTTTTTAGTCTATCACCAATACCTATATTATGAAAAAAATACTTGCCATCAACCCCGGTTCCACCTCCACCAAAATCGCAATTTTTGAGGGTAATGAACAGAAATTCGTCAAGAATATCAAGCATTCCACGGAAGAGCTTTCCGGCTACGCCACGATTGCCGACCAATACGAGTTCCGCCGCGATGTCATCATCTCGGTGTTAGAAGCCGAAAACATCGACCTGCACTCCATCGACCTGGTTATGGGCCGTGGCGGGTTGATCAAACCCCTGAAATCCGGCGTTTACCGCATCAACGAGCTCATGAAAGAGCATCTGAGAATGGGCTATAACGGCCAGCACGCCTGCAACTTGGGAGGCCTCATTGCCGACAGCATTGCGAAGTTCATCGGGCTGAAGGAGGCCTACATCGCCGATCCCGTGATTGTGGACGAGATGGAGGAAGTGGCCCGCATCACCGGCCATCCTGATTTCGAACGCAAGTCCATTTTCCATGCCCTGAACCAGAAGGCCATTGCCCGCATGTACGCCAAGGACAGCGGCAAGAAATACGAGGAGCTGAACCTCATCGTCTGCCACATGGGCGGCGGCGTGAGCGTGGGTGCCCACCGTCAGGGCCGCGTCATCGACGTAAACCAGGCACTGGACGGCGAAGGTCCGTTCTCTCCGGAGCGTTCCGGCAGCCTGCCGATGAACCAGTTCCTAAAAGCTTGCTTCAGCGGTAAATACACTCAAGAGGATATGCAGAAGATCTTGGTGGGCAAAGGCGGCTACGTAGGCTATTTCGGCAGCAACGACGCTTTGGCTGTTGAGAAGGCGGCCATCGCCGGCGACCCGAAAGCCGAGTTGTTAGAAGAGGCTTTTGCCTATCAGGTGGCCAAGCAGATCGGCGAGAACGCCGTGGTGCTCAAGGGCAAGATCGACGCCATCATTCTGACGGGCGGCATCGCCTACGGCAAGCCTGTCATCGCCCGCATCAAGCGCTACATCGACTGGATTGCTCCGGTGGCCGTATATCCCGGCGAGGACGAGATGGCTGCTATGGCCCTCAACGCCAACATGATCCTGAACGGCGAAGTGGAAGTGCAAGACTACGTCTAATGAGAATCGCGCTTTACAGCCGCCAGAATGGTGCGGAGGAGCAGGCCTTCATCCGCACGGTCATCGAATATTTGCAATCGCAACAATTCGACTTAATCATCCATGGCAACTGCCCGGAAACGGGCGGTTGCCATGCTTTTTTCCACAACCATGAGGAGCTTTCCCGCCATCTGCCCATCGACTTCATGGTCTCCATTGGGGGCGACGGCTCCTTCATCGACGCGGCCAATTTGGTGGGGAATCTGAATATCCCATTAGTGGGCATCAACACCGGGCGTATCGGATTCCTCTCGGGCATCAAGAAGGACAACTTCAAAGAGTGTTTCCAGATGCTGAAAGAGCGTCGTTACTCACTCGAACAGAGATCGTTGCTGCATGTGGACAGCAGCGAGCCGATGGCCTTGTCGGGCACCTTTGCCGTGAACGACATCACCATCCGGGCCACCGACACGGACTCCATCAGTGCCATTACCGTGTGGGCCGACGGCCAGAAGGTCAACACCTACTGGGCTGACGGGCTGATCATCTCCACGCCCACGGGCTCCACCGCCTACTCAATGAGTTGCGGCGGTCCCATCCTGCATCCGCAGTCGCAGGTCAATGTGCTGACCCCCATCGCTCCGCACTCGCTGAGTGTGCGTCCGTTAGTCATCCCGTCCAACACGACGCTCACCATCGAGGTGGAAAGCCGCAACGGGCGGTTCACCCTCTGCACCGACACCCGCAAGGTCATTGTTGATAACCGGACCCGCCTGAGCATCCGGCAGGAGGATTTCCAGATCCAGACAGTGCTTTTCCATAACAACAACTTTTACAACATTATACGGGAAAAACTGTTGTGGGGATTGGACAAACGCAACGCCTAACATTTTTTCACATTATCAACACTTTTTTGTTTATTTTTTATGCGGACGACCTTTTATGTCTCGCCGCTAAATGCTATTTTTGTAACTATTCTACAGCATTATAGCAGCCAAATGAGATACGTCAAAGCAATTACCCGTATTATTTTGATTATCAGCGTATTGATAATTATCATTTGGGCTATTGTATCTGTACCGAAACACCAATGTGAGAGCATAACGGTGGCCCCGCACACGCAGAATGAGAGCCTTGTGCTCGGTCAGGCGGAGGTGGAGCGGATGTTGTCGGCGGACAGCATCGCCATTCTCGGGATGCCGATGAAGGAAATCGACGTGGCGGCCATCACCCGCCTGCTGTCGGCGAACCCGTACGTGGAGAAGGTGAACTTCATCCACTTCTCGGGCAGCCGTTTGGTGGTTGACTACACGCTGAAGCACATCATCCTGCACGCCTTCAGCCAGGACGGCGACCAGTATTTCGTGGATGACAGCGGTTGTCTGCTACCCTACACCGCCAAGATGCAGGATGACCTGCCCGTCGCCAACGGCCACATCCTCCAGCATTACAAGCAGGGGGACACCGCCCGCGGACGGCTCGCTGAGATGGTCAACATTGTCAATGCCATCCAGAAGGACGAGTTCTGCCAGGCGCAGTTCCAGCAGCTCTATCTCAACGAACACAACCAGATAGAGTTAGTGCCGGCCATAGGGAGTCATGTGGTGCTTTTCGGGGACGACCAGAACATAGAAGAAAAGTTAGAGAACCTCAAACTGGTCTATCAGGAGGGGCTGACGCGGAAGGGATTTGACACGTATGCGCAACTGGATGTGCGTTATAAGAACAGGATAATAGCAAAACGAAAATAAATCAACTGTCTATGGAGAACGTTTACAACAATGACAACATGATCGTCGGTCTGGACATCGGCACCACCAAGATCGCCACCGTTATCGGCTATCGGAACGAGAACGGTCAGATTGACATTATCGGCTACGGCAAAAGCGAGTCCACCGGCGTGGAATTCGGTGAGATCCGCAACATCAACAAGACCGTCACCGGCATAACGCTCTCCACCAGCATGGCCAGCCAGCGCTCCAACCAGGAGATCAAAAGCGTGTATGTGGGCATTGCCGGCCATCACATCAAGACCAGCCGGTACAACCACCACCTTTTCCGCCAGGGCAAGAAGACGCCCATCACCAGTGAGGAGATTGAGAACCTGAAGAACGAGGTTTTCCATGCCACCGTACCTCCCGGCGAAGAGATCATCGATGTCATTCCGCAGAAATATCTCATTGACAAGGAACGTGTCACTTTTGAGCCCGTGGGCGAACTCGGCAACGAGGTCATCGGTACCTACCAGCTCATCACCGGCAAGATCTCCGAAATCGACCGCATCAAAATGTGCGGTGAAGAATCGGGAATCCATTTGAACGACATCATCTTAGAGCCCATCGCCTCCGGCATGGCCTGCCTCACCGAGGAGGAGAAGCGTCACGGCGTGGCATTGGTCGATATCGGCGGCGGCACCTCCGACCTCATCATCTTCGTGGATGGGAACCCCGTTTATACCAAGGTCATTGCCATGGGCGGCAACGTCATCACCCGCGACATCGCGCAGGTGTGCAAGATCTCCGAGGATGTGGCCGAGAAGCTGAAAATCTCTTACGGCACCTGCATTGTGGAGAAGAGTCATTCCAACAACCTTATCACCATCCCCAAGCCGCACGGCCAGGAGCCCATCCAGATCAACGAGAACTATTTGGCGCAGATCATCAACAGCCGCGTGCAGGGCGAGATTCTCAGCGCCATCCAGAAAGAGATTGACAACTCCGGCTATAAGGACCGCCTCTTCGCAGGCCTCGTCCTCACGGGTGGCGGCTCCAACCTCCGCCACATCAAGGAGCTGTGCCAATACATGCTCCAGATGCCCACCCGCATCGGCATCCCCGACAACGGGTTCGCACACTCCATCCCCACGGAACTGAAGCAGCCGGCCTTCTCCACGGCCCTCGGCTTGCTCAAATACGGCATCGAGACCGAAGAGAACCTGCATCTGACCACCTCGGAGCGTGGCACCACACCCATTCAAAACCCAGATCCGGACTCGGATCCGAAACCCGATGGTGCTTCACGGTGGGGCCTCTTCAAAAAAGTACATGACTATCTGAAGGAAATGTTAGAAAACGTCTCCTAACCCCATATCATCCAAACCAAACCGAATCATTAACCTTTTTTAAGATAATTAAGAACATAAACAGATATGACAGACAGAATTGACATTACAGCGGATTACGGCGCAAGAGAGAACTCCTCCATCATCAAAGTTATCGGTGTCGGCGGCGGCGGCAGCAATGCAGTCAAGCACATGTACAGCGAAGGCATCGTGGGTGTGGACTTTCTGGTATGCAACACCGACCAGGGGCATTTGAGCAAGAGCCCCGTTCCCGAGAAGCTTTTGTTGGGCACCGGCCTCGGAGCCGGTGCGAAACCCGAAATCGCCCGCCAATATGCTTTGGACAGCAAGGAGAAGATCATGGACTTCATCGGTCGGGAGACCAAGATGCTGTTCATTACCGCCGGCATGGGCAAGGGTACCGGTACGGGAGCCTCCCCAGTGATTGCTGAAATCGCCCATGAGATGGGCATCCTCACCATCGGTGTGGTTACCGCCCCCTTCAAGTTCGAAGGGTCTGCCCGTATCAAACAAGCCGAAAAGGGAATCGCCGAACTGGACAAATACGTGGACTCCCTGATTGTGGTCAAGAACCAGAACATCCTCAAATTCTATCAGGAGGACACCCTGAGCAAAGCCTACAGCTATGCCGACGACGTGCTGAAGAATGCCGTCAAGTGCATCGCCGAGCTTATCACCGTCAACTACGAGCAGAATGTGGACTTCCACGATATCGAGACCATCATGAAGGATAGCGGCAAGGCTATGTTGGGTCTGGCCGTGGCCAGCGGTACCGACCGTGTGGAACGTGTGGTGGACGACGCCCTCCGTTGCCCGCTGTTGGACAACCCCGTCATCGCCGACGCCCAGAACTTCCTCTTCTTCATCAGCTACGGTCCCGACAACGAGCTTAAGGTCTCTGAGCTGGAAGCCCTCACCGAGAAGTTCGAAGCCGTCAAGAGCCCTGAAGCTGAAGTTATCTGGGGTCGTGGCGTGGACGAGAGCCTTGGCGACGCCCTCAAGCTGTCGGTCATCGTGACAAATTTCAACTCCCAGGCCCGCGAGATCCTGGAGAAGGAGCTCACCACGGTCGTTACCGACAACAAGGAGCAGGGTGAGATTTTCAAGACCGACATCCAGATGGGCACGAAAGTGGAGGAAAACAACACGCCCGTTGCACCCAAAGCGGATGATTATGAGACTTTGACCACACCTCGTGAGGAGGCCAACGTACAGCAGACTCCGAATGTATCCATTTTTGACTATCAGGAGCCAGCTGTTGCCTTGGAGCCGCAGGTGCAACCCGCACCGCAATCCTTCTTCACCCCGGGAAGCGGTCCCCAACGCATTGAAGAACCCGTTGACCCGCTGTTCCACGATGAAGAAGATTTCCAATACAAGATAGAGACCCCCGCCATCCTGCGCCAGACGCAGCAGCGCGTGAGCACGCTGCAGACCACTGCCACGCCCGCCACGCCCACCATGGAATACACCCCCATGTACGAGGTGGCCAACGACCTCAGCGAGTTTTTCAGCGACTTGGCGGACTAATCTGCTGCTCAACACTCGCAACACATACAAAAAGAGGGCTTTTGAGGCCCTCTTTTGCGTATTAGGCATAAAAAAAGGCTGCCCCATTCAGAATGAAGCAGCCTTTCTGTTTTGTATATGCCAACGTTATCCGTTGATCACCCGGTGGATGGTAGCCGGATAGTGTTGGTGTTCCAGCTGGTGTATCCGCGTCTCGATCTCCTCCAGCGTTTCGTGGCCATCGGCGTGGAAGGCGAACTGGTCGATGATACGGCCGGTGTCCACCCCTTCATCCACAAAATGGATGGTGATGCCGAACACCTTCACGCCATGGTGATAGGCATCGGTGATGCCGTGCGCGCCCGGGAACGAGGGTAGCAGTGCCGGATGGAGGTTGATGATGTGCATCGGGAAGTTCTCCAAGAGCACTTTGCCGATATAGCGCATGTAGCCGGCCAAGACGATGTACTCAACCCCCCGCTGACGGAGTTCCTGCAGGATGGCCGTCTCGTATGCCTCCTTGCCGCTGTAATCCTTCGATGAGAAGGCGAACACATCAATCTCGTGATTGACAGCTCTTTGCTCGGCTATGCAACCTGGCTTGTCGGTAACTAAAAGGGCGATGCGGGCATCCAGCGTGTGCTGTTGCACCGCCTCAATCAGGGCTTGGAAGTTGGAACCGAAGCCCGATGCGAAGACTGCGATTGTATGCATTATTTCTTGTCTTTGTCAAAGGTTTCGTCGCCCACATCAGAACTTTTGTTCTCGGGCTTGGATGGATACAACAGCTCAAAGGCGGCTCTTCGTTCATCCAGGGAGAGGTTCTCCCAATTGGCCAGCGCCTCTTCAAATTTGGCCTTTCGGGCCTCTCTCTCCTCTTGGGCGGCCTTTTTCTTCTCATAAGCCGTTTTGCTCTTGTTCAGCAGTTCGGCCTTACGCTCATCGGTCTGATTCTCCCAGTTGATCCAATCCTCGCGGTCCTTCATGTACTGTTTCTGCTTTTCAGCCATTTCCTGTTGCTCTGGGGTTAGGACGGGGTCCTCTTTCGCTTTCTTATTGCAAGATGCGAACACGAGGCAACAAGCCGCCATCAGAATCATTAACTTTTTCATTTTTAAAGAGTTTTATTTCAAAATAATAGAGGCGCAAAAATAGCAAAAAAACAAGAAAGATAGCATCCAAAGAGTGATTTGTTTATCTTTGTCGCCTTAATTGAAAATTATGGCAACAACGAACTCACAAAGAGGTTTCACCTCCAACCTTGGTGCGATTTTGGCGGCGGCCGGCGGGGCTGTCGGCTTGGGCAATATCTGGCGTTTCCCCTACATGCTGGGGCAGAACGGTGGCGGCGCGTTCCTGTTAGTGTACGTGTTCTTCGTCATGCTGATCGGGGTGCCGCTGATGATGACGGAGTTCATCATCGGACGCCGCTCGCAGAGCAACGTGGTGGGCGCCTACCGCAAGCTGAGCAACGGCAGCAAAGGCTGGATGCTATTGGGCGTGTTCGGCATCGTGGCCGCCTTCCTTATATACGCTTTCTATAGCGTGGTGGCCGGCTGGACGCTCAACTATATTGTGCTCTCTTGCAGCGGCGGCCTTGCCGGCAAGGACCCGACGGCTATCACAGCCCTGTTCAAGGAGTTCACCCAAGGCTCGTTCTGGCCTCTGTTTTACCAACTGCTGTTCCTGTCGCTTACTGCCACCGTCATCACTATGGGTGTGCAGAAAGGCATTGAGAAAGTGAGCAAAGTGCTGATGCCCGTGCTCTTTCTGTTGCTGCTCTTCATGTGCGTGCGCTCGGTTACCCTTGACGGGGCCAGCGAGGGCCTCCGCTTCCTGTTCAAGCCCGATTTCAGCAAGCTCAACGGCACCTGCATCCTGTCGGCCTTGGGGCAGTCGTTCTTTTCCCTCAGCATCGGCATGGGAGCCATGGTGACCTACGGCTCCTACATCCGCAAGCAGGACAAACTCTTCCCCACCAGCCTGTGGATTGCCGGCTGTGATTCCGTAGTGGCCATCTTAGCGGGCATCGTCATCTTCCCCGCTGTGTTCGCCTTCGGGATGAACCCGGCCAGCGGCCCGGAGCTCGTGTATATTGTGCTGCCCAATGTGTTCAACAGCATGCCAGCGGGCACCATCTTTGCCGTCATCTTCTTTGTGCTTTTAGGCATCGCCGCCCTTACCTCCACTATTTCCCTGCTGGAAATCTTAGTGGCCTTTGCCGTGGAGGAGCTCCATTGGAAACGGCGCACCGCCTCCTTTGCCAGCACGCTGTTAGTCTTCATCATCGGTATATTCTGCACACTCTCGTTCGGTCCCCTGAAGGATTTCCATATCTTTAACCGCACCATTTTCGACCTTTTCGACCTCCTCACCGCTTCCTACCTGATGCCCATCGGAGCCCTGCTGATGACCATTTTCTTGGGCTGGTTCTTCCCGAAGGCGGAAGTGCGCGACGAGCTCTCTAACGGTGGTGCCATCAAGGCCAAGGCGTTCGAGCTGTACTATTTTGTGCTGCGCTATTTAGCCCCGTTGGCCCTTATTATCATCATCATTTCCGGCATTATTGGGTAAATATCGGATTTTGTAGTATCTTTGCACGCTTTTAATAAATGAGAATATGCGCAACTTATCTCTTGTAATCCTCTTGGCATGGATATGCTTGACCGCCAGTGCCCAAGATACGGTTAAGACCTATTGGAAAAACAACAAACTGATGTCGGTGGGTGTGGAAGCCCAAGGCCTGGAACAGGGCCACTGGGTCTATTATCACATTAATGGGATGAAATGGACCGAAGGCGACTACCGCGACGGGAAAAAGGTCGGTGTCTGGAAAGTATGGTTCGACAACGGGAAGCTGGCTCAGGAGTACAACGCCGAAAACGGTCCCTTCACCAGCTGGTACCAGTCTGGTCAGGTGGAATCGAAAGGCCAGTTCGCCAACGGCAAGCGTAGCGGCAACTGGACATTCTACCACACCAACGGCAAGCTTTTCAAGGAGGTTACCTACGTGGCCGATAGTGTGGATGGTCCTGTGACAGAATACTTTGACGACGGAGCCAAATATTTTGAAGGCACTTACCAAATGGGCGAACTGGAGGGCTATGCCTGCTGGTGGACCCGCGCCGGCCAGAAAGACATGGAAGGCTCGTCGGTGAAAGGATTGCAACAGGGCGAATGGAAATTCTACCATGAGAACGGCACGCTCGGTAGCCGGGGCAATTTCGAAAAAGGATTGCAACAGGGTGAGTGGACCTATTATTATGAAAATGGGAAAGTCTGGAAAAAAGGCAGTTATGTGAACGGGAAGCGGGAAGGCATCTGGAAAGCCTGGTATGAGGACGGCCGCCTGCAGCGGGAAGGGTCTTTTGCCCACGACAAAGAAAATGGTCTTTGGACCTCCTATTACCACAACGGCCAAACCCAAGACAAAGGCACATTCAAGGATGGCGAGATGGATGGCCAATGGCAGGGATGGTACGACGACGGCAAGCAGAAATACATCATCACCTATAAGCAGAACAAATGGAACGGCCCTTACACCTATTTCTGGGAGGAAAACGGGAAAATGTCGCGCAAAGGTATCTATAAGGACAATCTCAAGAACGGACCTTGGACCGATTACGCACAGAACGGGAAGGCGGTGGCCAAAGGCAAATATGTCAATGATTTAAAAGAGGGCAAATGGGTGTTCTTCAATGTGCAGGAGGTTAAAGTACGGGAGCAGAATTTCGTGCACGACGTTCCTAACGGCACCTTCATCGAATATTATAATAATGGAAAGAAGCACTTCCAGGGCCAGTTCAAGAACCATCTGCGCGAAGGCAAGTGGTCGTGCTGGAAACCCGACGGCACACTGCTATACAGCACGCTGTTCTCCAACGGTAACAAGGTGAAGGACATCTACGTCTCAGACCCCAAGTCCAAACCTTTCTAAACATGGGGAAAAAGCACATTTCGATATCGGAGTTTATGAATGCGCTAAAACAGACTATGGAGAACATCAGCATACGGATATTCCATTTCAACCCCATACAGGTCAACACGTTAGTGTTGCACGATGACACGGGGGAGGCTATCCTTGTGGATCCGGGTAACTGCCAGTCGTACGAGGATGCCCAGTTGGAGGAGTACGTGCGGCAGCACGGGCTGACCGTCAAAGCCATCGTGAACACGCACCCGCATATCGACCATATCGCCGGCAACAATTGGTGCCACCGGACCTTTGGGGCTCCCGTCTGGTGCCACGAGGCAGGCATGCCCATTTACAACAAGTCGTACGCCTACGCGATGGCCTTCGGGCTTTCGGTGGATGAGATGCCGCAACCGGCTAAATATCTGCACGAAGGCGACGAGGTGCGCTTCGGGAAGCAGACCTTGCAGGTGCTGTACACGCCCGGCCATTGCGACGGCAGCATCTCCCTCTACGATGTCGCCAACGGATACGTGATCTGCGGCGACTTGCTTTTCGAAGGCAGTGTGGGCCGCAGCGACCTGCCCACCGGCAACGGACGGCTGCTGATTGAGATGATCAAAACCAAAATCCTCACCCTTCCGGATGAGACGAACATTTATCCCGGCCACGGCGGACTCACCACGGTCGGCAACGAAAAACTGTATAATCCTTACTTAGTATAATGAATATGAAAATCACGGACTCTATCAATGTGATACCCAAACTATCGGAAGACCAGCTGACGAACCTCTCCGACAGCTACCGCTCACTCCTGCAGAACATCGGGGAGGATCCCAAGCGGGAAGGCCTCATCAAGACGCCGATGCGGGCCGCCAAATCCCTTGACTTCCTCACCCACGGCTATCGGCTGGATCCCAAGGCTATCTTGAAAAGTGCCTTGTTTCATGAGGATTACAAGCAGATTGTGGTGGTGAAAGACATCGAAATATACTCGTTGTGCGAGCATCATCTGTTGCCCTTTTTCGGGAAAGCGCACATCGGATACATCCCCAACGGCACCATTGTGGGGCTGAGCAAGATTCCTCGCGTGGTGGAGTGTTTCGCCCGCCGTCTGCAGCTGCAGGAACGCCTCACCACTCAGATCAAGGACTGCCTTCAGGAGGTACTGAACCCCCTGGGCGTGGCCGTCGTTATCGAAGCCCAGCACCTCTGCATGTCCATGAGGGGCATCCAGAAGCAGAACTCTGTGACCACCACGTCGGAATTCACTGGGGCCTTCCTGAAGAACGAGAACACCCGTCAGGAATTCATGCACCTTATCGGGGCCGACCTGCATTAGAGAATCACATCGACACTCTTTTTGCGCAAACGGTGCCGGCGGGGACGGCGACCGCGCTTGGCCCATCGGTAGCGTTCCGCCTGGTAGCCGATGGAGACATCGCTCACATACGAGATCATCCCTTCGTCCTGTTCGTCCGGATCCTTCAAAATACAGACCAGTGGCTTGCCCACCCAGTCCGGCGGCAGGCATATGGTCAGCGTGTCTTTTTTCGGAGTTAGGATTAGTTTTTTCATTTGTTTTAAAAGACTTTTATGATTGCAGTTTTTCAATGTCATTTGTTTGAAAAATGACATTTCCCCCCTCATCTCCGACACAAATGCCCTCTTTTCCTACAATCGGTTGCAAAAAATAGAACAATATTTTTAACATATTTATATCCAGTATGTTAAAACACAAATATAGAAAAATCCCTATCGTAATGGCTTGTTTTTAGTTTTTATTAAAAAATATAATTAACAAAATGATTATCAATAAAATAGAATATTACACCAAAAAAAATATTGGGAAAGGATAGAGTGTAATGAAAAAATCGTACTTTTGCAGCCGCTAAAAGCGAAAGGATGTCCCAGTAGCTCAGCAGGTAGAGCACATCCCTTTTAAGGATGGGGTCCTGGGTTCGAATCCCAGCTGAGACACCAGACAGGCAGCAGATTTGCTGCCTGTTTTTTATGCCCGTTGCAAACCAAATGTTTTTTGTACTTTTGCGCTTTCTATGGAAAAGTTGCTCGAAATCACGGATCTGGCGCTGGAGATGAAGCGGGATGAGGAATGGAACCCCATTCTTCACGGGCTTTCGTTCCACATCGGACAGGGCGAGACCCTTGGTGTGGTGGGCGAATCGGGCTCCGGCAAGTCGGTGACGGCACTGTCGGTGATGCGCTTGCTCAACGCCTCCGTTGCGCGCTATCCCGACGGGCAGATCCTGTTCCACGACCCCGCCCAGCCCGACACGACGGTCAACTTGTCGCGCTGCACGGAAAAGGAGATGGAGCGCATCCGAGGCAACAAGATCGCCATGATTTTCCAGGAGCCGATGACCTCGCTGAATCCGGTCATCCGCTGCGGGCAGCAGATCACGGAGCAGATGCTGTTGCACACCTGCATGGACAAGGAGGCTGCCCGCAAGCACGTCATCGAGCTCTTCCAGGAGGTGATGCTCCCGCGCCCGGAGCAGATTTTCGACTCCTACCCGCACGAGCTTTCCGGCGGGCAGAAGCAGCGCGTGATGATCGCCATGGCCATGAGCTGCCAGCCCGACCTGCTGATTGCCGACGAGCCGACCACCGCCTTGGACGTGACCGTGCAGAAGGGCATTCTCGAACTCATCCGCAAGCTGCAGGCCAAGTACGGCATGAGCGTCCTGTTCATCACCCACGATTTGGGCGTGGTGGTCGAGATTGCCGACCGCGTGCTGGTGATGTACAAAGGGAACATTGTGGAGGAAGGCTCTGTTAGGGACCTGTTTTTAAATCCAAAACATCCTTATACACAAGGGCTTTTAGCGTGCCGACCCTCCATGCGCGTGCGCCTGCGCCAGCTGCCTACGGTGGACGACTTCATGCAGCACCGGCAGGAGGGCATCCGCGAAACCTTCGACAAACTGTGCGTGTCCGCCGAAGAACGGCAGGCGTTTCATGCCAAACTGTATGCCGAAAAACCGCTGATTTCCGTCCGCAATATCTCCAAACTGTACCCTGTGCGCAAGCGGAAGCTGTTTGAGAAAAGGCAATATGTGCAGGCTTTGCAGGACATCACCTTCGATGTTTATGAGGGGGAAACGCTCGGACTGGTGGGCGAATCCGGCTGTGGTAAGACCACCTTGGGACGCTGCATGATCCGGCTGATAGAGGCCACTTCCGGGGAGGTCCACTATCGTGGCACCAACCTGATGAGTCTCAACAGTGCCGACATGCGTCGTATGCGCAAAGAATTGCAGATTATCTTGCAAGACCCCTATTCATCGCTAAACCAGCGGCTTACCGTTGGTGATGCGCTTATAGAGCCCATGCGGGTGCACGGCATCGGCCACAACGACAAGGAGCGGCGCGCGAAAGCCATCGCCCTGTTGGAACGGGTGAACCTCAACGAATCGCACTTCTACCGCTATCCGCACGAGTTCTCTGGCGGCCAGCGTCAGCGCATCTCCATTGCCCGTGCCTTAGCCGTCAACCCGCGCTTCATCATCTGCGACGAATCGGTCTCCGCCCTTGACGTGTCGGTGCAGGCCCAGGTGCTGAACCTGCTGAACGAGCTGAAGCAGGAATACCATTTCACCTATATTTTCATCTCGCACGACCTCTCTGTGGTCCGCTTCATGTCGGACCGCATTGCCGTCATGCAGAACGGACGCATCGTGGAAATGGATGACGCCGACACCATCTGCGACCATCCGCAGACGGATTACACCAAGAAACTGATTGGGGCCATCCCCAAAGGAATAGAATCTTGACATTATATATTATGAATGAAATAATCCAAGAACCCGTAACAGAATATGGCTATGACAGCCAACACGAGGAGGTTACCCGCCGCTGGCAGCCGGTGCGCGTGCTGAAGATTGTGCTCCGCCTGCTGATAGGTGCCTTCTTCATCACCACAGGCATCCTGAAACTGCTCTCCATCGACAGTTTTGAGCTGTACATTTACAGTTTCCATCTGTTCAACTATCTGTTATGCACCGTGATAGCGCGCCTGGTGATTATGGCCGAACTACTGCTGGGGGCCTTCCTCATCCTGAAAATCCTGTACAAACCCGTCTGGTGGACAACGATGGCCATGCTGGTGGGTTTCACCCTCCTTCTGATTTATGTGGCCCTTTTCCGGCAAGACACCAACTGCCATTGTATGGGCGAGTTAGTGGAACTGAACCCCACTTGGTCCATCTTCAAGAACATCATAACCATGGCGTTGATGCTGCTGATACGGAAAGAGGAAAATGCCCGGTTCAAGGGTTGGAAAGCCGTTGGGATTGTGTTAGCCGTGGCCGCCTTCGCCGCGCCCTTCGCCCTGTTTCCCATGGACTCCGTATGGAATCTTTTTGACCGCGACGGTCAATCCATAAACGAACCACGTTTTGAAGAATTCATGCAGGATACCATTGCACTATCTCTGGATATTGATGATGGCAATTATATCTTAGGATATGTGGCTGCCGGATGCAAATATTGCAAAACCAGCGGCAAAAAACTCAACTCCATCGTTGAAAACAACCATTTGGACACCAACAAGGTCATATTCTTCATCTGGGGCAAGGATGAGAGCATCCAAAAATTCAAGGAAGAGAGCGGCGCCACCCATTTCCGGTATGTCACCATTGACCCTTTCACTGCTATTGAAGTGGTGAACGGAAAATTCCCCACATTCCTTTATGTACATGATGGAAAACAAGTTAAGGCTGTTGACCTTCACAGCATGGTGGAATCCGAGGTGGTGAAACATCTTTCAAAGCCCAACTAAAGACATCCTCCATGAAACGACCACTGAATCAACAGAAGACGTTCGATATTTTCCACTATTATCTCAAAAACGGTTTCGACCATACGACCGATGAGATTGTAGCCGGCATGGGCATCAGCCGGAAAACCTTTTTCAACCGTTATGAGGGGAAAGCCCAGTCGGTGGAGATCGCGCGGCGGTTCTGGCACACGTGCATTCAGGAACGCATCCGGGAGAAGAGCCTTGAATGCAACCATCCGGTGGAAGAACTGCTGTTGTTTGTATGGGAGATGCGCAATATCCGGGAAACAGAAAGTACCTTTTTCCAACATGCGCTACAGCACAAGCTCTTCACCACAAACGACTCACCCTTTATGAGCATTTTGAACACATTGATTCAAAAGGGAATACGACAATATCATTTCCAAGAGAATATCAATATACCCTTATATTCCATCTTTTTCCTGCACAATGTATGTGTGGAAGAAGACTGGGGGGTGAATCAAGAACAGATAATCCGCTATTTGCTCCTTCCCCTGCTTACGGAGCGCGGAATGGAGTTGTTGAATGATGTGGATATGGCTTATCTTTTTAGCCTTCCTCAATAAGACGTAACACTTCCTGAACGGCATCAGGCACGCCAGCAGGGTTTTTGCCGCCTGCCATGGAGAGCGTAGGTTGTCCGCCGCCGCCACCTTGTATGAGTTTGCCAGCGGCACGCACTAACTTCGGAGCCTCAAAACGGCCCACCAGGTCATCGGAAACCGCCACCGCCAAATTCGGCTTGTTGTCAAACACACTGCCTAACACCACGATACGGTTGGGCCTCACACGCAACATGAAAGCCGCATTACGCAGGATGTCAGGACTAAACGTGGTCGTCTGCGCAATCACTTGAATACCATTGATGCATTGAGCTGCCTCTTCGGATTCCTTGCAAAACTCCAAAACTTTCTGTTTTTCGAAATCTTCAATTTTATGACGGAATTGCAGATTGTCGTCGGTGAGTTTCTGTACAGCTTGTTCAAGGTTATTGGATCCGAGCATCTCCTTGATATGCTTGATGAGGTTCTGATTGGCATACACGATGGCCTCTGCGGCGGTGCCGGTGACGGCCTCGATACGGCGCACGCCGGCGGCCACGGCCCCTTCAGACACAATCTTGAAGAAGCCGATATTGCCCGTGGCGGACGTGTGTGTGCCCCCGCACAACTCCACGGCATCGCCAAACTGGATTACCCGCACGAATTTGCCGTATTTCTCGCCAAACAAAGCGATGGCCCCCTTGGCACGGGCTTCCTCAATGGGGATGTCCACATGCTCCTGTAATGGCAGGTTCTTACGAATCAAGGCGTTAACCATCTTTTCAGTCTGGATGATCTCCTCTTCCGTCATCTTGGCAAAATGCGAGAAGTCGAAACGCAGACGGTCGGAAGCCACCATCGAACCTTTCTGCTCCACATGGGTACCGAGCACAGCGCGCAACGCATGGTCCAACAAGTGCGTGGCAGAGTGGTTGTTAGCCGTCATCTGGCGCTTGACCACGTCAATCCTGGCGGTCATCGGAGCCTCCATGTTTTCAGGCAGACGGGCAGTATGATGAATGGTCAGATTATTCTCTTTGGTGGTGTTGTAAACCTCAACGGCATCATTTACACCTTCCAAGATCCCTGTGTCGCCCACCTGACCGCCGGATTCGGCATAGAAGGGCGTTTTGTCTAACACAACCTGGAAATAGGTCTTTCCTTTGGCGGACACTTTCCGGTACTTCACCACGTGACATTCACATTGATTTTCATGATAACCAACAAATTGAGTCGGTGTATCCGTATGGATCAGCTCCACCCAGTCATCGGTGGTGACGGCGGCGGCGGCACGAGAACGTTCCTTTTGCTGTTGCAGGCCGCGTTGGAAGCCTTCCATGTCCACCGTTTTTCCTTTTTCGGAGGCCAGCAGTTGCGTAAGGTCCACCGGGAAGCCGTATGTGTCGAACAATTCGAAGGCGAAGTCGCCGTCAATTTGGTCGTTATTGGATTTGGCCACATACTCTTCAAAGCGATTGATGCCCTTGGCCAAGGTCTTCAGGAATGACTGTTCTTCCTCCAGCATGATGCGCTGGATGAGCTCCTGCTGCCGCTGCAACTCGGGGAACTGGTGTCCCATTTGGGCAACCAAATCAGGAACAAGACTGTGCATGAAAGGATCTTTGAAGCCCAAGAAGGTGAAGCCGTAGCGGATAGCACGGCGCAGGATGCGGCGGATGACGTAGCCGGCTCCCGTGTTAGAGGGCAACTGACCGTCGGCAATGGCGAAACTCACGGCCCGTAGATGGTCGGCCACCACGCGCAAGGCAATGTCCGTCTCCGTCTTGTCACCATAGTGGACATTAGCGCTGGCGGCAATTTTTTGGATAATGGGCTGAAACACATCCGTATCATAGTTTGACTTCTTGTTCTGCACCGCCATGCAGAGGCGCTCGAAGCCCATGCCCGTGTCCACATGCTTGGCAGCCAAGGGTTTCAGCTCACCGGAGGCTATCCGGTTGAACTGCATGAACACAAGGTTCCAAATCTCAATTACCAGCGGATTGTCCTTGTTGACCAACTCGTGGCCGGGCACCTTGGCCCGCTCGCTGTCATCGCGCAGGTCGATGTGGATTTCCGAGCAAGGGCCGCAAGGACCGGTGTCGCCCATTTCCCAGAAGTTGTCTTTCTTGTTGCCTTTCAAGATGCGGTCTTCAGGAAGATGTTCCTTCCAAAAGTCATAAGCCTCCTGGTCAAATTGGGTACCGTCTTTTTCATCACCTTGGAAAACAGTGGCATAGAGGCGGTTTTTATCCAGTTTCATCACCTCGGTGAGAAACTCCCACGCATAGGCGATAGCCTCTTTTTTGAAATAATCGCCAAACGACCAGTTGCCGAGCATCTCGAACATGGTATGGTGGTACGTGTCGCGGCCCACCTCTTCCAGATCGTTATGTTTGCCCGACACGCGCAGACACTTCTGCGAGTCGGCCACGCGGGGATGTTCCGGTTTCTGATTCCCTAAAAAGATATCCTTAAACTGGTTCATGCCGGCATTGGTGAACATCAGTGTGGGGTCGTTTTTGATGACCATCGGGGCGGAGGGGACGATGGTATGTTCTTTGGAATTAAAGAATTGCAAAAATGCGTTGCGAATTTCGGAAGAAGTCATAAAATTGCTGGTTTTAAGAGGCGCAAAGATACAATTTTAATCGTATCTTTGCACCCGTCTTTAAAATCCTTACACAATGGCAGCTATTACCCATACAGAATTCAATTTCCCGAATCAGAAAAGTGTTTATCACGGCAAAGTCCGCGATGTGTATAATATTAATGACGAGGTGCTGGCCATGGTCGCATCGGACCGCATCTCCGCCTTTGACGTCATCCTGCCCGAGGGTATTCCCTGCAAGGGCCAGATTCTGAATCAGATTGCCGCCCGTTTCTTGGATGCCACCGCCGACATCTGCCCCAACTGGAAGTTAGCCACCCCCGACCCGATGGTGACGGTGGGCGTGCTTTGCCAAGGTTTTCCGGTGGAGATGATTGTGCGCGGCTATCTGTGCGGCAGCGCCTGGCGTTTCTACAAGAACGGCGGTCGCAACCTGTGCGGCAACATCCTGCCCGAAGGGATGCGCGAAAACCAGAAATTCCCCACCCCCATTATCACTCCCACCACCAAGGCCGAACAGGGCGAGCATGATGCCGACATCTCCAAAGAGGAGATTCTGGCCAAAGGTCTTGTCAGTCCGGAAGATTACGCTGTTATTGAAGATTACACCATGAAGCTCTTCCAGCGCGGTACGGAAATGGCCGCCAAGCAGGGTCTCATCTTAGTGGACACCAAATACGAGTTCGGCAAAGCCGATGGGAAAATCTATCTCATCGATGAAATCCACACACCCGACTCTTCCCGTTATTTCTATGCGAAAGGATACGAAGAGAATTTCGCCCAGGGCAAACCCCAAAAGCAGTTGTCAAAGGAGTTTGTGCGTGAGTGGCTGATGGCCAACGGTTTCCAGGGTCAGGAGGGTCAGCAGGTACCTGAAATGACACCCGAAGTGGTGAAGGGCATCACGGAACGTTATATAGAATTGTATGAGAACATCACCGGGGAGAAATTCGTGCCGGCTGACACCGAAAACGCTGCCGACCGGATCTACCAGAATGTGATGCAATGGCTTCAAAGCCGGTAGTTTACCGGTTTTCTTTTTTCAAAGCTTCATTAAAACAATGGCGACAAAGGGGCTCATACGCCTCTTTCTCGCCCAAAAGCACTTGTCCGTCACCGGCCACAATACGATGGGAGTATTGGGCCAGGTCGCCGCAATGGGTGCAGATGGCGTGCTGTTTGCTCACATACTCCGCCACTGCCATCAGCTTCGGCATCGGTCCGAAGGGATTGCCCAAATAGTCCATATCCAATCCGCTGACAATCACACGGATACCCGCGTTGGCCAACGTGTTGCACACATCCACGATACCTTCATCGAAGAATTGTATTTCATCGATGGCCACCACCTGTACGGATTCCATATTCACATACAGCAGAATCTCCGAAGAGTTGTGGACGGGCGTGGAAACCATGGAGTTCTCGTTATGAGACACCACATCCACCTCGTCGTAGCGGGTATCGATGGCGGGCTTGAAAAGTTCGATCTGCTGGTTGGCAAACTCCGCGCGGCGGATGCGCCGGAGCAACTCCTCCGTCTTGCCGGAAAACATCGATCCGCATATCACTTCGATCCATCCCCGTTGATTATTTCTACTCGCTTTATTTTCTAAAAACATGCGCCTGTTTCGATTAAAGAATTTTGTATTTTTGTCCGTTTTTTCGGAACGGCAAAATTATAATAATTTGTCTTTCCAACAACCATTAATTCTTACTAAAATGCAGAATAGTTTTGCACAAATCATCGAAATTCTTGACAACCTTGAACTTATATGTGGCGAAATGCCCGTCATGCCCTCCATTGAGCGGGATACCGTTTTAGAGCGGCTTCGTCACATTTATGTGGAATTGCAGACGAAAAAGGAGGTTCAGGAGACGTCGTCGGAGCCGGAAACTGCGGTGGAAACGCCCGTTCCGGCAGCGCCGAAAGTCCCCGAACCGGAACCGCAAGCGCAAGAGGAGCCTCGCGAATATGCCGTGCATTCGGGCTTGAAGGAGGATGTGGACCTCTTTTTCGACACGGAACACGAAAGCTACCAGCCAAACGAGGATGAGCCTGTAGATGTGCAGATTGTGGACGACGTGAAGGAAGATGTTCCGCAACCAGAGACAGTAACGCCGCCAGCGGAAGAGAAACCGGCAGAGCCTGAAAAGGAAATGCCGAAACCTGAGGCGAAGCCTGTCCAGCCGGAAGCGACAGCACCGCAACCGGAAGAGGAAAAAGTGGTGTCCGAGCCTGCGCGCCCTTCAATTGCTGAGCGGGTGCCCACCTCCAAGCCCAAACGCGACGACCAGATAGAGCCGGAATCCCTGTTCTCCAATGAAGAGGATGATTTGCTGCAATTCATCCCACGGCCCAAACGGCATGAACAGCCCGAACAGGTCCCCAAAGCTCCCGTAGCCAAACCGGCTCCTGCGGCTCCATCGAAACCCGAACCCGCAACACCCGCACAACCGGCCAAGCCGGCGGAGAAACCCTCCGTATCGGCAGCCGCCCCCCAACGTTCGTTGAACGACCTGTTCAACGAGCAGAAGGAGGACCGCTCCCTGAGTGCCCAATTCCAGCATGCGAAAGTCCATGACCTGACGAAGGCCATCTCCATCAACGACAAGTTCACCTTCATCAAGGAGTTGTTCCAAAACCGGGGCGAGGAGTTTAGCGCGGCCATCCAAAAGCTCAACCAGTGCGCCAATTTGGAGGCGGCATTCGACTGCTTGGAAAATTACAAGAAGCAGTATTTCTGGGATTCCACCTCCACTGCCTATTTGGCTTTGTGCGACCTTTTACGTCGGAAATTCATGTAACGGCTTATGAGCAGGGGATTTGTAAAAGAGGGTGATCAGGAAGAGGTTCCGTTGGTGCCACCGCGCGCGTTCCTGCCCGCAGGGGTGGTCAACTATGTGACACCCGCTGGCATGGAGCAGTTGCTGCAGGAGCGGGAGGAATTGTTGCGCGAGCGTGACAGCATCCGTGCCGACGGGCAGGAGACCGACGCCCGCGTGACCCGCAACTTCCTCAACGCCAAGCTGGAACTTTTAGAAAACCGCATCAAAATCGCCAAGGTGATGGAACCCAAAAAGACGGGCGAAATCGCGTTCGGATCCACCGTAACCATGCGTATGGGCGGCAACGAGTTGCAAATCCAGATCACCGGTGTGGACGAGGCCGTCGCCTCCAAAGGCAAAGTGCCCTTCACCTCCCCGATGGCCAAGGCCCTGTTCGGCCACCGTCCGAACGACATCTTCGACATACAGCTCCCCGCCGGCATGAAGACCGTGAAGATTCTGTCTGTGGAGTGATACATACGAATCATTAATAATTAATAAAAAAGCAAGTTATGAAAAAATCCATTCTACTCACCCTTGTGTTAGGTCTGATGGCATTCACCACCTCGATGGCCTGCACCAACTTCATTGTGACGAAGGGTGCCAGCAAAGACGGCTCCTGTTTCCTCACCTACGCCGCCGACTCGCATCAGCTGTACGGCGAACTCTATTATCGTCCCGCCAAGGACTATCCCGCCGGCACCATGATGGATGTCATCGAATGGGACACCGGCAAGCTGCTGGGCCAGATCCCGCAGGTGGCTCATACCTATTCGGTTATCGGCAACATGAACGAATGGCAGTTGGCCATCGGCGAGACCACCTACGGCGGCATCGAAGAGCTGGAACAGGGTCAGGGTATGATCGACTACGGCTCCTTGATTTACATCGCGTTGCAACGGGCCAAGAACGCCCGTGAGGCCATCAAGGTCATTGCCGAGCTCATGGACACCTACGGCTACGCCAGCGAGGGCGAGTCGTTCTCCATCGTGGATCCCAACGAAGCGTGGGTCATGGACCTCATCGGTAAGGGCGAGAAGATGCTGGATGCCAAGGGCAAAATCGTGAAGGGCTGGAGTAATGGCGCCGTGTGGGTGGCCCGCCGTATTCCCGACGGATACATCAGCGGCCATGCCAACCAATCGCGCATCTCCACCTTCCCGCTGCGTGACGGCAAGACCTCCATCACCAGCAAGGAGCTGGACAAGATCTTCCTGCCCTCCGTGGAGACTGTCTATTCCTATGATGTCATTTCGTTTGCCAGAATGAAGGGCCTCTATCCGAAGGACCCGAAGCAGGCTCCAGATGCCGATTTCAGTTTCTGCGACACCTACAACCCCATCAATTTCGATGGCGCCCGCTTTTGTGAATCGCGTGTGTGGGCCTTCTTCAACCACTGCAACCATGCTGAAATGGCCCAGTATGAGGATTACGCCCGCGGCGATAACCTCAAGCACCGCTTCCCGTTATGGATCAAGCCTGCCGACAAGAGCAAAATTGACGCGCAGTTTATGATGCAGATGATGCGCGACCATTTCGAGGGTACCTCCATGGACATGACCAACGACCTCGGTGCCGGCCCGTTCAAATGTCCGTACCGTTGGCGTCCGATGACCTGGGAATACAACGGCAAGGGCTACATCCATGAGCGCGCCACCGCCACCCAGCAGACCGGCTTCTCCTTCGTGGCCCAATGTCGTAGCTGGTTGCCCAACTGGTTCGGAGGCATCTTCTGGTTCGGTGTGGACGACGCCGCCAGCTGCTGCTATGTGCCCATGTTCTGCGGTATCACCGACATCCCGATGGAATACGCCCAAGGCAACGGCTCCATGGTGGAATACTCCAACACCGCCGCCTTCTGGACCTTCACCAAGGTCAGCAACTTCGTCTATTCCCGCTACTGCGACATGATCAAGCATGTGAACGAGAAACAGGCCTATTGGGAAGGCAAGTTCGTGAAAGACATCAACAGTATGGCATCCTCTATGAAGGATCTTTGCGAGAACAATCCCGACAAGGCCCGCAAGGAGCTTAACCGTTACTCCAACGATGCCGCCAAGAAAGTGTGCGCCGACTGGAACGACCTTTTCATCTATCTGTTAGTGAAATATCATGACGGAAACGTGAAGAAGGAGGAGAATGGTAAGTTCAAGGTTTCGGATACAAAGATTCCGCAAAGCGCCTTCCCCGACCAGCCGAAATATCGCGAGGAGTGGTATAAGATGATT
Source organism: Bacteroidales bacterium (assembly GCA_017540505.1). Classification (GTDB taxonomy): domain Bacteria; phylum Bacteroidota; class Bacteroidia; order Bacteroidales; family WCHB1-69; genus F23-D06. The sequence goes on along the minus strand of JAFYAW010000026.1, from coordinate 9,089 downwards.
GTGGACGACTGCGGCAAGAACATCCAAGCGAAATAAATACAACCTGTAAAGACGTTGCGTGCAACGTCTCTACAAACCAACAAAAATACCTGTCCGTATTTTTGAAAAATATGTACCTTTGCGGCCCCAATATAATGTAAAGAAGATTCAAAACTATGCGTCCTGATTTTACCAACGTAGATTTTAAGAAAGTCTCTGAAAATCAAGAGGATTTTCAGAAATGGGAACAAGAACACCACATTTCCGAATCGTGGATGACCGCCGAGCAGATTCCGGTCAAACAGGTGTATGGCAAGGAAGATTTGGAAGGTATGGAGCATTTGAACTATACCGCCGGTATTCCGCCGTTCCTGCGCGGACCCTACTCCATGATGTACGCTTTCCGTCCGTGGACCATCCGTCAATATGCCGGATTCTCCACCGCCGAAGAGTCCAACGCCTTCTACCGCCGCAACTTGGCTGCCGGTCAGAAGGGTCTGTCCATCGCCTTCGACTTGGCCACGCACCGTGGCTATGACTCCGACCACCCGCGTGTGGTTGGCGACGTGGGCAAGGCTGGCGTGGCTGTGGATTCCATCCTCGACATGAAAATCCTGTTCGACCAGATACCCTTGGACAAGATGTCCGTCTCTATGACCATGAACGGTGCTGTGCTTCCGGTGTTGGCCTTCTACATCGTGGCCGCCGAAGAGCAGGGCGTAAGCATGGACCAGCTGTCGGGTACCATCCAAAACGACATCCTCAAGGAGTTCATGGTGCGTAACACCTACATCTACCCGCCGTTGCACTCCATGAAGATCATCGCCGACATCTTCGAGTTCACCTCCAAGAACATGCCCAAGTTCAACTCTATCTCCATCTCCGGCTATCACATGCAGGAGGCGGGTGCCACCAGCGACATCGAGTTGGCGTACACGCTGGCCGACGGTCTGGAGTATCTCCGCGCCGGTGTCAACGCGGGCATGAGCGTGGACGACTTTGCGCCGCGGCTCTCCTTCTTCTGGGCTGTGGGCATGAACCATTTTATGGAAATCGCCAAGATGCGAGCCGCCCGTATGCTGTGGGCCAAGATTGTGAAGCAGTTCAACCCCAAGAATCCCAAATCATTGGCATTGCGTACGCACTGCCAGACCTCCGGCTGGTCGCTCACCGAGCAGGACCCGTTCAACAACGTGTGCCGCACGTGTGTGGAGGCTATGGGAGCTGCTCTGGGTCACACCCAGTCGCTGCACACCAACGCCCTCGACGAGGCCATCGCCCTGCCCACCGACTTCTCGGCCCGTATTGCGCGTAACACGCAGATTTACATCCAGGAAGAAACCAAGATTTGCAAGTCCATCGACCCGTGGGCCGGTTCCTACTATGTGGAGAGCCTCACCCACCAGATCGCCCATCGCGCCTGGAAGCACATTCAGGAAATCGAATCCTTGGGCGGCATGGCCAAGGCCATCGAGACCGGCATCCCCAAGATGCGTATCGAGGAGGCTTCCGCCCGTAAGCAGGCCCGTATCGACTCCGGCAAGGAGGCCATCATCGGTGTCAGCAAATACAAACTGGACAAGGAATCTCCCATCGAGACTCTGGAAGTGGACAACACCACCGTCCGTGAGGCGCAGATCAAGCGTCTGGCCGAACTTCGTGCCAACCGCAACGAGGCGGACGTGAAGGCAGCCTTGGCCGCTTTGACCGAGTGTGCCAAGACCGGTAACGGCAACCTGCTGGACCTCTCCATCAAGGCCGCGCGCGTGCGTGCCTCCCTTGGTGAGATCTCCGATGCCCTTGAAGAAGTTTATGGACGTTATAAAGCAAAAATAAATCTTATTTCCGGCGTGTATAGTGCAGAACAACAGAACAATGCAGCCTTCAAGAAGGCGTGCGAGATGTGCGATGAGTTCGCCAAGAAAGAGGGCCGTCGTCCTCGTATCATGATTGCCAAGATGGGCCAGGACGGCCATGACCGCGGTGCCAAAGTGGTGGCCACCGGCTATGCCGACATCGGCTTCGACGTGGACATGGGTCCGCTGTTCCAGACGCCCGCTGAAGCGGCCAAGCAGGCCGTGGAGAACGATGTCCACATCTTGGGCGTGTCCTCTCTCGCTGCCGGACACAAGACGCTGGTGCCTCAGGTTATCGAAGAGCTCAAGAAACTTGGTCGCGAGGACATCATGGTCATTGTGGGTGGTGTGATTCCGCCGCAGGACTACGACTTCCTCTACAAGGCCGGTGCCGCCTGTATCTTCGGACCTGGCTCCATCATCAGCGACTGCGCCATCAAGATGCTGGAAATCCTGATGCAGGAGTAAAGAGACGGTTAGTTTCACCGTCTTACCCTTCTCTTACGTGGATGGAACCGTCCACTAGGACATGCCAGTAGTTCTCGAGTGGAAGGGGGATGTTTGGTTGCTTTATAATGGAGAAAAGTAGCAATGGGACTGCCGCAGACGCTATTTTAGCAGCTGTGCCGTGTGATTCTTCGTATCCACCTTGCCAATCGCATCAACAATGACACCTTGTTCGTCAATGACGTAGGTGGTTCTCAGCGTGCCTTCGGTTACCTTGCCGTACATTTTCTTCTCGCCCCACGCCTCGTAGGCCTTGAGGATGGTGAGGTCGGTGTCGGCGATGAGGTGGAAGGGCAACTCGTATTTGGCGATGAACCGTTGGTGCGAGGCGACGGAGTCGCGGCTCACGCCCAAGACCTCGTAGCCCATGGCGAGGAAGCGCTGGTAGTTGTCGCGCAGGTCGCAGGCCTCGGCGGTACAACCCGGCGTACTGTCCTTGGGGTAAAAGTATAGCACGAGCTTTTTCCCTGCGAAGTCGCTCAGTTTCACGTTGTTCCCGTTTTCATCAACGCCCTCGAAGTATGGGGCTTTCGTTCCGATTTGCAGCATAGTTTTGGTGTTTTTTATTGAGAGGGCAAAGGTACGATTTCTTTCGGATATCAGAACAGTTCTCCTGCCCAAAGCATCCGCAGGAAATCCATCACGTAAAGAGCCTCCACTTCCCCGCAACGGCGGGATATCCGATCTAAAGAAACAATGATGGGATGTGTGTCGGGGTGCTCTTCCATAAAGGTTTTTAATCCAGTCAGATGTTTGGGCAACACTTCTGCCACCGATTTGATTTCAATGGCCAGTTTGGCGTCGCCAATTACAGCATCCACCTCTATGCCTGTATAGGTGCGCCAATAGGAGAGTTTTTCCTCGTTATGCGTATAACCAATGTAGGCTATCATTTCCTGGATAACCCAGTGCTCAAAGGCATGGCCGTATTCCACAGTGCCTCTCACCAGATTCCGCCGATGGAGCAGATAATTGGCGATTCCTACGTCAAAGAAATAGAATCGGGGGGCTTGGACCAATCTGCGTTTCATCACTTTAGTGTAGGCGGGAATGGAATAGCCGACCAGCGTATCCTTCAAAATAGTGAAATACTCCTTGACTGTTTTGGCACTCACTCCGCAATCGCTGGCAATATTGGCGTAATTCACCATTTCGCCGTTCGTAAGGGCTGCAACCTCCAAGAAACGCTCAAAATTGTCCAAATCCCGCACCAGAGCCTCCGCCTGAATCTCCTCTTTCAAATAGACATCCACGTATGATGCCAACAGCCGATTTGCATTTTTTGCAAGATAATGCAGGGGTATCATACCATTATTGACAGCTCTATCTATATCCAAATCAGGTATCTCAGCACTTACCAAAGGATAAAAGTAGCAAGGGAAAGCTCTGCCTCCCAATGTGTTGTAGCCTTTTCGTTTCAGCTTTCTCGCACTGCTTCCACACAACACAAAGCGGATTCCGAACACTGCGATGAGCCGGTGAACCTCATTGAGTAAATCCGGCACTTCCGGGATCTCATCTATGACAACAACGGTGTTGGAATCCTTTCCTACCAACTGGTCATACAGATATGCCGGACGTTTGCGATACAGCTTGCGGATATCAGAATCCAACAAGTCAATGTAAATCGCTTTGGGCAAAGATTTCCGCAAAAGAGTGGACTTGCCTGTCTGTCGTGCGCCAAACAGGAATACGCTCATGTCTAACTCTTTGTCAATATCGAAGATACGTTGATACATGTTGCCTAATATTAGAGTTTGTACTTTGTTTTTTGATTGAAAATATGAATTACAACTCCCGATTTTCAATCAAAATCGGGAGCAAAAATACACTTTTTTTTGATACAATAGAGAAAATATGCCGTCCATGCAACCCTTTTGCTTTTCTGCATCTTATGTATAGATAAAGACGTATCTTTGCGGCACTGTTTTACGGAACTAGCATCGTTCGCAGAGATGGTATTAAGAAGTAAAAAAAAGTCAAAATATGAATACCACAATCGAAAAAACGTTGGACTACCGATGTTTCCTGCTCGGAATCATCATCTATTGGATGTTTGACGCCCTTTGGGTGTCGCTTTTTCCCACCCTCTTCTTCGCTTTGGAAGCCGTGCTGCATCCGATAGCCGTAGTTGTCGGGAAATCCGTAGTATATCTGCTGGTCTTCTATTTCCTGTTCCGGAAGCCAAGAATATTCCATGTCAAATGGGTGCATTTCGCAATCTTTGTGGGGGTGGTTGTTCTGATAAATTTCTTGACCTCTTTTATCTTTCACCATCTCATTGACCTTAACTCTGTCGCGGACAATCAAATGAGATGGGATATCCCAAACTACACGATGAATAGCGTGCGGATGTGGGCGAATCTCGTCACCACGCTTCTCACCGTCGGTTTTATTTGGTGGCGCTACGATTCGGATAACGCAACCTCTGACCCTGAAATCTCTCCAAACGAGTCACGGGGCTTTTACGCAGGGATGTTGTTCACTATCACTCTTGGGTACATTCTTTCCTTGGTTAGAGCGCTCGGCGGCGGGTATTGGACATTTGCCCACCTTCCCATATTGGTCGAGGTGATCACCTGTCTGCTGATTGTACTCATCACTATAGGGGCTGTCTTTATGCTGGTCAAAAGACAAACGGTGGCGCTCTCCATCACAGCGATTATTATAATCATCGCCATACACTTTTTTTCATCGTATTATTTACCGAACATCATGTCCAAGTGTTTCACTCCCAACGATGCCTTGTACGGGCGGGTGAATTATTTGGGCTCTGTTTCGGTCGTTTGCGATATTGCGTTCAATCTGGCCGCCTTTATCCTTTACCGCAAGGAATTGAAACGCCAAAACCCGTAGAGACGTGCCATGGCGCGTCTCTACCAAATTAAAACCAATCCCTATGAAGAAACCTCTGATACTGTTGGCTCTCTTTGTTGGCTTCACAGCTCTTTGGTTGGGCATTGGTGGGTTTCCGAAGGTGTCACATCATACGATTGTAATGTATTTCCCCAACGTACAAGAAGATGAAACGGGAATCAACCCTTTGAAGGACGTTGATGTAAATGATGCCAAAGCGTTTTTGATTTTCTCCCCTGATGATTGGAGCGAACTTCCGGAAGGAATGCCCGCGCGGCGTGTGCTGGTTTGCACGGATGCGGAAGTACTGCAACAGCTGAAGGACAATTTCTCATTTGAAATCAGCGGTGGATACATGGCCACTGCGGAAAGCGAACTTTGGGTGTACAGCCACGACACACTGGTACTGATGACCAATATTGTCATTGAACAGAACAATATCGGTATCCAAAACGATCTGATAGGTTGGGCGGAGGCTGTAAATAAGGAACAACTTTGTCATCTTTTCACGCAGTTCAAACCGTACCATTGGCCGAGGTTATCGTTGAAACGTTACTGATTGGTTCAGCATCTTATGATACACGTGGGCGCACCGTCAAAAATTGCACGAGGTGGGCGTATGCGGGAACATGCTAACTTTACATATCCCCCGACCATCCGTGTCCCAAATCCCAATGTTCGTCATAGACAAACTCGAAATAGGGCAGCGAGAACTCTTTTTCAAGCAATTCGGTGAGTTCGTCTTGAATAGGTTCAGCCCAATGTCCCACAAGCACGATGAACTTGTTGATGTTCCAAGTTACCCTTCCGCGGGGGATTTGGGTGTAGTCGCCTTTGAATTTCGTCTCCTCGTGAGTGGCCTGCGCCTTGAAAAACTCTTTCGCCCAGATTTGGCGGTGCAGCTGCGGATAGTTTATGAAGGGCATCCCCTTGTCGGCGGCCTCCTCCACCATTTTGGGAGTCAGTTCTTGTTTGCAGACCCCGAAAAAGGATTTGTCAGTCAAATCGTACCAAAAAATGCCCACGCACGGCATCTGTTCGTCAAACGCCTTCATACTCGCCATCTGCGCGGCCCGTTCTTTATCGGATAATTCAGTCATCGTTCTATTAAAAAATGATTCGTTTCAAACGGCAAAGGTACGATTTTATTTCGGATATTGTTTTTGGGGATAATACTTGAGAAAATATGCCGTCCATGCAACCCTTTGGCTTTTCTGCATCATACATAAGATAAAGATGTTATCTTTGCAACGTCATATTTGTAGATTCTGTTTAACGGATTTTGCAGGGTCTGGAGGCATGGTGCAACCAAGATCAAAGAAGTAAAAACAACCGGAGTAAAAATGGAAAATTCACAGTCTGGGACATACCCGCAGTATGTTAGAACTATCCGTCGGAGCAAACGGAAGTATTCGGTTGTAGTCCATTTTTATCTTCGCATGGCATGGCTGTTTATAGCACTCTTTTTGATGGAGGCTGCCATCTTTCTTTTTACCGAGACTTATCAGTTCTTTCTTGACCATTTACTTACTGTATTTCTCTTCGCTTTTTGTGGTACATTGCTTTTCGCCTTTGTGGGAAAGGGAAGTTTGGTGGAAACGGTCTGTGTTGATTATAAAAAGCAGGAAATCAGAGTTCTGCGATATGACTTGTTGAAACGTCAGTACAAGATTGTGATTCCGTTTGAAGGTTTTTCGTGGGACGTGAAGAGAGGAGGACGTGCTCCTGACCGTCTTAGGATGTTCCAATCGGATGGAAGGAGAGTTGTGGTATGTGAAGGGGTGTTGGGTTGGACATTTGAGGATTTTCAACGCTTGAGATCGGCATTGTCGAAAGTTGTGGCACAGGATGATTGAGTGGTCAAGGGGTTTTAGACAAGAATTATCTTTCGGGAAAATTTGTACCTTTGCCCGTTAAAAATAATCCTTTATGTCAACTTCGGAAATTGTGATTCTTGTGGCCGTCATTCTGGTCTATTTCGGATGGGCGCTGTTCAACGGATTCTTGGCTAAGATGCGGAACCATTCGTTCGCAGCGTGGTTCGGCATCTCGCTGTGCATACTGCCACCATTCGCAATGATTGCGGTGTTTGTGTATTGCAAGGAGAACAACACCCATATTATCCCATGACGATGTATTAAACACCCGTATTCAAGCATGATATCGGAATATTTTGTAGTTTTGCATTTTTAACAAACAAACAATGGAAAAAGAACGCAGCATTGACAAATTAGCACGATATATCATCATCTTGGGCACGCTCGCCATCGCCGCTGTGCTATGCTATTTCTTCAGCAGTGTGCTGGCCTACATTCTCTTAGCCTTCGTTGTGTCGCTGATAGGACAGCCCGTCTTCAAGTTGCTGAAGAAAATAAAAATCAAGGGAAAATCGGCTCCGGATGCTCTTTTGTCGGTGATTACGATCATTATCATCTTCGCTCTATTGTGCCTTCTGGTCCTGCAGGTGATTCCCGTTGTATCCGGCATCCTGCGCGACGCCTCATTGATGAACACACAGGAAACAGTGGATGCTCACAACCTGATTAATCGGGCTAATGATTGGATAATCAGGACTATACCATGGGTTGGTGAGGATTTTAACGGCGTGGAAATGCTGATTCAAAAGCTTTCGGAAGTGCTGGATCTGTCGGACATTCCCGCTATCTTAGGCTCGGTGGCGTCTGCGGTGGCCGGACTTGCCGTCGGACTTTTCTCCGTGCTCTTCATCTCGTTCTTCTTCACGAAAGATGAGACTCTTTTCGGGAGGATTATCGGTTCTTTGGCACCTGATTCCATAGAAGAAAAGGTGAAGAAAACCATTCTGGACATTGAACGGCTCCTTTCCCGCTATTTTGTGGGACTGATCATGGAGATTTTCGGCGTGGTGGTGCTCGACTGCCTCGGGCTCTGGCTTATTGCCCGCATCGGCTTCAACTATGCGCTTGGCATCGCCTTCATTGCCGGTCTGCTGAACATCATCCCGTACGTGGGTCCGCTGATTGGCGAGGCCATCGGGGTGGTGCTCTGTCTCATCCTAAAGTATGGAGCGGGCGTCGGACTGAACGTGAATATCTGGATTTTTGCTCTCATCGTGCTGGCCATCATGCTGACCGTCCAGTTAGTGGACAATTTCATCTACCAGCCGCTCATCTATTCCACCAGCATCAAGGCTCATCCGTTGGAGATTTTCATCGTGTTGCTCATTGCCGGGAATATCGGAGGCATTGTGGGTATGCTCATCGCCATCCCTTCCTACACAGTCATCCGCGTCATTGCCAGCCGCTTTTTCTACGACAAAAAGATTGTGAGACGGCTGATTCCGGATGTGGAGAATGAAAATACGGATGCGTTGGTGTAATCTCCCGATTCGCATCTTTTGTCTGTTTTTCTCCTTTGGATGGCAAGGTGAAGTCTTATTTGGTCTATTCAAACGATTCCAGTTTTATCAACTGGCCTAATACATTAATATATTATGTAGGGGGATATAATCGTGCAATGTCCGATTAAGGGAAAGAATGAATCCTGTGTTCGTGGTGTCAGAACATATTATGCTGGATTTTTCCCTGGATTGATTACTTGAAAAAGGGGCCTTTGACGTTCGATTTTTTGCAACTTTTTCAAAAAAACTCCGAAATCACCCTGAAATGGCCTCCGAAAAAGGGCCAAAAATAGCCTAAAAACAGGCCTTTTTTACCTCATTTTACTAAAAAAATCTGCTTTTGTAAAATTTTTTCTCATTGATTTTCAGATAGATAATAAAAATATCAAAAAAAAGAAGGTGGTATAGTGCCGAGTGAATGAAAAAAGCACTATTTTTGCGGTCCCAAATGAGGGGGAAAGGACGGAGGTCCTGTGAGGCGAGGGGAGAAGGGAAATGTTCATTGAAAGAAT
>JAFYAW010000025.1 GCA_017540505.1 Bacteroidales bacterium | reverse complement strand
TCCGTCACCACATTGTGCGTGCCGTAGTTGACCGTCAGTTTCAGCGTGTCCACGCTGGCGCAACCGTTGCTGTTGGTGTATGCGTGCGTGTAGGTACCTGAGCTGGTGTACGTTTGCCCGTGCCACGTGAAGCTCTCGCAGGCGGTCTCCGTGATCACATTGTGCGTGCCGTAGTTGACCGTCAGTTTCAGCGTATCCACACTGGCGCAGCCGTTGCCGTTGGTGTATACGTGCGTGTAGGTGCCTGAATTGGTGTACGTTTGCCCGTGCCATGTGAGGCTCTCGCAGGCGGTTTCCGTGATCACGTTGTGCGTGCCGTAGTGGACCGTCAGCTTCAGGGTATCCACGCTGGCGCAACCGTTGCTGTTGGTGTATGCGTGCGTGTAGGTACCTGAGCTGGTGTACGTTTGCCCGTGCCAGGTGTAGCTCTCGCAGGCGGTTTCGGTTTCCACGTTGTGGGTTCCGTAGTTAACCGTCAGCTTCAGCGTATCAACGCTGGCACAACCGTTGCTGTTGGTATAGGCGTGCGTGTAGGTGCCCGAGGAAGTGTAGGTATGCCCGTGCCACGTGAAGCTCTCGCAGGCGGTCTCCGTCACCACGTTGTGTGTGCCGTGGTTGACGGTCAGCTTCAACGTGTCCACGCTGGCGCAACCATTGGTGTTGGTGTAGGCATGCGTGAAGGTGCCCGAGGACGTGTACGTCTGCCCGTGCCATGTGAAGCTCTCGCAGGCGGTTTCCGTTACCACGTTGTGTGTGCCGTAGTTGACCGTAAGTTTCAGGGTGTCCACGCTGGCGCAACCGTTAGTGTTGGTGTATGCGTGCGTGTAGGTACCGGAGGATGTGTAGGTGTGCCCGTGCCAGATGAAGCTTTCGCAGGCAGTCTCGGTCACCACATTGTGCGTGCCGTAGTGGACCGTCAGTTTCAGGGTATCCACGCTGGCGCAACCGTCGGCGTTGGTGTATGCGTGCGTGTAGGTGCCGGAGCTGGTGTAGGTGTGCCCGTGCCACGTGAATGATTCGCAGGCAATCTCCGTCACCACATTGTGCGTGCCATAGTTGACGGTAAAGTGGAGTGTGATGATGCTGTCACAACCATGGATAGTGGAGAGTTTAAAGTTTGGAGTTGAGAGTGAGGGAGTTCCAATGCCAAAGGTGGTGTCAATCTGTCCGTTGACGTAGCGGTAGGGGAGTTCGTTGTCGCAAAGGGTGAGGTATTCGTCTTTGGAAGCGGAAAGGTTTACGGTCAGACGCATCGTCAGGATGCTGTCGGCACCATTGGAGGCTTCCAATGTGATGGTCTTTTCCCCAGAATCCGAGAAGCTCTGTCCATTCCACACAAACGGCAATTGCTTGGAGCAGACGGTGCTGTCGATGGTGGTGTAGATGCTGGGCGGAATGATGATGCCACTCGCGGTTATTGTGTCTGTGGCGGAAGACCGGCATCCATTATCCCATACAGCCGTAACGGCATATCGGTAAAGTATGTTTTGGGTAATAGGGTCCGAATAGGACGTTTGGATGGTTGAACCCCGTAAAATATCATTGCGGGTGATGTCGTATTCCAGTATGGTTGGACTGTCATCAGTCAGAGTCCCTTTTAAAGCAAAATTGTTGGAATTAGCTGAAAACCACGAAATCCCACTACTAAAAGGGTATCCGACAAAATTCTTATTCTGGAGCAATGGCTCACTTCCAATGCCGACAAGGGGTGTGCTATCATCGGACTGGACACTGATTCCGAACCAAAGTTCTTTGCTGGTGTCTATCCGAACAGGTTGGTCGAGGATGATAGTGTTCCATCCGGATTGAAAAGAAGACACGGTTTGTTCAACAACCTTGACATCGGGGGTGAGCCCATTGTAAGTGTAAACACCACCCGTGTAAACCATAATCTTATAGCTGTTTCCCGTTATAGCATAAAAACTGATGGATGTCAGATTTTTGTTGTGATAAGCTGTTAGATCGGAACTCTCGTATCGCTGCAGATATTCAACGGGCAGGTTTGTGGAGTAGTATGTGAATCCTGTTATGACGCTATCCCAGGTTATCGGATAGGATGTCGGGATATAAACAGGTGCGTCCCATTGAAGATCAATCTTTCGGTTGTTTTGTGCCAAAGTCAGGTTGGTGGGTGGCGGACAGGCTTTTTCAAAACAATGTCCCTCTAACCATACGGTGTCCGTGATGTTTCCGGATGATAATGCAATAAACCCGTAATCGTTTGTGATAGAATCAGAAATAGGGGAATATTGCACGTGAATCGTTCCGCCTGTAGCGGGAAGGGTGGCGGATGAACCCATAGAACTCAAGTTGGAGCTGATGGTAAAAGGTCCTACAACGGTTGCTTGTATGGGTTGGTTTAGCACAACACCACTGACTTCAATGGTGTGGGTCGGGTGTGAACGTCCGTAGTTGGTGTAGAAGGCCAGATGATCAGGTTGGACGGAGATGTACGATTCGTTGCGGAAAGACTGCTGGACGGAGGCGGAACATCCGTTGTTCCAGTTGGCGGAGATCCGGTAAAGGTAGTCCCGTGTTTCGGATAACAAATCGTTGTAAAATGTGTCAGTGACGGTGGCCAAAAGCACATTGTCGCGATATACGGAGAAATTGTTTGGCGTGATAGGCGTGTTTTTGAAGGTGGCTCTGACGGCATAGCTCATGTTTGAGAAACTGTTACAAGACCATGAAACAGAAGATCCGCCCACATATCCCAAGATGTTCCCCTTTCCTGGGTGCTCGCCATATCCGAGCCCCATGCAGTATTGCCCAGCGGAAGCTTCAAGATAGATACCGTACCAAAGTTCCTGACTGGCATCTACAAAAACAGGGTTATCCAACGTCACGGTGTTCCAATAATTGTAAGATGGCGTTTGGTTAACAGTCTGTTCACAGACGAGCGTTCCGGGAGTGAGGATGTTGTTCTCATAGCTGCCACCCGTGAAAACGATGATTTTATAGACTGATGCACCTTCGTTGGCCACGAAAGAGATCTCTGAGAGCTGTTTCTGGTGATAAGGGACAAGATCAGAGGAAGCCATCCGGTGCAAGATGTATATGTTGTAGCTGTCTCTATAACCAGCTGTACCGGCGTACTGCTCACACCAAGAGAATGTTTGAGGATCGTCGGCGATGGGGGGGGCGCTCCATGACAGATTGATATGCTGGTTGTCATTTGTCGTGATGTGCAGATCCTGCGGTGCGCTGCAGTCGGGAACATATGTCCCGCCAGTCAGGAGTATAGTGTCGCTGACCTGCGTGTTTCCGATGATAATCATTCCGCTATCCATCACGGCGTCTTGCGCAACAGGCTGGTAACGAACGTACAACCGTCCGCCTGTCGCGGGCAGGGTGATGGCACTATGATAGGTGGTGGAATCTGTACTTATGGTGAAATTGCCAGTACATGTGACTTGCAGAGGCGAGGTCAAGTTCCCTGTGACGAAATTCACAGCCACAGGGTCGCTATACGTGCCGGACTGGATGTAAAAGTTGATGTCATGAAGCGAACAATGAAGTATGGGCGAACCTCCATCAATGCCCAGAACAGCACCTTGGTTGGTGTTGAATTCGTAAGAGGATGGACTTAAGGCGGATATAAGGAAATACCCATTATACGATCCCTTCCAGCCCCAGTTGATGTGGAAATAGTCTTCATCATTATACCCGTCACAAACGAAAGCGTGTCCTCCCGCATTGCCACTTCCACTGTATAAAATCGGTCGGGAATGATCCAGATCGTTTTTCAACATGGAAATCCAGGTCGCTTCGTTAAAGTTGTTGCGATGATAATAATGGCTTTCGGGATACCCGAAATAGGTGCTGAGTGCGTAAGGCACTGTTGCGGAGGCTGCTCCACTGGCACCTACTCCGTATTGCATATCCACACTCACCCCACAATGGTACAGCAGGGTGGCCACTGCGTTGATTTGGGCTTGTGAGTTGTTATTGGTCAGAGTGTTGGGCATGTCGGCATAATTGTAAGTGGTGTTGCCGAAGTCTGCCGTCTGGGTCCCGTAGTCGGATGATGTGTAAGAATGTGATCCAATACCGTGCGTAGGAAACCGCCAGTATCGGATGATTTGGCCCATGGCGGTGGCCACACATCCGGTGACGGCTTGCCCGTTCGAATCCGCGGGACATAGGGCGTTGAAAAGCGGACTCTGTCCCCAGTTGGTGGTGAGCAGCGGACCCACTAAGACCGTCCCTCGTGTGGTCGATGAGGGCCTGCCGGCAAGCAGTGTCCGCCATCGGCTGTCCGGACGTGCCTCGTTGCCGCTTCTGTTGAGTATGAAAGAGGCCTCCGCTTTGTAATTCTCCAGAAAACTGGCCATGTTTTCCGGAATGTCTTGGAAATTGAATCTTCCCTCTGTAGAATACCCCAATACAGGCACCATCCGGTCATCCGCACTGACGATGACAAATCCTTCTCCAATGTTATAAATGTAAAAACAGTCGGATACATTTCGGGTGGCGCTTGCTGTAGTGCGACCCGTGAAGGCCAAGGATGCTTCGGCGTAACGGTGGGTGGCATTGGTTTTCCCTGCCATGAAGTTGGCAGCCACCCTTTTGGCCGTAATGCTGTCAACGGGTGCGGCGCGAAGAATACCGCAGACCAAAGACAAAAGAAGGATGGTGTAGAGACGTTTCATTGTGTTTTTCTAAAAAAGATAATCGGTTAGGAACGATTTCTCCGATGCTGGATCGCTTTTATGATGCGATTTATTATAACGAGCAAAAGTCCGACAAACGAAAGTCCGACAGCTATCCGGGCAAGGAGGTCGCCATATTTGCTGTAAAAGGTTTCGTGCTGTTGGGCATAGACGGTGGTGCCGAAAGCCGTACGTTCTTGATATTTTGTGCTTTTGAGTACATTGCCGCGTGGGTCGATGACAGCTGAGGTGCCCCCGTTGGCGGAACGCACCACATATCGGCGGTTTTCAACGGCCCGGAGACGGGCCATCTCGAAATGCTGGGTGTGCCCCGGACTGTCATCCCACCAAGAGTCGTTGGTGATGACAGTGAGCAGTTCCGCTCCGTTGCGCACAAAACGGGAACAAAGCTCCCCGTAGATGGATTCATAGCAGATGGCGGTGCTGACTTTGACGGTCTGCTCCCCGGCAGTGATGGGGAAGATGCGGAAACAGGTGTCCTTGCCTAAGGAAGAATGGGTGCCGCCCAGATTGATCATAAGGTCGCCGAGGAATCCGAAAATCTTGGGGAAGGGTAGCGATTCCACTCCCGGCACCAACCGCATTTTGTGATGGTGTCCGTTATAACGGTGCGGGCCGTAACAGATGGCGGTGTTGTGCATGTCGATGTACTGGTCTTGTCCCACCTTCATGGCGGTGATGGTGGCCTTGTGGTCATACAGTGTCATAGCGGAAACCCCGATGATGAAGTTCAAATTCGGATGGGTGGCAATGGCATTGTCTATCAGCGGCAGGAAGCCGTAGGTGGGGATATGGGAAGGGTAGGTCCCATTGATGAGCATCTCCATAGAGACGGAATGTGGCATGCAAGTCTCCGGGCAGAGCACAAGATGGGTGCTGTCGTTCAGATAGGGCTGCGCCGTTTGGAGCATCCGGATGGCATGCTCGGTGTTGGTCATATTGAACTCCTCCTCCCAAACGTCGGTGTTGGGTTGCACAACGGCGACATTTATCGGTGTGCTTTTGTCAATCTTGTGGTTGTAATGTGCATATTGGATGCAGGAAATAACAATGGGCACCACTACCACGGCTGCCACGGCGATGGCGTAGGCTTTCGCGTGGCGTTTGTCGGAGGATAACGAACGAATCAGCATATAAAACAGGTAGTTGCATACAAGCACCCACAGGGTTCCTCCGAAAGTGCCAGTGACGGAGTACCATTGCACAAATTGCGGACATACGGCGAATATGTTGCCCAAGTTCAGCCAGGGCCAGGTGAGGTCCCAGTTCAGATGCAGGTATTCAAATGCCATCCAGAAGGAGGCCAGCAGGATAGGGTGCCAGTCGGTGGAGATGTGCCTGCGGCAGGCATGCCACGCGGCGAACACCAATGCCTGTAGCATGGCGTTGAGAATGACCGCCGCCAAGCCTCCCGGCACGGTGCAGTAGCATATCCAATAGGTGGTGATGGCGTTCCAGACGAGGAATCCGGGATAGGCAAAAAGGAATCCTTTCCAAAAACCGCCTCCGCGTTCCCGCTTCAGCAGTCCGTCACTCATGAATAGCAGCGGAATCAGGGCGAAGAAAATGAGGAACGGCAGTCCGTGCGGATACCAGGAGAAACCCAGTAACAATCCGCTAATCAGACTGAGGAGGAGTAGCTTGTACCACTTCATAATGGACGGGGTGTTAATTTGTTGATTTTTAGAATAATATAAAAACAGTTTCTATAGAAGACAGAAACGTTTGCAAAAATAGTGAAATATCCGACACCTTGTATGATTTTCTGGGCAAAAAACAGCTGTCACACCCCTCCACAACAGCTAAAAGTCCACCGCGATGCCCACATGGATCTTTCCCGTTTTGAAAGAGATAGGATTCCCCAATTGTCGTCCGAGGGCGTACTCCAGATAGAAAGTGCCGGCTTTAACCCCGATATGTACCCCAGCACCGAAACCAAAAGGATTGTCTTTCAGGTAATTTTCCGGAAGCTGCCGCTCGTAGGTGCCGCCATCGAAAAAGAGATTCACGTAGGAATTCCGGTTGAAAAGGAATCGCAGCTCAAGGGAATAGAGCAGGTATGTGGAGGCTATGATCTCGTTGGCGTTGAAGCCCCGGATGAGTCCGATGCCGCTGATGTTGAACATCTCGTTGTAATAGTGCGGACCGCCCAGCAGCGACCCGGCCTGTACGCAGGGCGCGATGACAAAATGCCGGCCGGCCGGGATGTACCCGATTACCCGTCCGGAAAGACGGTAGCTGGTCTGCTTCATTGGCAACCCTTCGTATGCTTCGGCCTCAATGCGACTGTTGGGGATAATGCGGCGCGTACCCGCCGACAAGTCCGCATACACATCCACGCCCTTCCGCGGGTTGAAAAGATAGTCCAGCCTTCGGACATGGATCTTTAGCCCGTAAAGGTTTTTCCTATAGTCAATGTGGGTGGTGTCGCTTTGCTGAAACAGGTTGGGGTCCAAGAGGGTGGATCCGGTGTGATGGAAGTAGGGCTCGATGTAACTGTTACCCCAGAACGAGTAGGGGATGCCGATACGGTAATCCAATGTGAGGAAGGAGGTGTCGCGCTTGTCCAGCTCAAAAGATCCTTCTACCCCGAAACGGCTTCGGTAGATGTAGGGGAAGCGGGCGGTGATCTGCAGGTATTGCGAATACCGTTCCGTGCTTCGCCAGTGCAGCGCGATGCTCTCCCCGATGCGGAACAGGTTGTTCAGCGACAGGTCCAGCTCGCCAGCCACCCCTACCTTGCCGGTGCGCTCGTCCCGCGGCACAATGCCGATATAGCCGTCGAACTGGTTGGTGCGGCGGGGGTTGAGATAGACGTAAAGGTAGGCTTTGTCGCGCACGAAGGCCACTCCCGACTCCCGGATCACATCCGCGAACGACAGCTCGGCAAGCCGCCCATCCACCGCTTTGATCACCTGTTCGCTGTAGGGCATTCCCCGTCGGATGCCTAAATAGGGATAGAGGAAATTGCGCGATAGCTTGGCATCGCCTTGCAGGATGATGGAGTCGATGGTTACGTATAATCCCGTGTCAATGAGTAGCTTGGGTGCCATATTCCCATGCTCTGGGTCGGAAGCCTCTATACGGACGGTGGCGAAGGGATAGCCGTGGTTTTCCAAATGGCGCACGATGGATTCTGCAATCCGGGGATAGTCGTCCAGCGGGATGCTGTCGGGAATGCGGAGGCGGTCGTGCTGCGCGGGCAGCGTTCCCGCCCACAGAAGACAGCATAATAGTATGATATGGAGGTTTCTAAACTTCAATTGTTGAAAAAATGTCTGTCGTCCTGTCTTGGCACCATAATATTTGGTATCTTTGCACGTTAATTTCAGATATGATTAAACATTAACGGAAATGAAGAAAATTATTGTATTAGTCGTTACGTTTTTTTGTGTGTTGGCGTTGATTTCCGCTTGCGACACCCAGCACAAATGCGCCGCTTACGGCCATTACACCTATTACGAGGCCCCGGCCGATCCGGCAGAATAATCCAACATTCCGCATGTCACGAGGCCGTTCCATCGGTGTGTTGCGGAAGTGGCTCCTGCTGACAGCTTGTGTGGTGACGGCTTTGCTGTCGCACGCGCAGGATGTGGGGGAGTTTTACCATGATGTGACCATTAAGGAATGGGATTTCGAGATTTTCGCCCACACCAGCGGGTTGGGGGTGGGATTCCAGCACGGACGCACCCCGGACCTCAACAACAAACATTTTTGGGAGGTGGAATTCCTCTATAACCAGCATCCGAAATCCGTCCGCTCGGTGAACGTCTATTATGAGGGCGTGCGCCCTTTCCGCTACGGCCAACTCTATACGCTGTTCTTTCTCCGTGGCGGTTACGGCTACCAGCGTACGCTGCACCAGAAGCCCTATTGGGGCGGCGTGAAGGTGAGCTACAATCTTTCCGCCGGCGCATCCCTTGCTATCGGGCTCCCGAATTATGTGGAGGTGCTTAACTACAACACTGGTTTCTCGGAAATCGTCCGCTATGATCCCGAAATCCATAATCTGAACAATATCCTTGGCGGTGCCGGAATGTTCGCCGGCATCCTCCATACTGCCTTCCGTCCCGGCTTCTATGTGAAAACCGGCCTTAATTTTGAGTTCTCCCGCAATGACTATAAACTGAATGCCTTAGAGGTGGGCCTCTGCGCCGATATGGTCTTCCCCTTCATCCGCCAAATGGCCTTTAACGATCCGAAGAAAGTCTATCTCGCCGGCTACCTCGCCTATCAGTTCGGCAAAAAGAAAGGCTACCATTAGAAAATAGATACCCTAAACTCTAAACTCTAATCTCTAAACTCAATATTATGTCCACGTCCATTAAACAGCTTGCTGGTCAGACAGTTATTTACGGTGCTACGAACATTCTGGGCCGATTGCTCAACTATCTGCTCGTTCCGTTGCACACCTACATCTTCGCGGATGCCGCCCAGTACGGCGTGGTGGGCGAACTCTACGCCTGGACCAGCCTCTTTATCGTCATCCTGACCTACGGCATGGAGACGGCCTTCTTCAACTTCTCCCGCGACAAGGAGCGGAAAGACCGTGTATATACGACGATTGTGACATCCTTGTTAGTGACCTCCACGCTGTTTATTGTTCTTTGTTCCGTATTCTCCCATCCGATTGCCGGATGGATGAAATATCCCGACCATACTGAATATATCGTCTGGTTTTCCATCATTATCGGGGTGGATGCGCTGACCTCCATCTTTTTCGCGCGCCTGCGCCATCTGAACAAGGCCTTGAAATTCGCCGCAGTGAAGATTACCAACATTGTGGTCAATGTGCTGTTCAACCTGTTCTTCCTGTTGCTCTGTCCCTATCTGCTGAAAACCCATCCGGATTCCGCGTGGATACAGACCATCTACAACCCGAATATCGGGGTCGGTTACATTTTCATCGCCAATCTGATTGCCTCCGTGGTGACGCTGTTGATGCTCTTCCCGAGTCTCTTCCGGCAGAAGTACGTGTTTGATTGGGCGTTATGGAAGAAGATGTTCGCGTATGCCTTCCCGCTGCTGATTTTCGGTCTGGCTGGCATTGTCAACGAGACGATGGACAGGGTGCTGATCAAGTACGTCTCCCGTGCCGCCGACCCGCAGGCCTCCGTGGGCATCTACAGCGCCTGCTATAAGATTTCCATTATGATGACGATATTTGTGCAGGCGTTCAAATACGCCGCCGAACCCTTCTTCTTCAGCAAGTCCAAGGACCGCGACGCCCGGGAGACTTACGCCGAAGTGATGACCGTTTTCGTGCTTGTATGCTCTATTATTTTTACGGGAATCATGCTTTATATGGATGTGGTCCAATACTTTGTAGGACCGGCTTATCGTGTGGGACTGCCCATTGTGCCGATTCTTCTGTTGGCGAATCTTTTCCTCGGCATCTTCTATAATCTTTCAATATGGTATAAACTCACCGGCCAAACGAAATTCGGTGCCTATATAGCCATCTTTGGAGCCATTATCACATTGGCATTGAACCTGTTGTTGATTCCGCGTTTCGACTATATGGGAGCCGCCTGGACGACCTTCGCCTGCTATTTCAGCATGATGGTGGTCTCGTATCTGCTGGGCCAGAAGCACTATCCGGTGGATTACAATATCAAGAAGATTTTCTTCTACATCCTGTTTGCGGTGGCGGTGTATGGAATAAGCGTGGCGGTCAACAAGGGACTGAACATCACGCATATAGGTGCACGCTTGGCCGTGAATTCAGCCTTGCTGGTCGCATATCTCGGAGTTCTCTTTGCCGTGGACCGCCGATATATTTTAGGTCTGTTTCGGAAATAAGGGAAGACGGGTGTTTATCTCAGACAGGCGGCTAACTTGAAGATCAGGTCTGTCAGGATGAGGGTCGTGTTGCCGTTCCGGGCGATGTGGAGCTGGGCTTTGTTGCACTCTTCGGTCATGAGACTGGCCTGTTTCAGCTGGATGATGCCCCTGTATTCGGAAAGGATTTCGGTTTCGTAGGCGGTGGCCTTCACCATGTCCAAATGACGGGTGTTGGTCATTAGGATGTTTCGTAACATGCGGATGGTGAGCGAGATGAATTGCTTCTGATATTCGCGGCCCTGTTTTACAATCTGGTCAATGACCTCTTGGGTCTCATCATACCGGCAGTCGGCAATGCGTTGTCGGGAAAGGGCTACGACGCAGTGCATCAGCTGGTCGAATTGCGTCAGCATCTCCCGTTGGTCGGTGTCGTCCTGATGGATTTTGATGGCTTGGGGGTAGTTGCCCTCACTCAGGATGGCGATGTTGCGGGCCTCCTCGTCCGACAGGTCCGGAAAATCTTTCTTGAGGGCGTTTGTCACCTCCTCATCGGTGAGGCGCGGGAATTTCACTAGTTGTGTTCTGGAGAGGATGGTGCTCAGAATCAGTTCGGGTTTTTCCGAAATTAGTATGAAAAGAGATTGGTTCTCAGGTTCTTCCAAGGTCTTCAGCAGTTTCGGGGCTGCCGCATGGTACAAACGGTCCACACACCAGAGCACGTAGATCTTGTAGCCGCCCTGATAGGAGCGCATGCTGTTCTGGTTGATGATGTGCGAGCAGTCGCGGATGTTGATGGAGGCTTGCTTGTTTTCACCTCCCAAAATCACAAGCCAGTCGTTAATGCTGATATTGTAGTTCTGCTTGAAGACGAAATCCTTGAATTTTTGGGCGAGTTTGATGGAGTCGGGCTCCTTGTCCACCGACTTGGTGGTGCAGTTGGGGAAATAGAGGTGCAGGTCGGGGTGCGAGAGCTTGGCGAACTGCTTGCAGGAAGGGCACTCACCGCACGAGTCAGTGTCAGTGGGGTGCTCGCAGCAAAGATACTGTCCTAAGGCGATGGCTGTCGCAAAGGCCTGACTGCCCGGTTGCGCCAAAAAGAACTGCGCATGGCTGATGCGGTGCCCGTGCACCTGGTTGAGCAACTGCTCCTTCACACTCTCTGGTACTAAAACATCCTTGAACTGCATTTTCCTGTTTTTACAATATTATAATAATGTATGAGACTTTAACTGGAGGCGTAAGATTCGAGATTATTTTTCCCGAATCTTATCAAGCCATGAATGGTCATTGCTGTTCTCGTAACGGTTGAGCTTGTCGAACAACTCGTCCAAGGTCGTGGCGGTGATCAGCAGGTCCTTGTGGAAAGCCCGCAGGAACCCGTCCTGGCTGAAACGGTCCAGTTGGGCGAGCAGCATGTCGTAGTAGCCGTTGGGATTGTAGATGGCGATCGGCTTGAAGTGCATGCCTAACTGGGCGTCGGTGACAATCTCGAACAGTTCGTCCATGGTGCCGTATCCGCCGGGGAAGACCACAAAGGCGTCGGCCCGTTGTTCGAGCAGCTGCTTCCGCTCGCTCATGGTTTTCACGAAGATCATCTCGGTGATGTTGTCGGCCAGAACCTCCCCGCGGGCGAAGAAGTCGGGGGCCACGCCGATGACGGTGCCGTTGTGCCGCATGGCGGCATCGGCGGCCACACCCATCAGACCGATGCTGCCGCCGCCATAGTACAGGGTTATCCCCCTATCGGCCAACATCGTGCCGAACGCGGCGGCCTGTTCCGCATAGAGGGGGTCGTTGCCGCTGGCCGACCCGCAGAAAAGAGCGATGGATTGGAATTTCATAAGACTTGCATTTTGATGAGAGCATGGACGGAAAAAGAGATCAGCAGATAGGCCAGGATGATAATGGGGAACGCTCCCATTCGGAAAATCAGAATCAGGAGGATGCCTACAAGCAGAAGCAGATAGCGTGCTATGTTGATGCCTTTGAACTTGAAATCCTTGAACTTGAGCGAAATCATCGTTATTTCACTGACTAACAAAAACGCCAGGAAAATGGTCAGCAGCCATACCACCCAGAAATTGTTGAGTAGGGTCATACGTTCGGCGGCTACTGGTATAAAGCCGAGGAACAACGCATTGGCGGGCGTCGGGAGGCCTAAGAAGTGGGTGGTTTGCCGCTCGTCGAGGTTGAATTTCGCCAACCGCACCGCCGACAGCACGGGAACAATCAGAACCGTTATCGGCAGCAGGCTGGTGAAACCGTTGATTTGGTGTGGGGGAAGTTCGTACAGACAGCGACAGAGCCATGTGTAGATGATCATGGCCGGAGCCACCCCGAAGGAGACGACATCCGACAGCGAATCCAATTCCTTGCCGATAGGCGACGACACCTTGAGCAACCGCGCCGCGAACCCGTCGAAGAAATCGAAAACGGCGGACACTATAATCCAAAGGGCGGCACTCTCCAAATTGCCGGCCAAGGCCGCTATCACGGAAAGACATCCGCAAGCCAGATTACAGCAGGTCAGTATGTTAGGAATGTGTTTTTTCATTTCAATACCCAATATTTAGGGTTAATGGACTTGGCGAAGGTTTCCGCCTCTTCTTCCGTGTCATATATGCCGATGCAGATACGGATGTTGGAAACACCGTCTTGCAGGACTAATTTCGGGGAGTATTCATCGAGGTGCTTGGCGCGGATGTGCGAAAGAACCTCTTTTTCGGTAAGAAAACTGCCGGCAATCGCATAATAGTGTCCCTGCTCGAAATGGATGTAGGGATAGCCCGCCGATGAGGTCTTGATGACTTCCGGCTCGTAGGGCTCTTCCACGACAGCTGTGTCGGCCACGGCAGTGGTGTCCACTTCTGTGAATGACACGGTGTCGGTGTCAATCTCCTCTGGCTTCGTTGCCTCCACTTCCTTGTGGGCAAAGCGGTCGAAAACCGGACGGAGGATGTCTTGAATCTTGTTGCGGAAAATGTAACCTAATGCGGTCAGAATAAGCAGTACGATCAGCGTGTAGAGCCACCAAAGGGAACGGCGCTTCTTCGGTTTCTCCTCGTCTTCTTCTTCGTCTTTTTCATCTTTTTCATCATCTTCTTCTACCTCAAACTCTTCCCCTTTCACGTTATCCTCATTTCCACTTTCCTCCTCCGTCGTAATCACCTCCGTTATTTCCTCATTCTCACTTTCTTTCTCCGACGTAATCCCCTCCGTTGTTTCTTCGTCCTCACTTTGTTTCTCCGGTATAATATTCTCCGTTACTTCCGTTTCTTCAGTTTCCTCATTCGTTTGCACCTCTTCCGTATCAACAGGCTTGCTTTCCTCTTTTTCATTTTCCACCTCAGTCGTAACCTCTTCCGTCATTTCCTCTTTCCCATTTTCCACCTCAGTCGTAACCTCTTCCGTCATTTCCTCTTTCCCATTTTCCACTTCCTCCTTGTCCTCTTCTATCTCTGTGGGAATATCCGACACATTCAGGGAGAGTTCTGGCATCCCTTCAAATTCGATGTTGAGGTCCGGGACGTCCATTGCCTCGAAGGTCAGCCGTCCTTTGGAATCTTGGGAAAACGTGCCGAACTCCTCAAAAGACACGCTTTTGTTGTTGGCTAAGGCGTTTTTCAGTTCCTCCACCCATTGGGTGATCTCACGGTTGGCCTCGGTCAGCAGGCATTGTTCCTCCTGGCAGATGAGGCGCGTGAAGGAGAGGTCGTCCTGATCGGTGGCCGTGTCCAGCGTGACCACATTCCGCGGTGGCAGCAGCTTTTCGCCCTCGATACGTGCGGATTTGTAGTGCAGGGAAAACGTGCCCAAATCGTTCACGTAAATGGATTCGGCTTGTTGGAGGGCTTTTATAATATAATGTATCATCCTGTTTTACAAATAATAGTGTTAATTCATGAATGCTTTGGCGGGAAGATGTTTTCCTGCTCAATGCGGGCGAGGTCTTCGGGCGTGTCAATACCGATACCTTCGTATTGGCAGCTCGCGGTGTGGATGGAGTAGCCGTTTTCCAACCAGCGCAGCTGTTCGAGTTTTTCACAACTCTCCAACGACGAGGGGGTCAGTCGTGTCAACGCTTTCAGCGTCTTGTAACGGTAGGCATAGATGCCGAGGTGCTGGTGGTAGAGTGGGGTGGCGGCTTGCGGGTCGCGCACATACGGGACCGGATAGCGGCTGAAGTACAGGGCTCTGCCATCAGCGGCCAGCACCGCCTTGACGATGTTCGGGTTCTCGGCGCGTGCCTTGTCGGAGAAGGGCTTCACTAACGTGCCTATCTGCACGTCGGGACGCTCGAAAAGGGAGGCTATCAGGTTGATTTCCCGTGCGCTAATGAAGGGCTCGTCTCCCTGGATGTTGATGACCACGTCGTCATCGGCCAGTTTCAACTGGTCGGCGGCCTCCCCGCAACGGTCGGTGCCGGACGGATGGTCGGGACGGGTGAGCAGCACCTGCCCGCCGAACTGCCGCACGGCATCCACGATGCGCGGGTCGTCGGTAGCCACCATGTACTGGTCCAGTCCGGCTTCCGCCACCTGCTCGCACACGACCTGGATCATGGGCTTGCCATGGATGAGGGCGAGCGG
>JAFYAW010000024.1 GCA_017540505.1 Bacteroidales bacterium | reverse complement strand
TCACCCACGGCGGCGAGGAACTGCTCCTTGCTGAGGCCGTTGAGGTCCTTCACCACGCGGTTGTAGTCGATGATGTTCAGCTGGTTGTCGGGGAAGATGACGGTCATGAAGTAGTTGTACTCCTCCTTGCCGGTGTGGTTGGGGTTGTGCTCCTTCTTCTCCTGTCCCACGAGAGCGGCGGCGGCGCTGCGGTGGTGGCCGTCGGCGATGTACATGGCGGGAACCTTGGTGGCGAAGAGCTCAACCAGCTCGTCAATCAGGGCGCGGTCGTCGATGACCCAGAAACGATGGCCGAAGCCGTCTTCCTTGGCCACGAAGTCGTAGATAGGCTTGTTGGCGGTGACGGAAGCTACGATTTCATCGATGCGGGCCACGGCAGGGTAGGCGAAGAACACAGGCTCCACATTGGCGTTGGTGATGCGCACGTGTTTCATGCGGTCCTCCTCTTTGTCCTTGCGAGTCAGCTCGTGCTTTTTGATGATCTTGTTCACGTAGTCCTCGCTGTAGGCGCAGGCCACGATGCCGTACTGCCACTTGGCGTCCGGTGCGGTGGGGTTCATACTCTGGGCATAGATGTAGAGCTTCTCCTCCTTGTCCTGAACCAGCCAGCCATAGTCCTTGAAGCTGTTGTAGTTCTTGACAACCTGGAGATACACTTCGAGGGAGTGCTCGTCGGTGCCAACGGGAAGGTCGATTTCGGCCTTGGTCACATGCAGCAGGCTGTAGGGGTTGCCTTCGCACTCTTTGCGTGCCTCTTCGGAATTCAGAACGTCGTACGGACGGGAGGCCAGTTTCTCAACGATGTTGACGGGCGGCCGGAAGCCCTTGAAAGGTTTGATAATGGACATAGTATTAATATTTTAAAATTACTTGTTGTTTTTATTTTTCGCGGCGCAAAGATAGTAAATTTTAGGGATGTAGATTCAACTGACAAAGTTATTAATAAATGTGGAAAAACATACCCGCAAATTGTGTAGTTTTGCGGCATCGTTTCCAATAAGAATAAGAATGTGCCGGATTGATGCGAAAACGGGTTATCCCGACAGATTGTCCAGTCAGACCATCGGATTGCTCCGTTGGGTGCTGATGGCATTCGTGGTGCTGATCCATACCAACCTGGTGGCCGACACGGGATGCACTGATACCGCCTACGGCATCTTCTACCGTTGGGCGGGCAACGTGGTGTGGTTAGCCAGTCCGCTCTTCTTCCTGATTTCCGGCTACCTGTTCGTGGCTTCGGGCAGCGGATTCTCGTGGAGTGTCTTTGCGGACAAGTGTCGTGGCCGTCTGGATACCTGGCTGATGCCGTATTTGCTGTGGAACACCATATTCTTGCTTTTCTATGGGGTGGTTGGGCTGATCCTCCCGTCAGTGTTGGGCGAGATTCCCCCGTTGCAGGAGATGACGCTGACGGACATCCTGAAGGCCTATTGCTGCATCCGCGGCGAGGGTTTCAATTCGGGCCCCATAGACGGTCCGCTGTGGTTTCTCCGCGACCTGATGGCGATAGCCCTGTTCGCCCCGTTGTATATGGCAATTGTCAGGAACCACAAAGCCACCATCATCGTACCTTTGATTCTCGGATCGCTACCGCATCAGCTGGGTTTTGAATCCGAAATGGCATTCTTCATGGTCGGATGCTGGCTGAATGTTTGGCTGCCCTCGCTTTCCGACCTTTTACAGAAACCGTGGTGGCGTCCGCTTCCGTTCTATATGGCTGCATCGGTGGCTGTCACGACACCGCTCTCCCTGCCGGAGAACATCATTCTGTTTCTCACATTGATCCGAAATCTCTCGGGTATGCTTCTGGTTGCTCGTTTGAGCGCGAAGGTGGTCGGACGTTTCCCGTCGCTGGACTGGCGTGCGTTGGCGGAGCCCGTCTTCTTCGTCTTCGCCTTCCATAGCATGGTTACGCGTGTGCTGACCAAAGTGGCCGCCCAATGGTTGATGGGACATCAGGTCGGCAGTGCGGGGTTCCTGTGTGCGCATTTGTTAAATGCCGCTATTGCTGTTGGGGTGAGTCTGCTGGTGTATCATCTTCTGAAGCGCATCCTCCCGAACACCTGCCGCTGGCTCTTCGGCAAGTCCCGGTTATGGCGATGAAATTCTGGTGGAATTCGGGCGTTTACTTCGAATATTTTACTTTTTCCAAACCGCAAATCGAAAATCGCAAGTCGTGAGATTTCACGTTTGCGCATTGTAGAATCGGAAATATTCCCCTTCCTGGGCTATCAATTCGTCGTGAGTGCCACGCTCGATAATGCGGCCCTCCTTGAGGAAGATGATTTCGTCGGCGAAGCGGATAGTACTCAGCCGATGGGCGATAATAAGGGCCGTCTTGTCTTTCAGCAGGGGCAGCACGGCCTCTTGGAAGAGATGTTCGGATTCGTTGTCCAAGGCAGAAGTGGCCTCGTCGAGGATGAGGACCTCCGGATTGCGTAGGATGGCACGTGCGATGCTGATGCGCTGCCGCTGGCCGCCGGAGAGCCGCATTCCCCGGTCGCCAATCACTGTCTGGTAGCCCTCCTCCAACTCCTGGATGAAGTCGTGGGCCTGAGCCACTTTGGTCGCCGCATACACCTGTTCCTCCGTTACATTTTCCAACCCGAAAACAATATTGTTATACACCGTGTCATGAAACAAGATCACATCCTGGTTGACAATGCCGAACAGGGCGCGCAGATCGCTGATGCGATACCGGTCCAACGGTTTCCCATCCAATAAAATCTGACCAAACTGCACATCATAAAACCTTGGCATCAGGTCGGCGATGGTGGATTTGCCGCTGCCCGAGGGGCCCACCAACGCAATGGTGGAGCCGCGCCGTAGGGTGAAGTCCACATGGTGCAGCACTTCGCAGGCCTCCGCATCAGGAACCTCATAATACGAGAAGGAGACATCCTTGTATTCAATCTGCTCGTGCAAGCCGGAAACAGATTCCGGATTCTCGCACTCCACAATCTTCTCGTCGGCATCCATCACCTCATACACGCGGCTGGCGGCCGACAATCCTTTCTGCATCGTGTAAACCGTGGAAACCAGCGATTTAGCCGGTGGTATGATGCGGGCGAAGACTACAAAATAGAGCATAAACATCGTGCCGTCGCTAAAGGCGGGCGTGGGTAGTGCCACCAGTCCCACCAGCGTGATGAGCAGCAACGTCAGGATGCAGAGGAATTCTATCAGCGGGGAACCCAGCTCGTTGATGCGGAAAACACGCTTGTTCAGCCGGTAGAACTGGAAATTCTGGTCATGGAAGCGGCGGCTGGCAGTCTGCTGCGCATTGTAAGCTTTAAGAATGCGCAATCCTCCGATGGTTTCATCGAACAGTGCACTCATTTTACCAAGAATCTGCTGGGATTTCAAGGCATGTTTCTTGATGTTTTTCCCAATAATGGCAAGCACATAGCCCACAATCGGCAGGATGATGAGAGCGATGAGGGTAAGGCGGGCACTGATGGAGAAGAGCACAATCAGGAAAAGCACAATCAGGAATGGGTCGCGGCACAGGGACTGCAGCGTGAAGAAAATGGACCATTCCACCTCCTGTACATCTGCCCCGATGCGGCTGATGATGTCGCCGCGCCGCTGCTCGGAGAAAAAGGAGAGGGGCAGCTGCAGCAACCGCCCGTAAAAGTCGGAACGCATGTCGTGCATGAGGCCGGCACGGATGGTGGCCCACACGTACATGCCCATATAGCGGCTCAGGTTCGACAGCAGAGAAAGCACTACCATGACGGCAGCAATGAAAAGCAATGCGGAGGAGGCTCCGTGGTGTGCTACCACCTGTCCCATATAGTAGTAAAACGTGTCCACCACATATTGCGTGGTGAAGGCGAACGACGGTTTCACCGCTACCGTCGTACCCTGCCGGAACAACACATTCAGGAACGGGACAATCATCGAAAGGGTGAAAATCGAGAAGATGGCGTAAAGGAAATTCGCCACCAGGACGAGGGCGATATGCCCTTTGTAGCCCCGCAAATATTTAAACAGTCGTAGTAAAAGTTTCATAATCGGAAACGGGGGCAAAAGTAATATTTTTTCGCACGTGATATTTTTTCGTACTTTTGCAGCCTCAAAAAAAATTTTTTTCAGGATGGCAAATTATCCGGATTCCATAGACAAAATCACCAAAGCACGGCTTCGACTCTCAGCTTTCGGTTCCGTGTTCAGCATCGCCCTCACCATGTTCTTCATCGGTGCGCTGGCGTTTTTCGCCTTTTTCTCCACCCGGTATCTGCACAATCTGTCGCAGAAAATCGAAATGGAGGTGCTTTTCTATTCCGATGTGAAAGAGGCCGACATCGTATCGTTGGAGCAGAAGATCAAGCTCAAACCGTACATCGCCTCCTCGCGGGTGTCGTCCAAGGAGGAGAACACTAAGAACGCCATCAAGATTATCGGCAGCAACTACACGGACATCATCGAGAATCCGCTCAACGCTTCCATTATCATCAGCGTGATGCCGGCCTACGCCAACTCCGACTCGCTGAACAAGATCTCCAAGGAGCTCAAGCGCAACGAGATTGTGCAGGATGTGGACTATCCCGACTTCATCGTCAAGTCGGTGAGCAACAATTTCCGGAAAATCCAGTGGATTATCCTGGCGGTCAGTGCCGTCTTCATGTTCATCACCATGCTGCTGATTGCCAACTGCATTCGGCTGAACATCTACGCCAAGCGTTTCAATATCAAGAGCATGCTGCTGGTGGGTGCCACTCCGAAATTCGTGCGTAAACCCTTTGTGGCTAAGAGTCTGCTGCAGGGAATCTGGGGCGGTATCATCGCCATTCTCCTCATTGCCACCCTGCTATATTTTGGCAACCGCGCCATGCCCGAATTCATCGACTTCTCCGAAATGACCTACATTGCCTTCATTTTGGGCGGCATATTGCTGTTCAGCATCCTCTTCACCATCTTCATTTCCAGCATTTCGGTCAACCGGTACATCCGCATCAATGACGAGCGGCTTTATTTGTAATCATTTATAAATCTGATAAAAAACAATATCATGGCAATCCAAACCAAACGTGCCCAAAACAATTCTTCCGCTGGCAACAAGGCTCCCTTGTTCCGAACGACAAACTATATCATCATGGCCGCCGGCATCCTGCTGTTCGTCATCGGCCTCTTCTGTCTGAGAGGCGGTGCTGTCTCCGACCCGAACACCTTCGACGGTGAGATCTTCAACACCCGCCGGATTGTCGTAGCCCCCATCCTTATGTTCCTCGGCCTTGCCACGGAAGTGGTCGCCATCATGTGGCATCCGAGAGCCAAAAAGGAAGAGACCAGCGAACCTGAAGCATAGCGATTTCCCGACATGAACGCATTAGAGGCACTCATACTCGGCATCATTCAAGGGTTGACCGAGTTCCTGCCGGTCAGCAGTAGCGGGCATCTCATCATCGGACGCGAGCTTCTCGGTATCGGCGTGGCGGAGAATGTCACCTTCGAAGTGGTGGTCCACGCCGCCACCGTCCTCAGCACCATCACCGTCCTCTGGAGGGAGATCGTGCAGCTTTTCTCCCGTTTTTTCAAATTCCAATGGAACGAGGAAACCCAGTACATCTGCAAGATTCTGGTTTCCATGATTCCTGTGCTCATTGTGGGACTGTTTTTCAAAGACAGTGTGGAACAGCTGTTCGGCGAAGGACTGGTTTTGGTGGGTATCTGCCTGTTAATTACAGCTTTGCTGCTTGCATTGACACAGCTTTTCCGTTTCCGTGAGAACAAGCCGCTGACGTTTGGTCGCGCCTTACTCATTGGATGTGCACAGGCGGTGGCCGTCCTGCCAGGCCTGTCGCGTTCCGGTTCCACCATCGCCACTGGCTTGTTGTCGGGTGTGCGCAAGGACGAGGTGGCCCAGTTCTCGTTCCTTATGGTCATCATCCCAATCTTAGGGGAAGCTTTTCTGAGCATTGTCGGCGGTGAGTGCTCGTTCGCGCAATGCGGCATCCCTGTCACTTCGTTGTTAGTGGGCTTCTTAGCCGCCTACGTGTCGGGTGTGTTCGCCTGCAAGTTCATGATCCGACTGGTCAAGAAGGCCAACCTCATCTGGTTCGCCCTCTACTGCGCCGTCATCGGCATCATCGCCATCTGTTTTGGGGCATGTTAAAAAAGAAATTCATCCATAGCGCCACTTTCACGCTGCCGGATTTCGATGTGAATCCGGAGGAGGATGTGCTGCTTTTCGACAAGCCCTACCGGTGTACCTCGTTCGACATTGTGGGCAAGGTGCGGCGGGTGGTCCAACGGCAGGTGGGCCACAAGGTCAAGGTGGGCCATGCCGGCACGCTGGACCCGTTGGCTACCGGCCTGCTGATTGTCTGCGTCGGCAAGATGACCAAGCAGATCGATGCCATCCAGGCGGGCATTAAAGAATATACGGGTACCATCCGGTTAGGGGCTACCACCCCGAGCTTCGATTTGGAGCATCCTATTGATGCCGAGTACCCATACGAGCACATCACGCTGGAGATGGCCACGGAGGCGGCGCGTTCTCTGACGGGTGTCCTGCAGCAGGTGCCGCCGATGTTCTCCGCCATACGGGTGGCCGGGCGGCGGGCCTACGAGCTGGCCCGCAACGGGGAGGATGCGGCCATCACCGCTAAAGAGATTACTATTCATGAGTTCGACATCACACGGTTTGCGCTGCCGGACGTGGACTTCCGCATCGTCTGCAGCAAGGGTACCTACATCCGTTCCGTGGCCCGCGATTTCGGCGTGGCACTGGCGAGCGGTGGGCACCTTACCGCCCTGCGGCGCACACGTATTGGCAATTTCTCTGTTGACAATGCCATCCGCCCGATGGTGGAAGATTAGGGATAAATCCTGAACCCGTGGAGATTACACAATAATTTTCCATTTTTTCCTGTTATGTACCTATAATTTAGCTATCTTTGCCGCTTGACTTTTTGATGATGGAAAAAATAAGGATGGTTGACTTGAACGGCCAATACCAAAGGATTAAATCGGAGGTGGATGCCGCCATGCAACGCGTGGTGGATCAGGCTGATTTTGTCAATGGCAATGCAGTTGGGGAGTTTGCGGAAGCGCTGGCCCGTTATACGGGTGCGCGTCACGTGATACCCTGCGCCAACGGCACCGACGCCTTGCGTCTTGCGCTGATGGCCCTTGATTTGCAGCCCGGCGATGAGGTCGTTACCGTGCCCTTCACGTTCGTTTCCACTCTGGAGGTTATTGTCCTGCTTGGCCTCAAACCTGTGCTGGTGGATGTTTGTCCCGATACGTTTGTCATGGACCCAGACCAGCTGGAAACCGCTATCACATCGAAGACGAAGGCAATCCTTCCGGTACACTTGTTCGGCCAGTGTGTCGACATGGAACGGATACTTTCCATTGCCCGTGCGCACAACCTTTACGTGGTGGAGGATGCCTGCCAGGCCATCGGGGCGGAGGTCACGTTCTCTGATGGCACAGTACATCAGGCGGGTACAATGGGCGACGTGGGCTGCACTTCGTTTTTCCCGTCCAAAAACCTGGGATGCTTCGGCGATGGTGGTGCCGTGTTCACCCAAAAGGATGAGTTGGCCGCTAAAATCCGCAGCATAGCAAATCACGGCATGTCGGAGAAATATTATTACGAACGTGTGGGCCTCAATTCCCGTCTTGACACGCTTCAGGCTGCCATATTGCAGGTGAAACTGCGCCACTTGGATGAGTATATCGCTGCACGCCAAGCTGCCGCAGCACGATATAATGTTGCTCTTCAAAATGTTGCGTATCTGCAAACGCCGGCCCTTGAGTCTTATTCCACCCATGTTTATCACCAATATACCCTTCGGATACTCGACGGCTCGCGCAAGGCACGGACCGAACGGTTGTCCGCACATGATATCCCATACGCCATTTACTACCCCTTGCCACTTCACCTCCAGCAGGCTTACCGGCATCTTGGCTACTCGGAGGGCGCGTTCCCCGTATCGGAAATGCTCTCCCGTCAGGTGCTTTCCCTGCCCATGCACACTGAACTTACGGAAGAACAAATACATCACATCACCTCTACTTTGGCCGTTGGCTATTAGCTATTGGCTGTTAGTCGTTAGTTATTTAACATTATAAACTGTATAAACCATATCAATATTTATGTCCTACTTCGTACACCCCACCGCTGTTGTAGATGCTGGTTGCCAGATTGGCGACGGCACCCGGATATGGCATTTTTCCCACCTGATGCCCCGATGCGTTGTTGGGGAGAACTGCATTATTGGTCAGAATGTGTTTGTGGCCGATGGTGTGAGGTTGGGAAACCGAGTGAAAGTGCAGAACAACGTTTCGATTTATGACGGGGTGGAATGCGAAGAAGATGTTTTTCTGGGTCCCTCTGCGGTGTTTACGAATGTGTTGAATCCCAGGAGTTTTATAGAAAGGAAATCGGAATTTAAGAAGACATTGCTGCGGAAAGGGGCAACCATTGGGGCCAATGCCACCGTTGTGTGCGGCCATACGGTGGGGCGCTATGCACTGGTTGGCGCGGGCAGTGTCGTCACGCACGATGTGTCCGATTACGCGCTTGTGGTCGGCAACCCCGCCCGGCAGATCGGGTGGGTGAGTGTGTGCGGGCATACATTAGCCTTCGATGAGGAGGGATTTGCCACCTGTCCCGAATGTGGACATCGTTACCAACTAACCGATAATAAGATCTTGCCACTTCAGGATGAATAGGCTCCGACGATATCGGCTCCGGCTGTTCGGGACGCTGCTTCTGCTCTTCTGTTCGCTCAGCTTGTTCGCGACACACCAGCGTGCCGGCGAGATCAGCTACGTCTATATCTCAGGTCTGACATACGAATTCACCATTACGACTTATACATATACGCCCAGCCTCGCTGACCGGCCTGAAATCGACATCACGTGGGGCGATGGCACGACATCTACCGTGCCACGGCTTCAGAAACATAACCTTCCGAACGACATCAGCAAGAATGTCTATGTCACGCAACATACCTTCTCTGCGGCGGGAACCTTTCACGTCTCTTTCGAAGATCCGAACCGCAATGCGGGCATCCTCAACATCCCCAGCTCCGTGGAGATTCCGTTTTTTATAGAAACCATTGTTGTTATCAATCCTTTCATTGGAGGGAATTCATCACCTCAATTACTCAATCCTCCGATAGATAACGGCTGTACCAACGTAATTTACTACCATAATCCTGGGGCCTACGATCCCGATGGTGACAGTCTTTCTTACAGCCTGATAGCCTGTCGCGGTACGGATGGAGGCGAGATTCCCGGCTACGCCCTTCCGTATGCTTCCAACTATATCACCATAGATTCCATCACGGGCGATTTGATTTGGGACTCGCCCACGATGGCCGGGGAATACAATATTGCCATCCTGATTCGTGAGTGGCGCAACGGGTTGCTAATCAGCAGCATGGTCCGCGATATGCAGATTTCCATCGCACCATGCGATAATCAACCGCCTGTGATTGAGGTGCATGATACCTGCGTGGTGGCCGGCTCGCCACTTAAAATGGATGTGCTGGTGAAAGACTTGACATCCACATACGTGACTTTGGAGGCTTCGGGCGAGCCGCTGCTCGTGCCGGAGTCGCCTGCACAGTTTATGCCCATCACCGATTCGGTTCCGTATCATGTCAATTTTTCGTGGAATACGGCTTGTTCACATGTGAAGAAAACGCCCTATACGGTATTGTTTAAAGCCCGGGATAATGGCCCGCATGTGGAACTTGTTTCATTCAAACGGATGAATATCAGGGT
This sequence comes from Bacteroidales bacterium, assembly GCA_017540505.1. Lineage (GTDB taxonomy): Bacteria > Bacteroidota > Bacteroidia > Bacteroidales > WCHB1-69 > F23-D06. Next base: position 4,372 of record JAFYAW010000024.1, on the reverse strand, counting down.
TATAGCTCCGAAACCAAAGATTATCGATGCGCTTCCGCAGGGCAATACGGTCACGCTTTACTGGCATCCCGACAGCTGTCCCAATGCGGTGGGCTATGACGTGTATCGGCGCAGTGGCAGCAATCCGTTTGATCCGGCATATTGTGAAACGGGGATGCCTGCCAATGCCGGCTACGAGTGGATAGGCTCCACATCGGATTGGGCGGATACCACATGGTTGGATGACGGTTCGTATCGTCCGTTGTATCATGCCAATGAGTATTGTTATAGGGTGGTTGCACTCTTCCCCGACGGGTCAGAAAGTATTGTGTCGGATGAGGTTTGCGTGCATATCGCCAATGATGCCCCACTCATTATCAATGCTGATGTGGTGACGACCGATACGGCGCACGGAACGTTGAAAGTGCGATGGATGGCTCCGCCGGAGGTGGACACTGCCGCCTTCCCGCCGTCATATTTTTATAATCTGTATAGAAAATCTTCAGCAGAAAGCTCTTTTACACAGCTTAATACAGCTCCCATTACGATGTTCCAAACCGATACGGTGGAATATCTGGACCATGACTTGAATACGGACGGATTAGCCTATACGTATCAGATTTCTTTCAACAATGCTGATACGGTGGTGGAATATTCCGATCCGGCTACTTCCATTTTCCTGTCCGCCTATCCTGGTGACCGGAAGGTAAGTCTCTCATGGTCGGTGCAACAGCCCTGGAATAATGTGGAATACACGGTGTACCGCTATGGCGAGCACCAATGGGATTCCATTGGGAGTACGCAGACCACCTCCTATACGGATAACGGACTGGAGAACGGGCGAATGTACAGCTATTACGTCTGCGCCCGCGGATATTATTGGATTCCCGACACGCTGGGGCCGCTCTTCAACCGTTCGCAGCAGGTGCGTGCGGTCCCTATCGATAACGAGCCGCCGCAAATGCCGGAACTCTCCATTACAACGGATTGTCGCGAGGTGGTTTATTCATGGCGGTTTACCTCGGATACAGCGGAGTCGGATGCCCGTTACTACTATTTCTATTACAAATCCACCATGCAGTCCCCATTTGTATGTGTGGATTCAATGGAATCTTCGCAGATTTGCTATCCCGCCTCCTGCGAATACCATCTGTCCGGCGATGCGGAAATCGTGGGATGCTTTGCCATGACTGTCTCCGACTCCAACCGGAATGTGACGGCGATGTCGGACACTACCTGCTTTGACATCTACGATTGTCTTGAATACCACTTCCCGAATGTGTTTACCCCTAACGGGGACGGGGTGAATGATCTCTTCACACCTTTCCTGCCGTATCATGGGGTGGTGAAGGTGGATATGCGGATATTCAACCGTTGGGGCAAACGTGTCTTCTCCACCTCCGACCCGGATATCCTGTGGGATGGTACGGATACCGACACGTTCGGAACCTGCTCCGATGGCGTTTATTACTACAGTTGTGATGTTTTCGTCAACACATTGACGGGCCAAATGTCGTATTCGTTGCATGGTTCTATCACATTGGTAAGATAATCAATAAGTTATAGTATAAACTTTTTTTGATTGGGCCTTATAATTTTTTCAATCATATTCCGTTTTTAAGAATGTATTTTTAAAATTAAATGCTATGAAAAATAATGGTCTTACAATCGCTCTGATTATTGGCGCGTTCTTCTTCCTGGCGGCAATCGCCATCGGTGTTGCTTTTTATAAGACAAAAAAACCTGTTAAAACGGTCTCTGTCACAGGGTTGGCCGAAAAGGATTTCACGTCTGACCTGATTGTCTGGCGCGTGCGCTATGATGCGCAGGACATGGATATGAAATCGGCTTACAACACGCTGAAAACTCAAGCGGCGGATGTGAAGGCCTTCCTGAAAGAGAAAGGTATTTCAGAGGATGAAATGGATTTCGGCAACATTTCCACGGAGGAGCAAACCCAGTGGAGATGGGATGAAAGCCTGCGGAAGAGTGTTCAGATCTTCAATGGCTATCAAGCCAGTCAGGTGGTGAAGATCCAGTCCAAGGATGTGGAGAAGGTGGAGAAGGTTATCCGCGAGATCTCTGAACTGTATGACAAAAATATCAGGATTGACAGTTACAATCCGGAATACTACTACACTAAACTGGCTGATTTAAAGCTTGAAATGCTGGCAGAGGCTTCCAAGAATGCCCGCGATCGCGCTTTGACCATCACGGAGAATGCCGGCGGCAAGCTGGGTGATCTGAAGACGGCCAACACTGGTGTGTTCCAGATTACGGCTCCCAACTCTGCAGATGAGGACTACACTTGGGGCGGTGCTTTCAATACCTCCTCCAAGCAGAAGAGAGTGAGCATCAACATGAAACTCACCTATTACGTGAAATAGTGGTCTTTGTACATCAAAAAAGGCTCTTGAATTTCAAGAGCCTTTTTTTGTCTTATAGGACAGCATTTTATCGTTTGGTCTGTTCTTTTTCTTTGATTTTCTGCAACTGTTTCTTCAGTGCGTCAACGGTGAGGTCGGTAGCCTCCTCGAAACTTTTGGCGGTCTTGCTGGCGATGGCGTCGTTGCCGCGGATTTTGATTCGGATGTCGGCGGTCTTGTTCTCAGGAGCTTCGGTGTTTTCGAGTTTCAAGGTGACTTCTGCGCCGATGATGCCGTCGTGAACCTTGTTGAGTTTCTCAACTTTTTCGTTGATGAAGTCTTCTAACTTTTGATCCGTTTTGAAATGGACGGAAGAAATGTTAATTGTCATAATAACCTCCTTTGTTTATGCCCGTGGATGGGCTTGTTTATAAATTGATTTGAGTTGCTCCATAGAGTTGTGCGTGTACACCTGGGTGGCCGCCAGACTGCTGTGCCCCAAAATCTCCTTTATGGCATTCAGATCGGCACCGTTGTTCAGCATGTGTGTGGCAAAGGTGTGTCGAATGACGTGCGGGCTCCGTTTGTCAATGGTCGTTACCATGTCCAGATATTTTCGAACAATTCTATAGATGGCTTTCGGATACAAGAGTTGTCCGTCAGCGGTTACAAAGATATAATAATTTTCGTTATCTGCGCATATATTTTTCGGATAATACCCCATATATTTTGTTAATAAGTCCGTCAGTGTTTTGCCGATGGGGATGATGCGCTCTTTGTTGCGCTTACCCAGCACTTTAACGGTTTGCTGGTTGAGGTCGATGTCGCTTTTCCGTAGATTCCTCAGCTCGCTCAAGCGGATGCCGGTGTCGTAAAACAGCTCCAAAATCAGCCGGTCACGCACGCCTTCGAAACTGTCAGCGAACATTTCCAGATCGAAAAGGCGTTCCATGTCGCGGACCTCCACATATTCAGGGAGCCTTTTGGAAAATTTCGGGGCCCGAATCAGCGTCATGGGGTCGTGTGTGACTCGTCCGCTTTTCAGCTCGTGACGGAAAAAGGCTCGCAGGGTGCTGATTTTCCGGTTGACAGTCCGGGCACTGTGCTTGTCATCTTCCAACAAGGTGATAATCCACGTCCGGATTTCGTCGTTCCCGATATCCGTGAGGTTGTGAATGTCCAGACAATTCTCCATATAGTCGGAAAACTGCTGAAGATCGTGGGAATAGGCCTCCACTGTATGCGGGGATACGCGTTTCTCGTATTGCAGATAGTGGATGAATGTGGAAAAATCCATTAGTTATGTTATTGTATATATTAATATACGCTTTTACAGTTTATAAAAAAAACAGGGAATCCCCTGTTTTAATGATAAGCCATCGTGACTATTCGTTTTCAGCTTCGCGAAGATGCTGTACGTAGATGGCTTTGCGCAGTTGTTCCCTACGGATAACGCTTTTCTTGGTGAACTCCTGTCTTTGACGGATTTCCTTCTTGATACCAATCTTGTCGAATTTCTTCTTCAGTCTTTTCAGCGCTTTGTCGATAGAATCGTTTTCTTTAATGGGAACAATGATCATAAAAAATACCTCTTTCTTTTTTTGTTAATACTGTTGTTAAATTTTGGGCTGCAAAAATACACTTTTTTTTAATATAACATTGTTGAAAGATCTTTTTGGAAAAATAGAGGGTGAAACAGGACTTCAGAGCTCCCGATTTTGACTCTTAGGGCTTTCAGTTTTTGACATCTTTTGGTTGAAAACTTCGAAATCTTCCGTTCCATAAATAGTGAAATGGTATAGAAAACAGGGAAAAACTCCTGAGTTATCAAAAATATAATGTTGAAAAACGTAAAAAATGAAATTTTTTCTCATTGATTTTCAGGAAGATAATAAAAATATCAAAAAAAAGAAGGTGGTATAGTGCCGAGTGAATGAAAAAAGCACTATTTTTGCGGTCCCAAATGAGGGGGAAAGGACGGAGGTCCTGTGAGGCGAGGGGAGAAGGGAAATGTTCATTGAAAGAAT